>CAVQGF010000030.1:0-44814 GCA_963711965.1 uncultured Acidobacteriota bacterium | reverse complement strand
ATACATTTGCGTCCGAGCTCGGCTTCTCGCCGCGCTACTCGGTCGCGGCCGCGATGGCGGCGAACCGCGACGCGCATCACGGGCATCACCGCGACGGATTGTACGGGTACGGGTCCTGCGCGTCGGGCACGCCGTCGCCGTCGAAGTCGCGCGACCGGCGCCAGCGTGCTGCGCACGCGCGGCGCGCCGCCCGCGAAGTACGTCGCGAGGATCTCCGCGACCTGCGCCTGCGTCTCGTAGATCGGCTCGCGTGATCGTGATCGGCTGCGGCGAGCTTCGGGAACGGATCGTCGCCGTCGAACGGCACAGCCCGGCTGTACTCGCAGCTTGCCGTGCTCGCGCGCTCCAGTTGTAGCCGTGCGTCGCGGGCGCGTACTGCACGAGGACCGCGGTCTGGCCGTCGACGTTGCCGCCGCGGGCGACGCGACCTGCGTCATGCCGTCGGGCAGCGACGAGGTTCGGCTTCGAGCACGCTCGAGGCCGAAGCTCGCGCGCGAGCGCCTCGGTGCGCGCGTTCGGCATGATCTCGTCGCCGATCGACCTCGATGCACGACGACGTGCGCGGCGCCGAGCTGTGCGCCGTCGATCGCGAAGCGATCGCGCAGCACGTGCGGCGCGTACGTCAGCGGGTCGCGCGCCGTCGAACACCGCCTGCATGAGCGCCGACGAGCGGGTGGAAGCGATCGAGCGTGCCGTCCGTGCGATAGATGCTGCTCGACGAGCGGCAGCGCGAGCGCGCCGATCTCGGCGCTGTTCGGCAGCGATCTGATCGAGCGATGCCGCCGCCCGGCACGTCGAGCACGTACAGATCGATGCTCGGCTCGATCGCCGCGAGGTCAGCGTGCCGACGATCGTGCCGAACGACTCGCCGAGGTACGCGACGCGCGTCGTGTCGAGCTTCGGCGTGGTCGCGTACGGCCCGGCGAGCGCGGACGAGATCGAGCTCGGTCTGCGACGAGCATGCGCGACGCGCGCGAAGTCGAGCGCCGACTGGCGGATCGAGTCGCGCATCGCGCGACGTTCATGAAGCCCTCGAAGAAGTCGAACGTGCGTCGCGATGCCCGGTGTCGTCGCCGAAGCCGTCGGGCAGCGTCGCGATCGCCGGTGAAGCCCGGCTTGCTCGCCGAGGTTGTTGCCGTGGTCGGTCGGCGTCGTAGCGCGAGCCGTGGCCCCACATGTCGATCGCGACGACCGCGTAGCCCTGCGACGGTCAGCGGCTCGGCGAGGTTCGAGCAGCGTCGTGCGCGGCTGCCGCCGAGGCCGTGGCCGAAGATCACGACCGGGATAGCCGTCGGCCGGCATCGGCGCCGTCGGCAGGATGAACGTCACCGGGATCGTGTCCATCGCGATGCACGCGGCACGCCGTCGCGCCGATCGTGAACGTCTCGTCCTCGGGGCCGTCGGTGCCGGTGTCGTCGCCGACGGAACCGCGCGATCGTCATCGTGCCGGTCGCGACGACCGCGACGTGATCGTGCGCGATGCCCGTCGGGTTGTCGGTGCCCCAGCTGCTCGAGGCCGGCGCGCGGCCCGGTCGTCGTCGCGCGTCGCCTGGCCGAGCAGCGCGTCGAGCTTCGCCGGCGTGTCGAACACGATCGCCGGATCGTCGAACGCCAGCGTCGGCGGCGGCACGGCTGCGCGTTCGATCGCGTTGCGCGCGGCGACGAGCGCGTCGCTCGCGTGCTGCGTCGTGAACACGGCGATGCCGGCGATCGGTCGCGAGCGCGGTCAACGCGTCGAGCTCGCGTACGCCTCGGCGGTCGTCTGCCAGCGCGGCCGGCGCGACCGGCGAGTCGTCGGGCGCGCGCGAGCGGCTGCGCCGTCGGCGTCGTGACCGTCGGTCGTGACGAACGCGGCGTAGCGCGTGCCTTCGCGCAGCACCTGCGCCGCTCGCGCGGCGCGCCGGCGATGCACGTCGCGCTCGGCGTCGTAGCGCCAGTCGATCGGCGATCACGCGGCCGTGCTCCGGCGACGCCGGATCGACATCGACGAGCGCGGCGCATCGGCGACGCGGCGGTGTGCGCGGGATCGTCGCGGATCGAGCGCGCCGTCGACGAAGAACTCGACGAGCGGGCGCAGGCCGAAGCCGTCGAGCGCCGCGAGGTGCTGCGGCGACGAGGTCGATGTGGCGCGTCGACGATCGCGTCGAGCCCGGCGATCCGCCGAGTGGTCGCCGTCGCGCACCGCGTCGGTCGGGAACGGCGCGTCGCCGTACGCCGGCGCGTCGGCTCGACGTTCATCACGATCTGCACGCCGGGCGTGTCGCCGCCGCCGCAGGCACCGAGGACGACGATCGCGATCAGCGTGCGCATGCGCGAATCATACGCAGGCGAGATCCGAGATCGCGTACGAATCGTCGTCCGTGGGCACGTGGGAGTCGAGGCTCCGCGTCACGGTGCATCGAGCGACGTGTGATCGTGCACGATGCGCCAGCCCTCGGCGCGTCGCTCGAGGATCACCGAGAACACGCCGCCGCCCGCGTGCTCGGTGCCCGTGAGCTTCCAGCGGCCGAGCGCGACCGCGCCGTCGGCCCCGATCGGATCGATCTCCACGAGCTCGAAGGAGAGCTGGCCCATCGCGGCGCGGTCGGCGCCGTAGCGCGCCTTGTAGTGATCGTAGGCGTCCTGCCAGCCGCTGGCGGATCTTGCCGCCGGACGTGAAGATCAGCGCGTTGCTGCGAAGGTAGCCGGCCATGTAGCCGTCGAGATCGCCGCGATTCCACGCGGCCTGCTGGGCCACCAGGACGGCCTCCACCCCGGTGCGATCGAAGGCGCGCGCCGGCGCACACGCGCGACGACGAGAGCCACGAGCCAGATCCGCATGCCGCATGGTAAACGTGCCCGCATGAACGACGCGATCGTCGCACGTCCCCGAGCCCGTCAACGAGCCGTGTCCTCGGCTACGCGCCCGGCAGCCCCGAGCGCGCGCGGCTCAAGGCGGCGCTCGCGCGAGATCGAGCGCGAGGTCGTCGAGATCCCGTGCGTCGTCGGCGGCCAGCGCATGCGCACCGGCAGCTCCGCGAGGTCGTGATGCCGCACCGCCACAAGCACGTGTCGCGCGGTTCCACGCGCGCCGACGCCGACGTCGCCGAGCGCGCGATCCGCGCGGCGCTCGAGGCGCGGCGCGAGTGGAGCCGCGATGCCGCTGGGAGGCGCGCGCCGCGGTGCTGCTGCAGCGCCGCCGAGCTGCTCGCCGGGCCGTGGCGCATGCGCGATCAACGCCGCGACGATGCACGGCCAGTCGCAAGACCGTGTCACCAGGCCGAGATCGACGCGGCGTGCGAGCTGATCGACTTCTGGCGGTTCAACGTCAGCTACGCGCAGCAGCTCTACCGCGATGCAGCCGAAGAGCGCGCCCGGCATGTGGAACATGAGCGAGCTGCGGCCGCTCGAGGGCTTCGTGTTCGCGCTGACGCCGTTCAACTTCACCGCGATCGGCGGCAACCTGCCGACCGCGCCGGCGCTGATGGGCAACACCGTCGTGTGGAAGCCGGCCGAGACGCCAGCTGCTCGCCGCGTGGCGCACGTATCCAGCTGCTCGAGGAGGCCGGGCTTCCCGCCGGGCGTCATCAACTTCATCCCGGGCCTCGGCCACGCAGCACGACGAACATCCTGCTCGATCACCCCGAGTTCGCGGGCATCCACTTCACCGGCTCGACCGACGTGTTCCGCATGATGTGGAAGCGCGTCGCCGAGAACATCGACGCGTACACGCAGCTACCCGCGGCTCGTCGGCGAGACCGGCGGCAAGGACTTCATCCTCGCGCACCCGTCGCGCCGATCCGCAGGCGCTCGCGACGGCGATCGTGCGCGGCGGCTTCGAGTACCAGGGCCAGAAGTGCTCGGCGGCGTCGCGCGTGTACGTCGCGCAGAGCGTGTGGGACGCGATGAAGGACGAGCTGGTCGACACGATCAACTCGCTCAAGGTCGGCGACGTCTCGACTTCTCGAACTTCATGGGCGCCGTGATCAAGAAGGGCGCGTTCGACAAGCACACCGCCGCGATCGCCGAGGCGCGCGAGACGCGCGGCATGACGGTCGTCGCCGGCGGCACAGACCGACGACCGCGAGGGCTGGTTCGTGCGGCCGACGCTGCTCACGACCGAGGATCCGATGGTGCGCCACATGAGCGACGAGTTCTTCGGCCCGATCGTGACGCTGCACGTCTATCCCGACAGCGCGTGGGACGACACGCTGCGAGCTCGTCGACCGCACGTCGCCGTACGCGCTGACCGGCGCGGTGTTCGCGCGCGACCGCGCGGCGATCGTCGAGGCGACGACCGCGCTGCGCGACGCGGCCGGCAACTTCTACATCAACGACAAGCCGACCGGCGCGGTCGTCGGCCAGCAGCCGTTCGGCGGCGCGCGCGCGTCGGGCACCGACGACAAGGCCGGCTCGCCGCTGAACCTGCTGCGGTGGGTCGCGGCGCGCACGATCAAGGAGACGTTCGTGCCGCCGACCGACCACCGCTACCCGTTCCTCGACGAGCCGTAGCCGGTTCCGCGACAAAGCGACGTCGCAGCCGGTGTCGCACGCGCGTCGCATCTGGCGCGGCAGACACGAGTCTTAGCCTGGTCGCGCGATGCGGGAGCGCGCTCCGGCGTCGAAGCGAGGCCTCATGAACCGCAAGCTCGTCGGTGCGGCATTGCCGTCCTGATCGTCGCGATCGCCGTCGTGCTGTTCGTTGCGCCATCGGCACGAGCCGCGGCGACGTGCGGCGGCGCCGCCGCCGAGCGCCGTCGAGCCGGCGCGAAGGTCGATCTGCGAGATCGCCGACGGCACCGACGCCGACGCAGCGCGAGTGGGCGCGTCGATCTCGATCCCGAGGGCCCGCTGCGGCTCGAGGGCCAGGTGCTCGACCGAGGGCGGCGCCGGCGTCGGCGGCGCGATCGTGTGGCTTCGAGTCGTGCCGCCGCGCACCGGCGAAGACGCGAGGACGACGGCACGTTCGTCGTTCGACAAGCTCGTCGGCCGCGACGTACGACGCTGACCGCGACGAGCGGCGAGCTGGTCGGCGGGCCGGTCGACGTACAAGCTGACCGCGAACAGCGATCCGGTCGTGATCCGGCTCGCCGAGGGCGCGAAGCTCGACGTCACGGTCACCGACGACGACAGGCAGCCGATCGCAGACGCCGACGTCAAGCTCGCCGACGTCGGCGAGCGCAGCGCGCAAGACCGACGACGAACGGCACCGCGACGCTCACGCCGGTGCGGCCCGGCTGGGTCGCCGTCGAGGTCGAGCGCGACCGGCTACGCGCCGGCGACGTCGTTCACGCCAGGTCGGCTCGGCGGGCGCGACCGGCAACGCTCACGGTCACGCTGCACAAGGGCTTCGCGGTGATCGGGCCGCGTCATCGACGAGGCCGGCAAGCCGATCGCGAAGGCGCAGGTCATCGACGAGCGACGGCGTGCTGTGGGCGCTCGGCGGCGGCGGCGACCGGTCGACGACCGACGACAAGGGCGAGTTCACGTTCGCCGCGCTCGCGCCCGGCAGCCACGTGCTGTCGGCGATCGACGGCGAGCACGCGCCGGCGCGAGTCGCCGCCGGTCACCGTCGCGCGACGCGCCGGTCACCGGCATCGAGATCACGATGAAGGCGGGCGGCGTCGATCGCGGCACGGTCGTCGACACGCGACGGCAAGCCGCGTGCCGTACGCGACCGTGCGCGTCGCGCGGCGAGGGCGCAGCGCGATGGGCGATGGCGCGGTCGCGCCAGGCGACGACCGACAAGGCAAGGGCGCGTTCGAGCTGCGCGGGCCTGCGCGCGCAGCAAGCTCCAGGCGCGCGCCGAGTCCGACGCCGCGGCGAGCAAGCTCGTCGACGTCGATCTCGCGACCGAAGCCGGCGAAGCGCGACCTCAAGCTCGTGCTCGACGTCAGCCGGCACGATCGCCGGCGTCGTCGTCGACGAGACCGGCCAGCCGGTCCCCGAGGTCCAGGTCAACGCGTTCCCCGACTTCCTCGGCGGCGCGTCGACCGAGGCCTCGCGCTCGCCGGCATGTCGTCGGCGACGACCGACGGCGCCGGCGAGTTCGCGATCCACGGCCTGCCCGACGGCGCGTATCGGCTGTGGGCCGCGCGCGCTCGAGCGGCGGCGATGCGCGGCTGGGGCCAGCAGGGCACGCCGGCGAAGACCGGCGACAAGAACGTGAAGCATCACGCTGCCGGCGCCCGGCGAGCTCGTCGGCAAGATCGCGCTCGACGGCGGCGCGGCGCCGAAGCTCGCGAACGTCCAGCTCGGCTATCAGCCGGCGACGCCGGCCGACGCGACGGCGCGTTCACGCTCAAGGACGCTCGACGCCCGGCAGCTACGACGTCACGGTCTGCGGCCCCGAGTTCGCGCGAGCTCATCGAAGCACGACGTCGAAGTCGAGCCCGGCAAGACGACCGACCTCGGCACGATCACCGTGACGCGCGGCCGCAAGCTCACCGGCAAGGTCGTCGACGCGAGCGGCACGCCGGTCGCCGGGCGCGAAGGTCAAGGTCGGCGAGATGCTGTTCTCGATGGCAGGGCGCCGACGATCAGCTCGGACGAACTTCGAGGAGATGGCGCGGCATCGCGCATCGACGACGACCGATCAGGACGGCGACTTCGCGATCATCGGCATCCGCAGAAGGCGACGACACGTCGATGGCCGAGCATCCCGACACGCGGCCGCTCGATCGCCGATCGCAGGTCCCCGAGGGCACCGACGATCCGCCGCCGATCACGCTCGCGCTGCGCGGCTTCGGCTCGATCACCGGCAAGGTCACGCAGAAGGGCGAGCCGCAGGCGCGGCGTCACGATCACCGACACGACGAAGGGCGGCGGCGCGCAGGTCGCGATCGCGCAGACCGACGCCGACGGCACGTTCACGCTGCCGAAGGTCGCCGAGGGCACGCACGTGCTCAACGCGATGCAGCAGAAGGGCTGATGTCGCTGAAGTCGACGAGCGCGACCGTGCAGGTCACCGCCGGCAAGCAGACGCACGGTCGACGATCGACATCCCGGTCGGCACGATCACGCTCGCCGTCGACGGTCAAGCCGCTGCCGGGCAACAAGGTCGACGCCGCGCAGGTGTTCCTGTTCGCGCGGCACCGTCGCGGTGCACGAACGCGAAGCAGCTCACCGACGGCTTCCTTGCCAGGCGGCGTGGCCAGGGCATGAAGTTCTGGTTCGGCGCCGGCAAGCCGACGCCGAGTTCGACGAGCTCGTCGCCGGCGACTACTCGGTCTGCGCGATCCCGATCACCGGCGACATCATGCGACCCGACGTTCCAGCAGCGCCTGCAGGAGAACATGCAGACTGCTCAAGGTCGTACTGCAAGCCGGCGCACGTCACGGCGGCGCCGCACGCAGCAGACGTTCGTCGCAGGACCTGCCGGCGATGACGCCGCTGGCCCCAATGAGCTCGATGCGATTGCCGAACAGGTCGTCGTACGTGTGGCCGGTGCGCTCCTTCATCTGCGCCCACGCGGCCGTCTCGTCGCGAATATTCTCGCGCACCTTCTGCGGCTTGCCATTGCGCCAGTACAGCTCGGTCGCCGGATCAGCGATGCGGAAGATGAACGCGTCGCCCTTCGCAGACGCCTCAATCGCGTAGTCCGGGCTCGCCGCGAGGCGGCAGCCGACATCCAGCACCACGTACCAGTCCGGATCTGCGCGGCGACCAGCTCCGGTGCCATGCGGGCGCTCGTCCGCGTCCTCGAAGCCGAGCGTGCGCTCCGTGACTCCGAACACGTCGGGCACCGCGTCCTCGAGGTCGGAGCCGGGGGTGGCCGCGATGCAGGCGACTTCGATGTTCCAGGCGATGCGCGCCATCGGTGTCGTGACCCGATGCGCTGGCTGTTCGCCCTCACCCTCCTCTCCTCGGCGTGCGGCGGTGGCGACGACTTCGGCGACCCGTGCAGCGCGACGAAGCCGTGCGCGTCGGGCGTCTGCAATCTGACCGCGCCCGACGGCGCGATCTGCGTCGATCCCGACGGCGATGATGACGGGACGGGATCATGAACAGCCGCGACTTCTTCAGCACATGGACGGCGGCCAGTACGACGAGGACCTCGACGGTTTCGGCGACATCTGCGATGAGTGCCCGATCGCCGCGCCGCCGGCGTCGCCCGATCCCGATGGCGATGGTGTCGACAGCCCGTGCGATCCGGATCCGTCGACCAAGGGCGACAAAATCGTCGTGTTCGACGGCTTCAACAGGTCGCGCTGCCGATGGGCTTCACCGCGTCCGCCGGCTGGACGTTCCAGGGCGGCGAAGCGATCGCGACGCCCGGCTCGCCGACGACGACCGTGACGCTGACGACGGCGCTGCCGCTCGTCTCGAGCCACATCGCAGTGCTCTCGCGCTGGCGCGTCGATTGGTCGGCAACCGCGCCAGTAGAACGCTGCGCAGGTCGTCGCGATCGATCGCCGTCCGGCTGGCGTCACGACTGTGACGTGCGGAAGCTCGCGGATCGGCGGCATGGACCGCCTCGTGGCTGGAATACCGGCAACGGCACGGCGCAGGACATCGTCGACATGCTCTTCGATCCGGCGAGCCTGTACCGCGCAGCCCTCAAGATCGAAGCCGCGCAAACGCAGTGCGCCGTGATCGGCGAGCACGACACCGGTGCAGAACAGCAGATGACGACCAGACGAGAACCTGACCGAGGCCAGCATCGCTGCGAAGGGCGCGACGATCCGCTTCGGCTACCTGCTCGCCGTCCAGCAGCCCAAACTAGCGGCCCTGAGGGACGGTTTCAACTTGGACAACGTTCCGGTCTGCAACTGGGTGGAATTGCAGGACCCGCGGTGACGCTTTCAACTTTCGTCGTCGAAGACGACGAGAGCGGGCGACGCACGCCATTCGAGCTCGCGTTGACGCGTTAGTTGAAACCATCCCTCGGGATCGAGTGGATCTCTCGCGGTTCGGCGACGGAAAGTTGTCTAAGTCGAAGCGTACTAGTTGTCCAGTTCGAGCGGTACTTCAGCAGCTCCAGGATCGGGTGGACCGCGTGCTGCTCGACGAGCGGGCCGAGCGAGTAGACCTCTTCGTAGTGATCGCCCTCGGCCTCGTCGATGTACGGGTCGTTCGATGAGCACGTAGTTGTACGCGGGCACGATGTAGCCGATGTAGTCCTCGGCGAGCCCGGCGAGCACCGGGTAGCTGCACGCCGGCTTGCGCGAGCACGAGGTCGCGCATGTACGGCGGCTGCGGCGCCTCGTCGAAGTCGCGGCAGGTTCGGCTCGGGTTGCCGTCGTCGACGTGTCGTTGAGCAGCGGCCAGCCCCAGCTCCACGAGCCGTCGTAGCCGCCGACCCACAGCTCGGGGTGGAGCTCGCCCGGCGCGGTGACGATGCCGAGCGGGCCGATCTGCAGGTACGTCGCGCGCAGCGGCAGCCACGGCGCGTTGCCCGTCGTCGATCGGCTCGTCCGGGTCGTAGCCGACGAGCGTCGTGCGGGCCGAGCAGATGCGACGAGGAACGCGACGTGGAAGCAGCGTGTTGTCGATGCGCGCGTTGAACGTCGCGCTCTTGACCGAGAGCGGCAGGTCGCTCGACGATCTCGCCGGTCGTCGCGCAGCGCGGTCAGCGCGCGCGCGGCGGCGTTCGTGCCGATCGCCTGATCCATCGCGTGCGACTCGTCGTCGGTGACCGGCGACGCCGCCGGGGCCCGGCGGATGCGTGCCGCGCAGCGAGCCGATCTGGCCGCCGAGCGCGCCCTGCACGAACACCGTGATGCCGCCGAGGCCGGCGAGGTCGGTCGTCGGCGTACTTGCGTCTCGGCTCGCGAGCACGCCGTTCTCGATGTGCTCGCGCAGCCAGTGCGGATAGTGCGCGGTGATCGTCGCGGGCACGGTGTCGTCGAAGTGCGCGACCTCGGGATGGTCGGCCCAGTTGACGAGCGTGCCGATCGTCTCGCTCGGATCGCTCGACCTTCGACGAAGCGCGCGATCGTGAGCGTCGGATCGAAGATGATCGGATCGCGGATGTCCTTGTTCCAGTCGTCGGTGCGGCTCATCGGGTTCGTCGGATCGTTGATGCAGCTTCGTCGACGCGATCACCATCTGCGCCGGCTGCGCGGTCGTCGACCGCCTCCTTGATCGCCGCGGCGGCCTGCGTCGTAGAGCGCGTCGATCACGAACGTGCTCGCGGCCGGTGACGCCGACCGTCGGGCCCCAGAGGCCGACCGTGTCGGGCGCGTCGTGCGCGTGGGTCGCGCCGATCATGATGTGATCGATGTCGAGGCCGGCGAGCAGCGGGTCGTTGCGGATCGCTGTCCATGTCGCCGGCGAGCATGCCGACGCAATCGATGTACGACGATCGACGACCGTCATGTCGCCCTCGACGAACGCCATCGCGCGCACCTCGACGTCGGTCGTCACGCCCTCGGCCGCGCGGCCGCCGCCGAACAGCCACACGCCGTCGAACTTGCCGTTGCCGTTGAGGTCGGTGTACGGCTCGGTCGTCTGCCACTGACGATCGTTGTTCTCGTCGGTGTACGTCTCGAAGTTCTGCGGCGTGTACGTGCGCTTGCCGACGCCGACCTTCAGCACGCCGTCGCCGGCGCGTCGCGCACGTCGGACCGCCCGGGCACACGATGTCGGGCTGGTCGAAGCCCTCGAGCCGCGCATCGGCACCGCGCATCGGCGCGCGTGCTTCCGCCGCACGCCGCACAGCGCGCAGCGCGGCACAGCGCATCGCAGCGCGCCCTCATCATGGCCGCGGTCGTACTCGACGCGCGGCCGTATCGACGGCAGTAGCCGGTGTACGTCGACGCGCGTAGCGCCACGCGAGGCCGATCGGACAGCTCACGCCGGTGCCGCCGAGCCCGCAGTAGCCGCCCGGGTTCTTGCCGAGGTACTGCTGGTGATAGTCCTCGGCGTAGTAGAACGTCGGGCGCGTCGACGATCTCGGTCGTGATCGCGCCGTGGCCCGCGGCCGCGAGCCGCTGCCTGGTACATCGCCTTGCGACGCCTCGGCGGCCGCCTGCTGCGCGGCGTCGAACGTGTAGATGCCCGAGCGGTACTGCGTGCCGGCGTCGTTGCCCTGGCGCATGCCCTGCGTCGGATCGTGGCTCTCCCAGAACACGCGCGAGCAGCTTCTCGTAGCTGACCTGCGTCGGGTCGTAGATCACGAGCACGACCTCGTTGTGGCCGGTCTGCCCGGAGCAGACCTCCTCGTACGTCGGGTTCGGCGTGAAGCCGCCGGCGTAGCCGACGGCCGTCGAGTACACGCCCGGCGTCTGCCAGAACTTGCGCTCGGCGCCCCAGAAGCAGCCCATCCCGAACATCGCCTGCTCCATGCCCTCGGGGAACGGCGGCGACGATGCGGTGACCGTTGACGAAGTGCGTGTCGCCCGACCCGCATCGGCGTCTGCCGGCCCGGCAGCGCCTCTCGGGGCGAGGCATGCGGGGCTTCTTGAGGTGAAGAACATACCCATGCCTAGTATACGCGCGCCGCCGGCGCAGTTACGGTTACGTGTCGCGCGCGATGGTGGTCGCGCTCGTCGGGCATCTGCGGCAGCCTGCGCAAGGCCGTCGCTCAACCGTGCGCTGCTCGTCGCGGTCGGCGAGGCCCTGCCCGCTGGCTCGACGCTCGCAGATCCTCGAGGCTCTCGACCTCCCGATCTTCAACAGCGACCTCGCCGATCCGGCGGGCGTCATCGCAGCTCAAGGAGGCGCATCGCGCGCCGCCGACGGCGTGGTGTTCGCGGTGCCCGAGTACAACTACAGCATCCCGGGCGGCCTCAAGAACGCGCTCGACTGGGTCTCGCGTCCGCCCGCGACCGTCACCGATGCGCGGCAAGCCGGTCGGGCTGGTCGGCGCGGCGACCGGCATGAGCGGGACGATCCGGGCGCAGACACACCTGCGACAGATGCTCGTGTTCAGCGACGCGCCGTGCCTGAACCAGCCCGAGGTGCTGATCCCGCGCGCGCAGGAGCGCTTCGACGCCGACGGCCGCCTCACCGACGAGTCGACGCGCGCGCTGCTCGAGAAGTTCGGCGCGGCTTCGCGGCCTTCGTCGAGCGCCACAAACCGTGAGACCAGTGGGTGTGCGGTCGACGCTGTCGTGGTTGCTCCTCGCGGGATGCTATGCGCCGAGCCCGGCGACGGGACTCCCCTGCGATCTGGCCGACCCGAGCTGCCCGCGCGGACAGACGTGCGTCTCGTTCAACGGCGGTAGCTTCTGCGTGCCCGACGGCTTCATCCGGCGGTGCGACGCGCATCGCCGAGCGATGCGAGCGCCGGATCGCCGGAGCGCCGGCCGATGACGACCACGACGGCATCTCGGCCGCGCATCGCGACAACTGCCCGGCGAGCGAATCCGTCCCAGGCGAACGAGGACGGCGACGCAGTGCGGCGATGCCTGCGATCCGTGCCCGCCGATCGCCGACACACACCCCTCGACGATCCACGGGTCGGCGCATGCGTCGCGTCTGCCGGGATCTGCGGCAGCCTGCGCAAGGCGTCGCATGAATCGCGCCCTGCTGCGACGCGCTCGGCGACGGTGCTGCCCGACGGGCACGACGCTCGCGCTGTCGACGGCTCGATCGAGCTGCCGATCTTCAACAGCGATCTCGCTGATCCGCCAGCCGGTCGACTGCGCTCAAGGCCGCGATCGCCGCGGCCGACGGCGTCGTGATCGCGCGTGCCCGAGTACAACTACATCGATCCCCGGCGGCCTCAAGAACGCGCTCGACTGGGTGTCGCGCCCGCCGGCGACCTCGCCGATGCGCGGCAAGCCGGTCGCGCATCGTCGGCGCGGCCAGCGGGATGAGCGGCACGATCCGCGCGCAGGCTCCACCTGCGCCAGATGCTCGTCTACAGCGACGCGCCGTGTCCTGGCGCCAGCCCGAGGTGCTGTCCCGCGCGCGCACGAGCGGTTCGACGACGACCGGCCGGCTCGACCGACGAATCGACGCGCGCGCTGCTGCGCGCGGTTCGGCGATCGGCGCTGGTCGTCGTTCGTGCAGCGCCATGCGCCACTAGATGAAACGAGTCCTGATAGCCGGCGTCCTCGATTGCCGAGCGCCGCCGCGCGTCGCGTGCAGCGGCTTGAACAGTCGACCATCACCGCGAGCTCGTCGGTGTGCGTCGTGCCGATCGAGCTTCTCGTAGCTGCCCGGATGCGGGCCGTGCGGCACGCCCATCGGGTGGTGCGAGATGCTGCCCGGCCCGACGCCCTTGCGCGACGTGAAGTTGCCCTCGCAGTAGAAGATGATCTCGTCGCAGTGCGTGCGAGCTTGCGGGTACGGGCACGGGATCGCTTCGGGCTGGAAGTCGACCGGCCGCGGCACGAAGCTGCACATCAGCGCGCCGCGCGCGGCGAACGTGCCGTGCCACGTCGGCGGCAGGTGCACCGACGCCACGCGCGGCTGGAACGCGAGGATCGGGAACGCCCACGGATACACCGTGCCGTCCCAGCCGACGACGTCGAGCGGCGAGTCGTCAGCGTGAAGCCGTGCCACGTGCCGGCGCGGCGCACGACGAGCTCGCGGATGCCCTCGTCGAGCGGCGCGGTGCACTGCGGGCGCTTGAAGTCGCGCTGCGAGTACGGCGCGTCCATGCGGAGCTGGCCGACCTCGTTGCGCCACTGCTTCGGCATGTGCAGCGCCGCCGGTCAGCGAGAACCAGAACCAGTGCTGCGGCGCCGGTCGGGATGAAGCGGTGGAGCAGGCCGCGCGGCACGAACACGTAGTCGCCCTGCGCGAACGCCACGTCGCCGAGCGAGCGAGCGCAGCGTGCCGCCGCCGCTGATGGATGTAGATCGAGCTGATCGGCGTCGCCGTCGGCGATGTAGACCGGATCCGGCGCGGTCGGAAACGCGACGCCGGCGATCACGTCCGCGTTGAACAGGAGCGGGACGCGCGCGTCGATCTGCGGGCCGCCCTGCGCGCGCGAGCTCGCCGGTCCGGTAGTGGCGCTTCGCGAGCGCGCGCTCGGGCGCGGCATCGGGCGCGGCCCAGCCGTGCGCGGCGTGTGCGAGCCGCTGCGTGTGCGGCCGGCGCAGGTGATAGAGGATCGTGTACGGCCCGTCGAATCTTCACAGCAGCGGCGTAAAGGTCGGAACGCCGATAGGCTTCCCCTAGGCGCTTCCCTCACGTCAGCGAAACGCTTCGAAGCGGAAGAGGTGCTGCGCGCCGGCGCACAAGAGATCGACATGGTGATCAACAATGGGGCGCTCAAGTCCGGCGACCGCAATCCGCGGGCAGTTAGATATCCGCGGAGTCACAGAGATCGCGCACGGTGGCGGCGCTGTGCTGAAAGTGATCATCGAGGCCGGCCTGCTCACGGTGGAAGAAAAGTATCCTGGCCTGCGAGCTCTCGCTTCTCGGCGGCGCTGACTTCGTTAAGACCTCCACCGGATGGTTCGGCGGCGGAGCGACGGCGGACGATGTCGCGTTGATGCGCGGCGTGGTGGGCGATCGTGCCGGCGTGAAAGCTTCCGGAGGCATTCGCAGGGCCGCCGATGTGGCCGCAATGGTCGCCGCGGGCGCGAACCGTATAGGCACCAGCGCGGCGGTGCAGATCATTCACGAACTGCGCGGTTAAACTCGCATTCATCCCGCCGAAATACTCTATTAACCAATCGCTGAAGCTACGGCGGAACCCTCAGAAATGGCTGCTATGATTGAAATTGAATCAAAGCCCATGAATCCGAGCGCGACCCAATCCGTGACTGCACCGTTCCATCTCGACGAATTTCTGGTCGAAGTAGCGGACGTGGTCAACACTACGCTCGACCTGGATACCCTTCTGCAGCGCACCGCCGAACTGGTGCGAAGGGTCATCGATTACGAAATTTTCGCCATCCTGCTGCTGAACGAGAAAACGCAGGAGCTGCGCATTCGCTTCCAGATCGGCCATCCGCCGGAGGTTGCGGAACGAATGCGGGTGAAAGTTGGCGAGGGCGTCACCGGTCGCGCGGCAAGTCACGCGAAGCCGTGCTGGTCAACGACGTTGCCGCCGAGCAGAACTCAATTACATCAAGCGCATTGCAGCGGTACGGTCCGAGTTGGCGGTGCCGCTGATCGTTAAGAACAAAGTGATCGGCGTGATCGACATTGAAGCGCGCAGGCGCGGATATTTCACCGAAGAACATCGCCGGCTGCTGACACTTGTTTGCATCGCGCATTGCTGCAGGCTCGAGAATGCGCGGCTCTACACGCGGGTCTCGCGGCAGGCGCAGACCTGACGCTGCTGAACGAGATCAGCCGCGAGCTGACATCCATTCTGAACGTTGACGAGCTACTGCAGAGCGATCGCGCGAACTGCTGACGCGGATCATCGACTACCAGATGTTCTGCATCCTGCTGCTCGATCGACAGCGGAGAATAGTTAGTGCATCGCTTCTCGTATGCGCTTCAAGGAGAACATCCATCTGAAGCACGATATTCCAGTGGGACGCGGGCTGGTCGGCGTGCGGCGCAACTGAAGCGAGCCGGTGCTGGTGCCCGATGTCAGCAAAGATCCGCGGTACATCATCAGCGAATCCGGAGACGAACTGGAGCTGTGCGTTCCGCTCATCTACAAAGGCGCGGTGATCGGCGTGCTCGACATGGAGCACACGCGGCGCAATTACTTCACCGAAGATCACATGCGCACGATGACCACGCTGGCGGCGCAACTCGCGATCGCCATCGAGAATGCGCGCTCTACGAACGCATCGCCAGGCAAGAAGCGCGCCTGGAAAACGATTTGACATGGCCCGCGAGATCCAGTTACGTCTGCTGCCGCAGGTGCTGCCGACGCTTCGAGGTGCCGAAGTTGCCGCGCGTTTCACTCCGGCGCGGACCATCGGCGGCGATATGTACGAGTTCCTGCAATATTCCGGCGACTCGACCGCCATCATGATCGGCGATGTGAGCGGCAAAGGCGCTCCGGCAGCCTCTACGCCGCGCTGGTGGCGGGCATACTCCGCTCGGCCGCCGACGGGGAGCCCTCGCCTGCGGAGATGCTGACGTTGGTCAACACTGCTCTGAGCGAGCGGCCCATCAGCGCGCAATACATTTCGATGATCTACGCGGTATGGGACGGCGCGAACGGCACGCTACGGATCGCGAACTCCGGGTTGCCGCGACCCATCTACAGCCATTCGGGGCAGACCGAGATCGTGCAGGCGACTGGACTGCCACTGGGCCCGTTCGAGGATGCGACTTTCGATGAACTCGATCTGCACGTGTCTCCAGGCGATGTGTTCGTGTTCTTTAGCGACGGTATCAGCGATGCTACCAATCCGGCGTTCGAGACGTTTGGGCGGAAGAGAATCGAAGCGGTCGTTGCCGAGAAACATCAACATTCCGCGCAGGAGATAGTCAATTGCATCTTCGACGCGGTGCGCGCATTCTCGCAAGGCTGCGATCTGTTCGACGACGAAACCGTGGTCGTGATCAAGATCAATGACGATTTTCGACCGGCATAAAGCACTTTCAGCACGATGATCCTGCAACTTCCCTTTCGCCCCCGCGGCAGCACGCCCGTCTTGCATTGCGAGGGCGTCTCGCTCGCGCAACTGGCCCGGCAATATGACACGCCGCTCTACGTTTATTCTGCGAGCTCCATCCGCGAACGTTACCAGGTACTCGACCGGGCTTTTGCGAAGGTGCCGCACACGCTTTGTTACTCGGTGAAGGCGAATTCGAATCTCGGAATCCTGCGCACCATGGTGAAGCTGGGCGCCGGCTTCGACGTGGTCTCGGGCGGCGAGCTGGAGCGGGTGCTGCTGGCAGATCCGGAACGCAAGGGCAAGATCGTTTTCTCCGGAGTGGGCAAGACGGCGGACGAGATGGACGATGCCCTGCGTGCGCGCATCCTGCTCTTCAATCTGGAGAGCGAGTCGGAGATGATGTTGCTTGCTTCGCGCGCCGCGCATCTTCGCATCAAGGCGCCGGTCGCATTCCGTGTCAACCCTGACGTTCCCGCCAAGACGCATCCTTATATCTCCACCGGATTGCGCGAGCACAAGTTCGGGATTCCCATCCGACGCGCGCGCGAACTTTATCGCAAGGCGGCGGCGCAGAGAAGTTTGTGGGTGGCGGGAGTCAGCGTGCATATCGGCTCGCAAATCACCGACATGCGTCCTTTTGCCGCGACGATGAAACGCGTGCGGCGCGTGCTGGTGCAACTGCGTGAGGACGGGCACGAGATCGATTATGTGGACGCCGGGGGCGGACTGGGTATCGATTACAGCCGAACCCAGCGCAACGATTTTGCCGACATCGCGCAGAAATACGCGCAGGCCATCTTGAAGCCGCTGGCGGGCGAGTGCGACCACCTACTGCTCGAGCCAGGGCGTGCGCTGGTCGGCCGCGCGGGCGTGCTGCTGACTCGCGTCCTTTACCGCAAGCAGAATGGGCGTAAGAGATTTTTAGTCGTTGACGCCGGCATGAACGACCTGCTCCGCCCCGCGCTGTATAGCGCGCACCACGAGATCGTGCCGGTGGCGCGACGTGCTGGCCGCATGGAGACGGTGGACGTAGTCGGCCCGATCTGCGAGAGCGGCGACTTCTTCGCTCACGACCGCAGGCTGCCGCAGTTGCAAGAGGGTGACCTGCTCGCCATCCGCGATGTGGGAGCTTATGGGATGTCGCTGGCGTCGAACTACAACTCGCACCCGCGTCCGGCAGAGGTGCTGGTGGATGGGAAGTCAGTGAAGGTGATCAGGCGGCGGGAGCGCATGGCCGATCTGGTGAAGGCCGAGCTCTAGCACCCGGCGCTATCTGTTATCTTCTCAAACGATGCTCAAGCAAATCCACGTTTCGGGCTATCGATCCGTTCGCGAGCTTAGTCTTCCTCTTCAGCCAATCAATGTGCTGACCGGTCCCAACGGTTGCGGAAAATCCAATCTTTATAACTCTTTGGTCCTATTGGGACGTGCAGTGCAGGGACAGCTCTCGCGTGCAATCGCTGAAGAGGGGGGTACCCCGAGCATATTCTGGGCTGGAGGTGAACGCGTTCGCTACGGAAGAAAAAGACCACCAAAAAGAGTTACTTTGGGGTTCGAAGCGGAACTTTTTTCGTACGAACTGCAGATCGGCTTACCAAGCAAGAATGAGCATGCGCTGGGGACGATGTTTACGCTCGATCCCCGGGTTAAAGAAGAATACATCTGGACTTCAGAAGGCAAGTGCCGCGTCGAAATGTTGAAACGCGATGAACCGTCAGCTTGGCTACGCAATGCGGAAGGAAATATGGTCACATATCCGCTGAAGATATCCAAGCACGAGTCGGTGCTTTCGCAAATTATCGATCCACACTTATATCCCGAGATTTGCTCCTTGCGCGACCAGATTCTTAGCTGGCGTTTCTACCATCAGTTTCGTACTGATATGGATTCCCCGCTTCGCCAACCCCAAATCGGTGTGCAAACCACCGTCCTGAATCGCGACGGCTCTGACTTGGCCGCCGCCTTACAAACCATTTTGGAAATAGGGGATGACGATTTTCTCACGAGACTATACGGAACGCGTTCGGCGGGGCGACGATCTTGGTGGAAGCCACTGAAACCATCTTCAATCTCCGGGTTCAGATGCCTGGACTGTTGCGGCCCCTACAAACGCGGGAACTCTCCGATGGGCAGCTTCGCTTCTTATGTCTTTGTTCAGCGCTCTTAAGCCCCAGGCCGCCATCTTTATTGGCCTTGAACGAGCCGGAAACGAGCCTGCACCCTGATTTAATAGATGCCCTTGCGAAGATGATCGTGAAAGCATCGAAGTACACCCAACTCTGGATCACAACCCATTCCGAACCGCTTGCCACAAGCATCGAGCGACACTCTGGCATGCCACGCATCAATCTAGGAATGGTGACCGGCGAGACTACAGTTTCCTTGCTTTGTTCCTAGCGCTCGCCCCACTTCAGCTTAGCGCGCAGGACGTCGAAGAAGGTCCGCTGGGTCATGCGGAAGAGGCGCACCTGGTATTTCGATTTACGGCAGACGATGCGGTCGCCGGCCTGGATGTCCACGCCGGTCTGACCATCCACCGTAAGGAAAGCCCCCTCCTGCGTATTCTTCACTACTATCTCTATCTCAGAATCGCCGCGCAGAACTAAAGGACGATTGGTGAGCGCGTGCGGCGAGACCGGAGTGATGACGATCGCGTCCACGCCGGGGACAACGATGGGGCCGCCGGCGGCGAGGGAGTACGCAGTTGAGCCGGTAGGCGTGGCGACGATCACTCCATCGGCTTTGTAATTGGAAACAAAATTCTTATCGACCGAAAGGTCGAAGTCGGCCATGCGGGCGATGTTGCTCTTGCTGGCGACCACGTCGTTCAGCGCCTCATAGCGACCGATGGCCTTGCCCGCACGCAGCAGCTCGCAGTGCAGCATGTTGCGGACATCCAGGTTGCAGCAATCCTGCTTGATGGATTCGAGCGTAGGGAAAAGTTCAGAGAGCGCGACTTCGGTCAGGAATCCGAGGGAGCCAAGATTAACGGCGAGAAGTGGGATATTCGCCTGAGCGACGGCACGCGCGGCGGCAAGTAAAGTCCCGTCGCCACCGAGGACGATCACGAAGTCAGGCTTTTGCGCAGCGATGTCGTCGCGCGATACGGACTTCGCACCCTTAGCGGACGGGGCGGTCTCTTCATCCACAGCCACTTCGTATTTGTGGTCGTTCAGCCACTCAAGCAGGCGCGGAACGAGCGTGGCCAGCTCTGGATGGTTTGGTTTCGAGATGATGGCGACTTTCATCTTTTTCTTTAAGTTTTTACGGCAAAAGACGCGTGTAGCAGGAATTCCCTATTCCCCTCTACGCCGGTGATGGGCGAGTCGATCACGTCGATTTGTGTGCCGCCCAACTGTTCCACAGTCTCTCGCACTTTTAGCACTGCCGCTGCATGGTCGGCTACGTCGCGGACTATTCCACCGGATCCCACGCGCTCGCGCCCGACTTCGAACTGCGGCTTCACCAAAACCACGGTCTCGCGCGGTTCGGCTGCAGCAACCGCTGCGGGGAGGACGAGTGTAGCAGAGATGAACGCTACGTCCATCGCGACGAAATCAACGCGGCCATTGAGGCCAAGCTCCCCGCGCGTGAGATAGCGCGCGTTGGTGTTCTCGAGCAAAGTGACGCGAGAATCGGTGCGCAAGTTTGCATCGATCTGTCCGCGGCCGGTGTCGATGGCGATGACGCGAGCGGCACCATGCTGCAATAAGCAGTCAGTAAAGCCGCCGGTGGAAGCGCCGATATCGATGCAGGTCTTCCCCACAACATCGATTCGCCAGTGTTCAAGCGCCTTTTCGAGCTTGAGTCCGCCGCGGCTCACGTAGCGCAGATCTTCTCCCAGCAAGCGGATCACTGAATCGGATTCGACTTGCGCGCCGGGCTTCTCGATCTTCTGCTCATCGACAAGGATTTTTCCTGCGATGATAAGCGCTTGTGCGCGTTCCCGGGATGGAACGAGTCCGCGATCAAAGATCAATTTGTCTAAACGAAGCTTCATCGTGGGCAAACCAGTAGGCGAAACACTTTATTTGTGAGCGACTCGCACATCATCTTGTGCAAAGCGTGAAAGCTTCCGAAAACATGAAAGGTTTGTAGCTGGATTCCGTCCTTTTCCACAAACATATGCACAAAGCTGAGGAAATTCCGTCGCCATCCCGGTGCTACTTTGCTTTACGTTACAATAGTATGTTCCGGAGCATGATGGATGGCTACTAAGACGAAAGACCGCCCGGCTGTGGCCCCGCAGCAGGCGCCAGCACAGACAAAATCTGCCAAATCCGGCCCGAATGGCGCGGCACCGCTGCCGGAAGAGCTGCTGAAGCGGCTTTACAGCTACATGTTGAAGTGCCGCACGGTCGAGGAAAAGGCCCGTACGTTGTTCAAACAAGGGCGCTTTGCCGGCAACTACTATGCCGCCGTGGGCCAGGAAGCTACCGAGGTCGGCTGCACCATCGACCTGCGGCCGGAAGACACCGTCGCACCGGCGCACCGCGATTTCATCGCGAACATCATGAAGGGCACGCCGCTGAAGTTCATGTTCGCGCAGCTTTATGCCCGCAAGACCAGTCCTGATCAGGGCCGCTCCAGCCCGGCACACTGCGGATACGCTCCGCTGAACGTGATCACCCCCGCATCTACCATCGCCGCGCAGCTCAATATCGGAGTCGGGGTCGCGCTGGCCTACAAGATGAAGAAGCAGGACAACGTCTGCGTCGCGCTTTCCGGCGACGGGTCGACGAGCCTGGGTTTCTGGCACGAGGCTCTGAATTTTGCCGGCGTGCACAAGCTGCCGATCGTTTTTGTGGTGCAGAACAATCTTTGGGCGGAATCGGTAAGCGTGAAATTGCAGACTGCAGTGGAAGACCTGAGCGTGAAGGCGCAAGCCTACGGATTCCCTGGCATCACGGTCGACGGCAACGACGTGGTCGCTGTCTATCGAGTGGCGCAAGAGGCAATCCACCGCGCACGCATCGGCGATGGTCCCACGCTGATCGAGGCCAAGACTTATCGCTGGTACGGACATTCGGAGATCGATCCCGCAAAGTACCGCTCGCCGGAAGAAGTGGAAGAGTGGAAGGCGAAGGACCCGATTCCTGCGATGGAGCGTTATCTTGCTAAACACAACATGTGGTCCGACAAATTCAAGGAAGAGACGCTGACCAAGATCAATCAGGAGATCGAGGAAGCGGTGCAGTTCGCCGAGAGCTCGCCCTATCCCGAGCCGGAAGAGGCGCTCGATCACGTGTACTCGTTCAGCATCCGCGAACGCGAATTGAACCGCAAGGCATGGACGTGCAGCACACCGTCGCCAGCCAGCAAATAAAGAGAGACCTAAGACCCTATGGCACTTTCCACATATATTGACGCGATCACCAGCGCGCTAGCAGAAGAGATGCGCCGCGACGAACGCGTGTTCATCCTGGGCGAAGACGTGGGCGTGATGGGCGGCGTTTTCAAAGCCACCAAAGGTCTGCAGGAAGAATTTGGCGCCGAACGCGTGATGGATTCTCCGCTGGCGGAAGGCGTGATCATCAGTGCGGCGATCGGCTCGGCGCTGCAGGGACTGCGTCCGGTGCCGGAGATCCAATTTTCCGACTTCGTCACACCTGCGATGGACGCTATCACCCAACAAGCGGCGAAGCTGCGCTATCGCAGCGCGGGTACGCAAACCTGTCCGATGACGGTGCGCATCTGCTATGGCGGCGGAGTCGGCGGCGGCCTGTACCACTCGCAGACCAATACCACGTGGTTCATCCACGAGCCCGGACTGGTAGTGCTGGCGCCGGGAACGGTATATGACGCGAAGGGCTTGCTGAAGTCGGCGATCCGCGACGATAATCCTGTGATCTTTTTCGAGCACAAGAAGCTCTATCGTTCGATCAAAGAAGAGATGCCAGACGAAGACTACACCGTACCGATCGGCAAGGCTGCCATTCGCCGCGAAGGCAAGCACCTGACTGCCATCTCCTACGGATACACTTTGCAGCTCACGCTGCAGGCGGCCGAGAAGATGCACGAAAAAGGCGTTGAGGTCGAAGTGGTCGATTTGCGCACGCTCTCACCGCTGGATAAAGAGACCATCCTGCAATCGGTTTCGAAGACGAACCGCTGCGTGATCATCCACGAGGACCATCGGACGTTAGGCATCTGTCGGAGATTTCCGCCATCATCGCGGAGGAAGCCTTCGATTGCCTCGATGCTCCTATCCTGCGCGTGACCGCGCCAGACGTTCCGGCTATCCCCTTCTCGGCTCCGCTGGAAAAGTTCTACATGCCGTCGGTGGAGAAGATCACCACCGCGTTCGACCGCATTCTGGAGTATTAACCGCAGTACTAGGCCCGAATTGAGCGAATGGCTAGGGCCTCCCTGCCCGTTTACCCACTGGTTTCCACTGACTTTTGGGTACCCCTTGGCTGGCTAAAATCGGGGTACAATACACCGCATCCGCGCAGTCCCCCCGGCTGCCCGAGGATGACCAATGAAAATATCTAAAGTTTTGGCAGCAATCGCCGCCGCGTCCGCAATCGTGATCTCGGCGAACGCCCAGTCGCTGGGCGATGCAGCGCGCGAGCAGCGCGCCAACAAGCCTGAGACACCCCAGGCGAAGGTTTACACCAACGACAACATGCCCACCGGTGGCGGCATAACCGTGATCGGCGCGCCGGCACCGGCGGCACCTGCGACTCCGGCCAAGGGGTCGAGCACGACGCCCGCCGCTGCTGGGAACTCCGAGGCTGATTCGCAGAAAGCGGCCGACAAACTTAAAGCCGATGTGCAGGCGCAAAAGGACGAGATCTCACGCCTGGAACGCGAACTGGACGTCGCGACGAGAGAATGGAAATTGCAGCAGGCGACGTATTACGCCGACGCCGGCAATCAACTGCGCGACCCGGCCGCCTTCGCCGAGCGCGAGCGAAAGTTCAATGACGAGACTAAGCAGAAGCAGCAGGCTCTCGCCGATGCCAAGCAGAAGCTTGACGACATACAGGAGCAGTCGCGCAAGTCAGGACTGCCCTCTTCAGCCACCGAATAGCCGCACTGCAGCTCGAAAGTTCATGGCCCTGCGATAGCAGGGCCTTTCTTTTTGCTGCGGCGCGCACGGACTATCAAAGTACAATCGTCAGCGATCAGCATGGAATCGATCTTACTTGTCGAAGATAAATTCAGCTGCGCGAAATGCTTACCAAAGCATTGCAGCGCATGCAATATGCGGTGCTGGCGATGGGCACCGCGGAAGAGGCGATGGCTGCGCTACGCAAGCAGCATTTCTCGGCCGTGCTGACCGATCTCAAGCTCCCTTCCGGCACTGGTATGGATGTTCTGCGTACCGCCGTCGATGCCGATCCTGCCCTTCCTGTGGTGATCATGACGGCGTACGGAAGCATCGCGGAAGCGGTCTCGGCCATGCGGGATGGCGCCTACGATTTCATCCAGAAGCCGATCGACCTCGAACATCTTAAACATCTGCTAGCACGCGCCATGGAGCGCAATCAGCTGATGCGAGAAAACATCGTGCTGAAGGAAGAGTACGCGCGGCGCTTCGGATTCCCACGCATCGTGGGCGACCATCCCGCGATGAAAACGGTGGCGAAGGAGATGCAGCGCATCGCGCCAACGGATGCGACTGTACTCTTGTTAGGAGAAAGTGGCACGGGCAAAGAGCTGTTTGCGCGCGCCATTCACCAACTTAGTCCACGCGCGACCAAGCCGTACATCGCGCTGAACTGCGCCGCGCTTCCCGAATCGCTGATCGAGAACGAACTTTTCGGACACGAGCGCGGGGCATTCACCGGGGCGGATACGCGGCGTGCAGGAAAATTCGAGTTGGCGAACGGCGGCACAGTGTTTCTGGACGAAATCGGCGAGCTGCCCATCGGAGTGCAAGGAAAATTGTTGCGCGTGATCGAAGACAAAATGGTGCAGCGGCTGGGTTCGTCGGCCGACCTGAAAGTAGATATCCGGCTGATTGCCGCGACCAATCGGGATCTGGAGCAGGCAGTGAAGGACAGCAGCTTCCGTTCGGATCTATATTACCGATTGGCGGTGATCCCGCTGCGCATTCCGAGCCTGCGCGAACGCGGTGACGACGTGTTGGTGCTAGCCGACTACTTCCTCGACCGTTTTCAGCGCGAACTGCGCAAGCCACATCTGGCACTCTCGGCAGCGGCCAAGGCCGCGCTCAAATCGCACGGCTGGCCAGGGAATGTGCGCGAATTGCAGAATGTTATTGAGAGGGCTGCCATATTGAACGACCGCGAGCTGTCGCCCAAGGATCTCGGCATGCCGGTGGAACGCTCGAGTGCGGCAGCCGCAGCAGCAGATTCGTCAGCTACGAGTGAGCGCGACCAACTGGAATCGGTGCTGCGCGAGTGTAAGTGGAATAAAAATGCTGCAGCGGAAAAGCTGGGCATTTCTTATAAGACGCTACTCAGCAAGATCCACGCTCACGGTTTGGACTGAGCGCTCTTCATCTGCGCGCGTAAGGCCACAATCTGTTTCATGTGGTGGCGGGTGTGGACCATGTGAAACTTGCGCCACTGGGTCGCGGTCAATGGCCCGAGCACCGGATGATCGGCAATATTGATCTCCGAACCGATCTTGGCCTCGCAGGCGTTGATGGCGTCATCCATCTCGGCAAGATATTTGTGAATAGCGGGCAGCAGTTGGTCAGCCGGCATGCTGCCCTTAGGCGTGACCCCGGCCGGAGCTTTACGCCCTCCGGGAATGAATTCCCCTCCGGTCACCACCCAGGTTCCAATGCGTTGCTTAAAGGATTGCGCGCTCGCAACGCTTTTGCCGCCTTCTGCCACTCGCGCCAGCGCTTTGGCGGTGCCTCCGTAAGCGAGCGCGAGATGCTCCAAAATCTCGGCGGCGCACCATTTCCCGTCGGGATGCCAGGTGAACTGCTCGATTGCGAGACCGTCAGTGGCTCGATCGATCGCTTCGCGGGTCTGCTGAACATGGGAGTGCATCTTGGGCTCCATTAATATGGGTAGGGTTAAAATAATCATCTTTTGTAGCGCACTTGGCAATCCTAATCGGCGGAGGCATCATGAAACGCTTTGCATCGCTACTGTTCGCTGGCCTGCTGCTCACCGGCTGCTCTTCCAATCAACCATCTGGACAGCAACAGAAGCCCGCTGAACCGGCCAAACCGGCCGCAGATGCGAACAAGGCGGATACCGGTCGCGTGGCCTTCCAAAGGATGTACGTCGCAGCACGCGGCTGGGCACGCGACGCCATGCCGGTGAGCCTCGAATCGACGCCGACCAAAGAATTCCCCGGCAAAGACGGCAAAGCTGGGATTTGGCGCGGAACCTTCGGGTCGCCTTCGCGCCAGGGGATGAAGCCGTTCGTGTGGTCAGGGATCAATTCGGAAGACGCCCCCACGCCCGGAATCAATCCAGGATCAGAAGATTCATTCAGCGCCAGCAATACCTCGACTCGTCCATTCGATTTCAACTACCTGAAGATCGATTCCGACAAAGCGTACGAAATCGCACAGGCACATGGAGGCAAAGAATTCCTAGCCAAGAACAAGGATGCCAACATCCGCTACGCGTTGAGTTTCGACGGACGGAACAGTCAACTGCACTGGATCGTAAGCGTGGAATCGTCGAGCGCGAAGGCGCGCCCATTGACGGTGATCTTGGACGCGACATCGGGAAAATTCCTGAAGAAGGGGTAAGCTACTGCCCGTTACGCGCAACCTCAATACGTGAGAGCGCCTTTTTCGCATCTTTCGAAAGTGGACCATCGGGCAGGATCTTTAAATAGGCCTGGTAATTTTGGCGTGCTTGCACCAGGTTTCCGATCTTTTCCATCACCTCGCCCATTTTGTAGGTCGCTATGGCGTCTCCGGGCTTCCACTCTAGCGCTTCTCGATAGCGGCTTTCTGCGGCGCGATAATTCTTTTGCTTGAAGTAGTAGTCGCCGACCTCAATGCTTTTATCCGCTTTGTGCGGATCGTAGGGCTTCATCTCCTGCACGTCTGCGGGGGCCGCCTCGCCGGTCGGTGGTGCGATGTTCACCTTGGTGTCTTTGCTGGAGCTGACGCCGGGCGTTCCGGGATCAGGGGCGGTTTCCGTGCCCCTATGCCATCCGGACCGGTGTACGGCCCGTCATCGGGAGATGCGGAATCATCTGGAGCCGAGTCGGTGGGAGCAGGTTTCGGAGCTGAAGCTGTAGGCTTGGTCTTCTTGGGGATAGTGGGGCCGACGGTGATCGGCCCGGAGTCCTGCGACGAAGTTTGCGCCAAGCAAATGCCGGCCAGCACAACGATTGCGAACAGATACCTCATATACCTATTTTAGACGCAAAAAAGAACCGCCTCGTCAGTTTCAACGAGGCGGTTTGGCGAAGTCCCGGGGGAGCGGGACGTCAGTCAAACTTAGCGCGGGTTTGAGGCGGTGGTGCTGGGGGCCGCCGGAGCCTGCGCGTTCTGGTCTGCAACTTCGTTAGTCATTAAGCGAACGTCGACGCGTCGGTTCTTGGCGCGGCCGCCGTCGGTCTTATTCGATGCTACCGGTTTGTCCTTGCCCAACCCGATCACGTAAAACTTGTGCGCGGGAATATCGTAGTTCTGCGCCAGATACTGGATCACAACGTCGGCGCGCTTTTCGCTCAGGATGTAATTAGCATCTTTGCCGCCAATGGCGTCTGCACCGCCCTGCACCTCAACCACGTAATGCTTCTGGTTGGGCAGTTCGGCAGCCAGCTTGTCGAGAGCCAGCTTGGCTTTCTTGGTCAGAACAGCCTGGGCAAACCGAAGTGCACCGGCGTCTCGACCACGGGATGATAATTGTCGAGGTTGGCGACGGTGGCGGCCAAGCCGTTGATCCCGGTGCAGCCTGCGATGCGATGCCCTGGGCTTCGTCGGCCTGCTTGCCGGCAGCGAGCGCCTTCTGGTTGGCGGCATCGGCCTTCGTCTTCACGTCAGAGATGCCCTTCTGCGCGCGGGTGTCGGTGTCCTTGATGTCGCGGGTGTTCTTGGCGGTCAGGTCGTCGAGTTCGTTCGTCTTATCGACGATCGGGGCGGATTCTTTTTTAACGTAATTTTTGGTGGCGCAACCGGCGGAAAAAAGATGCTGGTGCCGGCGAAAAGTACTACAAGAGTGCGATTGGCTGCGTTCAACATGGGAGAAGAGCTCCTTGAAATCCTCGGGGTCGGAAATTACACCGCACCCTGCATACCAAAGGTTAGCACGCCACCTGCCAATTGCTCTTTCGTAACTAAGGGCGTAACCCTAGCTGTTGCATAGGGTTACAGGGGACTTGGCGTATGCTGGCTCGCGGTCCAGAGCTCAAGGTAGAATTTTTATAGAGTTTTTACAGTACCTGGCAGCACAACGAGTCGCCCGCCAACGGCCTTCATCCAATCGGTTAGCCTATGGATCTGCACGAGAAAATACGGACTCTCCCCACCCAGGCCGGGGTTTATCTGTACAAGAACGCCGAGGGAGAGGTGATCTATGTTGGCAAGGCGAAGAGCCTGCGGGCACGGGTGCGGTCGTACTTTGTCGAGGGTGTCGCATTAGGGGACGCAAAAACAGGTTCGCTGCTGCGCGAAGCGGTAGACGTTGAGTACATCGTTGTCGATAACGAAAAAGAAGCGCTGGCGCTTGAGAACAACCTGATCAAGCAGAAGAAGCCGCGCTCAACATTCTCCTGCGTGACGACAAGACATACCCCTACGTCAAGCTGACGTCCGGCGAGCGCTTTCCGCGTGTCTACGTCACGAGGCGTTTGAAAAAAGACGGCAGCTACTACTACGGCCCATACTTTCCTACGAATCTGGCCTACGGATCGTCGATCTGATCCACCGTCGTTTCTGATTCCGTCGTGTACGATCGATCTGGACCGCTTACATCCCGGCCGTGTTTGCAGTACTACATCGGGCGCTGCCTTGGGCCCTGTGTTGAAGGGCTGACACGCCAGAGGCTACCCGAGGCAGTGCGCGACGTGAAATTGTTTCTGGAAGGCCGCCGTGCCGACCTGTAGCAATCGTTGCGGGAGCGCATGGCGGCAGCCGCGCGCGCAGAACAGTATGAATCCGCCGCGAAGTATCGCGACTTGATTTCGACGGTCGAGCAGCTCTCTGAGAAGCAGCGCATCGCTGCCGCCGAGGGCGACGACGCAGACGTGTTCGGCTTTCATTTCGAGAACGAGATGCTGGCAGTGAACCTGTTTCACACCGCGCGGGGGAAAGTCCTCGATCGCCGTGAGTTCTTTTGGGATGAGCTGCCGGAGATCGTTCCAGGAACGCAAATTTGATGCCGGCACGTTCTTCTCCAGTCTTTTGAAGCAGGTCTACATCGGTCAGCAATACGTGCCCCGCATGATCTACGTTCCCGTGGACTTCGAAGACCGCGAACTGCTCGAGGAGATGCTGGGCGAGACGCGTGGCTCACGCGTGGAGATTGCAGTCCCGCAGCGCGGCGAGAAGCGCTCGCTAATCGACCTGGTAGGGCAGAACGCGAAGCAGTCGTTCGATCAACGCTTCCGCGTGCTGAAACCGGCAGCGAAGGCTATTCAGGAATCATTGCAGGACGCACTTGGCTGCCGGAGCTTGCCCAAACGCATCGAGTGCTTCGACATCTCTCACATCCAAGGGGCCGAAACGGTCGCGTCATGGTGGTTTGGGAGAACGGCGCGATGAAGAAGTCGCGACTATCGAAAATTCATCATCCGCACCGTGGAAGGTGTGGACGATTTCGCTTCCATGCGCGAGGTGATCACGCGTCGCTATGCGCGCATCCATAAGAAAAACAAAAGATGCCAAGCCTGATCCTGATCGATGGAGGCGTCGGTCAATTGCACGCCGCAGCGCAGGCGCTGGAATCGTTGCAGATCGTGAATCAGCCGCTAGCATCAATCGCAAAGCGGGAAGAGATCATTTACGTGTATGGGCAGGAGGATGACCCTATTGTCCTCGACCATCACTCGCCGGTGCTGCATCTGGTGCAGATCGTTCGCGACGAGGCGCACCGCTTCGCGGTCACGTTCCACCGCAAGCGCCGGCAAATGCGCGACCGCGTCAGCGAGCTGATGGATGTCCCCGGCATCGGTGCGCGCACCACGCAACGGCTGGTGCAACATTTTGGAAGCGTGAAAGCGGTGAAAGAAGCCGACGCGACCGCGCTCTCCGCTGTGGTGACGCGTCCGCAGGCGGAGGCGATCTTGAAATTCTTTCGTCAGCCCGAACCGGCACAGGAATCGCCGCTCAAGATCCTGAGTTGAGCTGGTAGCTCTTCCGATTTTCCAGCTCCTTCGTCAAATACTCTTTTACTTTCGCGTTGAGCCGCGAGGTGGCGAGCACTTCCCTAAGCACCGGCGCTGACATGGATTGCGCGAACGCCAGCACGCGACCGAGCGGCGTCTTGTCGTTCTTGAGCAGCGCGATGCGGATCTCTTTGCGCAGCGACCACTTCACGTGATGCGAGACCTCACCCACCAGAGCCGGCGTGGAGTCCTGCGACATGATGGCCTTCACGATCCAGACCTCGGTCATGAACGGATTAACTAACGCTGCCTGCATCACGCCCGGCTCTTTGTCGAGAAGCAGAGCCGCTGCAATGCGCGTTGATCCGCGCTTCGCGAGGGCCAGCCGCTCGCCGGTGGAGATACTTTCCAGCCGCATCGTGATTGCGTCTTCCACCGCCATCTTCACGTCTGCAGGAACAGCAGGCGTGAGCGCGATCTGCAAAAGCTCAAACGTATAAAGGTGCCTGGCGATGGGCAGCGAAACATGTCGCGGTGTTTTCACATGCGCCACAATGGCGGCCAGCACGCGACGATGCTTCATCGCGCTCCCATTCTTGGTGAGTGCTTCGAGCGCCGCGGGAGGAAGATCGCGGCGCGTGAGGAAAGCAAGCGCGATGTCTTCCGTCATGCCAGGGTGCGCGGCGGCGGCTTTCAACGCCTCAGGCTCTCGCGCCTGCACCATCTCTTCGATGGGCAGAGTCTTCGGCGCATGCTTCTGCGTCCTCGATTTGTGATGGGTTTTGCCAGACATCGCTAAGCCTTGGCAGCGAGACCGGCTTTGCGCGCGAAAGCAAGCGCGCCAAGAACCGGCTCAACGGCTTCAAAGGTCACGATGACATCAGGACGCTCGGAGTGCAAGGTGTTTTGGAAGGCGTCGCGCACCAGCTGAGAATTGGTGATCACGCCGCCGGAAACGCGAACATTGACCTCCGCCGGCCCGAGCCAAAGTTTGCGCAGAACGATGCGCGCAAGGCGTGCCAATTCCATGCCGGCGCTGGTCAATATCTCTTTGGAAAGACTATCGTGGGCGGCCGCCGACTTGAGTACGGCAGGAAACAATTGCGCAAACTCCGGCGGAGGCGAGGAATTGGCGCGCGCGGCTATTTCGTCGCGGGTGGCAACGCGCCAAATCTCCAGGATCTCGGCGATCAGTTGCGTGCTCGCACCTTCGTCATAGGAGCGCATAGCCTGGGCGATGGCTTGTCGTCCTATCCATTCGCCCGAGCCTTCGTCGGAGATTGTGGGCCCCCATCCGCCGGCGCGCGCGGTATCGCCGCGCTGATTGCGTCCGTAAGCAATAGAGCCGGTGCCGGCGATCACGATCACGCCCGGTGAGCCGCCGAATGCAGCCTCGAGAGCAATGGTCATGTCGCCGACGACTTTGATATCGCCGCCAACAATATCGCCCAGCAGCGCACGCATGGTCTCGGTGACCTTTGGGCCTGAGATGCCGGCGAGTCCAACGCAAGAGTGCTCGATGTCGGATCTCTTCATGCCCGCGGTTTTGCAACATTCCTCTATGAGGGACCGCAGGACTTCACTCGCCTGTTTTTCTCCGACCTTGGAAAGTTTGCAGGCAGGACCGTGCGCGCGACCAAGGACGACTTCGTTATCGCCAACCGCGCAGGTGGTCTGGCTGCCACCGGCATCGATCCCAAGGAAAGAAGGCATTCGCATACGATAGAACGCTTCAGGTGCAACAAACAACGTGCCGCACCGGATTCAGCAACAGCAATGGATAAAATGTGCCGCATAATCTAACCCAGTTCCGGAGACTTCTCTGCCCGCTGCCCAACATGGACTAAGCCCACTGGACCTGGCGATCGTGGCGGCTTACCTGTGCGGTATCACCTGGTTCGGGTTGCGATTTCGCGGCCAGCCGCGCTCGCTGCGCAATTATTTTTTGGCCGACAAGAGCATCAGCTGGTGGGCGATCGCGCTATCTATCGTCGCCGCTGAGACCAGCACGCTGACCATCATCAGCGTCCCTGGCCTCGCTTACGAAAGCAATCTCGCATTTCTGCAATTAGTATTTGGATATCTGCTGGCGCGGATCATCATCTGCGCCATCTTCATCCCGCAATATTTCCGTGGAGAGATGTTCACCGCCTACGAACTGATCGAGCGGCGCTTCGGCCCGCGGTTGCGCTCGGTGACAGCAGGATTGTTTTTGCTGACACGAGCCGCGGCGGAAGGCGTCCGCGTCGTCGCCATTTCAATCGTGATCGGAATAGCGCTGGGACAGGGAGAGATCGTCTCCATCGCCATCATCACCGCGATGACGCTGCTCTACACCTTCGAAGGCGGGCTGGCAGCGGTCATCTGGACGGATGTGGTGCAGCTCTGCATCTATCTTGCAGGAACGCTGGTCGCGCTCGGGATGTTGCTCCACCAAATTCCCGGTGGGTGGACGGGAATGCACGCCATCGCTGCCGAGAAATTCCGCGTTTTCGATTTTTCACTCTCGTTATCAACCCCGTATACATTTTGGGCCGGCATCATTGGCGGAACGTTTCTTACCATGGCCAGCCATGGCACCGATCAGCTGATGGTGCAGCGGCTGCTTGCAGCCAAGAACGAGCACGAGTCGAAGAAGGCGCTGCTGGCGAGCGGAGTCGCGATCCTATTCCAGTTCACACTGTTTCTTCTCGTCGGCATTGCGCTGTTCGCGCACTATCGGCTGCCGCTTGTAAATTTTGGCAAGGCCGACCGCATCTTTCCAGCCTTCATCGTTAACGGACTGCCGCGAGGACTTGCCGGATTGCTGGTGGCTGCGGTGCTCGCGGCGGCGATGTCGAACCTGAGCGCGGCACTCAATTCCCTCTCTACCAGTTCGATGGTGGACTTTTATTTGCGCCTTCGCCCGCTTGGCGATGAGCGCCAGCGGATGCGGCTCTCGCGCTTTCTTACCCTCGTCTGGGCCGTCATTCTATTTGCATTAGCGCTGCTCTCGCGGCGCGGCGGGCGCGTGCTGGAGCTTGGCCTTTCGATTGCTTCCGTGGCCTATGGGGCAATGCTGGGTGTATTTCTGTTGGGTATTCTCACGCGGCGCGCCAATTCGCGAGGGGCTTTCATCGGGGTGATCTGTGGACTCGTGCTGAATCTCTGGCTGTGGCTTGCGCCCGACTGGGCAAAACAAGTGACGGGGCTGACCGTCGCATGGACCTGGTACGTTACCCTAGGAACGATTGTGACGTTCGCGATCGGATATCTCGCCAGCCTGTGTGTTCGTGAGAAAACTTCCAGCAATGCCTGAGGATACTCAATCCCGCGAGCTACCGCGCGAGCTGAACGTGTGGCACGGCACTGCCATCGTGATCGGCACCATCATCGGCAGCGGCATTTTTTTAGTCCCGGCGGAAATGATGCAGGCGGCGGGAACGGCCAAGCTCGTCTACCTGGCTTGGATCGTCGGGGGACTGCTCTCCATCTTTGGCGCGATGACCTACGCCGAACTGGGGGCGATGAAGCCCGAGGCCGGCGGCGAATACGTTTACATACGCGATGCGTACGGACCACTCCCGGCATTTCTTTATGGCTGGACCTGGTTCATCGTTGCCAAACCGGCCTCCATCGCGACCATCACTTCGGGAATCGTCCGCGTGCTCAGCGGATTTTCTGCACTCGCGTTCCTGCATACAAAGTTTTTCATCCTGACGCTCGGCGCCGGACGCGAGTTCTCACTCTCTTACGGGCACCTCGTCAGTATCGCGTGCTGCGTCCTGATCTCATATTTGAATTACCTCGGCATCCGGAAGGCGGGCCAGTTCCAGCTCGTCTTCACGATCCTTAAAGTAATAATGATCGCGGCCATCGTGGTGGCGGTGTTTGCGGCGGCCTCCGGCACCTGGGGGAATTTCTCGCTGAGCTTCGCGGGAGCCAAGGGTGGCTTCGCAGGATTCATGGCAGCGCTGGTCGCTGCCCTGTGGGCTTACGACGGATGGAACGATTTGAATATGGTTGGCGGCGAAATGCGCGACCCGCAGCGGAGCATCCCGCATTCGTTGATATTCGGCGTCGCCACCGTCGCCGTACTCTACATGGCGGTGAATGCGGCGGTACTTTATGACATGCCGCCGAGTGCAGTCGCGCATTCCGGGGTGCCGGCCGCAGACGCAATGCGCGCAGCCGTAGGCGCATGGGGAGCGGGCTTGGTGATGGCCGGCATGGCGCTCTCTATGCTCGTGACGTTGAACGGGACCATCATGAGCGGCGCGCGTATTCCGTTTGCCCTGGCGCGGGACAGAAATTTCTTTCCGCAATTAGCCGAAATCAATCCGAAGTACCAGAGCCCAGCGCGGGCGATCCTGGTGCAGGCAATCGTGGCAATCGTTCTTCTGCTGGTCGGCGGCGCCTTCAAAGAATTGTTTTCCCTGGCGATCTTTTCGGAGTGGCTCTTCTACATGATCGCCACCAGCACGGTGTTTGTATTTCGCGCGCGCAAGCTGCAGCGGCCATTCAGCGCTTGGGGATATCCGGTATTTCCGACGCTGTTCATCGCAGCCGCGGGAGTGCTGCTCTACTACACATTCTTCCAAAACCTGCGGAATTCGGTGATCGGGCTGGCGCTGATCCTGATGGGAATTCCGCTGTATTTATATTTTCAGAAAGTGAAACGGTCGGCTAGCTGATAGCGGCGCGCGCCTGGCGCACGCGCTCGTAGACGCGGACGTATTCCTTGGCGGAAACTCCCCAGGAATAATCTTTGCTCATGCCGTTCTTCATCAGCTTCTGCCACGATGCCTGGTCTTTGTAGAGCGCGAGCGCGGCCTTGATAGTCGAGAGCATGGCTTCGCCGCTATAGTCGTAGAACTTGAATCCGGTGCCGCGGCCGGTGGAGATGTCGAATGGCTCAATGGTGTCGTCGAGTCCGCCGGTGGCGCGAACGATGGGCACCGTGCCATACTTCAGGCTGTACATCTGGTTCAGTCCGCTGGGCTCGTAGCGCGAAGGCATCAGGAACATATCGGAGCCCGCTTCGATCTTGTGCGCGAGCGTGTTATCGAAACCGACCTTGACGCCGAACTTGCGCGGGAATTGCTTGGCAAGGAGCCGGAAGAGATCTTCGTAATCCTTCTCGCCGGTACCAAGAGCGACGACGATCACCTCTTCGCGCACCAGGCGGTCGGCGATCTGCGCGATCAGGTCGAACCCTTTTTGCGTAGCGAAGCGCGAGACGATGCCGACGATGGGTAGTTTGGGGTCGGCGCCGCTCATGCCAAATTGCTCCAGCATGTCTTTCTTGCAGAGCGCCTTGCCGTCGAGGCTGGCGGCGGAATAATTGGCGGCGATGAACTTGTCTTTCTCCGGACTCCAATCGTCGTAATCCACTCCATTCAGGATTCCGGTCACGGTGGAAGCACGCGCGCGCAGCACGCCTTCGAGTCCGAAGCCGTATTCGGTAGTCTGAATCTCTTCGCTATATTTCTTGCTCACCGTAGTGACAAAGTCGGAGAAGACCAGCGCACCCTTCAGGAAATTCACGCGGCCGAAGAATTCCATCTTGTCCATGGTGAAGAGGTCCCAGGGGAGAGTGAGCAGCGGCAGAGTTTCGGAAGAGAAGACGCCCTGGTATCCCATGTTGTGGATGGTGAAGACGGTAGGGATGTGATTGAGCAGGGGGTCTTCACCGTAGTGGGTGCGCAGCAGCACTGGAACCAGCGCCGACTGCCAGTCGTGGCAGTGGAAAACGTCGGGGACGCCGAGCTGCTTTGAAGCTTCCAGCACCGCGCGCGAATACATAGCGAAACGCTCGGCGTTGTCGCTGTAGTCGCCTGCCGGTGTCTGGTAGAGGCCGTCACGATCATAGAAGTACGGGTATTCGATAAAGTAAAACTTCACCCCGTCTTTGGAGCCGCCATCGAGCAGCGAGCAGAAGCGGTACTTGTCGTCATAGGGAATAGTGATGCTGGGGATCAGCGTCTTGGGATTGACAAGCTTGGTCTGGCGGTAGCGCGGCAGGTAGACCGAAACTTCGTGTCCAAGCGCGGCAAGGGCTCGCGGCAGCGCGCCGACCACATCGGCCAATCCGCCAGTCTTGGCAAATGGAACACATTCAGACGCCGCGAAGGTAATGCGCATGGGAGTCTCCCAAAAGACAAAAAAGTCTAGATGCAGTCAAAGGCGAGGTCAAACGAGCTCAGAAGGTTTCCGATGTCACGATGCCCAGATATTTCAGTTTCGAGCTATCGAAGCGAGCGTCAATGTAAGTTGTCATAACGGGTCCGTCAGTGTCCGTGGGCCTCTTCTCTTCTGTTTGAAGAAAGTAGAGTAGTCGCGTGGCGCTGCGGCGAGATGGCCGACCCAAAATGCGACTGACCTGATCGTCCGACAATCCGAGTCTCAATCCATTGGTGAACTTCAGCCCTGGTTTGACAAACTCCGATGACACACACTTCTCCTTCCCGTTCCAATTCCTGCCACCCCTAAAAAGATAGACGTTGGATCCGACTTCTCCCCATTCGAAGATCAAGAAAGTACTGCCTTTCGGGGTCTTATAGCACATCTGTTTTCGGCTGACCGCCGCATCGCCTCGCACAACCACGGCGGCAGCCCCAAGTTTCTTTTGCACGGTCTGCTCATCGTTGCCTAGCTGCACGCCGCCAATTTGCAGGCGTTCTTTGAGCATCTTGTCTTGCCACTTCAAATGAGGCCCCAGTTCAATCGGTCTTATTAAAGACCACCAGTCGGTATTGTCGAAAGCCGCGACAAAATCCAATTGCTGGCCGGCAACGATGGTCGCCGATAGAAACAGCAAGAATGAGCTCTTGCACAGTTTGGAAATCCAGGACATCACGTTGGAGTAGATTATCAGGGATGGCCCGAGCGACTGCACGTCCGACGAAGCGCCCCAAGCTGGGGCAGAACTTCCTCACCGACCCAGCAGCGGCGGAGAAGATCGTCGCCGCGCTGGGCGATATCCGCTCGTCCACAGTGATCGAAATCGGTCCCGGGCAGGCGGTACTTACCTCGAAGCTCGCAGCGCGCACCGGCAGACTAATCGCCATTGAGCTCGACCGCGTGCTTGCGGCGCAGCTCAGCCTGAAGTTTCTCGGCAGCCGAACGTCGAGATCATCGAAGCCGACGTGCTCACCGTCGACATCGCCAACCTGATCGCCCGCAAACCTGACCCCATCCTGCACCTGCCGCAGGCGCAGCAGGCGAAGGTGATCGGCAATCTGCCCTACTACATCACCAGCGACATTCTGCTGCACCTGTTCCGCTTTCACGAGTGGATCAGCGAGATCGTGATCATGGTGCAGCGCGAGGTGGCGGACCGCATCGCCGCCAAGCCGGGCTCGCGTGACTACGGATTACTCTCGGCGACGGCGCAGATGTACGCGCGAGTGGAGAACCTGTTCACGCTGCCGCCGGGCGCGTTCTCGCCTCCCCCCAAAGTGCACTCCAGCGTTTTGCGATTGATGATGGCGCCACGCATTGCGGAATTGGGTGTCGATACCGAAGCATTCGTCGAATTCCTGAAGCTCAGCTTCAGCCAGAAGCGCAAGACACTACTGAACAATCTGAAGGGCAAGTACGATCCAGCGCTGGTGCGCGCGGCACTGAAGAGCCTGCGCTTGCGCGAAGACGTGCGCGCCGAGGCGATGCCGCTGGAGAAGACCGCGGGAGTCTTTCGCAAGCTCACGCACAGCGGCGAGTAACTTTCCATGGCTGCGCAATCCATCGTCCGACCGCCTGCAGTTGCGGGGAAGTTCTATCCCGCCAATCCCGACATGCTGCGCGGCGCTATCGAAAGCTATCTCCCGGAGAAATAGGAAAACTCGCTGCGATGGGCTGCATGGTGCCACACGCCGGCTACATGTACTCAGGCCACGTTGCGGGGGCGGTGCTGGGACGATTGCAATTGCCGCAGCGTTTCATCATTCTCTGCCCCAACCACACCGGACGCGGCGAGCCGCTGGCCATCATGTCGCGTGGAGCGTGGGCGACTCCGCTGGGCGAGGCGCAGATCGATCGCGCGCTGGCCGTGGAGCTAGTCGCTGGATTCGACCTGCTCACCGAAGATGCTGAGGCACACCGCACCGAACACGCGCTTGAGGTGGAGCTTCCCTTTCTGCAAGTGCTCGAGCCGGGATTCACCTTCGTGCCTATTGCGATCGGCACGCATCGTCTTGATGTGTTGAGTGCACTTGGAGGGGCCATTGCGCGGGTGATCGCGCGGCAGAACGAGCCCGTGCTGGTGATCGCTTCCAGCGACATGAACCATTACGCGACGGATGCTGTTACTCGCGAAAAAGACCCGCTGGCGATTGCGCCGCTGCTCGCACGTAATGCGCGCGGTCTACACGAGATCGTGTTGGGCGAGAACATCAGTATGTGCGGATTGGGCCCGGCGGTGGCGATGCTGGCAGCAGTGAATGAATTGGGCGCAAGTTCAGCGGAGCTGGTGAAATACGCGACGTCGGCGGATGTGTCCGGTGACAAAAGTTATTGCGTGGGGTATGCGGGAGTAATAGTGCGGTAAAACCTACCACAGAGACACAGAGGCACAAAGGCACAGAGAAAAACTCACTCTCCCATCACTTTCACCAGCACGCGCTTCTCGCGTTGACCGTCGAATTCGGCGTAGAAGATGCGTTGCCAGGTTCCGAAGTCCAACTTCCCACCGGTGACCGGCACGATCACCTGGTGGTGCACCAGGATCGCCTTCAAGTGTGAGTCGCCGTTGTCCTCGCCGGTCCGATGGTGTTTGTAGTCCTGCTGAGGGCGCGAGCTGCTCGAGCCACGCGTCGATGTCCTCGATCAGGCCGTCTTCATTGTCGTTCACATAGACACCGGCGGTGATGTGCATGGCGGAGACCAGGACGATGCCATCGCTGATGCCGCTCTTGCGTACTGCGGCCTCGACCTGCGGCGTGATGTGGACGTAAGCGCGATGCTTCTTGGTATTGAAGGTGAGGTACTCGGTGTGGAAGGTCATGCCGGGCATCATACAAAAAGAAAAGGGCGGCTGGTTGGCCGCCCAATTTCTTACTACCACTGATCAGTGCTTGTGCGTTGATTCGTGGCTGTTGCCACCGCTGCGAGTGGATGAGGCGCCGCTGAAGCTGGACCTTGGCGCGGAACTGCCGGAGGAAGAGGAGTGTCCTCCGCCGCCATTTCCTGATGGCGCGCTGCTGCTGCCGCCACCGCCAGATGGAGCGCTGCTGCCGCCTCCAGATGAAGGACCGGCACCGCTACCGGCTGAGTGTCCTCCGCCGGATGGCCCAACGTAAACTGGTGCACCGCCGCCACTGGGCGCTGTGCCACCGCCGCTGGCATTTGAAGGTCCGCTACCACCGTTCGGAGCCGCACCGCCGGAACCATACCCTCGGCTGTTTGAGGGGCCGCTGTCATTCCCCCCTTGAACATGCGGCATCGGGCGCGCATCGGGACCGCTGTAGACCTCACGCCGGCCCGAGTTATCGCCGGCCGGATTTTCGTGCGGGATGGGGGGGCGTCGGGCCGCTGTAGGCCTGACGCTTGCCGCCACCTTGTTCGCGAACATCCACGTCGTTCCCGTTGCCGGGGTTGTCATGCGGCATCGGACGCACGTCAGGACCGTTGAACGCTTCCTTGCGTCCGCCTTGATCGACATCGTTGCCGACTTTGCCGTGCGGCATGGGCCGAACGTCGGGGCCGCCGAAGACCTGCTTCTTCCCGCCGCCATCTTCGCGAGCGTCGAGATCGTCGCGCTTGCCGGGTTGAACGTCTGGACCGTGTCCGCCGTCCTTGTTCCCAACTACATCGTTGCCTTTGCTGGGATCGTCGTGCGGCTTCGGCCGAACGTCAGGACCGTTGAAAACTTCTTTTTTCCCGCCCGGCCATCACCCTTGGAAGGATCATCGTGCGGCTTCGGACGAACGTCGGGACCATTAAAGACTTCCTTTTCCCCGCCTGAGCCGTTCGGATCCTCGTGCGGCAGGGGGCGAACATCGCGACCGTTGAAAGCTTCGCGCTTTCCGCCCTGACCACGGCCGTTTCCCCGCTCGCGGTCATCGTCGCGATACCAGCGACCCGTCCGTCACCGCCGGGGTGTACCGGACCAGGACCGCCGTTGCCGATCAAGATCGGTTCATGATGACGACGATCGATGGGGAAAACTGGCGGAGCAAAATATGCGCGGCGCGTTGTAATAAACCGGAACCGTGACCCACGAGACATAAGTCGCAGCCGGACGCCAGCACCAGCCGCGATTTTTGACGAATACCCATGAACCGTAGCGATAGGGCGCCCATCCCCAGGGATAGGAGGAGACCCAAACGTATCCGGCGCCGGGATACCAAACCCATGAACCGTCAGCGTAGGGCTGCCAGGTGGCTCCGACAAAATATGGTCGCCACACGCGTCGGTACACCGGGACGACTTCATAGATCCCCAATATGCGAGGTCCGCATAGCCATAGGAATAGGCTGGGTTGTAGGCATAAGAACTGGCTGCAAAATATTGGTCGCGATACTTTTCGCGTTCGAGGTCCCACGCATCCAGCGGATCGGTTGTGATCTCGCGGGAAAGAAAATAACGGTTGGAATCTTTTGCGTCGAGTTCAATACTCTCGTTCTTGCGGACTTCAACCTGTTTGCCACCGCCGGTGTCGAAGTCGATTTCGCCTTTGAAGACGGCCAGGTTCGCGCCGTCTTTACCGGCGCGCAGGCGGAAGCGCGCATCCTTGGGCGCGGTGATCTGCTGTCCGTTCACCGTCACCACGAACTCATCTTCGCTCTTCTTCTTGATGTCGAAGTAAGCAGTGCCTTCGGTGATGTCGATGGCGCTGAATTTGTTTCCTGCTGTGCGAAGTCCGAGTTGCTGGAATTCAAGCTGACTGTCGCGGGCGATGCGGATGGTGGAGCCGTTCTCGAACTCGACCTCGGCGCGTCCTTCGTCTCGCGTCAGCAGGATAGTTCCCTGCCCGATAGGCATATTGAGAAAGGCTTTCTGGAAGCCGCGCCCGTCGCGCTGATCCATTTGGACGTTGCCTTCGACGAAACTCAGTCGTACGATACGCGCGCGCGAGTCGGCCGCGGCGGATGCCGCGCAGAACGTGAGTAAAGCCAGAACGAAGAGAGTGTGGCCCAATCCCCGCTTCAGCATAAAGACTCCTAGTTGTTGCCTGTGGGGTATTAGATGAAAATCGTACTCCAGAGATGCCGCTGGTTGCCCCTATTTCTGAGCCTCGGAAGGCGGAGGGGGCGCCTCGTTTTTGGCCTTTTCCAGCAGCCAGCGAGCGCGCTCCCGCGCTGCTTTTAAAAGAGTTACATCGTTTGTTATGTTTTGTAACACGGGCGCAATGGTATGCAACTCGAAGGCCTCACCCGCCCTCGGTAAGCCGCTGCAAACCCTTCAGCTCGGCATCGACCGAGAGTTTGTCGAATCGCCGCAGGAATCTCAGGCGGCGTGCGGATTCCTGCACCGCCGCGATTCCCTCGAAGATGGAAGTCAGCTGCTGGATGGAAGGATCCTGCGACCACTCGTACGTTTGCTTCAGATCGAGATTCTGGTCGGTGTAGCGCAGCGTTCTGGTGCCCGTGTGCGCGTCTTCCCTTTGAACGCGAAGTCTCCGTGGAAATGATTGACGGCTTCCGTGAGCGAGAAAGATCTTTTTCAACGTTGGCTCCGACATGGTGAACTTCAACTGGTAGGGGTCGAGCGCGTCTTCCGCTTTTTTCTGTGTGTCGGTGGATTCGTAGACTGTGTTGCCGTCGGAAGCTACGGTGATCGAATAGTCTAGTAGGAGGAACAATGGCGGCGTCGAGGTTAAAGCTGACCGTAGGCATTGAAGCGGGAGCCTGCGCGAGGGCGGTGACACACGAGACCAGAAAGATGGCGAGAAGACGACGAGAGGGGGTCATGAGCGGAGAGAGGCTCCGTGTCGCTTCAAGGTTGCCGCAGTATGGATGTGGCAGATGGCGATAGCGAGTGCATCCGCGACGTCGGGCGGCTCGGGCCTGGCTTTCAGTCCGAGTAGACGCGCGATCATCTCCTGCACCTGTGATTTTTCAGCCTTCCCATACCCGACCACTGCACTCTTGATGGCGAGCGGAGCATATTCGGCAACCGACATCCCGCGGAGGACGCTGCCAGCATGGCTACGCCGCGGACGTGCCCGAGCTTCAACGCGGACTTAGCATTCACCGCGTAGAAGACATTCTCAATCGCGACGCACTCGGGGCGGTTCTTGTCGATCACGTCTTGCAGCGCAGTGAAGATGGTCAGAAGTTTGACGGTAGTCCGTTCTTGGATGAAACCTTGATGGCCCCAGCATCTACCATGCGAAGCTTTCGCCGTCACCATCGACCACGCCGTAGCCGGTGATCTCGCTGCCGCAATCGATGCCGAGTACGATCATGCTCACCTAACAGCAGCGCCGGATGGGCGCGCTGTGCTTCTCCTGGATGAAATCAGCATACGCTGCAGCCGAGGGTTCCCGGGATGCGCGAGCAAGAAAACGGGCGTACGCATTCTCGTCGAAGATCTCCTTGACGACGGCGACTAACAGGGTCGCGAACTTTCTAAGGTGTTCATCCGCTCACTCCCGCTGCCTGCGCCTGCACATAAGGAGCTTCGTGCGTGATCGCGTGCTTGCGTCCACTCAGCACCGCCACCATTCCATTGCCGACTCTGCGAGGATCAACGCAACCAGAACCACTAACATCGCTGTTACAGCCGCATCGAGCCGGTCATTGAAGACGAGGCGCGAGACTTCCCACGCCTTGGCGGGAACGGCGCCTGATGCTAACCCAGCAGCGTGCGCGAGGAATCCAATGCGCGGATTTAAATTGAACACCTTGTGCCACGAAGCGGCAAACGTTACCGCGACCAGCCACGCTAACGGCGCGAGCGTCACCCACGAAAATCGGGCCCGCGCCGACTTGATGATGATGGTGGTCGCGACGCAGAGCGCAACGATTGCGAGCAACTGGTTCGCGATCCCGAAGAGTGGCCATAGCGAATTGATCCCGCCGAGCGGATCGCGCACTCCCTGCCAAAGAAAAGCACCCCAGGCACCGACGGTAAGACCACTAGTGATCAGGATGCTTGGATAGGAGTTGGTCTTTCGCCAGCATCGGCCACCAATGGCCCAGGCCATCTTGCAACATGAAGCGCGCCGACGCGCGTGCCGGCGTCGAGCACGGTAAGAATAAAGAGCGCCTCGAACATGATGGCGAAGTGATACCAGATGGCGGTGAAGCGCTCGCCACCCCGCGCTTGGAAAATATCTCCGCCATTCCCAAGCGCGAATGCAGGCGCGCCGCCGGTCCGGTTGAAGAGCTTGTCCTCGCCTACGCTTTGCGCCAAGTGCGCCATGTCACCGGCGGTAATGGGGAAATTCCACGACGAGATCATCGCAGTTGCATCCGCGGGTAACGTGCCCACGATGCCTGCCGGACTATTCACCGCGAAGTAAGCTCCGGGCGTCAGCGTGCAGGCGGCGATCATCGCCATGATGGCGACGAAAGATTCCGCCGCCATGCCTCCGTAGCCCACCATGCGAATGTGCGATTCACGTGCGATCAGTTTGGGAGTGGTGCCGCTCGAGATCAGCGAATGGAATCCGCTGATGGCGCCGCAAGCAATAGTGATGAACGCGAAGGGAAATAATTTTCCCGCGAAGATGGGGCCTGTTCCATCGACGAAACGGGTGAGCGCCGGCATCTGCAGCGTGGGACGAAGCGCCAGAATGCCGAGCGCCAGCACGATGATGGTGCCCAATTTCACGAAGGTGCTCAGGTAATCCCGCGGCGCGAGCAGCAGCCATACTGGGACGGCCGATGCAGCGAATCCGTAAATGATGATGGCCACCGCGAGCTGAGGAGCGGTCAATGTGAAGATCTTCGCCAAGCCGGCGTGATGCGCGACGAACTGGCCGCCCACGATCGCCAACATAACCAGCACGAAGCCGAGCGCCGACGTCTCCAGGACTCTGCCCGGACGCAATGTTCGCAAGTAGATCCCCATCAGAAGTGCGATGGGAATGGTCATCGCGATCGTGAAGGTCCCCCAAGGACTGTTCTTGAGCGCGTTGACCACGACCAGAGCCGCGACCGAAAGCAGAATGACAATGATGCTGAGCACGGCGACGAAGAGCACGCAGCCGCCGACTTTGCCGATCTCCTCTTTCGCCATCTGGCAAAGCGACTTGCCGTCGCGGCGGACGGAGAATGCGAGGATCACAAAATCCTGCACACAGCCACCGAGGACGGCGCCGATAAGATCCAGATCGTCCCGGGAAGATATCCGAATTGCGCCGCGAGCACGGGCCCTAGAAGCGGGCCGGGGCCGGCGATGGCAGCGAAGTGATGTCCGAAGACGACCCACTTGTTGGTGCGCACAAAGTCGCGGCCGTTTTCAAGTCGCTCGGCGGGAGTCGCACGTGTGTCGTCGAGTGCCAGGATCTTAGCTGCGATGAAGGTGCTGTAGAAGCGGAACCCGACGGCATAGGTGCACAGCGCCGCAACCACCAGCCATAGAGCATTGATCGGCTCACCTGTGCGTAATGCGATCGTCCCAATGGCAGCGGCCCCAAGCAGGGACACGCCTATCCATAAAAGCTTACCAAGAAGCGGAGCCATCGCCCGCCATTGTTGCGGAAACTGCCGAGTTAGGCAAGCCTCGCAAGAGCAGCAGCTACTACGGATCCCTGTATCCAGAGCTGCCCGATTGCCGCCCACCCGCGTGGGACGAATAGCATCCGACTAAATACGACAACTTCATACACCTTAGACGAGGTTGTGACAAAAACACAGAAGTTGAGGAGAGTTGCGTATGCGAAAAAAATTAGCGCTATTTGCCATGCTGGCAGCATTGAGTTCCTGGTCGGTAGCCCGCACCATGAACACATCTGCACAGGATAAAGATGACAAGAACAAACAAACCACCAAAGCCAACAACGACCATGACGCCGATGATCAGAATGGCGACATTGACGTGGTCAGCGGCCCGTCTGTCGATGCGGCCGGCGACCATGCCATGATCCGCTGGAGCACCGACAAAGTTTCGGCCAGCTCGATCAAGTACGGAACCGACCATAACAATATGTCGCAGGAGAAGAAATTCTCCGGCGGCTCACGTGATCACAACGTGACACTGACCGGCCTTCAGCCTGGGACGAAGTACTTCTACGGTGTCGCGATACGGC
>CAVQGF010000029.1:0-180632 GCA_963711965.1 uncultured Acidobacteriota bacterium | reverse complement strand
AGATGGCGCCCTTGTCGAGCATCCACCCGGTGATCTGTGCGCCCTCGGGCAGCAACAAAGTGACGTGCAGAAATTTCTGATTGCGGTCGATCAGGGCTGCTTGAATGCCGCGCTGCGCCATCGTGAGGCGCTGCGAAGTCGTGTCCGGCGCGATGTAGAGCGGGGTCGGTCGCATGAGCACGCCGATATCGGCAGCGAGCGCGGGGAGGGACAGCAGCAGAACGATGGTTGCGGCAAATCTACGAAACATTCCGTCTCCTATGCGCCTGACATCACGCTGGCAAGCATCTCGGGGGTGACGTTTCCGCCGCTCAAGATCGCTACCGCTTTCTGGATGCAGGCAGCTCCCAGGGATGAAACAGATGCGCCGCCGTCGCAACCGCACCGCTCGGCTCCGCGATAAGACGGGCGGTGTGCGCGATGTGCCGCATGGCAGAGCGGATCTCGTTCTCGGTGACGGTGACGATGTCATCCACATAACGCGTGATGTGCTGGAACGGTATTTCGCCGACGGGATTAGCGCGTAATCCATCGGCAATAGTGCTGGAAACTTTTTCGGCGGGCCAGTCACACGTTTCTTGGAGCGCAAACTTTCCTGCGCATCGGCGGCGAGCTCCGGCTCCACTCCGATCACTTTTACTTTAGACGACGATTGCTTGATGGCGGCTGCGATGCCGCTGATCAATCCGCCGCCGCTCACTCGGGGACAAGAACCATTTCGACATCTTTCATGTCCTCGAGGATCTCGAGGCCGATGGTGCCCTGGCCGGCGATGATTTTTTCGTCGTTGTATGGCGGCACGGGAATGTATCCATATCCGCATGGCAATCTCTTCAGCTTTGGCGATGCGGTCGTCACTCGCGTTTCCAACCAGTACGACCTCAGGTCCATATGACTTCGTCGCTTCCAATTTCACCGGCGGAATGTTGCTGGGAACAACTATGGTGGCTTTGACGCCCAAAGCGCGCGCGGCATAGGCGACGCCCTGCGCATGGTTGCCGCTGGAGGTGTGCAATCACGCCCTTTTTGCGCTCCGCATCGGTCAGGGACGCCAATCTTGTTGTAGGCGCCGCGGATCTTGAAGGCGCCGATGGGCTGCAACGATTCCGGTTTGAGAAAAAAGCTGTCATCGCTGCCACAGCGGATCAAAAACGTCCGCGCCGCAACGCCTTTGATCAATTGCTGGGCGGCTTTGATGTCGAGAAGAGTGACCATAAGGGGAACAGGAGATTGTACGCTCGTCTTTTATTCCCGTCCGGCTTCGTACAAGATTCCGGCAATGTAGTCCACCAGCTCGACTCTCTCTTGCAGGATAGTGCGGGTCGGTTCCACGTGGACGATGGCGGGACTCAGCACTTTGGCCTTCAGCAGTGCTGGAGGGATGTCGGTGCAAGCCAATCGGCTTCGCTGGCGGGGATCACGTTGTCCTCTGTCCCGTGCAGGATGTAAACGCGAGCATTCAGCGCGGAGAGCGGTCCATGCGGTGAGACCGCGTCCATCTCATGGCGACTTTCCGCGACCATGCGCAAGAAGTCAGTCACTGACTCGCCGAACTGATGGGAACGCAGCATCTCAAAGCGAAGCCGTCCGGCGGCGACTCAGTTTGGCTTGGGAAGATTTCATGACGGGTCCGGTTGTTCGCTCAGCCAATCGCGAATCGCGGCACGTGCGTTCTCAGCTTCGCCGGGAAAAATTTTTCGGCTTTCGAGTAGGCGAGGACGCCTCCGCCGTACTCGTGAGCGGGCATCAGAATGGTTTTTGGTCCATAGTCTGGATCTGATCGGTGAAGAAGAAGCGGGCGACGCGACTCAGATCGTCATGCGCGCCGATGGCGGCGACGAAGCCGATGTCGTTTGCGTAACGCGGGTCGGCGGCGGCAAGTAGCGCGAGTCCTCCTGCGAAGCTGAATCCGATCACGCCAACAGGACCTCGACCGACTTGATGATGCAGCGCCCGCGCCGCGAGTCCGATGGTTGAGATGGAAGCGGACGAGATGCGAAAATCCGCAAGCTCTTTTACGGGAGGGGTGAATACCCTGACACCGCTCGCAGATAATGCACGCGCAAAGCTGACCAGCCGCGGCTCTTCGATTCCGAGCGCATGCACTCCGTGCAGCAGAACGATACCGGGAGCGTTCGCGATGTCGCGCGGCGAATAGATGCGCCCGCAGAGTTGTTCGTGTTCTCCAGCGAAGCAAAATGGTTTTTCATCGACGAATTTGCGTTCAAAATTCGCCAGTCTGCCCGGCGTCATGTGGATCGGAGAAGCGCGCGAGGACGGAAGCGGCGCGGAGATGGCGACTGGGCGGACGGACCGGCGGCACAGACTTCCACCACGAGCGCGAGGCCAGCAATGAATTTTTTGGGGTCGCTTCAAGCGTCAGAATCTCTAGGATCACCGGCATGATCAGCGGCCGGCGCTGCGTGTTCTTGTTGATGTAGCGCTTCAGGTCCTGGCGGATCTTTTCTTTGATCACGCCGTAGTCGGCCTTCTCTTCATTGCTCGACTGCTCCAGGGTGCGCTTGATGACCTCGCGCGCCTCCTGCAGAAAGCCGTTCTCGCTGGCGGCATCGACGCCGGCGAAGCCGCGCATCACGATCTCCGGCGGATCTCTCGACCGCGCCGGTCAGTTTGTTGATCGCGATGATGGGCAGCACGATGCCGTCTTCGCTGAGGTGGCGGCGGTCTTTGATGACCACGTCTTCGACCACGTCGCCGATGGAGCCGGAATCGATGCAGACGCGGCCCACGGTGACTCTGCCGGCCTTGCGCGCGCCGAGTTCGTCGAACTCGAGGATTTCGCCGCTCTCGATCATCATGACCTGTCCGACCGCGCCATGCATGGATGCCGCGAGTTCGGAGTGGCGGCTGAGTTGGCGATATTCGCCGTGGATGGGAATGAAATAGCGCGGCCTCACCAGGTTGATGATCAGCTTGAGTTCTTCCTGGCTGGCGTGTCCGCTGACGTGGATGGGCGGCGACGAGCCATCGTCGTAGATCACCTTGGCCTCGCGGCGGAACAGGTGATCGATCATGCGGTAAATGGCTTTTCTCGTTGCCGGGGATGATGCGCGAGGAGAGCACGACGGTGTCGCCGGGCTCGATCTTGGCGTGTTTGTGATTGTCCACCGCGGCGCGCGAGAGCGCAGACATCGGCTCGCCCTGCGTGCCGCTGATCAGGACGCAGACTTTTTTCGGCGGAAAATCCTTGATCTGGCCGGGATGGATGAGCACGCCTTCCGGAATGTCGATGTAGCCGAGGTCCTGCGCGATCTCGGTGGAGTTGGTCATGGAGCGGCCGATGAGCGCGACCTTGCGGTCGTGCGAGAACGCCATCTCCATGGCCAGCTTGATGCGATGGATCGACGACGAGAAGCAGGAGACGAACAGCCGCCGGTCGGCCATGGCAAAGACTTCTTCAAACTTGCGGCGCACGGCGCGCTCGCTGGGCGTGTAGCCGGGGCGCTCGACGTTGGTGGAATCCTGAAACAGCGCGAGCACGCCTTCTTTGCCGTATTCGGCGAAGGCGTGCAGATCGAAGAGTCGATTGTCGGTTGGCGTGGGATCGACTTTGAAGTCGCCGGTGTGGATCAGCACGCCGAGCGGCGTATGAATCGCGAGCGCGACGCAATCGACCAGGCTGTGCGTGACCTGAATCGGATTGATCGGTGAACGGACCGAGCGTGAAGCGCTCGCCGGCCTGGATCTCGTTCATCTCGGTGTCGTCGAGCAGGCCATGCTCTTCGAGCTTGCCTTCGACGCAGCGCCAGCGTGAACTCGGTGCCATAGACCGGGACGTTCAGCTCGCCCAGGATCCAGGGCAAGCCGCCGATGTGGTCTTCGTGTCCGTGGGTGAGGATGATGCCGCGAACTTTGTCGCGGTTCTCGAGGAGGTAGGTGATGTCGGGAACGACGATATCCACGCCGAGCAGCTCGGACTCGGGGAACATGAGGCCGGCATCGATGACGATGATGTCGTCTGCCCAGCGAATGGCCATGCAGTTCATGCCGAACTCGCCGAGTCCGCCCAAGGGTATGACGTGAAGTTTTCCGCTGGCATAAGAAGAAGCAGTACTCAGTACACAGTATCCAGTATTCCTGCGAACGTAAAGGCGGACGGAAACCGGCCTTACCGGCCAATTGACGAGTAGCGACTAAAGCACTTCCAAGTACCGTTTCTGGGCTTTTGAGAGGTATAGTTTTCCGCACTAGCCCCCAGGATTCTGGCTCTTCTGGCCGTCAGCTGCGGCGTCTTTTGGACGCGCCGTCTGGTTTCGCGTCGAAGACTCGCCGAGGAAGATACTGAAAGTCGCTTTAGCAATCCGATCCGCTGTTTGCGTGGCGGTCTTGGCCGGTTATTTTGGCTGGGCCGGGGAATCTCCGTCCCTGAGAGGCCGCGCTATGCCTTCCAGCATTATGGCGAGCAATTCGGTATCGGCAGCGCCACCGTCAACACCATGGCGCAGGACCGCAATGGTTTTCTCTGGTTTGGGGCGCAGACTGGGCTCATCCGTTTCGATGGAGTGAACGTAAAATTTTACGGCGCCAAAGAAGGACTGCCGGGAGATTGGATCGACCAGCTTCTTATCGCGCCCGACGGTGCGCTCTGGGCCGCCGACCGCAATAAAGGCATCGCCAGATTCGATGGCATGCGATGGAATCCAGATTCCGATCCCAAAGGCGAAGATCCCCGTCGGCGTACAGACGATAGCGGTGGACGCGCGCAATCAGGTTTACGTCACCACGGCTAGCGGGCTGTTTCGTATCGATACGGAAAACCCCAACCTGAATTGGACGATTTGGAATAAAGCCAATGGCTTGCCCGGCGATCGAACCGGCAATGTCTACATTGCCCCCGACGGCACGGTATGGTTCAGCAGTATGCGCCAGCTCGCACGCATGCGTGCGCCGGCATACAAGCCTGAGATATTCCCCAAAAATTCCGGATTGCCCGATGAGGACATCGTCGCCATCATCATGGACTCCGATTTTGTCCTATGGGTGCGTACGCAAAAACATTTGCTGCGGCTGGAACCGGGCTCGGGAAGATTCGTCGAAGACGGAATCAATATTCCGAGCGCCAACGATTCCGGAATGCCCTCGCTCGACGAATCCGGCCATTTGATGGTGCCGACCGTTCTCGGACTCTTCCGCAAGGTTGACGGACGCTGGCAGGCCATCACCAAGAAACAGGGCGCGAGCAACAACGGAATCATCTCGGCATTGCAGGATCGCGAAGGCGCCATCTGGCTCGGGTTGAGTGGAACCGGCATCGACCGCTGGCCCGATCCGCGCGCGTGGTCGGGATGGACTGATGAAGAAGGATTGCCCGATTCAGAAGTTTGGGGAATGCTTCGCGATCGCCAGCAGCGACTGTGGGTCACAACGAGCAACGGCGTCGCCATGTGGGGAGCAGGCCAGCACCACTGGCGCACATGGAGCGAGCGGGATGGCCTGGCCGGCGGAATAACGCGCGATATAGCAATGGCAGGGGACGGCGCAATTTGGGCGCTCTCGGTTCCCGGCGGATTGAATCGATTTGATCCTGCCGGGCTCGCTCCGCGCGAAAATACCCATCCTTCCCAAGCCTCAGTTCCAGACCAGCACCATAACCGCCGGACCCGACGGCAAGATCTGGATCGGCGGCAGAGACTATTGAAGAAAGTAAGTTGGAATGGGAGCCCGGTCTTCGAAGATGTTCGCCTTCCGAAAGGAATGTTCGGCTACACATCGGGTTTGCGTTTTTACGGAAATATTTTGTGGAGCGGGGGCGTAAAAGGCCTCGCGCGATTTGACGGTAAAAAGTGGCGCACCTTCGGAGTCGCTGATGGACTGCGCTCGACCGAAGTCCTCGATATCGCGCCGGAAGATTCCCAAACCGTGTGGCTGATCTATCAGGAAGCTTCGTACGGTGTCACGCGGCTGCAGATCACGGCCAAAGGCATCTCGACCTCGCATTTTACTAAGGCCGAAGGCATGGCGAGTGATAACGGCTTCATGATCGGTCGCGATCGGCAAGGGCGCACTTGGGTCGGAGGCGATCACGGCGTCTCGGTGATCTCGCAGGACGGCACGATCCTGCGCTATAACCGCGCTGACGGTCTGCTGTGGGACGACATCGATACCGCCGGATTCTGGGAAGAGCCGGACGGAACGTTCCTGCTCGGTACCAGTCATGGACTGTCGCGCTTCGATCCACGTATGGCGCGGCGCGTTTCCACTTCGATGCCGTTGTTCGTTACCAGTGCGATCCTGGGAGGGCGCGAACAGGTCCTCGACAACGAGCCTGCGGCGAGCTATCACCAAAGCATCGACCTGCAGTTCGCTTCGCTGACTTTTCGCGATTCGCCGTCGGTGCAGTGCATGTACCGGCTGAATGGGTTGGAATCGGAGTACTTCGAAACCAACATGCGCCAGGTGCGCTACCCGGCGTTGCCCTCCGGCAATTACGATTTCGAAGATCAAGTGCGTCTCCAGCGCCGGCGTGTGGAGTGACCCGGCACATTTCAAATTTGCGATCCGTCCGGCATGGTGGGAAAGATGGTGGGCGCGGTTGATCATGCTGCTGGTCTTGATCTTTGTAGGCCGCAGCGCAATCGAATTACGCACCCACTCGCTCGAAAAGGACCGTCGCCGGTTGGAAGCCGCAGTTGAAGAGCGCAGCGCCGCACTGGCGGAAGCGAACCGCGAGTTGCAGGAAGCTTCGCTGACGGATCCGCTCACCAAAACGCGCAACCGACGTTACTTCACCAGCATGATCGATTCTGACCTTTTCCAGGCGGTGCGAGCGTACGAGCGTGTGGAAGAAGGCGAGCCTGCATATCACCGCGATCTCATTTTCTACCTAGTGGATTTCGACCGCTTCAAGGAAGTGAATGACAAGTTCGGTCATCAGGCGGGCGACCAATTGCTGGTTCAGATATCTGAGCGACTTCAGAAGATCATGCGCCACTCCGACACGCTGGTCCGCTGGGGCGGCGAAGAATTTCTCATTGTGTGCAAGTCTGCGGACCGGAGCGGCGCCGACGTGCTGGCCCACCGCATCCTGCACGAGATCGGCTCGCTACCGTTCGATACCGGTGATGGCAACCTCATCTTTCGCACCTGCTCCATCGGTTGGGTGCCGTTTCCGTGGATCCCGCAGTCCCCGGCCACACTGAAATTCGAAGACGTGTTGTTCCTGGCCGATCAGGGTCTCTACAAAGCCAAGAGCATGGGGCGGAACCGAATCGGTCGGAATGCTGCCGGGAGAGCGGGTGGACGAGATCATCGAAGCGGCCGCAAAGCCGGACCGGCCAGGTTTGCTCCAGATCGGCTTGAAGCACGTGCGCATGGTCACTACCATGGGTCCGGCGGTGGATACGGATCTCAAAAAGGTGAAGAGCGCTAAAGCCGAGAGCAATTTTTAGACACCTTCCGCCGATTTCACCATTGGCGATTCCAGCGACTCACCTTCCCAGCGCGCGATCACGGCTGTAGCCAGGCAGTTGCCCAGGACATTGGTCGCGGTGCGTGCCATGTCCATGAACTGATCGATCCCCAGGATCACCAGCACCGGCCACGCCGGAAGATGGAAAGAATCAAGCGTTCCCATCAGGATCACCAGGCTGGCGCGGGGAACTCCTGCAACTCCTTTACTTGTGAGCATGAGGGTGAACACCATGAGCAGCTGCTGGCCAAAGCTCAGGGGGATCCCCGCCGCTTGCGCCACAAAAACAGCTGCAAGAGACAAATAAAGGGTGCTGCCGTCGAGATTAAAGCTGTAACCGGTGGGCAGAACGAAGGCGACGATCTGCCGTGGCACACCGAATGCTTCCATGTTTTCCAGTGCTCGGGGAAGGGCTGCTTCAGAAGTGGCGGTAGCAAAGGCGATAGAGAATGGCTCAGCCACGGCGCGTAGAAACCGCCTGAGCGGGATCCGCGCCAGCAATGCGATCGGAAGCAGCACGCAGACCGCGAAGATGATCAGCGCAGCGTAGAGCGTGAGCAAGAGTTTCAGCAGATTTCCGAGCACTCCGAAGCCCATTGTCCCTACCGTATAGGCGACCGCGCCCGCGACGCCAATAGGCGCGAATAGCATGACGATGTTGGTGAACTTGAACATCGTCTCAGAAAGACTTTCGCAAAATGCCAGGACCGGGCGCCGTTTTTCTTCCCTCACTCTTGCCAGTGCGATCCCGAAGATCGCGCTGAAAACAACGATCTGCAAGACCTGTCCTTCAGCGATAGACTTGGCGATGTTCTCCGGAAAAATATGCAAGATGATGTCGCTTGCTTTTTGCGGAGGTGCGTTGACGACGTTCAACGCCGACGAAGTATCGGCCGGCGGCGCTACACCGACGCCTGCTTTCGACAGGTTGATGGTCCCGAGTCCAATGAAAAGCGCGAGTGTGGTGACGATCTCAAAATAAAGCAGCGCCTTGATGCCCATGCGTCCAACCTGCTTCAGGTCAGAGTGGCTGGCAATGCCCACCACCAGCGTGCTGAAGATCAACGGAGCAACGATAGTCTTGATCAGACGCAGAAAAATTCCACTCAGCACTTGCAGGTTGGCCGCGAACTTCGGAAAGTCGTGTCCGATCTCCGCCCCGACGACCATGCCTACGACGATCCAGGCAGTGAGAGATCTTCGCTTGAATCCGTAGTAGACCAGCGCTGAGACAGCGAGCCCGCGCGAGACGAAGTCAACGCCGACGAAATAGCTTGCGTGCGCTAGATAGAAAGTAAAGCCCCAATTTTTCTCGAGCAGGAACAGGAATGCGGTAAGTCCGGCAAAAACGAGAAAGGGAACGATGGCTTTGTGCTTGTTCATTCAGGTCAGCGCAACAGGTGCTCGAGTTCGATGGCGGTATCGGTCTTCTCGTCGCGGTATTTCACGATCACGGGCGTGTAGAGTGAGAGCCCCCATTCCGCAGCTTTGCCCTTTGTGATCGCGCGCGAGCCGGGAACCACGACCGCGTTTGCTGGCACGACCAGCGGCGCATCTTTACTTGCGCGGATCACTGTTTCGTTGACCAAGTCATACAAGGGTGTGGAGCGCGTCAGGATGGTTCCTGCTCCGAGTACCGCGCGCGAGCCGACCCGCGTTCCTTCGTACACGCCGCAGTTTCCGCCGACGAGCACATCGTCTTCGATGATGACCGGCGATGCATTCACCGGCTCGAGTACTCCCCGATCTGAGCGGCGGCGCTGATATGAACCCGTTTTCCGACCTGTGCGCAAGAGCCCACGAGAGCGTTCGAATCCACGAGTGCCCCTTCATCTACATAAGCGCCAACGTTGATGTACATCGGGGGCATGCAAATCACTCCGGGAGCAACGTAAGCGCCCTCGCGTATTGAAGATCCCCCGGGGACGACGCGAATGGAATCCGAAATCTTCAGGCGGCGCGCAGGGAAGGTGTCTTTGTCGACGAATGAAAGAACGCTTCCGTCGTTAAATGCCTGCAGTTCACCGATACGAAAGCCGAGCAAGATGCCGCGCTTTACCCATTCATGGGTTCGCCACGCGCCATCTCTTTTCGAGGCAGCTCGGATCTTCCCCTCAGTCAGCGCGTCGCGGAACTTCAGAAAGATATCGCGCGTCTCGGGCGAGCGTAGCGTTTGCGCACTCGCTCCAGAGAGTTTCGTTATCTGTTGTTCAAGCTCGCTCATGGAAGCGGCAGTATACCTTAGGGTCTTAGCACGCTCACGGCCACGAAAAACCGGATTGGCGCAAACCCATCACGGAAAATCGCCATCCGACTCTGGTAATGGCTACTCTGGCTTCGCTGCTCGAAAACACGCTGCTCGTCGTTGCCCACCCGGACGACGAGAGCATCGGCTGCGGCTGCCTGATGCAACGCATGTTTGAAGTTCGGGTAGCCTTCGCGACCGACGGGGCGCCTCTTGATCGACAGTTCTGGCCCAAATACCAGAACCGCGAGCACTACGCGTCTGTGCGCAAACTGGAAGCCTGCGACGCATTGGCCTACGTTGACGCAGACGAGCTCACCTTCCTGACTGATAGCGACGAAAAGAGCATTCCTGACCAGGAACTGTTTCGGCATTTGGAAGAGGCGGCAAAATCTCTCCAAGAGATCGTTCGCAGGGTTTCACCGCGCGCGCTGCTTACCTCTGCCTACGAAGGTGGACATCCTGATCACGACTGCTGCAATTTCCTGGTGAGCCAGCTCGCACGTGAGACCCGCATACCAGCTTGGGAGATGCCGCTCTATCACCGTGACCTGGGCGGGCAAAGGAACCAGGAATTCTGGGACGCTCACGAGGGCGAGCAACTCCTCGAGCCGAGCTATACGGAGATCAAGAAGAAGCAGCAGATGATCGCGGCCTACTCTTCGCAGGCTGACACGCTGAAGCAGTTCACCTCCCCGCTCGAGCGCTTCCGCCCGCTCACCGCGGAGCGCTACGACTACTTTCATCCGCCGCACCCTGGGCAGTTGAACTACGAAGCCTGGGGATGGTCGACCAGCGGCGCCGACGTCTGTGCCGCGTTTGCCGAATACCTACATTCACATTCCATCGCCGACCGGCGGAGCGCATGAACCAAAAGCTGAAGATCCTTTACATTGCCTACCCGCTGCTTCCATTAACAGATGACATCGCTGGCGGCGCGGAGCAGGTGCTGCTCACGCTGGCGCGCGAGATATCGGCGCGCGGACATGAGGTCATGATCGCCGCGGCGAATGGCTCTGTAGTTCCGGGCAGACTGCTTGCTACGGGAGAGCCAAGCTTACGTAACGATGATTTCGAGCGCCGCAAAGCCGAGCACGAGACCGTCATCATGGATCATCTCGCGAATCATGACTATGACTTGGTGCACGACATGAGTGGAAGCTTCTGGCAGCAGGCGGGAGCGGTGGCGGCCCGCGTGCTGGCCACCCTGCACCTGCCCCCCGAGTACTACCCTGAGGGCTCGTTGCGGAATGTTCCGAATGACCTGATGTTCAACGGAGTCTCCGATTCGCAGGCTCGCCGCTTTTCCCAAGTGGCGGGGATCGAAGGGTTGGAAGTTGTCACGAACGGAGTTGTTGCGGAGCAGTTTCCGTTCTCCGAGTCAAAGCAGGATTATCTCCTTTGGCTGGGGCGCATCTGCGAAGAGAAGGCGCCGCACCTCGCTTGCGACATAGCGGCCGACATGGGGATCCCGCTGGTATTGGCCGGGCAGGTTTATCCATTCTCTTACCATCGACAATATTTCGATCGCGAACTGGCGCCCCGGCTCGCTCGCGGCAATGTGAGATTCATTAATCCACCGGTACGCGCGGAAAAACTAGAACTGCTGTCTGGTGCGCGTGCGTTGCTGATCACCAGCTATGCCGAAGAGACCAGCAGCCTAGTGGCGATGGAAGCCATGGCGTGCGGGACGCCGGTGGTGGCCCTCCGACGCGGTGCACTCCCCGAGGTAGTCAAAGACAGCGTGACCGGGTTCATTGCCGACAACCTTGAAGGGATCCGAGAATCGCTCGCCAATATAGAGACCATAATGCCGTTGGCGTGCCGCGAGCATGTGGTGCGCCGTTTTTCGGCGTCGCGCATGGCGACTGAATACCTAAAGATTTATCAGGAGATCGTAGCGGAAAGCACGGAGAGGTTCACGGATCCTGTCATCGATTCGGTCCCGCAGGCGGCCTGACGCGCGACAAGACTTTTTTCGCGGAATTCCTTATCCTTCTGAGCATGACCACGCTTCGAGGCTGCGGCACTGCGCTTGTGACTCCATTCAAGAAAGATGGCTCGATCGACGAGCCCGCATTGCGCTCACTTGTGGAGTGGCAGATCGAGTCGAAGATCGATTTTCTTGTCCCGTGCGGCACTACGGGCGAGACGCCCGCACTTACCCGCGAAGAGTGGCTACGCGTTATCGATATCGTGATTGAATCGGGCGGGGGCGCGCGCCCATCGTCGCCGGCGCGACTTCGAACGCGACTGCCGAAGCGGTGGAGAAAGCGAAGACGGTAGCTGCGAAGAAAGGCGTACACGCGGTGCTGACCGCTTCGCCCTACTACAACAAGCCGACCCAGGAAGGGCAGTACCAACACTTCAAAGCCATTGCCGAGGCGATCGACAAGCCGATCATCCTTTACAACGTCCCCGGACGTACTGCAGCGAACATAGAACCTGCCACGCTGGTGCGATTGGCGAAGGTCAAAAACATCGCGGGAGTGAAAGAAGCCAGCGGAAATATTTCGCAGATCGCCGAAGTCTGCGCCTCGGTACCGGAGAGTTTTCTCGTCTTTTCCGGCGACGATGCGATCACTTTGCCGGTCATCGCTCTGGGGGGAGTGGGAATCATCTCCGTCGCCTCGAACGAGATTCCGCGCGAGATGGCGGAGATGACGCGCTTAGCTCTTGCGGGCGACTGGCAGGGGGCGAGGCGGATCCAGAACAAATTCATCGCGTTGATGCAGGCGAACTTTATCGAATCGAATCCGATGCCGGTGAAAGCGGTGCTGGCGATGATGGGAAAGATCGAAGAGGTCTACCGTTTGCCGATGGTGCTAATGAAGAAGGAAACCAGAGCCAAGCTGGAAGCGATCGCCGCTGAAGCAGGCTTACTGGCACGAGCGGCTGCACACTGAAATCTATTCGCCCTTCAAAACTTCGCTGAATTCGTGAAAGCCTTTTTTCCCCTGTAACCATTCTGCGGCGAGCACCGCGCCTTCAGCGAAGCCACGTCGCGATTTCGCGTCGTGCACCAGCATCATGGTGTCGTTCGAGGAATCAAGCATGATCACGTGCTGTCCGACCGTTTCACCTTCGCGGATAGACGTTATCTCGACATCGGGTGAACTCAGCCGCTCTTTGATGGTGATCGCCGTGCCGGAGGGCGCATCTTTCTTCTGGGCATAATGCCGCTCGACGACGCGAGCTGCGTATCCCTGCTTCAACGCGGCTGAAGCGGCTGCGGCGATCTCAAAAAATACATTCACGCCAATAGAGAAATTCGACGCATAGATAAAGCCTGCCTTGCTGTGCCGCACCAGTTCCTTCACTTGGGGCAGCTTGTCGTACCAGCCGGTGGTGCCGACCACCATATTGGTACCGGCCTGCGTGCAGGCAATGATGTTGGGAATAACGGCAGTCGGCGTGGTGAAATCGATCACGCAATCAATTTCTGAAAGCAGTTCTTTGCTCAACGCAGCAGCGCCGGCATTTTCGTCCCCGCCAAGGACCCGCACTTTGTGACCCCGCGCGGCTGCGACCTCCGCCACCAGCGAGCCCGTCTTCCCACGTCCTAGAAGTAAGAGGTTCATCAGTCGAAGGTCTCAGGATCTACTTCGGCAAAAAACTTTTCGTGCAGACGCCGCACGACATCCACAACATCGCCCTCATCGACTACGAAGCTGATGTTGATCTCGGACGCGCCCTGCGAGATCATGCGCACGTTCACGTTGGGAATGGCGCCGAAGACCTTGGCCGCGATCCCCGGGACGGCGCGAATATTCTCTCCACCAGGCAGATGATCGCCTTGCGACCCTCGTACTTTACATCGCCGAGCTTGGCGAGGTCGGCGGCCATTGCCGGGATTGCGTCGTTGGAATCGATGGTAAGGGAGACGCTGACTTCCGACGTCGAGACCATATCGACGGGGCAGCGGTGGCGGTCGAAGACTTCAAAGATAGCGCGGAGAAAGCCATGGGCCAGCAGCATGCGCGCCGCGACAATGTCCACGATGGTGATGCGCGTCTTGGCGGCGATGGCCTTGAACGTATTCTTGCTAGAGGGCGCGTGCGCGGCGATGCGCGTGCCTTCGTTCTTCGGATTGCGCGAATTCAAAACGAAAATAGGAATATTTTTTTGCACGGCCGGGAGCATGGTGGCGGGGTGCAGGACTTTGGCGCCGAAGTAAGCGAGCTCGGCAGCCTCGTCGAAGCTGATGACTTTGATTCGGTGTGCGTCGGTGCAAATGCGCGGATCCGTGGTCTTCATGCCGTCGACGTCAGTCCATATCTCGATGCTCTCGGCGTCCAACCCGGCACCGATGATTGCAGCAGAAAAATCCGAGCCGCCTCGGCCGATCGTGGTAACTACGCCGTCGGGCGTGGAAGCGATGAACCCGCCCATCACCGGCACGCGCTTGTGCTCAAGGAGCGGCTTTAGGCGTTCGGCCAACCGCTGGTTGGTCGCTTCAAAATCCGGCACAGCTTTGGTGTGGGTGGCGTCGGTGACGATGTACTCGCGCGAATCGACGTGCGTGGCATTGAGACCACGGGCGGAGAAGGCGTCGGTCACTAGTTTGCTGGAGAGCCGTTCGCCGAAGGACGCAATGTGGTCGTAGGTCCGGGGGGTGATCTCACCCACAGCGACGATGCCGCGGAGCAGTTCATCGAGCGCATCGAAATCGGCTTCAAGTTCGGAGTGTAACTTCGTGAAAGTGCCCGCTCCAAGCAGATCGCTGGCAGTGGCGAAGTGGCGCTCGCGAATGGCGCGTGAGAGTTCGAGAGCTTTGTCGCGGTCGCCGCTGCCGGCGGCGCGTCCCATAGCGAGCAACTGATCGGTCACACGGGCCATGGCGCTGACCACTACCACTGGACTTTTCGGCAGCCGGTCGCGGACGATAACTGCGGCACGATCGATGGCGGCTGCATCCTCGACCGAGGTTCCACCGAATTTCATCACGATCATGCCGGCGCTCCAGGCGGGATCATTCCGGCAGGTACCCGTGCGAATGAAGAAGCTCGGCATTCAGCAGGGCAGCGCCGGCGGCGCCGCGGATCACATTGTGCGAGAGCACGGTGAACTTCCAGTCGAGAAGATTGCAGGGACGAAGGCGCCCAATGGAAACGGTCATGCCGGCACCGGCGTCGACATCGAGCCGGGGCTGCGGACGATCGACGGCGCTCATATAGACGATCGGCTGCTCCGGTGCGTTAGGGAAGCGCTTCTCCTGCGGAAGTCCGCGAAAATCGTTCCACGAAGCGATGATCTCCTCCGCGCTGGCCTTCTTCTTTAATTTGATGGAGACGGATTCGGTGTGCCCGTCTTCTACCGCCACGCGATTGCATTGCGTGCTGATAACAAAATCTCCGGGAACGACGCCGCTCCCATTGAGCGACCCCAGCATCTTGCGGGTCTCTTCTTCCATCTTCTCTTCTTCGCGAGCGATAAATGGAATTACGTTTCCGAGGATGTCGAGAGAAGCAACGCCGGGGTAACCAGCACCGCTGATCGCCTGCATTGTGACGGCGAAGACTTTTTCCAAACCAAACTTGTGCTGCAGCGGTGCGAGCGCGAGCACTAGTCCCATGGCCGAGCAGTTGGAATTAGTGACGATGAAGCCTGCCGACTCCTTGCGCCACGATTGCCCATCGATCAATTTCAGGTGAGTGGGGTTCACTTCAGGAATGATCAGCGGGACATCCTTCTGCATGCGGAAGGCACTGGAGTTGGTGATGACAGCGCACCCCGCGGCGGCAAATCGCGGTTCCACTTCCGTTGCTATCGCCGCATCGAGGGCCGCAAAAATCACTTTAGGAGCGCCTTGCGGGGCAGCCGGCGAAACGACCATCTCAGCAATAGCGGGAGGAATGGGGGCGCGCAGCTTCCAGCGCACTGCATCTTTGTAGGCCTGTCCGGCGGAGCGGTCGCTGGCGGCGAGCCATGCCACCTCAAACCAAGGATGGTGCTGCAATAGCTGCACAAAGCGCTGACCTACGACTCCGGTCGCGCCCAAAATACCGACGGGGATCTTTTTGTCTGCCATGAATGGATTAATGCGTGCGGAAATTTTAGCACCCGCACGCAAAAGCGTTCGGGTGCGCTATTGATGGGACTTTGGTATGCTCCCCCGCCTGGGAGAAAGACAATGCCCGAGATGCGCCAGAACCGCTTCACTAAAGAGTGGGTCGTGATCGCGACGGAGCGTGCCAAGCGCCCGGAAGAGTTGAAGACGAAGCGAGAGGTGAAGCCGTTGCCCTCGTATTCGCCGACTTGTCCGTTCTGCCCCGGGAACGAGCAGATGTCCCCCGGCGAAGTCCTGCGAATGAATGGCGGGGATGGGACCTGGCGCGTAAAGGTCCTGCCAAACAAATTTGCGGCGCTATCGCGCGAAGGAGAGCCGACACGCAAAGTCGAACGTTCCAAGCGGACTATCAACGGGGTAGGGATCCACGACGTGATCGTGGAGACACCCGACCACTCCATGACCACGGCGCTGCTCTCGGACGAGCAGGTGACTGCGATCCTCACAGTTTACAAGCAGCGATATGACGAGATCAGCCGCGACCCGCGGATCACCCAGGTCACCATCTTCAAGAACTACGGCGCTGCAGCCGGCGCCAGTCTGGAGCATCCGCACTCGCAGCTGATCGCCTCGCCGGTGATCTCGCACCAGGTGCGCGACCGCATGTACGAAGCGCTGCGTCATTACGACGAATTTGGGGAGTGTATCTTCTGCCAGGTCAACGGTGAGGAGATGGCGGAAAAGACGCGGGTGGTGATGGTCACCGATCACTTCCTGGTGCTTGAGCCTTTCGCATCTTCCACCCCGTTTACAACGCACATTTTCCCGCTACGCCATATGGCGAGCTTTGGCGAGATCAATCAGCAGGAGCTTGCTGATCTCGGACGTACTCTTCGTGTCTTGTTAGGCAAGTTGTATTTCGGGTTGGAGAATCCCGACTTCAACTACACCATCCGCACCGCTTCGGCCGAGAACGCCGGCGCAAAGTATTACCACTGGTACATCAGTGTGATCCCGCGGCTGACGCGGGTAGCAGGTTTTGAATTGGGCTCGGGAATGTTTATCAATACGGTGTTGCCGGAATCGGCAGCAGAGTTTTTGCGCAATGCGAGCGCGGACAAAGCCTCAGCAGGAATCGCTGGTTAGTCACGGACGACTTCAGTGTTGTCAGCAGGAATAAGGATGCGGACTAGCTTGTAACCATCCATCCACATCCGCCACTCCATCTTTTCCGCCTTCAGGTCGAACCGTCCCATCTCTTTTTGTTGCCCCTTTACAGTGACCGTTTCCATGCCTTTGAACTCGATGGTGATCGGTAGCGAAGTCTGCTGCTGGGGGACGAGCACCCCGTATTGGCTCGGCGCTTTGCAGGTCAAGCCTTTGTCGCTCCGTTCGCAACCTGTTGCCAGAAATCTCCAGGTCAGGACCTCGCGCTGAACGAACGCGTAATCATCCATGATCGGTGTGGAGGCTGGCAGTATGTATTCCCGGGTGATGGGCTTCGGTTCAGTGGCAACGGTGATCTGTTGATGGAGCAGCTGGTCGGCCGGGTCGACCGTAGTCTCCGACTTACCGGTACCGTCTTTCCATTCGTAATGACGAAGGTCTCCGGTTTTGGTCAACTGCCATTCCGAGCTGAGTGGAGGCCGGCTTCCATCCTCCACCTTAAATTCTGATTTCGTGCTGCTGCCCTCGGCTGATTGTTCAACGTTGAAAGTCTCGGTCGCGACGCGCTTACCATTGATGAAGACCCCGAAGGAGCCAGAATCGACCACGGTAGTGGACGCTGGAGTGGCCTTATCCTTTTTCGATGCCGCCGCGAATGTACAAGCGCAGATCATGAAGAAAATGAGAGCAAAAGACTTTGCGTTGCGCATCATTGGTTCTCCTTCGTGTCGTGGAGATGGGAAAGCACGTGTTCGCAGACCAGGGCCACAGTTTTGCCGGAGGTCTCGATCCGAGTGGCGACTTCAGAATATTGCGGGACTCGCGAAAGGTAGAGTTCGCGGAACGAGTTCAAGTCCTTGAGCAACGGCCGCGGCAGCTGTTGCGCAACGCAACGCTGAAACAGCTCCTCGATGGGCGCGTCGAGGAATATCGTCTGCGAGTTGGAGCGCTGAATGGCTGCGCGATTGTCAGCTCTGGAAAGCGCGCCCCCGCCGAGTGCCACTACAGCATCGGTGGATGACGTTGAGCCGAATAATAATTCCTGCAATGCCGCGCTCTCCCTTGAGCGAAAGCCGGATTCGCCGGCCTCTTCGAAGATCTGCGCGATCGAGCGGCCTTCGCGAGCGACGATCAGATCGTCAAGATCGACAAAACGTAATCCCAAACGTTTTGCCAGCAGCTTGCCGACGCTGGTCTTGCCGGCGCCCATAAAGCCGACGAGCAAAATCACACGACGCCCGGATTGCGGCATCGCAAACTCTTCATCTTTTGCTGTCGTCAATCGAAAGTCGCGCTCTTAGCGCTTCTTGACGCGGATTGTACCACTGAAGGAATGGAGTTGAACCGAGGAGGAACCAGAGTTAGTAAACCCCTGGAACGACTTTCCGGCTTGAGGTTTGAAATCGGAATGCATCTTTTTTTGCAGAGGCAGATCGTTCTGCACCGAGCCATTCACCGACTCGGCACGCACGTCGACCGACGAGCTGGAGGGAAGAACAACGTCGATAGGACCGGAATGCGACGAGAACTGATAGGCGCCGCCGTTGCCGAAGTCGCCGTCGTATGCGATGCCGCTGCTGGTCGTGTTCACGGTGACGGATGGGCCTGTCACATCGTTCATGGTGACCTTTCCGCTGCCGGTCCCGACTTCCACATGACCGCTGCTGATATTGGCGAGCGTGATCGGGCCGCTTACGGTGTGAGCATGCACGTGCGCGTTATTGATCTCGCGTGCTTCGAGAGATGCACTGTCGCCGCGAAGAGTAACGTCTCCGTTCAAACGCTCTGCCCGAATATTGCCGCTGGCGACCTGCGCTGAAACCGTGGCGCCGCTTGGCACCTGGATCTCGTAATCGATCCTGCCATCGTCGTCGCCGGCTTTTTCAAGGAAGTGTGTTCGCACTTCAATGCGGTTGCCCATCTGGTCACAATCGGCTTCAACTTTGTCGGAGTGGGTCGTGGCGACGATCAGGACTTGGTTGCCGGATGCGGGCTTGAGATTGACGGTGCCGAATTGATTGACCACATTGATGCTGGCGCCGTTGCCGACCGTGTATTTGAATTCTTTCTTGTTGTCGGCGGCGAGCGCAGCGACAGAAAGTAGCGCGACACAGCAGATGGTGCTCATCTTCGTGATCTTCATCTTCTCTCTCCCTGCATCCGCCCGTCACCTGCGACGTTGCGGGCCCGCGCTCCCGTGGCCGCGGTCATATCGTCACTGCCAGTCGTCATTGCCAATCCTGGGTCGCCATCTCATACAGCAACTGCTTTTGTTGATAAGCCTGCATCAGCGCCTCGCGGGCATCAACGTCGTCAGGGTGAGCCTCCACCCATTTTTTTGCGTCTGCAATGTATGCGTTAACGTCTTCCAGATTCTTGCGATAGGAATCGGTAGCAGTCGCGCCGCGGGTAGAGACGCTGCGGATCAACTGCTGATCGTCGGGCTCGAGCATGCCTGCAGATGAGAGCGGCGGGACCGCCGAATACGCCCCTCCCGTATTGTTGCGGGAATAAAACCCGGCAACGATCGCAACTAGGATCACCGCAGCGGCCGCCATCATGGGCCAAGCAAGGCGAGCGCGATGCGGCACTAGAAAGGGTCGAGGGTTGGCCGGACCCCCATGGGCCGGCCAGAGTCCATCTTGTTTGAGTGATCGTTCGATACCGTCCCACACACGCGGCGACGGGTCTTCCATCGGGACCAAAAGTTTTGCCTGTTCGGCGATGTACTTGAGGTCTTGGACCAGATCGGCGCACACCGGACACGAGGCCAGATGCTGCTTCTGCTCGGCGGTGCCGCCACCCTCGATGATCTCGGGAAGGTCCTTTTGAAATTCGTGGCAATTCATAGTGCTTCTCTCTCTCCACAAAACCTGTATCGCTTGGTCCGATCCTCCCCGTACGTATCTGCGGACGATTCGGCTTTAGTGCCGTGTCTTTTCTGTTGCCTTGCTCAACCGCAGCAGGTCACGCAGTTTCATACGCGCCTTGTGCAGTTGCGACTTGCTGTTGCCGATGGAACAGCCCATCATCTCGGCGATCTCGTTGTGCTCGTACCCTTCAACGTCGTGCAGCACGAAGATGATGCGATATCCCGGCGGCAGACTTTCGATGGCCCGCTCCAGGTTCACGCGATCGATGGAGCCCGCCAGGTTGTTGTCACGCGCGCCGATGTCGCGCTTGGGGCCGTCTTCCTGCTGCGGCTCCAACTGTTCATCGAGCGAGACCTCGTTCAGCCCCTTCTTGCGCAGATGCATCAGCACGACGTTGACTGCAAGACGATGCAGCCAGGTGGAGAATGCCGACTCTCCGCGGAAGGTCGCGATCTTGCGGTAAAGCTGCAAGAACGCCTCCTGTGTCAGGTCTTCCGCTTCGGCGGTATTGCCCACCATGCGCAAGCAGAGTGAATACACACGTCGCTTGTGCAGGCCATACAGCGCTTCGAAAGAGGTCGCGTCGCCGCGCTTAGCTCGATCGATCGCTTCTGCCTCAGTGATTCCGCCGGCGAGAATTTTCTTCGCTTGTGTCAATGGAAGCCTTATTCAGGCCGCACCTTTATAGATGCGGCAGAGTAGCTGGACCGTTGTATCTACTGAATTTAGGTGCGCCTTTGCTGCTCGATTCGGCGCCCCCGAGGATTGCTGGTTTTAGTTCCGGGGCCGGAAAAGCTCTGGACTGCATGTATATCGAGTATTTTTTTCCTACTTTGGTTGCTTGGACCCAAGTTTTAGCTTTTTGGCGCTATGGACGCACTGCCTTGGGCTAGTTTCCGGCGGGCGCTCCAGTACAGTAACAATCCGATTACGATGGCAACAACCGCGCTTCCGCAAAGCTTGATCTCATACGAGACCACGCGACCCGATTCCCGAATGTCGCCCGGCGGAAACACGGATACGATCATTGCCACAACCGTCGCAAAGAAGCTCAGCAATCCTACGAACCAAACTCCTGCTTTCCCGCCTGGGATCAAGATCGCGTTCGGATCGGATTTTCTTTCCGGCCGGGATGCGAGTTTGATCACCGCCGCGTACATATAAAGGAACGGCAGGAAATAAAGAATGATGGTGGCGTTGATCAAGATCCCATACGCCGTTTTAGTTTTCTCCGAGATGCCGAAGCCCAACAGGATCGCTGCCGAGATAACCGCCTGCACCAGGATCGAGACCCACGGCGTCTTCCACTTGGGATGGATCTTGCCGAATGCGGACGGCAGGTAGTTATCGATTCCAACCACAAAGGGCACACGCGAGATTCCGGCAACCGTTGAGCCCACGCCGCCGGCATTTCCAACCGTGACCATCAATGCCGCGATGATACTGAAGAAGGCGATGCCGAGCAGCGCGGAGCCATCATGAATGGCCTGGAAAACGCCGCTCTTCGGATCCACATTCGACGACGGCACCATCACCATCACCGCGATCGTTCCCAGGATATAGATTGCCGCGATCATGACTCCCGCGGCGTAAATGGCGCGCGGAATCGTCTTCTGCGGGTTCTTCACCTCTTCGCTCATCGCGGAACACAGCTCCAGCCCGGTGAACGCGAAGGCGATGCTCGCCCAAAAGTTCATGGTGTCGAGATCGAGGTTCTTCTTCGTAGGGATGACATTCGACCAGTTGATGGGAGTTTGCGAGCCGTGGTGCATGTAGATGAACGCACCCATGCCGACTAGCATCATCAGTGGAATATAGGTTCCGACGCCACCCGCGTTCTGCAACCACTTGCCGATGTTGAGGCCCACAATATTCAGGATCACCGCTACCGCGAGCATCAACAGGCACACGACGAGCAGGAAAGGCTTCGAGTCGTGCAGGTAAGCGGTTTTGTCTCCGCCAATGTATGCGGCCATGGACGCGCTCGCCAGTAGGAGGCCAGGGAAGTAGAACATGGTGTACGTCCAGTACGCCCAGCCGGCAACGAAGCCATGGAACTCGCCAAAAGCTTCTTTCGCCCAGATATAAAGCCCGCCCTCGGTCGGATATCGGGTGGAGAGCTCAACGATGATGAGCGCCGTCGGCATGAAGAAAAACAGCGCAGCGACGGTCCAGATAGTGAGCGAGGATGGTCCGGAATTCGCCGCAGTGGCGATCCATCGCGGACCAAGGACGGTCGCAATGTTGAAGAACAGCACGTCCCAGAAGTTCAGCTCCCTGCGCAGTTGGGACTTAACTTCAGTGCCGGCGGAGGTGGACAAGTGAAGGTTCCTCTTTATGAAGCAAGGAAGATTAACAGAAAGCCGGTGTGTCGGCCAAAAAACAAGGGACGCCGCATGGCGTCCCCTGTAGTGACTGAGCTGCTTATTTCTGTTTGGGTGTGAACGGGCTCGGTTTCTGGTTGTTTGCCGGCTGCTGCACCTGCGGCGTGGTCGCTTGATTACTCTGCTCGGCGCTTTGATCAGAGGCGGGCATCGATGCTTGATCGCTCGCTGGAGCGGCAGAAGAGCTGCCGCCTTCCTCCTGGCGGATACGAGCAATGTCAGCATTGGTATAAACGCGAGCGTTCTGCACGCCGTTCTTGCGCGCTTTATATTGCCGCGCGATCTCAGCGACGCTGCGGTTGTCACCACCATAGAGCTCAGAAATAGAACTGACGCTGCCGAGGTTCAAGTCGGCGGTCTGACCCGAACCCGTGTTAGCGTTCGCCGCGTTGGCCGCGGCAGCAGACGAATTCGGCAACCCCGCGCCTCCGCCGTAATTCACTACCGGCACCGTAGATCTGCCGTCGGCTGAATTCACGAAGGTGATGCTCGGCGTGCTCACCAGAGGATTGGCCTGCGATGGTCCAACAAACCCAGTACTGTTAGCTGGCACAATGATGGCAGTGGGCACTGCCGTCGGATTGGTCCCGCTTCCCGCGCCAACGGCATTGATGCCTATCGGTACATTGCTCTCACCGGCGGCAGGTATGGCGGCGGGATTGACGCTGTTCACGCCCGTAGTAGCTGCGCCTGTAGTGGTTGCGCCAGTGGTGGTGGTTGTGGAGGCCGGCGGAGTCGATGTCCGCTGTGCAAGACCCAAGGTGCTGGCCAACGCGATGCCAGCTGCGATCAATATCGTGCGCAAACCCATACTCGTTCCCCTTCGAACTGCCTGGGAACTTTGATTACCACTATGTAAACAGGGATGCCCACTACTCAGGGCAGAACACCACCCCTGCAACTCACAACCGGAGTTGCAGGGGACCTCGGCGAAGCCGCTCAGGCGCCCAGATAACGAGCATAGAGGCTGCGGGCCACTGCGGGGTCAGTGGTGCCCTTGATGATGGCGCGGCCATCCGGAAAAAGAGTGATCTCGTAGTCGTCGGGCCAAAACTTCAATACGAAATCGGTGTGCCGCACCTTGCCGTGCGGTCGAAGCGAACGATCCAGGGCGACGAAATCCATGGGACGCTCGCGCTCGTGGATCTGTACCGAGTTCCTGCCACACATGGTGATGCGCGGGCGCTGTTCGCCGCGCAAGTGCACGAAGTCACGCCGACCGCAGCATCGGCATCCGGATTGCGGTTTGTCCGCAGCCACTTCGGAATGATGGTTCGCCCAGACGTCCCATCCCAGCAAGGTGCGACGCAGGCTTCTTTGCTCGTCCACCAGCATCTTCATCGCCTCCGTTACTGCGATCGAAACGATCAAGTTGACCACTGAACCCAAAACACCGGCAGTCTCGCAGGTCTCGTGTGCTCCTGAAGGAGATTCGGGGAACAGACATGCCAGACAAGCAGATTTCCTCGGCATGATGTTCATGGTTGCACCGTAGCTGCCCACCGCAGCGGTGTAGATCCATGGGACGCCGCTGCTGACAGAAAAATCATTGAGCAGGAAGCGCGTTTCGAAATTGTCAGTGCCGTCCAGGATGAGATCGCAGCCCTCGAGCAGCGAAATGTTGGCAGGCGTGAGATCGGTGGCGTGCGCCTCCACTTTCACCTCGGCATTGAACGAGCGGATCTTGCGTTGAGCTGCTATAGCTTTGGGGAGTGACTCCGCCGCATCAGATTCGTCAAATAGAGATTGACGCTGCAGATTGCTCGGTTCTACGTAATCGCGATCCAGGAAGAGCAGGGTCCCTACTCCGGCGCGCGCGAGGAGAGACGCGGCTGCTGAACCTGTAGCGCCGCAGCCGACGATCGCGACTCGGGCGGCGCGGAGTCGGGCTTGTCCGGCCGCACCGATCCCAGGGAAAAGGACCTGCCGAGAATACCGTTCGTTGGCGTCGATGGGCATGGCTTGCGAGGGCTGCATTTATTATAAGAGCCGACCTCTACAGCAGTCTGTTACGGCCTGAATACAACAAGGTTGCTGTGAAAGCTCATCTCACAGAGTTGCTGACAAATTCCAGCGGAAATACGCGTCCGTCTTGCGGACAAAGCATGCGAGGCATTCGATTGGTTAGGGCAGCCCACATCGTCATCCTGGCATTGCTGGCGACGTGTGCAGGCGCGTCGGGACAAGAAGCGCCCCTCACTCCGGCCCCATCGGCTGCCATGAAACCTGACCCCGCAGCCGGCACCCTGCCCCCAGCAAGTGGGACCCCGTTGATGCGCTATGAAGGCCTGACTGTTCGCGAGGTCAAGGTGCGCAGCGCGATCGGGTTCGACTCTTCCCTGGTCTCCCAGCTTCCGCAAAAGTCGAATGAGCCGCTCGACCGCCACAAGATCCGCGCCAGCGTTCAGCGATTGTTTGCGACCCGCCGATTTCAAGATATTCAGGTCGAGGCGGAAAAGGACCAGCGCGGTGAGGTTACCCTGGTGTTCGTCGCGGAAGAAAATTATTTCGTCAATGGCGTCTTCGTAGACGGTGTGCCGCAGCACGCGCCCACGGCCACGCAATTGATCAATGCCACCAAGATGGAACTGGGTGAGCTCTTCACGCAAGCCAAGCTCGACGCGGCGAAACAAAACATGCTTCGGTTGCTGGTGGACAACGGCTACTACCACGGCACGGTAACGTCTTCGGACAAGAGAAACCCAGGCACGCAGCAGATCGATCTCTTCTTCCATATACAGCATGGCGCGTTAGCCAAAGTGGGGCAAGTTACTTTCCGCGGCGATTCCGGATTCGATCAGCCGGCATTGCCGGACATCACTAAGCTACATACTGGCGACCAGGTCAGCGCCGCGCATGTTCGTCGCGCGCTGGAACGTCTTCGCAAGCGATACCAGCGACGCGATCGTTTGGAAGCGCAGGTTGCCGTTGTGCAGCGCATCTACCATGAAGACAGCAACACTCTGGATTATGTCTTCGGGATCGATCGTGGTCCCAGGATCGACGTGAAAGTAGAAGGAGCGCACCTGCGCAAGGGACTCGTAAAGAAATACGTCCCCATCTATGAAGAGAACGCCGTCGACGACGACTTGCTCAACGAAGGCCGCCGGAATATTCGCGACTACTTCCAGACCAAAGGCTACTTTGACGTCAATGTAGATTTCGGGCAGAAGCAGGTCGATCCTGACGAGCGCCTTGTCTATTACGACATCAAGAGGGGTGAGCGACACAAGCTGGTCGCGATCGACATGCAGGGAAACAAGTATTTCGATCGCGAGACACTACTCGAGCGCATGCAGGTGCAGCCGGCGAATTATTTGCTGCGTCACGGACGCTTCAGTCAATCGTTTTTGACACGCGATGTGCAGAACTTGGAAGCGCTGTATCGCGCCAATGGCTTTCAGCAGGTAAAGATCAAGGCCGATGTGCAGGACGATTATCGGGGAGAGGCTGGCCGGATGCGGGTCGTCTTGCAGATCGACGAGGGATCGCAGACCCTGGTATCAAAGCTCGTCTACCTAGGGAACCCGAGCATCTCGGAAGAGGAACTGCGCGCATTGACTAACATCAAAGAGGAGCAGCCATTTTCGGAAGCGAGCGTGGCCAGCGACCGCGATGTCATCCTGACGGAATACTTGAATCGCGGCTTCCCAGACGCACGCTTCGAGGCCGATTATGAGCTCTCTTCCAGCAATCCGCCCCGTATGGATGTGACCTACAGGATCACCGAAGGGAAACGGATCTTTGTGGATCGGGTGCTGGTCTCCGGACTGGACCATACCAAAGATTTTGTGGTCGGGCGTGAACTTCAAGTCCGGGAAGGCCAGCCGCTCAGCCAGCACGACATGCTGGAAACGCAACGGCGGCTCTACGATCTCGGGATCTTCAATACCGTCAACATCGCCATCCAAAACCCGGAAGGTGACATGACGCAGAAAAACGTTCTGCTGAATGTAGAAGAGGCGAAGCGTTATACCTTTAAATATGGTCTCGGTTTTGAAGTCCAGACCGGTACGGGGCAGGGGGCCAATCTGCCACAAGGACGGACCGGCATCTCGCCGCGCGTCTCATTCGATGTGACGCGATTGAATTTTCGCGGACGCAACCAAACGTTGTCGTTGAAGACGCGATTCGGTCGCTTGCAGCAGCGCGCGCTGGTCAGCTTCGACGCGCCGCGCTGGTGGGGACGTGAGAACCTGCGCTTTTCATTGACTGGCTTTTATGATTCCACTCGTGATGTGAATACGTTCACCTCCGAACGCCTGGAGGGTTCGCCACAAGTGGAGCAGAGCTGGAGCAAGGCTACAACGCTAGTCTATCGCTTCACCTATCGCCGGGTGAAGGTGGATCCTAACAGCCTGAGAATCGATCCCAACCTGATCCCCCTGCTATCGCGTCCGGTGCGCGTCGGTGCGCCGGGCTTTACCTGGATCCACGATAAGCGCGACGATCCTTTAGACGCTCACCACGGCAGCTTCACGACGTTTGATACCGGGATCTCCGACAGCATCTTCGGTTCGGAAGCGAATTTTGCCCGCTTCCTTATTCAAAACTCGACCTATCGGCGCGTATTGGGAAAGAAATATGTGCTCGCGCGCCTGACACGCATCGGCATCGCAGAGCCGTTTGCGGGGGCGAATCAAACTTTGAACTTTATCCCTCTGCCCGAACGCTTTTTCGCCGGCGGAGGAAATTCACTACGCGGATTCGCATTCAACCAGGCTGGTCCGCGCGACCTGCAGACCGGTTTCCCGCTGGGGGGAGAATCGATCTTCGTCAACCAGATCGAGTTACGAACTCCGCCTCTTCCGTTCCCATTCGTTGGCGAGAACCTGAGCGCCGTGCTCTTCCACGATATGGGTAACGTTTTCACCTCGGCCAAGGACATGTGGCCGGGTCTTTTCAAGGTTTCGCAGGATTCCAGGCAGAACTGCCAGAACTTCACTACCAACGCTCCCTGCGACTTCAATTACATGTCGCACGCGATCGGCACCGGCTTGCGATACGCTACGCCTATCGGGCCGGTGCGCTTCGACCTCGGCTATAACTTGAATCCTCCATATTTTCCGGTGAGGGTCTCGACCTTCAATCATCCGGCTCACGCCGACCGGCTAGGTCACTGGAATTTCGTCTTTAGCATTGGGCAGACGTTCTGATGGGTATCCGGCTCCAATACGTGCTGGTGTTGCTTGTGGCGCTGCCCCTTTTGCGGAGACCATCGACCGCATCGTGGCCACCGTGAATGGCCGGCCGGTGATGGAGAGTGAACTTGCTGAGCAACTCCAGGTGGAACAGTTTCTTGCGGCAAAACCTCTGGGGGTGATGTCGATCGCTGAGCAGCGGTCGGGCCTGGAGCGTTTACTGGACCAGCTTCTGCTGCAGCAACAAATGGACGCGGTGAATTTCGAAAAGCCCACTGCGGCAGACATCGCGAAGCGCATCCAGGAAGTGCGGCAGCAGATCGCGCCTAGCGCCGGCAACGAGGCGTGGCAGAGGTCATTGGCGAATCACGGATTGACTGAGGAAGACCTTGCGGAGCATGTCGCGATCGAATTGCGCACGCTTCGATTTATAGACGCGCGCTTTCGGCCTGCCATTCGCGTCGACCCCGGTGCGGTCGAAGCCTACTATCGCGACGAACTGGTGCCAAAGGTGAAGCAGACCGGGGCGGCTGCACCTGCGTTGAAGCAAGTAGAGTCTCGCATCCGCGAGATCCTGGCGCAGAAGCAGATGGACGATCTTCTGGAGAGCTGGCTCAAGAATCTGCGCTCTCAGACAGAGGTCCGCTTTCCGGCTCCTTCAAGTTCGGTCGAGGCTGTGCAACCGACCAAGCAGGCGCAAGCTGCGGAGGTGCGCTGATGGCGTGGTTCCGCAAGAACGACCAGCCGCGACCGCCAAAAAATCGCAAGCGGCAGGCCATCATCGGCTCGGTGCTTCTTGCACTCGTCATCGCGACTGGCTTGTATCTCTGAGCGACAGCTTCGCGAACCGTGTACGCATGAAGGTGATCGCCAAGCTCGAAGAGATCACTGGAGGCCGGGTCGAACTCAAGGGGTTCAAGTGGAACCTCTCCAAGCTGCAGTTCGAGGCCGACGACCTCACCATCCACGGACTAGAGCCTGTGGGCGAAGTGCCTTATGCCCACGCACATCATTTGACGATCCAGATCAAGATCATCGCCCTGTTCAGCGGCGAGATCGGTCTGCGTTATGCGGGCTTCGAGCGCCCGGTGATTCATATCATGGTGTTTGCCGATGGCAGCACCAATCAGCCGATCCCAAAGGTGCAAAGAGAGAACAAAGGGTCACCGGTCGACGAACTGTTTCGTTTGGCCATGGAACGTTTCGAGCTGCATGACGGCGCGCTTCTATGGAACGACCAACGCATGCCCTTCGATCTGGCGGGCGAGCAGTTAAGGAGCACGATCACTTACGACGCGAAAGGGAACAAGTACGACGGCAAGATCGCGGTCGGACGGCTGGAGACCAAGTACAAGAGCTTTCGTCCAGTGCTGTCGAACGCCAGCGTCGAATTCAGCTTGCGGCCATCTGCGGTCGAAGTAAGCGCGTTGCGCTGGGCGTCGGACGAATCGAACTTCGTCGCGCACGGCAGCTTGAAAGATTTTGCCGATCCCAAGGTTGAACTCGCCTATCGCGCATTTCTCGATCTACATCAGGCAGGCTCGATCCTGCGGATGCCCGAATTCCGCGGGGGTACGGTCGAGGTGGACGGCCAAGGCCGATACAACCTGAAAGCGTTTGAGTCGTCTGGGAAGATGACCTTGCGTAACCTGCATTACCAGACTCCGGCCCTCGATCTGGCCGGGATCCAGGGTGGAACGGATTTTTCTGTCACGTCAAAACAGATCGCATTCTCCAAGCTTCAGCTGCACGCGTTCGGCGGCTCCATCAACGGCGTAGCCAACATACTTAATTGGGCAACGACGCCCGAGGAAACAGGAAGGCGCAGCAGACAGGCTCCGGCCACTTCAAAATCGATGGCATGGAACTGGCGCAGGCTTTTCGAGCGATTGCGCCTCAGGCGTCGCAGGCGAAACTCGTCGGCAACGCCGGCGGAACTGTGGATGTCTCGTGGACGGGAGCGCCGGCCAAGGCCAGGGCAGTGATCGCGCTGGATGTCACGCCTCCTGCGCAGCCCGCGCCGGATGCCATTCCCGTCACCGCCGTATTGCGTGCGGACTACGACCTGGCAACCGCGGCGATGAAGCTACAACAGCTATCCGTCGCCACCCGTGGCACGCGCCTGAACGCAGCCGGAGATTTGGGACGCTCGCGATCGCGCGTCGACATTTCACTCAACACCACCGACCTGCGCGAATTCCAGCCTGCGCTGGCGTCGATGGGGAACACACAACTGCCCATGACCCTCAACGGCAGAGCCTCATTCAACGGTGTGATCACCGGGACAACCAACCAGCCGCGCGTTGCCGGCCACTTGGATGTGCGCAACTTCGAATCCATTGTGGAGGCCTCGTCGAACGCGGCGCTAACAGCAACCGGCACGAACAATCCAGCTCCGCCTCGAACGATTCGGCTGCATTGGGACAGTTTGATCGCCGATATTGATATTTCCGGTTCGCAAGCGGCGGCGCATCGCGGCGTACTGCAGCGCGGCAGCTCGCAGCTTCGTTTCGACGGCTCTACCGCGCTCACCCGATACAAGTTCACCGCCAGCACCCGTTTCACAGCGACGCTCGACCTGAGCAATGCGACCATCGCCGAAGTGCAGTCGCTGGCCGGCTACTCTTATCCCATCGACGGCGTGCTGAATATGAGCGCGCGGATTTCTGGCACGCGCAACGATCTTCATGGCGATACCAAGATCCGCATCAGCAACGGCACCGCCCACGGAGAAACCTTCCAGAGCCTCAACGCGGACCTTCTTCTGGCCGGACAAGAAGTACAAGTCACGCGTTTCACCCTCGCGCAAGCGGCTGCCGGTCCGCAGGTCAGCGGCAATGGCGCTTACAACCTCACCAGTAAGGCCTATCGGTTCGACGTGAAGGGAAGCGACTTTCTACTATCTGCGATCAAGCAGCTGCAGACGGAGAAACTGCAGCTCGGCGGAGCGGGCGATTTTCATGCTGTGGGATCAGGCACTCTCGATGCTCCAGTGATCAATGCGCAGCTCCATTTGCACAACCTGGTGGTGAACGGAGAAGCCGCTGGCGACCTCGACGCCGACGCTGAGACGCACGGCCCAGATCTTAAGCTGACCGCGCGGTCGCACTTCCAGCAGGCATCACTCAACGCTGATGGAACCATCCGGATGCGCGAGCAGTGGCCGGGGAAGATCGAGCTCACCTTCGCGAATTTCGACATCGATCCTTTTCTGCGCGCGAGAATGGGTGGCCGTGTCACCGGACACTCGCGCATTGCTGGGCGCCTGCAGCTCGAAGGACCCATGAAGCAGCCGCGTCTATTGACTGCGCGTGGAGATTTCAGCGGCGTCGAGCTAGAGGTTGAGAACGTAAAGCTCCGTAACGATGGCCCGTTGCGGTTCTCTTATGCCAACCAAACCGTGCAAGTGGAGCAGCTTCGTATCGTGGGTGAGGGGACGGATCTCTCCGCCAAAGGCTCGGTGGAACTCGTGGGCGAGCGGCGGCTGCATTTGCGTGGCGACGGAAAGATGAATCTCAAGCTGCTGCAGTATTTCGATCCGGACGTTCTTTCTTACGGCATCACCAATGCCGCGATGGACATCGGCGGCACTATCGATGCTCCCGACATCAACGGGCGCGTGGAGATCGTGAATGCCGGCATATCGCTCATCGATCTGCCGAACGGACTGAGCGAGATCAACGGAGCGTTTGTTTTCAACCAGAACCGCCTCCAAGTGGAAAAGCTGGTGGCAAAGACCGGAGGAGGCGAACTCAACCTTGGCGGGTACATCACGCTCGAGAAGCAGCCGTACTTCTCTTTAACCGCCACTGGCCACGACATACGCCTGCGCTATCCACCCGGGGTGAGTGCGGTTGCGAACGCCGACCTTAAGTTGGTAGGGACCGCTCGGAATTCACTGTTGTCGGGCGATGTTACGGTCAACCGCTTCGGATTGAATCCCCGGTTCGATTTTGCACTGTATCTTGCGCGCAGCAGCGCGCCGCCGGCGCCGCCGCAGCCGAATTCGCCGATGAACAACTTGCATCTCGACGTTCACGTGACCACCGCGCCCGAGTTGCAGGTGCAGACTTCGCTGGCCAAGGTCTCAGGCGACGCGGACCTCCGCATCCGCGGCACCGCGTTGAATCCGGTCGTGCTGGGGCGCGTCAATGTGGTCGAAGGCGACATCTTCCTGAACGGCACGAAATACAGCCTGGAGCGCGGCGATATTTTGTTCACGAATCCCGTGGGGATTGAGCCCGTGCTGAATCTCGAAGCCACGGCGCGCGTCCGCGACTACGACATCACCATCGGCTTCCATGGATCGGTGCAAAAAGGATTGACTACCACCTACCGCTCCGATCCGCCGCTACCGACGGGTGACATCATCGCGCTACTCGCGCTCGGCCGCACGCGCGAAGATGCCGCGCTGCAGCCCACGCAGAATTCGAGCTTCACCACAACCGCTTCGAACGCGATCCTCGGCGAGGCGCTCAACGCGACGCTTAGCAGCCGGGTCCAAAAATTGTTCGGCGTGAGCCGCATCAAGATCGATCCCAACAGCCAGCAGCAGGATGTTGGCATCTCCGACTGCCGCGGCTTTTGCGTCACAGTTGAGCAGCAGGTCTCAGACAAGGTGACGCTCACGTACATCACCAACCCCTCGCAGGCCTCGCAGCAGATCATCCAAGCGGAGTTCAACATTAACCGCAATCTTTCTATCGTGGCGGTTCGTGACCAATATGGCGTTGTCGGCTTCGACGTAAAGTGGAAGCAGCGCGTACGCTGAACGCTATGCCGGACGCATTCCTCAACCAACGCATTGCCATGGTCGAATTGCAACTGCGCAGCCGTGGGATCCGCGACGAACGAGTACTCGAAGCGATGCAGAAAGTTCCACGTCACGAGTTCGTGCCGGAGTCGCTGCGGGACGACGCATACGACGACATGCCGCTGCCCATCGGAAGCGGACAGACGATTTCACAGCCGTACATCGTTGCCGCCATGCTGGAGGCGTTGCAGCTCCGCGCTGAAGACCGCGTGCTCGAGATCGGAACCGGCTCCGGATACCTGACTGCGCTCCTGGCAGACCTTGCTGCTGAGGTGATCAGCATCGAGCGTCATGCCGACTTGGCGGAACGGGCGCGAGAGCTTTTGGCGAGGCTGGGATATAGCAATCTGCAAGTCATTGTTGGCGACGGAAGCATGGGATATCCCGTAGCCGCTCCCTATGCGGCAATCATCGCCTCGGCGGCGGCGCCGACTACCGCCCGCACTCATTGAGCAACTGAGTGAAGGCGGCCGCATGGTGATCCCAGTTGGCCCGCCGCATGCGCAACAGCTGCAGCTGGTACGAAAAATCTCAGGCAGCGCAATGGTACCACGCCGCTCGATCCCTGCCGCTTCGTTCCCATGATCGGCGAGTCGGCGTATCGCGCGCAGGAAGACTGGCCGTCCGCTACAATCAAGCGTGCCGCTCCCGCAAAATACCAAGACAACTCTCGAGATGATCAAGTGGGAGCACTCGATCTTCGCGCTCCCGTTTGCGCCTGCGGCGCCATGCTGGCCGCCGGAGGGCTTGCCCTGCGCCCAGGCAGCTTCTCTGGATCGTGGTGGCCATGGTGGCGCGCGCTCCGCCGCTATGGCATTTAACCGCGTGGTCGATGCCGAGCATCGACGCGGCCAATCCCGCGCACCAGCAGTCCGTGCGATGCCCGCGGGCGTGCTTTCCGAGCACATTTGTATACAGCTTTGTCGTGTGTCTCCTGCGCTGTTCTGGTTCTGGCGGCGTGGCAACTCAACCGGCTGGCGTTCCGGCTTTCGCCGGTGGCACTCGCGATCGTTGCTTCTGTACTCCTACACAAAACGCTTCACGCGCTGGTCGCACCTGGTGCTGGGATTCGCCCTGGGCGTCGCGCCCGCCGCGGCTTGGATCGCGGTAAAGGGAATCCTCGATCTGCGCATCCTGCTGCTGACCTTTGCAGTTACTTTCTGGGTCGCGGGTTTCGACGTCCTCTATGCCTGCCAGGACATCGAATTCGATCGCGCCGCCCGGCTTTATTCTTTACCCTGCTCTTTTGGAGTAAAAAAATCCCTCGATCATCGCCCGCGTGCTGCATTTCACCATGTTCCTGTTTTTATTGCTGCTGGTGCTGGTATTCGGATTGGGGAAGATCGCACTGCTTGGAATCGTCATCGTCGCGTTGCTGCTGGGCTATGAACACTCACTGGTCCGCCCGATGACCTATCGGAGCTGAACGCTGCCTTCTTCACGATGAACGGAGTTATTGCGGTGGTCTTCTTCGTCTTCGTGGCAGCCGATAAGCTCATCCGGCGCTGACCTGCGATATCATTAGTCACATGCATCACAGCTTCCAAACGGACGACGCGCGCCTGCGCCCATAGCCGAAAAGTGCTCGCCGGCGAGCGCATCGACGCTCCTGACGCGCTCGCGCTCTACCGTTCGCTTCGACATCCTGGCAGTCGGCTGGCTGGCGAATCATGTCCGCGAGCAGATGCATGGGACACTACCTATTTCAATGTGAACCGCCACATCAATCCGACGAATGTTTGCGTGGCGGCATGCAGGCTGTGCGCGTTCGGACGCAAGAAAGATGCGGCCGGCTCCTACACCATGGCGCTGGAAGAGGCGTGGCAGACGGCGGCGCAGGGATACTCGGAAGCCGTCACCGAATTCCATATTGTCGGCGGACTGCATCCGGACCTGACGCTGGAGTATTTCCTCGACCTGATCGCCGGACTGAAGCAGCGGTTTCCGCAAGGTCCACATCAAGGCGTTCACCATGGTGGAGATCGCCTATCTGGCGCAAGCGCGCGAAGCTCTCGACGCCGGAGACGCTGGAGAAGCTGAAGGACGCGGGAGTGGATTCTATGCCGGGCGGCGGCGCGGAGATTTTCTCCGACCGCGTGCGCCACATCATCTGCGACCACAAGATCGATGGCGAGCGAGTGGCTGGATACCGCGCGCATGGCGCATGAGGCTGGGCTGCAGTCGAACGCGACCATGCTCTACGGCCACATCGAGAACGACGAAGACCGGGTCGATCATCTGATGAAGCTGCGCGCGCTGCAGGACGAGACCGGCGGCTTCCAGACGTTCATCCCGCTGGCGTTTCATCCGCGACAACACGCCGCTGCAACATCTGCCGAAGACCACGGCGGCATGACTGGACATCAAGCAGATCGCCGTCGGCCGGCTGATGCTGGACAACTTCCCGCACATCAAAGCCTACTGGCAGATGCTGACGCCGAAGATCGCGCAGATCGCGCTGCGCTTCGGCGCCGACGACCTCGATGGCACCGTCGTCGAAGAGAAGATCTACCACGACGCCGGCGCGACGACGCCGCAGGGCATGCGCCGGCGAGAGTTCACGCCGCCTGATCCGCGAAGCCGGCCGCGAGCCGGTGGAGCGCGACACGCTGTACCATCCCGGTCACGCGCACGGAAACTTCCTTCACCGTTTCGATCTAGCCCCACGGGGATTTCCCGCGCACCACCTCAGTAACCCAACCGCTTGTGGTAAACAGAGCAGAGAAGCACAAATCCTCGCGCTTTCCTGGGGAATCTCAAATGTCACTGCATCAGCAATAGTGCACCCATAAACAACCTAGAAGATTTTTGTTGACAACTATGCACTTAGGCGTAGGATGTGGGAGAAAGTGGTCGAAAGTGGTTAACACCATTAAGTTTCAGGCGTAAGTGGATGAAGGTGGAGAGCAGCCGATAACACCACCAACAATGGTCAAAAAACCGACAAACACGGTCAATGAACCAGCCATAACGCAAGAAACCGAAGATGTTTGTACCGCATTCGCAACCGAACTACTAGTGACAGCCGCGATTCTGCATACCCGGCAGGGAGCCAGGGGCGGAAAGCGGGCTGGTCACATTGTGAAGAGTTTCAGGAAGCACAGATCGAATGTTTCGCGGCAAACAATCCGGCGCGGGTGGACGAGAAGGGTCGCCTCGAAGATTCCGGCGGACTTCAAGCGCCACATCGACGAGAAGTACGGCGCGGGAGTTCTACATCACGAGTCGCGACGGCAAAGTGGCCGAGATTTATCCGGTGGAAGAGTGGCTGCAAGATCGAGGACAAGCTTGCCAAGCTCTCGACTTCAATCCATCGAAGAAAAATTTTTGAACAAAGTGAACTACTACGGGCAGATGGTCGAGATGGACGCGCAAGGGCGGCTGCTGATGCCGCAGATCTGCGCGAAGCGGCCGGGATCAGGGGCGACGTGGCAGCCTCGGCATACCTGACTGACCTGGAAGTCCGGAACCTGGAAGTCTCGAAGCAGCTGGCAGAGGAACAGTTCACGACTGAGGATGAGAAAACTCTCGACGAACTGGGCATCTAGAAGCAGTAGTCGAGGTCAAGGGATTGGATTCGAAGAAAAACATCCCCGAGCGGGGTAGGGCGTGGCAGCAAGGGTGGCCATGTTTCAGTTCTTTCAAAAGAAGCGATCGACTTTTTGGATCCCAAGCGCGGCGGGGTCTATATCGACGCGACCTTGGGGCTGGGCGGGCACAGTTACGAAATCGCAAAGCGCCTCGGCCGACAGGGTCGTTTGATCACCTTCGATAAAGACACCAACGCACTGGAGATCGCCCGCAAACGTTTGAGCACTCCGCCAGAGGAATTGAAAGACGACTGGCCGGAGATCACGTTTCTGCATGCGAGCTTTGCCGAAGTCGGCACGCGCCTTCCCGCGAATTTCGCGGATGGCCTGCTGGCCGATGTCGGATTGAGCTCGTTGCAACTGGACGATCCCCAACGCGGATTCAGTTTTCAGGCGGAAGGACCGCTTGGACATGCGGATGAATCCGCGCAGGGGAGCGACCGCCGAACAAGTGGTAAATCAGCTTGGCGAAAAAGACCTTGCCAATCTGATTTACGAATTCGGAGAGGAAAGGAGGTCGCGGAGAATCGCCAGAGCCATTGTCCGGGCGCGGCCGATAGCAACAACCGCGCATCTCGCGCAGAGTTGTATCGGCCGCGGCCCCGGACGATGAAATCATGGCGGCATATTCATCCAGCGACGCGGACTTTCCAAGGCAATCCGAATTTTCGTAAACCGCCGAATTGGATGAGATTGAAGGCGCTGTTGAGCGGCGACGCAGGCCGAGGCTGCTGAAGCCGGGAGGAAGCGCTGGTCATCATCAGCTTCCATTCGCTCGAAGACCGCATCGCGAAAGACGCGATGCGGGAGGGCGCAAGTGGCGGGATTTACGCAGTTCTTACAAGGAAGCCGGTAACGGCAGGGGACGAGGAAACGGATGCAATCCGCGGGCGCGCAGCGCGAAGCTGCGAGCGGCGGAAAAAGTTTAGGTGTTATGACAATTTCGGGACGGCATCGCCTCTCTGAATACTAGGGCGAAATTTGAAGTTCCTCAGCTATCCCACCTTTTCCGGTGCCGTCCCGGAAAATATTGAGGAGCACGACCGGCGCGCAGAATGCGGCCGGGCAGTAATGCAGGAGGTAAGAAATGTACTCAGGAACATTGATCGACCAAATCATGGCTAGCGTGCAGCGTGCCGAAGAGCATGTGCAGCGCGACCTTGATCTCCGGGACGCGGTGTTACAGTTCGATGATTACAGCACCTATTTCCAGACAGTCGCCCCCGCGATGCAGAAACCAGCAGTCGCATAAGAACAGGATTAGTCCATGGCGACACACGCTATTTCGTTCGACAGCAGCATGGCCCCGGCAATCACCGGACAATACGTTCCTATCGTGAATGGCCGCCGCATGGCCGCGGGAATCCCCGAGGTGTACATCGCCAAGGAGATCGACAACTCCCGGCTGGTCAAGGTGACCGACCACAAACGCCAGCGCGAGATCTATCTCTTCTCGGCGGTGATGAGCGTGGTCTGCACCCTGATGATGCTTTACGTGTGGCAGCACTTCAGCTCCATCCAGTACGGGTACCGTATTGAGGATCAGAAGGTGAGCGTGGAGCGCCTGCAGGAAGAGAACCGCGCGCTCCGGCTGGAAGAAGCTTCGCTGCGCGATCCTGAACGCATCGATGTGCTCGCGCGCCGCATGGGATTCGCGATGCCACAGGTCGGCCAGGTGCAGCGGCTCGACAACGCTAGCGGCGACGGCGGCAAAGGCATCGTCGCGCAGGCATCAGATTTTGCGGTGGTAGCGGTAGCGCAGTGAATGAGTTATGAGCACGGGTGAGGCGAGGGCACAAGCTGTCTCGCTTGGGCCCGAGCCGAGGGCGGAGCAGATTCACCGCGGAGCCCTTGAATAAACGACATCCCGGCCTGTCTTCAACCAAAGCTCCGGGCTGGCTTAAAGTCCCCGACGCGTAACTGAGCGTCGGGGCGCAAGTTCAAGGCGGAGTGTCTCGGAGAGGCGCCCCGCCATACGTGCGTAAAGAAGGTTCCTACATACATGCCCACGCCCCCGCCTGGCGCAGCTCGTCGTCTCTTCATCTTCGCGGGGATCCTTACTTTTTGGATAGCAGCGATCGTCTGCCGGCTGCTCTATCTCCAACTCTTTGAATACGGCGACTTTGTCAAGCAGGCCAGCCGCCAGCAACAGCGCAGCATCGAGGTCTCGCCCCGGCGCGGAGTCATTTACGACCGCAACGGGCACGAGCTGGCTATGTCAGTGTCCGTCGATTCCGTTTTTGCGGTTCCAAGCGAGATTCCAGACCAGGCGAACACGGCGGCATTGCTCGCACCCATTCTGAGGACCGAGCCGCAGGAGATCTTGGCGCACTTCAAATCGTCGCGCGCATTCTCCTGGATCGCACGCAAACTCGACAATGACACGGCTGCGCGCATCCGCGATCTGAACCTGAAAGGGATCTATTTTCAAAAGGAATCGAAGCGCTTTTATCCGAAGCGTGAGCTGGCGGCGCAGGCGCTTGGATTCGTCGGCTTGGACGATGAAGGTCTTGGGGGCCTGGAGCGCAGCTTCGACTCGCCCATGAAGGGCAAGGCCGGCAAGATGCTGATCTCGATGGACGCGCGCCGGCACTGGTTCGGCCGGGTGGAGAAACAGCCTGACCCAGGCGAGAACGTCGTCCTCACCATCGACGAGAAGATCCAGTACATTGCTGAGCGCGAACTCGATGCCGCCATGCAGCGCACCCACGCCGCCGCGGCGACAGTGATCGTGCAGAATCCGAAGACGGGAGAGATACTCGCGCTCGCCAATCGGCCGACATTCGACGCGAACGCGTTTCACAAATCCGATCCACAGAAGATGAAGAACCGCGCCGTCAGCGACATCTACGAGCCCGGCTCGACGTTCAAGATGGTGACCATCGCAGCGGCGCTGGAAGAGAAGATCACGAATCCTGAAGAAGTGATCGATTGTCAGAACGGCGCCATCTACATCGGCAACGTCCGCATTCGCGACCATAAGCCGTTTGGGTTGCTGAGCGTCTCGCAGATCCTTGCGAACTCGAGCGACGTCGGCGCGATCAAACTCGGCTTGCGTTTGGGCGAAGATCGCTTCGATCGTTATATCCGCGCCTTCGGCTTTGGTTCGCAGACTGGGATAGAACTGCCCGGCGAGACGCGTGGCATCACCAAGCCAGTCAGCCGCTGGTCGAAAGTCTCCATCGGCGCGATCTCCATGGGACAGGAGATTGGCATCTCGCCAGTGCAATTGATCTCCATGGTCTCGACCATTGCCAACGATGGCATGTACACGCCCCCGCGCATCGTCGCGGGAACGCGCGATGTGAATGACCCGACCGCGAAGGTGGTATTTCATCCTGCGCCGCAGCGACGCGTTGTATCCACCGTGACTGCGGTCGAGATGAAGAAGATGCTCGAAGGAGTTGTCCTCTTCGGCACCGGAAAGAAAGCAATTCTCGATGGCTACACGTCGGCGGGAAAGACAGGCACAGCGCAGAAAGCCGATCCTGCTACCGGGGGATATTCCAGAACGAAGTATGTGGCTTCGTTCGCCGGTTTCGCTCCCGCCTACGAGCCGGTGATCTCGATCGCGGTGATCATCGATTCGGCCGCCGGACTGCATGAGGGTGGACAGATCGCTGCGCCCGTGTTCAAGGCGATCGCGCAGCAGACACTCGCCTATTTGAACGTCCCTCAGGATGTAACTTCCGATAATCCAAAGCGGCGCCTGTTGCTCGCTGCGGCAAAAGCTTCCGACACCGATATCTCCGAAGGTTCGATCGAACCGTTGCCGGAGGGCATGGATATGACCCTCGCAGATGACGTTACACCTGCTACTACGCAGCCAGCGAAGCCTTCCGCCTCACAACCGGCGGCCCGACTCGTTGAGGCAAAGCTGTCTCAGGTAGAGACACGGCATACTGTGCCTCAGGTCAGCGTAGATGTCCCGCAAAGGACCAACGGCACCGCCGTGGTCACGCTGGGCGGCGGCGTTACTGTGCCCTCGCTGATAGGCAAGCCGCTCCGAGCGGCACTCGAGATCGCGCAGGAGTCCGGGATCGATATCGACATCATCGGCAGCGGAGTGGCGCGCGAGCAGTCGCCCCCGGCCGGAACACGCATTGCGAGCGGGGCTCGTGTCTCTGTGCGCTTCAGCAGGTAAAATGGGCGAAGCCCCTCGTCAGTTTTCTCTGGCTGCCAAAAATCGACCGAAGATGAAGTTCTCTGAGATCCTGCGCGGAGTGGAGACCGTGTCCCGCACCGGCGATGCGGAGATCACCGGCGTCCAATATGACTCGCGAAAAATTGCCGTAGGAGATTTGTTCGTGGCGATGCGCGGCGAGACCACCGACGGCAATCGCTACATTGATGCAGCTATTAAGCAGGGTGCGGTCGCGGTGGTGACGGATTCGTCTGCAGAAAAGCCGCGCGGGGGAGTCGCGTGGGCACAGGTTGCGCACGGCCGGCGTGCGCTCGCCGGAGTCAGCGCGAATTTCTATGGACATCCGGCCCAAAGGCTGAAGATCGTCGGCGTCACCGGTACAAACGGAAAGACCACGACTACTTTTCTGCTGGATTCCTTGTTGCAAAATCTTGGAGCGCCGGCGCCGGTGCTGATCGGAACGATCGAGTATCACGTAGCCGGCAGGGTGCTTCCCTCGCCGCACACTACACCGGAGTCGCTGGAACTGAATTCCATGTTCGCAGAAGCAACGGATAAGAAGCTGGATGGAAAGCGCGCGCAACATGCCGTGATGGAAGTTTCCTCGCACGCGCTCGAGCAGGGCAGGGTTTGGGGCATTCCTTTCGAAGTTGGAATTTTCACCAACCTCACCCGCGACCACCTCGACTTTCATGGGGACATGCAGAAATACTCCGCGGCAAAGCAGTTGTTGTTCGAAGGAGCGGGCGCGAAACCGCCGAAATTCGCGATCATCAACATTGATGACGAGTTCGGTCGCAAGCTCGCAGAACTATCCCGGCAGTTGGGAAGCCGCGTCATCACGTTCGGCGTACAGAGTGAAGCTGATCTGCAGGCCGAATCGATCCAACTGATGCCACAAGGAACAACGTTCTCACTGCGCACGAAGAGCGAAAGATTCGAAGTCAGCTCGCCGCTGATCGGGAAGGTGAATGTTTATAACCTGGTTGCCGCGATGGGGGCCGCCCGTGCGCTCGGCTATGACTGGAACGGAATCGCCAAAGCAGCGGCATCGAGCAAGGGTGTACCCGGCCGCTTCGAAAAGGTCAGCGTCGGCAGCGAACAATTGTTTACGGTAGTCGTCGATTACGCCCACACCGATGATGCGCTGCGAAATCTCACCGCTGCGGCGCGCGAGTTCGTGAATGGCAAAGGACGAGTCATCACTCTCTTCGGTTGCGGCGGCGATCGCGACCGCGCCAAGCGCCCGCTGATGGGTCAGGCGGCCGGCGAGGGCAGCGATTTTGTCGTGCTCACCTCAGATAATCCCCGCAGTGAAGATCCACTGGCAATCATGCAAGATGCCCTGAGTGGATTGAAGCAGACCGGGACCCATCACGTTCTCGAGGCCGATCGCCGACGCGCGATCGCGATCGCCATCGATGCCGCCAAGCCGAACGACATCGTCCTGATCGCTGGTAAGGGACACGAGAAGACGCAAACCACGCGAGAAGGCGTCTTCCCCTTCGATGATGTCGAGCAAGCCCGCAAAGCGCTTGAGCAGCGTTTCACCAAGGTGATGGAGCGTGCGCAATGAAGCTGCAATTCCATCGCGTCGCTGAGTTCACAGGAGCGGTTGGCAACTTTGAACCAGATGCCATTGCAGAGGGCTACTCCATCGACTCGCGCACGGTGAAGCCGGGCGAACTGTTCTTCGCTGTTAAGGGTGAGCACCTCGACGGCCACGACTTTGTGGAAGCTGCACTGCAGAATGGCGCCGCCGGTGCGGTGGTCGATCGAAAGCGGGTAGCCCGCTTCAGCGACACGAGCAAGTTGCTGGTTGTCGATGACACGTTGCTCGCGTTGCAGGGTCTAGGAGCGGCAGTGCGCCGACGCTGGGGGAAGATGCTGGTGGCTGTCACCGGCTCGGCTGGAAAAACTACTACCAAAGAAGCTATCGCGCACGTTCTCGCATCGCGCTTCCGCGTGATGAAATCGGCAGGGAACCTGAACAATCATTTTGGGCTGCCACTGCAACTACTGCAGCTTGAGCCGGAGCACGAGATCGCAGTCATCGAACTTGGCATGTCGCACGCCGGCGAGATCGCTGCGCTCGCCAAGCTGGCTCATGCCGACATCGGCGTAGTGACCAATGTCGCGCCGGTGCATCTGGAGTTCTTCTCTGCTGTCGCCGATATTGCGCGCGCGAAGTATGAGTTGATCCAAGAGCTCCATTCGGGCGCCACAGCCGTTTTGAATGCCGATGACGAGTACGTCTCACAGTTCGGCCGCGATTTCCACGGCAAGGTGGTCCATTACGGAATTCACCATCAGGCGAATGTCTCCGGGCAGAAGGTTGAATCGCTGGGCGCGGATGGGTCCCGCTTCGAGCTGGTCGCCAACAGCGTGCGCCAGGAAATCACGCTTCCACTACTCGGCGAGCACAACATCTATAACGCGCTTGCCGCGGCTGCGGTGGCCATCGAGCGTGGCCTGACTCCGACCGAGATCGCCGCAGCGCTGGCGACGCTTGTCCCCGCCGACAAACGCGGCGAGAAGATATCCCTCGCCGGCGCCACCGTCATCAACGATTGCTACAATTCCAACCCAAAGGCACTCGCAGCCATGGTCGACGCGTTGGCGTCGATGCCCGCTACGCGGCGCATTGTGGTCTCAGGCGAGATGCTGGAGCTCGGCCCGCAAGGGGAGGCCCTGCATTACGACGCTGGTCGCCACATGGCCGAGAAGAAGATCGATCGCGTTCTCGGCGTTCGTGGATTAGCGCGGCAGATGGTCGATGGTGCTAGCGCGGCAGGTGTGCAGGCTGAATTTGTGGCAACCGCGGAAGACGCCGGCGAGTGGTTGAAGAAAGAAATCCGCGCCGGTGATGTGGTCCTACTGAAAGCGTCGCGCGGAGTGAGATTGGAGAAAGCATTGGAGCACTGGAAATCCAGCATAGAAAGGTCTGCTGCGAAGCAGGGTTGAAATCGATTGCTCTATTGGCTGCTTTATCAGGAGATCTTCCTCAAGCTGCACGATAAGTACCCGCTCCTTTCTCCATTCCGCATCTTTCGTTTCCTCACCTTTCGCACTGCGTTCGCCAGCCTGACCGCGCTCTTCATGGGACTGATCATCGGCCCGGCGATCATTCGCCAACTTCGTGAATTCCAGATCGGACAATACATCCGTGAAGAAGGGCCGCAGGCGCACCAGAAAAAAGCCGGGACTCCGACGATGGGCGGCGTGCTGATCACCATCGCCATCGTGATTCCCACCATCTTGTGGGCTGATCTCTCGAACAAATTCATCTGGCTGGTCATCTTCTCCACCATGGCTTATGGTGCGATCGGATTCGCCGACGACTACCTGAAAGTCATCCACCATCGCAATCTCGGGCTCACCGCCCGCAGCAAGTTGGCTCTGCAAATCCTGGTCGGCGTGGGCGTCGCAGCGGTGCTGGTCTATATGCGCGGTACCGGCGAATTCACCACGCATTTGATCTTCCCGTTCTTCAAGAATTTTCAGCCGGACCTGGTTTGGCCGCACCTGCTGACGTATCCGCATTTGTGGCCACTGGCATTTTTGCCATTTGTTGCGTTCGTTGTGCTGGTGCTAGTGGGAGCGAGCAACGCTGTAAACCTCACTGACGGCCTCGACGGGCTTGCTATAGGTTGCACCGTGATCGCCGCCGGAGCGCTGACCGTGCTCACCTACGTCAGCGGACACGCCGTTTTTGCGGGATACCTTGAGCTGCAGCGCATGCCACAGGTGGGCGAGGTGACTATCTTCTGCGGAGCCATGGTCGGCGCCAGCATCGGCTTCCTTTGGTACAACGCGCATCCGGCGGAGATCTTCATGGGCGACGTTGGCTCGCTCGCCCTCGGTGGCGCCATTGCGACGGTAGCCGTCGTCATCAAGCAGGAGCTGCTGCTGCCTTTCATTGGCGGCATCTTCGTGATCGAGGCGCTCTCCGTCATCATCCAGGTGGGCTCCTACAAGCTGCGCAAAAAACGCGTCTTCAAGATGGCGCCCTTGCACCACCACTTCGAATTGCTCGGATGGTCCGAATCGAAGGTCATCGTCCGCTTCTGGGTGGCTTCGCTGATATTTGCACTCTTTGCTCTTACTACATTGAAGTTGCGCTAGAGCGCGAAAACCGTGGCACAATCAAAACAGTAGCGGTGATGGAATTCCCTTGTATGGAAGTAAAAGGCAAACGAATCCTTGTTGTAGGGCTTGGGAAGTCGGGCGCGGCAGCGGCGCTTTTTCTTGAAGCCCGCGGCGCGCGCGTCACCGTCTCCGATTCCAAGCAGCAGACCCAACTCGGCGGGCTGATCCCACAGTTGCTCGACAAAGGAATCGCCGTCGAAACCGGCGTTCATGGCGAGCGAACCTTTCGGGACCAGGACCTGATCGTTGTAAGTCCCGGTGTCCCAGTCGACGCTCCCAGTCTCACCCAGGCCCGCCAGCTCGGGATCAAGATCATCGGCGAGGTTGAACTGGCTTCGCGCTACCTCCAGGGCAAGGTCATCGCCATCACCGGATCGAATGGGAAGACCACCACGACCACGCTTGCAGGTGAAGTGCTGGCCCGTGCGGGAAAGAAGGTCCTGGTCGGCGGCAATATTGGAACGCCAGTGATCGAACTCGTTGGGCAATCGTCGGCAGACGGTTGGAATGTGCTCGAGATCTCCAGTTTCCAGTTGGAGACGATCGAGGAATTCCATCCGGCGATTTCAGTGATTCTGAACATCACCCCCGACCACCTGGACCGGCATAGGACATTTGAAAACTATGTTGCGGCCAAAGCGCGCATCTTCGAGAACCAAATGGCCGAGGATGCCGCCGTGCTGAATGCGGACGATCCGGCGTGCGCTGGAGTAGCGAACCGGCTCAAGCCGCAGATCTTCTGGTTCAGCCGCAAGAAAGAAGTAGGAAACGGGGCATTAGTTCGCGACAACAACATCATTTGGAAGGATAAATCTGGCGAGACGAAGGTGCTCGCAATCACCGATATTCCGCTCAAGGGCTCGCACAACGTAGAGAATGTTTTAGCGGCGGTGAGTGTTGGGATGCTCGCAGGCTGCGCCCCGGAACGCATCCGCGACGCTGTGAAGCAGTTCAAAGCCGTCGAGCATCGGCTCGAATTTGTTTCCCGCGTCAACGGCGTTGATTACTACAACGATTCCAAAGCGACGAATGTCGACGCAACCATGAAGGCGCTGGAATCATTCCCAGCCAACATCCACATTATTCTTGGCGGCAAAGATAAAGGTAGCGACTACTCGGTGCTGAAGGATCTGCTAAAGCAGCGCGCCAAGCGCGTTTACACCATCGGCGCAGCGGCGAAGAAGATCGAGGAGCAGATCGTCGGCGCCGCTCCCATTGAGCACTGCGAGAATCTTACGAAAGCGGTGAAGTTTGCATCGGCCCGCGCTACGGCGGGAGATGTAGTCGTCCTCGCTCCGGCCTGCGCAAGCTTCGATCAGTTTGAAAATTACGAGCATCGCGGTCGCGCATTCAAAGAAGCCGTTTTTGAACTCGTCGCGCAGCCGGTTGGCGGAGGCGCTCGCTAGTGGCCAAGCGCATCCACGTTGACAAGACCCTTTTTGCCGCGACGCTGGTTCTCTTATTCGTCGGTCTTATCATGGTCTTCAGCGCGTCGGCCGTCATTGCCAAAGAGCGGTTCGATTCTCCTTACACGTTCGTTCTGCGGCAACTGATGTGGGCTGTAGCGGGCGTGATCGCGATGGTCATCGCGATGAAAGTGGACTACACGCGCTATAAGCAGCCGGCGGTAGTCTTCTCATTGCTCTCTATCACTACGTTGCTCTTGGTCGCGGTCTTCTTTCTCGATCGCTCCCACAACACGCATCGCTGGATCAAGTTTGGCGCATTCTCATTTCAGCCCTCGGAGATGGCCAAGCCCGCGCTCATTCTTTTTCTGGCGTGGTTTCTGCACACACGACTCAAAGCCATCGATGATTGGAAGCACACGTTACTTCCCGTCGCTGGCGTCACAGGACTGATCGGCGGATTGATCGTGCTGCAGCCTGACCTCGGCACCGGCATTGTCTGCGTCGCCGTCGCGGCGAGCATGTTATTCATTGCCGGGATGAGAATGCGTTATTTCGGGATCGCGATGTTGAACGCGGCCGTACCTTTGTATTTCTTATTGTTCCACGTGGCTTGGCGTCGCGACCGTATTCTTGCGTTCCTTAACCCTTATTCCGATCCGCAGGGGCGAGGCTTCCACATCATTCAGTCGCTGATCGCGGTCGGAACCGGCGGACTCACTGGCGCCGGACTGATGGAAGGGAAGCAGAAGCTGTTTTATCTACCCGAGCCCCACACCGATTTCATTTTCGCCGTCACTGCGGAGGAATTTGGCCTGGCGGGCAGCCTGCTGGTGGTCGCACTGTTCGCACTGTTCCTCTATCGCGGCTTGCGCACGGCAGTCCGCGCCAGGGATCCGTTCGCGCGGCTGCTCGCCATCGGCATCACTTCGATGGTCGTACTGCAGGCGCTGATGAACATCAGCGTGGTCCTGGGCATGATGCCGACCAAGGGAATCCCTCTCCCCCTGATCTCTTCCGGTGGATCGTCGCTACTGGTCACGCTGGCGAGCATCGGCGTGCTACTGAACATTACGCGACAGACCGAGTAATTACTTTAATGAAAGCCATCCTTGCAGGCGGCGGAACTGGCGGTCACGTCATCCCCGCGCTCGCGATTGCGCGCGAGTTGCAGAGCCGTTACCAGGCGGAGGTCCTCTTCATCGGAACTTCGCGCGGAATTGAAAATCGTTTAGTTCCTGCTGCGGGATTTGAATTGAAGCTGATCGAAGTCGGCGCACTAAAGAATGTGAGTCTCGCGACACGGCTCAAGACTCTGGTCGCTCTGCCGCGCGCCATCTCAGCAGCGAAGAAGATGCTGCAGGAGTTCAAGCCAGACGTTGTCATCGGCGTCGGCGGCTACGCTTCCGCGCCGGCGATGATCGCGGCCCAGCGGCTCAAGATCCCGACACTCGCCTTCGAGCCGAACCTGGTGCCCGGCCTCGCCAATCGTGTGGTCGCTCGCAAGGTCAATGGGGCGGCGGTTCACTTTGCGGAAAGTGCAAAGTATTTCAACAATGCTAGGGTCACTGGGGTTCCAGTGCGCCCCGAATTCTTTTCGATATCTCCGCGTCTAGCTGATGCGCCGCCATCTTTATTAGTGTTCGGTGGCAGCCAAGGTGCGGCGGCGATCAATACGGCAATCATCGGGGCATTGCCGGAGCTGAAAGCCGCGCTCCCCAACCTGCAGATCGTGCACCAGACTGGCGAAAAAGATTTGACCGATACCAAAGCGGCGTACGGGAAGGCGGGAGTGATTGCTGAAGTCGCGTCTTTCATCACGGATATGCCCCGCGCCTTTGCCGAGGCCGATCTGATCATCTGCCGCTCCGGCGCGAGCACGGTCGCCGAAATCACTGCGGCGGGCAAGCCGGCTATCTTTATTCCTTTCCCGCGCGCCGCGGACGATCATCAGACGAAGAATGCTCAAGCTTTGGAAAAGGGCGAAGCAGCGATTCTGATTCCGCAGTCGCAACTGAGCTCGCAATCATTGGCACAAGAAATCATGGCCTTGCTGAAGGACAAGTCGAAGCTGGCGGCGATGGCTGCCGCCTCGAAGCAGCTGGCACATCCCGATGCCGGACGCGAGATCGCCGCAATGGCAGCACAAGTGGCAGGAGGCAGGAAATAGGTTCTTTCCGGAGTTGATAAACTAGCAACCAGCAGCATGTTTGCCAAGATCCAACGCGTGCATTTTGTGGGAATCGGCGGCATCGGCATGAGTGGCATCGCCGAGGTGCTGCTGAACCTTGGATTCAAGGTCTCGGGTTCTGACCTGCGCCGCAGCGCGGTCACGGACCGCCTGGCGAAGCTCGGAGCGACTATTCACGAGGGCCACCGTGCCGAGAATGTTGCCGGCGCGGAAGTTGTCGTAACCAGCTCCGCCATCGGCAAAGACAATCCTGAGATCCTCGCGGCACGCGACATCCACGTCGCCGTCATCCAGCGCGCCGAGATGCTGGCCGAGCTGATGCGCTTGAAATACGGCATCGCCGTCGCCGGAATGCACGGCAAAACCACGACAACTTCCATGGTCGCAGCGGTGCTCGCGGCAGGCGGCCTTGATCCGACTGTGGTTGTAGGCGGACGCGTAGATGCCATGGGTTCGAACGCGCGCCTTGGAAAGTCTCAATACCTCGTCGCCGAGGCTGACGAGAGCGACCGCACCTTCCTGAAGCTTTCGCCGATCCTCTCCGTCGTCACTAACATCGATCGCGAACACATGGACTGCTATCGCGACATGGAAGATGTGGAGAATACATTTGTCGAGTTCATGGACCAGGTGCCGTTCTACGGAATGGTGGTCGCCTGCAACGACGACGACCGCACGCGCGCGCTGCTGCCCCGCGTCGAGCGGCGCGTCGTAACCTATGGGTTGCGCAAGGATTCAGATTTTCTGGTGAGCGACTGCACGGTCGATGGCGCTACCAGCCACTTCAACGTCACATATCGCGGAAAGTCACTCGGTGACTTCGAAATCCAAGTCCCCGGCCAACACAATGTGCTCAACGCGACCGCCGCAATCGCGGTCGGGATCGGCTTGGACGTCGCGCCGGATGCGATTCGCCAAGCGCTTCGCGATTTCCGCGGCGTCGATCGACGCTTTCAGCTGAGGGGAAGCGCGAACGGCATCGACGTGATCGACGACTACGGACATCATCCTACTGAGATCCGCGCCACGCTGGCTGCCGCGCGCCAATGCGGATACCAGCGCGTGCACGTGGTCTTTCAGCCGCATCGCTACACCCGCACGCAGTTGCTGGTCGAAGAATTTGCCACCGCATTCCACGATGCCGACGCCGTTTCCATCCTCGATATATATCCCGCGAGCGAGCAGCCCATCCTCGGAGTGACCGGGGAATGGCTGGCGCGCCGCATCACGGAGGCCAGCGGGCATAAGGCTGAGTACATCTCTTCATTCGCCGATGCTGCCGCTCTCATCGCACGGGAAGCCAACTCCGGCGACATGGTGCTCACCCTCGGTGCAGGGAACATCTCGCAGCTTGGGCCGCAGATTCTTGAGCACCTTGAAGCGGCAAAGAGCAGCGAACAAACTTTGAGATCGCACCGGACCAAGATGGTCTAATGAATCCGAGCGATCCGTTTGATCCGCAGTAAGCACTTGCTCGTGTTTTCCACAGATTTCTTCCTCTGAATTTCCAGAGATTCACGTTATAGTTCTAATGGCGAAAGCTCCAACGACATTGAATGTCGAGATTCGACGATCACTTCACCCCCGAGAGTGACGCACCGCAGGCTCGCAAAGCTGCCGCAACCCTCCGCGCCAAAAATTCCAAGAATGACGTCGACGACGAAGCGCTCGACTCGCGCTTCGACGACATGGACGTGGAGGACGAGCAGGAGTCAGCATTCCTTCGGGGACAAAAGCGCGTACCCGTCCGGCGCGGACCGCTGCCAAAGAAGACAGCCAATCGCCTCAAGAAATTCCTGATCGTCGGCGGAATTGCCGCAGGAGTTGTGGTCGCGGGCGCGATGTTCTATCGCTACGGCACTACCTCGTGGCGCTTCCGCATCGATTCCGGCGAGCAGATCGAGATCACCGGACTGCGCAACGTCACGCGCGGGCAGACCATGGAAGTAATGGGCGGCGACATCGGCCGCAACATCTTCTTCGTCCCGCTCAGCGACCGCAAGAAGCAGCTGGAGCAGATTCCCTGGATCGAGAGTGCAACGGTGATGCGGCTCTTGCCGAACACATTGCGTGTCGACGTCCGCGAGCGCACCCCAGTCGCCTTCGTGCGCATGGGATCGAAGGTCGTTTTGATGGATGCGAATGGCGTTCTGCTGGAGATGCCTCCCAAGTCGGCGGGATTGAAGTATTCGTTTCCGGTGATCGTCGGCGCGGGCGATTCCGAGCCGCTCTCGGTCCGCGCTGCGCGCATGAAGATCTTCAACTCGCTGGTGCAGTCGTTTGACTTCGAAGGCGCTCAGCATTCACGCGACGTGAGCGAGGTCGATCTCTCCGACCCAGAGGACGTCAAGGTCACGGTGGACGATCCGCAAGGCGCGGTGCTGATCCACCTGGGTACGGCCGACTTTTTGAACCGCTACAAGATCTACCTGGCGCACGCGGCGGAATGGCGGCAGCAGTTCACCAAGCTCGAATCGGTAGACCTGCGCTTTGACGGACAGGTGATCGTCAATCCGGATTCACAAAAGCAAGCCGGTGACACGTCTGCCCCCAGGCTTCAGCCCAAAGTGGTGAGGCTGGCGCCCGCAAAAAAAACTAAGCCGGCAGCAAAGGCCCAAGGGAAAAGGTGATTTGAGCAACCCGCAACAAAATCTTCTGATCGCGCTTGATATCGGAAGCGCCAAGACCTTCGCGCTGGTTGCTGAAGCGAGCGAGGCCGGCCTGCGCTATCGCGGCCACGGCATAGCTGAGTCGCGCGGCAGCCGCAAGGGAGTGATCGTCGATCTTGATAAAGCCGCCGCCTCAATCCAGCGCGCGATCGAGCAGGCCGAGCAATCGGCGAGCGTGGAGGTGGATCATGCGGTGGTCTCGATCGGCGGCACGCACATCCGTGGCATTACCAGCCGCAGCGGGATGGTGCTGGGTCGAAGCCGCGCGAGATCGGCCGCGACGAAGTCCGCCAGGCGCTCGACAAGGCCCGCAGCGTCTCCTTACCTCCCGACCGCCAAGTGCTCCATTTGCTGCCGCAGGAATTCATCCTCGACGACCAAGGCGCGATCCGCGATCCTGACGGCATGTTCGCGCCAAGCTCGAAGCGCAGGTCCACATGATCACGGCGCAGGGAAGCGTAACCCAGTCGGTTATCACGGCCGCCAACCGCGCGGGCGTCGAAGTTGACCGACACCGTCTATGAAGGTCTTGTCGCAGGCGACTGCGTCCTGAAAAGTGACGAGCGCGAGCTCGGGGCGGTAATGTGCGATATCGGCGCCGGCACCACTGAGTTGTTCGTCCTCTTTGAGGGAGCGGTTGCGCATAGCGGAGTGATCCCCATCGGCGGCGACCACTTCACAAACGACCTTGCTGTTGGTTGCGCACGTCCTCTCGCTGAGGCTGAAAAGCTGAAACGTAGCTTTGGCAGCGCGGTCGTGACGATGGTACCGGAAGGAAACGAGATCGAAGTGCCTGCCGTGGGAGATCGAACTTCCAGCTCGTATCGCAGCGTTTTCTGGCGGAGATACTGGAGCCGCGCGCCACTGAACTGTTTGAGCACGTTCGCGACAACCTGCGCCAAGGCGGCGTCTTAGAGCTTTGCGCTGCGGGAAGTGTGCTTACGGGCGGCGGCGGGCTTCTCGCCAACATGGCGCAGATCGCCGAGCAGACGTTACGCAAGCCTTCGCGCGTGGGATTGCCGAGTCCGATATCGAAAATGCCGGCACAGCTCAGCGGCCCGGAATATTCGGTCGCGATCGGCACGATCTTGTATGCGCATCGTGGGCGGCTCGCGCGCAACCGCCCGGGAGATCAAGGATTCAGCTCGAAGATCAGTTCATTTTTCGCCAAGGCAAGCATGTAACTGGCATCAAGGGAGAACATCATGGCAGAGAACGGCAATAACGACGTCCGCATTCAGTATCAACGAAGAGCCGCGCAACAACGCCAAGATCAAGGTGATCGGCGTGGGCGGCGGCGGCAACAACGCCGTCAACCGCATGATCAACGCCCGCGTCGAAGGCGTGGAGTTCGTGGTCGCCAACACTGACCTGCAGGCGCTGCAGATGTCGCAGGCGCCCGGTGAAGATCCAGCTCGGCGTCAAGCTGACGAATGGCCTTGGCGCGGGCGCGAACCCCGAAGTCGGAAAGAAGGCCGCGCTCGAAGATACCGACAAGATCATCGAGGCGCTCGAAGGCGCCGACATGGTCTTCGTGACCGCCGGACTCGGCGGCGGAACCGGCACCGGCGCGGCTCCGATCATCGCATCCCTTGCCAGCGAGATGGGCGCGCTGACCGTCGCGGTCGTGACCAAGCCATTTCCCTTCGAAGGCAAGCGTCGCTTGCAGCAGGCGGAAAAAGGATTGGCCGAGCTGCTCGAGTCGGTGGACACCATGATCGCCATCCCCAACGAGCGCCTGCTTGCCGTCGCGCAGAACGCCGGCTTCTTCGAATCGTTCCGCATCGCCGACGACATCCTGCGGCAGGGCGTGCAGGGCATCTCCGACATCATCACCATCCCAGGCATCATCAACCGCGACTTTGCTGACGTGAAGGCGATCATGGCGGGCATGGGTTATGCCGTTATGGGCACTGCAACTGCTCGCGGCGAACGTCGCGCGGTCGAGGCGGCGCAGGCTGCGATCGCGTCGCCGCTGCTCGAAGCGGGAGCGATCGACGGCGCACGCGGCATCCTTATTAACGTCACGGGCTCGAGTTCGGTGAAGCTGGCCGAGGTGAACGAGTCTCTCACCATCATCCAGAGCGCCGCGCACGAAGACGCGAACATCATCTTCGGCGCCGTGCACGACGAGAAGATGAAGGACGAAGTGAAGATCACCGTCATCGCGACAGGCTTCAAGTCGATGCCGCAGCGGACGCACGCGGCCGTTAACACTTCAGCCGCCATCGCCAACACACGCACCCCCTCTGCTTTCGTTCCGGCAACGCCTCCGCGTCCGCAGCCGACCTACCAGGCAGCAGCACCGGCGCCCGCTCCTCGCCATGAAGCGCCCACACTCGAAACGGTTAAGAGCAGCGTGAAAGGCAATTACTCTCAGGACGATCTGGATGTGCCGGCGTTCCTGCGCAAAAAGGGCGAGATGTCGTAATCGGTGTGGAGGCGCGCACGTGCCCGTGCGCGCAGCAACTCTCGTTCGGCACTCGTGTTTTCTACGTTCATCGCAGTAACAGCGCCGGTAACCGGGTGTTTACACTATTGCAAAGCAGCAGGAACTCACCTACACTCGCCTCAGATTTCCCCCCGAGAAGAGCCAGTTTGCGTGCGCGTCCCCAGGCGTGGTGCGGCTGGAGAAGTATCCAGGTGACGATGATTTTTCGGTCTTTCGCTTCCGCCCTCATACTGTTCTTCGCGCTGGGAATCTCCTCAGCTTCGGCAAGCACCATCTCGCCAACAAAAAAGACCAAGACGACTCCCAAGATCTCTGAAACCACGCGCACCAAATCACGGATGAGCAAGTTGCAGCACAGCCGTCCGACCGCACGCACCCGTCGGGCGAAAGGGCGGCTTCACCATCGCCGCTACTACGAGCGCTTTTACACCAGCTCGTTCGCTGACGACATCACCGAAGGAGATTCCATCGCCGGCGAAGATCCGGTGGTGCGCGCTGCAGCAATTGAGGCGCTCGGCAACATGAACGGCACGGTGGTGGCGATCGATCCGCTCACCGGACGCATTCTCGCCATGGTCAATCAGAAGCTGGCGCTTTCCGAAGGCGCGCAGCCGTGCTCGACGTTCAAAGTGGCGGTCGCATTAGCTGGGTTGAGCGAAGGCGTGATCCAAAAAGACACGGAAGTGAAGTTGGGCCGCTATCGCCGTATCAATCTTACCGAAGCGCTGGCGCATTCGGACAACGCTTATTTCGAAAATCTCGGTCGGCGACTCGGGTTCGCTAAAGTTAGCCAGTACGCGCACCAGTTCGGTATGGGCGAGATGGCTGGATACAACATCGAAGGCGAACATCTCGGGGCATTTCCGCGCGTGGCGCCGGGTGCGAAGGATGGCGGAGTAGGGAAGATGTGCAGCTATGGCGAAAGCATCTCCATGACGCCGCTGCAACTGGGTGCTCTCACAGCCGCGATCGCCAACGGCGGAACGCTTTATTACCTGCAACATCCCACCACGGCAGACGAGCTTGTGCGCTTTCAGCCCCGCATCAAGCGGCAACTTAACATCGCGCCCCTGATCCCGGATATCTCTGACGGGATGCTCGGCGCAACGACGTACGGAACCGCGAAGAGCGTTCGCTACAGCTTTAATGAAGAAGATGTACTAGGAAAGACCGGTACCTGCTCGAAAGACGGTACCCGCTTCGGCTGGTTCTCCTCCTTCGCCAACACCGACCACGGCAAAGTTGTCGTGACTGTGTTTTTGCGCGGCGGCCGCCCTACCTTCGGACCCAAGGCAGCAGAGATCGCCGGACGCATTTATCGCAATCTCTACGACAACAGCTACTTCGTTGCAAAGACACCGTCCAAGCCGGCCGCCCAGAGCGGCGCAAGCCAATAACCTACACGTGAGCGGCCAAGGCTGCAGCATCCGCCTTCGAGTTCGCAAAGTGGAATAGCTGATCTACCCGCGTCATCTTTAGCACCGTCATCACACGTTCTGCCACGCCCGTAAGCACCAGCGTGCGACCATTGTTCTTGCAGGAAACCATCCCGTTCACCAGCACGCCGATTCCAGCCGAGTCAATGTAAGGGACCTCGGAAAGGTCAATGACCACGCCGCGCGACTTTTGTTCCCGCAGCAGGTTTTGGAAATCAAACAGATTGCTGAGCAGCAGGGGACCAGTCAGTTTGATCGTGCAGATGCCGCGAGCCTCATCCACTTGGGAATCGAGGGTTAGTTGATTTTCCATGACGGCGCGATTATAGGCGCGATGTGTTAAGGAAGCGCTAAAAATCGACTTGCCTATGCCACCAGCTACTTTGCAGTGGCCACCATTGATTGTGCGTCGCTGGTGGACGCGGCGAACTTGAACAATTGGTCGACCTGCGTCCCTTTAAGAACGGCCATCACGCGGTCACTGACGCCGGTCAAAACCAAAGAGCCGGCGTGTTTCTTGCGCGACAACATCGCGTTCACCAAAACCCCGATTCCTACCGAATCAACGTGGTCGACCCCGCCCAAATCGATGACCAGCCCAGGAGTCTCCAGGTCGCGCAACTGATTCTTAAGCGCTTGAACGTTGCTGACCAGCAGGGGGCCGGTGAGCGTAATGGTGCACAGCCGACGCGACGCGTCGGTTTGCGAATCGATGGTGAGGCGGTCGTCCATGGCGCAGGATTATATCGCCGGTGAAAAGATTAGGTTACTTTTTCTTGCGTTCGTCCGCACCCACCACGCCGTCGCGGATGGTGATCACGCGGTGAGCGTACTCGGCGATGTCGTGCTCGTGGGTCACCACAATGATGGTATTGCCCTGCGCGTGCAGCCGGTCCATCAAAGCCCATGATCTCGTCGCCGGTCTTGGAGTCGAGGTTTCCGGTCGGCTCGTCAGCCAAAATGATGGAGGGATTGTTGATGAGCGCGCGCGCAATGGCGACGCGCTGGCGCTGACCGCCGGAGAGCTCGTTCGGCTTGTGCATCATGCGATCTTCGAGGTCGACTGCACGCCAGCGCTTTCCTTGGCGCGCTCGATGCGCTCCGCCGCCGGCGTGCCGTTGTAGATCAGCGGCAGCTCGACGTTGTGCAGCGCAGTGGCGCGCGCCAACAGATTGAATGTCTGGAATACGAATCCGATCTCTTTATTGCGGATGCGCGCCAGTTCGTCGTCGTCCAGCTCGCTGACATCCTGGCCGTTCAGCCAGTAACGCCTTTGCTGGGGGAATCCAGGCATCCGATCAGGTTCATCAACGTGGATTTGCCTGAACCTGAAGGGCCCATGATGGCCACGTACTCACCGCGGTCGATGCTGATGCTCACACCGCGCAGGGCGTGCACCTGCTCCGAACCCATGTCATAGGTCTTCCAGAGGTCCTGGGTGAAGATGACGGATTTTTCCGGAGGTGACAGCAGCGCCTGTGAGGACATGTCTGCGACTTGTGTGGCCATGTTTATGCTCTGTTTATGATACGCGATGCTTTAGACGATGGTTCCGTCCGCTCGTTAGAGGAAACTAGCTTTCTTCCTCTTCTTTCTTAGGCGCTTCATTGTTGATCTTGACGTCTGCGCCGGGCTTAAGGGTGCGCAGAACCTTGTAGCTGCCGGTCACGATCTCGTCGTTCGCGGTGAGACCCTCTTTGACTTCAATGTCGGTGGTGCCGGTGACACCGGTCTTCACGGGAACGAACTGAGCCATCTTGCCGCCGCGGACAACGAAGACTCCCTGCACCTCTTCCTTATCTTCGGGAGAGGGTTTGGCCATCGGGTCGGGCTTGGCGTCTTTCGGCTTCTCTTTCAGATCACCTTTTTGGCGCACGGTCACTGCTTGGATCGGGATCGTCAAGGTATCGGCTGCGGTGGTTGCAGTTGTGATCTTGGCGGTGGTCGAGAGGCCCGGCCGCAGGTTCGGTGGCGGATTGTCCACCGTCACGACGACTTTAAAATCCTTGGCTTCCTGGCTACCGGCTGTGGTCTGCGTGGTGGCGACTCCGGTGGAGCGAACCATGGCGTTGTCGCCGATCTCGCTCACGTGGCCTTTAAAAGTTTGACCAGGCATCGCGTCGATGGTCACATCGGCATTTTGGCCGACCTTCACGTTCACGATATCGGTCTCGTCGACTTTCACTTCCGCAGTGATCACGGATAGGTCGGCGATAGTCATCAGGGTACTGCCGGGGGAATTCTGGATACCGATGACGACGGTCTCACCTTCACGAACGGGAAGGTTGGTGACCACGCCGTCGTAGGGAGCAACGTAGGTCGTCTTGCTCAGCACGTCAGACGCGCGACGCAGGGTAGCCTGCTGTTGCGTGATGCGGACATTGGCGGAATCGTGCTGCGCCTGTGCTTGTGCGAGGGCAGCGGCAGCGCCTTCGTATGCCGTCTTCTTGGTGTCATATTCCGATTGTGGGATCAGCCCGGACTCGAACAGTCCTTTGGCACGCTGGTATTCCGACTTGGTGCGGTCGGCGTCGGAGAGGGCGCGCTTGTAGCCGGCCTCCATCGCGATAGCATCACTCTTCGCAACTGTCAATCCGGCGGAGTTGGCGGCGACGTCGGCGGCCGATTGCACATTCTCTAATTGGGCAAGCATCTGCCCGGCTTTTACCTGCTGACCTTCTTTGACATAAAGCTTGATGATCTTGCCGAAGGCATTCGCGCCCACGTTCACGAAATTCTTAGGGCGGATCTCGCCGGAGGCGGAAACGATGGAGGTGATGCTCTGCCGCGAAACGCGGCCGGTCTGCACCGTCACCACTCCTTCGTTCTTCTTGTGGATGGTGAAGCCCACCACGGCCGCCAGCAGCAGCACGATGCCAAGGACGATAGCGATCTTCTTCTTTAATTTCATGTCAGTTGATTTCGACGCACAACTCCCCAACAGGCGAGCAACTTTGGCTAGAAGGAAGCTTCATTATATCGTTTGTAGCTGCCTTCCGGTTGTGCGTTCGTAAGTAGATACGGCAGAAACAGCGGCAGAGTTCCAATAAAAAACAGGTATTCTAGACGCGAAAATAAGGCGAATTTCGCCCCTGCTTCCTTGCAATCCAGCAGCTACCCGACCTACAATTAGGCACCCAAAGTGTCTCTCAGGAGCCGTCTCGTCCCCATGGCAAACAGGTGCAATCTTTCGGTTTTTCCTTTTATAGCGAGCCTCCTGATCGTCTGCGTCCCGGCGGTTTTTGGCCAGGATTCGGCGAAGTCCGCCCAGGCCCCGGCGCAACCTGCAGCCCAGAGCACCGATCCTTTAAAGCGGCCTGTCACTGAGGATCAAAAGAAACGCAACGACAAGGCTCTGAAGCAGGAGTTGGGCAAAGTTTATAAGAAGTGGCTTGATGAGGACGTGCGCTGGATCATCACCGATGAAGAGCGCAACGCTTTCAAGCAGCTTTCGAACGACGAAGAGCGCGACAACTTCGTCGAGGGTTTCTGGCTTCGCCGCGATCCTACTCCGGACACTATCGAGAACGAATTCAAAGAAGAGCACTACCGCCGCATTGCCTACGCCAACGAGCATTATGCAGCCGGCATTCCGGGATGGAAGACAGATCGCGGACGCACTTATGTCGTCTTTGGCCCGCCGGATGAGATCGAGTCACATGCCGGTGGCGGCGCGTACCAGCGTCCGATGGAAGAAGGTGGCGGTACCACATCCACCTTCCCGTTCGAGCAGTGGCGCTATCGGTACATCGAAGAGTTAGGCCAGGAAGTGAATCTGGAATTCGTCGATGATTGCCAGTGCGGCAATTACGAACTCACCATCGATCGCTCGAAGAAAGATGCGTTGCTCTACACGCCGAATGGCGGCCTGACTTTCTACGAAGAGATGGGGCTGGCCAACAAAGCGAACCGCTTCACTAACGGCGGCATTGAGCGCCTTGGCGCAGGACCGTTCAACAAAGATCTCACCTCGAAACAGTTCGATCGCTTGGAGCAGTACGCAAAGTGGTCGAAGGCCCCACCGGTCAAGTTCAAGGACTTGGAAGAAGTCGTCACGCACAAGATCCGCATCAACCTGATGCCGTTCGATGTGCGCACGGATCTCGTGAAGGTGACTTCGGACACTGTCTTGGTGCCGGTCACTATCCAGGTCAAGAACCGCGACATCACATTCGTTAATAAAGATGGAGTGCAGCGCGGAGTGGTGAACATCTTCGGCCGCGTTACCACCATCACCGGTAAGATCGTGCAGACATTCGAAGACACAGTGGCGCAGGATGTACCAGCCGAGTTGCTGGCGCAGACCGTGGAGAATAAATCGCTCTACTGGAAGGCGCTACCACTTCGCCCGGGTCGCTATCGCATGGACATCGTCGTGAAAGACGTCAACGGCGATCGAGTGGGTAATTGGAGCCGCGGCATGATCGTTCCGGATTTCAGCGACGAAAAACTGGCGTCCTCAACTCTGATTCTTGCAGACCAGCTCGAGTCGGTCCCGACCAAGAGTGTTGGAGCAGGGAACTTCGTGCTGGGGACGACGAAAGTCCGCCCTCGAGTCGAACCCGCAGACGGCTCGCCCGCGACGTTCACCAAGACCCAGCAGTTCGTAAACTTCTGGATGCAGGTCTACAACCTGGGCATCGACGAGCAATCGCATAAATCGTCGGCGGTGGTGCAATACGACATCGTGAATACCTCAGACAAGAAAGCTATTGTCCATGAGGTGCAAAATATGGCCCAGGGAGACCAGGTGACCCTGCAGAAGCGTCTGCCAATAAAGGACATTGCACCAGGAACTTACGAGCTGACTATCAAGATAAGCGATAATATTTCTAAGCAAACGATTGCCCCGACAGCCAAATTCATCGTCCAATAAGATAGGGTATGTAGATAGATCGGCATTTTAGAGGGATTAAACAAGCGGTTAAACCTGGGCCCGAAGTTAGAGTGACGGCGCGCTCTCCCGCACGACCGAACTCGGAACGGCATAGGTGGTGGGTATGAATACGAATAGGTTCGGATGGCTGTTTATTGTGCTGGCGTTGTCGTCCCTCACGACAACGGCAGCTGCCTCGAATAAGGCCACGATATCCGGTACGGTCCGCGATGCCTCCGGAATCCCCCAGATGGGCGCCGTCGTCGAAGTGCTCGGGGTGAAAGAAGTCGTCAAAGCGGTTACTGACGATCACGGCCAGTATCGATTCGCCGACGTCATTCCCGGCATGTATCGCGTGAAAGTCTCCGCTCTCTCATTCCTTCCCTCGTTGCGTGAAGGCATCAGCGTCAAGAGCGGCTCAAGTCTGGTCGTTAATCTCACCCTGAATACGATCTTTGAAGCCATGCAACTAGCACCGGCGCGCGTGCGCATCCCGCAAGACGATGACGATTGGAAATGGACGCTGCGTTCGGTGGCGAATCGACCGATCCTGCGCGTACTGCAGGGGCAGCCGGTCGTGGTGGTCACAGGGCCGGAAGGTAAAGAGAAAAAAGAATTGAAGGCCAAGCTGGCATTCATCGCGGGTAGCGATGGCGACGATTTTAGCAACGCGGCCGATATGGGTACCGCGTTCATGGTTGAGCGTTCACTGTTCGGCTCCGGCACAGTTTCGTTCAACGGCAACGTAGACGGCAACCAGGGACGCGCCGGTATGGTGCACGCCTCTTATTCACATCGTCTCTCGGATGGTTCGCGTCCGGAAGTCAGCTTCACCATGCGCCGCTTTGCTACTCCCATCACCGCAGCCAGTGAAGCTCCGCTTTCGGCGATGACGCTCGGGCTTTCGAACACCACCTCTGTCCTCGGATTCCTGGACATGACCTACGGCGGGGACCTGGAAACGGTACAGTTCATTGGGCATACCAATGCCTGGCGCCCCTTCGGCACCATCGACGCGCATCTTTCGCCGCAGATGACGGTGGAATACCGGTATGCCACCTCACGCGGCACAACGCGACTGAATAAACAATTTGAGAGCGCACCCGCGGACCTGAGCGAAAGTGGACCGCGTTTCTCCTTGTATGACGGACAGCCGCTGCTCGAACGTGCTCGCCATCATGAGGTCTCGGTCTCACGCCGCTTCGGGAGCAGCGGCAAGACGCGCTTGCAGGCTGCCACCTACGATGATCGCGTTGCCAACCTCACGCCGGTCGGCGTAGGCGATCCGAATGGCGCAATCGGACTGGTACCCGATGTCTATTCCAATTCTTTCGCCTACAACGCAGGAGATTTTCATACCCGTGGCTTCCGTGCGGTGGCGCAGCGTGAGTTCTTCCCCGAGTTGACGGCAACTGTCACCTATTCGACGGGCGGCGTACTCGATCTCGCTGGCGGACAGAACGTCGAGAACTCTGAGCTACCGCACCGTGAATCGCCAGGCGGTTGCAGCCAAGCTTTCAGGCAAGGTTCCGCGCTCCAAGACGCAGTGGATGGCTTCCTATAAATGGACGAATGGGCAGGCGCTCACGCCGGTCGATCAGTTCGACGCTTCTGCCGGTGAAGCCGAGCCTTACCTGGACGTCTTTATCCGTCAACCGATCCCCCAAGGGCATTTCATCCCGGCGCAGATGGAAGCATTGGTGGATGTCCGCAACCTGATGGCGCAAGGATACGTGCCGGTGGTCGGCCAGGACGGCCAGACCATCTATTTGGTCCAATCCGCGCGGAGCATCCGCGGCGGAGTGGCGTTCAGCTTCTAGAGGTTTCGCACGAAAAAATGCCCGAGCGATCAGCTCGGGCATTTTTATGTTTGTGTGGCACTCGCGGGACTACGATCCCCACTTCCTCCACCACGGTTTCTTTTCCGGCTCGTCGGCAAACTCGGGTTCGTCAGTGAGTCCTAGGAATCCCGTGGCTGCGCGCGAAGATGGCTTGGCGAACTCGACTTCGGGTGCGACCGCCCGCCTTGGGGCTTCGCGCTTGATGATGGATATCAATGCCAATTCCTGGGCGTCGCTGCCGGGCATAATGACTACGCTGTTGCCGTTCTCGCGTAATGCCGCCATGAGCGGATCTCCGCGCCTCTGCGTAGCATCCGCGCCCCCGCCCCGAACGGCGTCGGTGCCGGGTTGGTCGAAGCAGACAAATCTGGTCATCGTGCAGCCCTCCGAAAAGCTTCTACTTAGATGCTTGGGACGAGCTACGGTTGACCCGCCCTCGCAGCTTCCATTACCCTCCGCAAGACTCGACAGGAGCCAATATGAGCGATCCCAAACCCAAGATCACGCGCCGCGATTTTGCCGTATCCGCCGCACTCGCCGGGGCAGCGATAGCAGTTGTGCCAGCCGATTTGCTGGCGCAGCAGAAGAGCGCCGCCGACTCCGCCAAACCCGAGACGCCGCAAGCACCGAAACTATCCGCAGCTTCGGAGGCCGAGCTGGAAGCACGGTACGCCGAAGTGATCCGCAAGTATGGATCGCGTTTGAGTGAGGAACAAAAGAAAGACGTGCACAAGTCGCTGGTCTCGCAGCAACAGAGTTTGGAGCAGATCCGCGCTTTCCCGCTGGAGAACTGGGACGAGCCCGCCACCATCTTCAAAGCCGTGACCACCTTCACGAAAGGAGGGAATTGATCATGATCTCCGCCGAAACCCGCTTTCTTTCCGTTCGCGAGCTTGGTGAGCGGATCAAAGCAAAGCAACTTTCCCCGGTCGAACTCACTGAAGCCTATCTTGAGCGCGGGCGGACTGTTGGCGCTCGTCTGAATGCGTATGCCACCCTCACTCCTGACCTCGCCATGCACCAGGCGCGCGCCGCCGAAGCTGAGATCAAGGCGGGGAAGTATCGCGGACCGTTGCACGGGATTCCTTACGCAGCCAAAGATCTCCTCGCGGTGAAGGGATATCCCACGCAGTGGGGCGCACGTCCTTATGCGAACCAAAAGTTCGATCAGGACGCGACCGTGATCAAACGGCTTGAGCAAGCCGGCGCGGTACTGCTCGGCAAAGCTGCAATGATCGAGCTCGCCGGAGGTATGGATACCGTTTCGCCTCGGCTTCGATCAGCGGCGCGGCGAAGAATCCTTGGGATGAAGGATGCTGGACATGTGGCTCGTCTTCCGGCTCGGGCGCCATCGTTTCCGCAGGACTCGCGGCATTCGCCATCGGCACCGAGACTTGGGGATCGATCGTGTGCCCGTCCTCATTCAACGGAATCAGTGGGCTGCGCCCGACGTACGGACGCGTGAGCCGGCACGGCGCGATGGCACTTGCTTATTCCATGGACAAGATCGGCCCCATGGCTCGCGCCGCGGATGATTGTGGACTGATTCTCGCTGCGATTGCCGGACATGACGACGATGATCGAGCGTCGCTGCCGCCAGAGCAGGCGAGGTTCGAGTATCCGATAGGGTACACACGCAAGCTTCCACTTCGCATTGGCTGGCTCGAGCAGAAAATGCTAGTACCCGGTGGCGAACAGGTGATTAAGGAAGCAGTGTCCGTCGTAAAAAAAACGTATGCAAATATGACGGACGCGAAGCTTCCCGACGGTCCCTGGGAGGCTGCCGCCGGAATCGTTGTTTCTGTCGAAGGGGCGGCTGCCTTCGATTCACTGATTGCGTCCGGCAAAATCGCGGACTTGGTGGATCCGTCGGGAAAAATAGGCGGGTACGTCAACCAGGCGATTCCGTCGCAGGATTTCCTACGTACGCAGCGCATTCGCGGTGTGCTGCAAGCCAAAATGGCAGAGATGTTCACGCATTACGACGTGCTGGCGAGCGCGACACTTCCGGTCACGGCGTCGAAGCTGGAAGAGAACCTGGAAGAGGGGCTCAATTTTGCAGATCCCATGGGCGGTATTGGAAACTTCCTCGGATTGCCAGCGATCAGCATCCCCTGCGGCTTCGCGGAGAACAAGATGCCGCTCGGCCTGCAGTTCGTCGCCGCGCCGCTAAATGAACATCTGGTCTTGCGCGCAGCGACTGAATTCCAGTCTCAGACTGATTGGCACAAAAAGAGGCCGCTCGCTAGCTGACGGCCCGCAACCTGCAGTCTCATTGGATAACTTGCCGTTCGTACTTCAGGAGAGTAGAGCGCCGAACAATAAAGTCTGTGATCCCGAGCAGCAGTGGAAGCACACCGAGTAAAAGCAGAAGTATGAGCGGCCCACGGGTAAGACACAACAGAAGTACCAGAGCGGCGGTGCTGACAAAACCAAAAATAATCGCGCCTCTCGTGGAGGGATTCAGCAGCAGCTTGCCGGCGAACCAACCGCCGAAGAACCAGTAGACAGAGCCCGCGATCACGAGCGCCATGTCCGATACACGCGCCCTGGCTGCATCGTCTTCTCCATAACCAAAACCCATGGCTTGCATTGCCGATAGCACAGGCATCGCAACCGGAGTGTCTTGCAAGAATGACGTTCCAGCCATGACCCTCTAGATCTAGACTGTCGCCGCTTTCAAAACTTCGGAGGTCCTTATCCAAGGCGACCCACGCAAAATTTGCGTGTCCAATCGCTACAACAAAGCCCAAAGCGTAGATAGCGATTTTCTGTCTCATTATTGCAAGCTCTTCGGGTCCGACTCATTCCGCGGTGAGTGCCGGTCCAGAGTACTGATCAGCTTGGCGCCCGCTCCCGGCGTTCCGACTTTGTGCTCCAGCACGATCTCTCGCGCCGAAACTTTCCGCCCGTAGAGATTGTGGTTCGCGCCGGAATCCGGACGCAGAGTAGATCCCTCCAGCCATACCCCCGCGAACAATCCCTTCGCGCGCGAGTAGGAGAGGATCTCCGCAGACATCAGTACGTCCGTCGCCGCGGTTGCCGTGCGTCCCTTGGGCCCTGCCGCAGCGGAGGCATCCGCACCCAGCTTGGTCTTGCTCTTGACCAGCGACTCGACACCCTTCTTGTTCATGATGAGAAACACAAAGTCCGTGGCCTGTCCGCCGAGTTGCAGCCCAATGTTTGCTCCTTCGAGCGCGTACATGGCTGGTGCTCCCCACGATCCGGTGAAATTCTCGCCTCCACGGCAAGTCATCGCGCCGCGTCCGAAGCTGCCACCGATCCCGATCGCCACCTTGTATACCGAGGGGACCACGATCACGCACTCGGCCTTGTCCAAAAGCTGCTGAGGAATATTGTCGGGGACGTTCAGGATCTCGATGAGCACCTGCCCAGCGCGCTCCAGCCGTGCTGTTTCGCGCCTCTGCGCTACCGCAGGGACAGCCGTCACAAACAAGAGGAATAAAGTGAGACTCAAGGGATTTCGCATCCGCTGATTATAGCCGTGGTTTTTGAACTGACACTAGCGGCACTTACGCAGGATCGGTTGTCGGTCGCGGGTGAGCGTGAAACTTCCTATCTCGTCTTTGCCTCGCGCGATCTTCAAAGTCATGGTGTCGCCCTCGACGTGACCGCGATAATGCGCTGCCGCCCCAGCGTCATCGTCGCGAGTGGTGGGGCCGGGGTGTTCTGCCGCATAGGTCCCATGCACATCGAAATCACCATTGCCATCTATCGTCAACGGTTCCGTGATCTCCCCTGCGGCACAGTCGAATTCAAGCTGCGCACCCTTCTCAAGCACCTGCATGATCAGGTGACCGCCGCCCCAAGTTGATTTTGGAATAGGGTGAGATTTCTCGCGCCCCAAAGCGATGGAACAGCAGAGCGCTGCCAAGACGGTAGCGCCGATGAAAGTTCGAGAATGATTCATATACCCACTGTGCGATGCTAACGCCGAAGTATATAACCCTGAAGTCAACGGCCTGAAAAAACACGCCAAAAAACGACAGAAATTTGTTGCCCACTACCAATTCAAGTAGTACTCTGGCGCTCCCCCAGAACGCAACCAGGTTTTGATTTGATCGTAGGCCCCGTTTTGTAGTTCGTCCCGCCGTATCGTTTCTTGCTCGTAGGCCCCGAATTAAAATTCGCCGGAGGCTTCCATGCCCGCTTCGTCCCGTCTGCGCGTGCGCACACTTGCCGCAACATTCATTTTTCTGTTGCTGTGCTTTGCCACATCACTTTCCTTCGCCACTGCAAGCAAACACAAAACATCGATCATGAAAGCGAAGGCGGTGAGCGAGCAAGTTCTGACCGCTCTCCGGCCGGGCGTGAAAACCCAGGGTGGTTCCAGTTCGGAAGGCATCAACCCGGGTATGGCAAATGGCAAGAACCGGAGGGGTGGAGGCAAACGCAATCCGATCGAAGGTCGCATGAAGCGCGGGCGCGCTTTCAACGGCGACTTGCGCACACTGCCGCAAAGCTCACCGCAAGTGATGGAACGCCCGGAACTCGAAGAGCCCGAGCCTTCTCCGGTGGCTGTGCCTGGAACCAGCGTGGATACAGGAAGTGACGCCCCGATCGGCGGCGGCATCACCAACTTGAATGCTCCCGCACCAGCGACGAGCCAGAATTTTGCAGGATTGGATTTCGCAACCTGGGGCGCCGGTCACCCGCCCGATACGAACGGCGACGTCGGCCCCAATCACTACATCCAGACCATCAATACGCTCGATCGGCATCTTCCGACAAGACGACGGGTACCCGATCACGGCCTTCACCTTCAACACCCTCATGAGCCAGGGCACTTTCGGCAATCTGTGCGACACCAACAATTTCGGCGATCCGGTGGTGCTCTACGACACCTTCGAAGATCGCTGGGTCATCACGGACTTCGCTTTCACTTTGGTCGGCGGTAACGTCGTCGCGCCTGCCTTACCAGTGCTTTGCCGTCTCGAAAACGCGGCGACCCGGTCTCCGGCGGATGGAACTTCTACTCCTTCGAGATCACGGGTGGTCTCGACGACTATCCGAAGTTCGGCATCTGGCCCGACGGTATCTACATGTCGGCGAACGTGTTCGGCATTCGGCGGTGGCGCGTTCCAGAATCCTCGCGTCTTGGCCTTCAACAAGGCGCAGATGTATGCCGGCAGCCCGACAGTTCAGGTCGTCATCCTTCGACGTGCCCGGCGGCCGATTTCACCGTCCTGCCGAGCAACGCGCGCCTGCAGACTGGTACGCCGCCGCCGGGCACGCCCAACTACTATCTTTCTACCTGGAATTCTCCAACGCGCTTGCCGTCTACAAGTTCCACGTCGATTGGGACAAGCATTTCGCTTTCGACCTTCACCGGCCCGGATACTCCGATCGCCGCCACCAGCTGGCCGAACGCGGCACGTCGGCAACGCCGCCCTCGCCGGGCGGCAACAGCTCTGGATGTCCTTGCAGATCCGCGCCATGGTGCAGAACCAATACACGAATATCGGCGGCGTCGGATCGCTTGTGGGCTTCCCACACCGTTCGCGGCGAGACATCGACCGGCTTTGCCGCCCCGCGCTGGTACCAGGTGAACGTCACCGGCGGCACGGTCGCAGCCAACCGTCCCGCAGGCCGCGACGTGGGACCCGGACGGCGCGAACGTTATCAACCGCTTCATGCCCAGCCTCGCTGTGGACCGCGCCAAGGCAACATGGCGATGGGCTACAGCACCTCCAGCAGCACCACCAAGCCCGCGATCAAATACGCCGGCCGCCTGGCTGCCGATCCCATCAATACCTTCAGCCAGACCGAGCAGGTGCTCTTCCAGGGCACCGGCACGCAGACCGGGAACTGCGGCACGAGCGCTGTATCTCGCTGGGGCGATTACAGCGCGATGACGCTCGATCCCGACGGCTGCACGTTCTGGTACACCACTGAGTACTATGCGGTCGATGGACTGAATCACCAGACTCGCATCGGCGCATTCCAATTTCCTGGTTGCACCACGATCGGGAATGGCACCCTGCACGGAACTGTGACTGCATCTGGCAGCGGCAATCCCATCGGCGGTGCCACTGTCGCTCTGGGCAGCAGGTCCACCACAACAGCAGGGGACGGAACCTATTCATTCAGCGTTCCTGCCGGAACGTATCCAAGTGAAACGGCGAGCTTCTCGGGTTTCAGCTCCGCGAGCACAGCCGGAATCGTTGTCCCTGATTCCGGTTCTGTGACGCAGGACTTCGTGCTCTCAGCTGCCGCATCGAATGGCTGCATCACCGACACCACGCAGCCTGATTTCCAGAGCGGCGTGGCTACAAACTGCGACTTCAACAGCAGTCCAGGAGATGTCACCCTTCTCAACGCCGCCAGGATCGATCAACAGAACACCACAGTCACCAATAGCGGCTTTGGCATGAACGCGACCAGCTGGGCAGGCCAGACATTCACCGCAGGAGTAAGTGGAAACCTGACTCGAGTCGACCTTGACCTCTTCTGCAGCGGCTGCACCGGCACGACGCCGAATCTGGCGGTATCCATTCGTGCGACCAGCGGGGGTCTGCCTACGGGCGCGGACCTTGCAACTGCCAGCATCCCCGGATTCTCGACCGGCTCCGGCGGGTACTTCACCGCGAACTTTGCTACTCCGCTCAGCCTTGTGGCCGGGACGCAATACGCAGTGATCGTGCGTGCGGTGGCGAACCCGTCAGCGGGTACGTACGCCTACGTTTGCAGTTGCGCCGGCACCGGCACGGTTAACAGCAATCCCTACGCTGCGGGCCTACGCGTAACCTCTGGAAACAGCGGCGGAACCTGGGCGGCTGACACCACCGTCGGAGGACGCGACCTCGGCTTCAAGGTGTTCGTGCAGAGCGGATTCCCCACATCCGGGACGTTCGTCTCTTCGACCAAAGATGCAAACCCCGCTCCGGCGGCGACGCCAAGCTGGTCCAACATTTCTTGGACGGCGAGCGTTCCTGCCGGCACATCACTGCAATTCCAGGCGGCTGCCAGCACGAATCCTGGCGGACCGTTCAACTTCGTTGGTCCTGACGGAACTGCAGCGAGCTTCTTTAGCAGTGGCGATTCACTTTCCGGCTTCAACGGAAAGCGCTACCTGAAATACAAAGCAACATTGGGATCCAGCGACCCTGCAGCTACTCCGGTGATCAGTGACGTGAGTGTCTGCTTCAACAACATACCGGCAGCGACTGCGCTTGCAGTAGCTCCCGCAAGCGGAACGTTTGGTGGCACGGCCGATCTCGCGGCGACGCTGACTTCGAGCGGTGCGGGCGTCGGCGGTAGGACCATCAGCTTCACGCTGAATGGAGCTTCCGTCGGCAGCGGGACTACCGACGCTTCCGGTCTGGCAAGTCTGACGGGCGCGAGCCTTGCAGGAATCAACGGAGGAACCTATCCGGGCGGTGTGGCAGCCAGCTTCACTGGCGATGCCAGCTACGCAGCAATAAGCGGCACCAACACACTGACCGTGAACCAGGCGCCACAAACCATCACCTTCGGCGCATTGGCGAACAAGACGTTTGGCGATCCTGACTTCACAGTCAGCGCTACGGCGTCTTCCGGTTTGCCGGTGTCGTTCTCAACCATCAGCTCCGCTTGCACGGTGAGCGGAAACCTGGTCCACATCGTCAGCGGAGGTTCATGCACCATTACCGCCTCCCAGCCGGGCGACGGGAACTATGAGCCTGCAGCAGACGTTTCGCAGTCCTTCACCATAGGTCAGGCGGGCCAGACCATTACGTTTGCTCCGCTTGCAGGCAAGACCATCGGCGATCCTGACTTCACCGTCAGCGCCACGGCTTCGTCTGGATTGCCGGTCGGCTTCGCGGCCGCTGGCAATTGCACCATCAGCGGCGTGACCGTGCACCTGACCGGAGTGGGTTCCTGTTCGATCACCGCATCGCAACCGGGTGACATCAACTACTTGCCCGCGGCAGATGTGACCAGATCGTTCACCATTGGATATGCAGCCTGCCTGCTGTTCGACGGCAACAAGCCGGCCAACTCGGGCAGCGCGGTTCCAGTGAAACTCAAGCTGTGCAGCTCCACGGGAGCGAATCTGTCGAGTCCGTCGATCGTGGTCCACGTAATCGGCCTCACAGGCCCTGGCGGCGCTCGTCCGGCGCAGGATGCCGGTAACGCGAATCCGGGCAATCTCTTCCGCTACGACGTGACGCTCGCGCCAGGCGGCGGCTACATCTTCAACCTGAAGACGATCGGACTCAGTAGCGGCATCTGGCAACTGAGCTTTACCGCCTCGGGAGACAGCACGATTCACACTCTGACTTTCCGGATCAAATAGATCGGGAAAGAACGCAATGCCCTCGCTTCGGCGAGGGCATTTTTTTGTGCGCTCAGCGAGGGTTTTAGGTTGAGCTTCGCTAATTGCTGAGTGTTAAACAACTGAATGCTGATGTCCTGCTGATATAATATTTTTTTGCCTTCCCGCATTCCTTCCACAAACATGTGGGCGCGTAGCTCAACTGGCAGAGCAACTGACTCTTAATCAGTAGGTTGAAGGTTCGATTCCTTCCGCGCTCACCACTAACCCACCCACTAAGAAGCGGTTAGCGGTCCCTCCGTGTTCTCAATTGGGTGCCCCTCTTCAACTGGTAACCACGATTGGTAACCACTCCGGCGCAGGTCAACTTTTCAAACGTACGCTGGATTGTGTCGGCTTGGGGATGGCAGTACCGCTGTGTCGTGGTTAATGGAGCTATGTCCCGCGATTCGTGCCAACGTGAACGGATCACATAGGGAGCTATGTGCGTCAAAGCCGTGTGTCGGGTCGCGTATGGTGGAAGAGGGATCAACGGCAACGGCAGCGGCTTGCCGCCGGACTTCCGAATCTGAACGTTTTCCCTTGAGGTATCTCTATTCGCTGCTTTGATCGCTCCTGCATGCTGCGACTTGGCGGTTCCCTGTTCCAAGTGACCCTCACACGGAAGAAGGCAGAAAAAGACCGCACCGATCGCTCGCCATCGCGTCCGAATAATCATTGCGCCAAGTACCGTGCGCCCCTTTTCTGCGGATGCTGAGCGCGCCCTCTGGTCAGCGTAGCGTATACAGAAATGCGGCGAGGTCTTTCGCGTCCTGCTCGCTGACGCCCATGTCGGGCATCGCAGTCTTCGGCTCGACCGAGTGCGGCTCACGGATCCAACGCTGAAGATTTTCTGACGTATTGGGAAGCTCCCCCGCAAGAAATCCTCGTTGCGCGAGATGATCGAGAGGCGGTCCCGTGGTGCCGCGCGGACCCGCGCTGCCGGGAATGGTGTGACAAGTATTGCAGCCGTAGTAACTCACGAGGTCGCGCCCATGCTCGGGGTGGCCGCCCGTGAGGCGCATGGCCTCCTGACGCGCATAATTTTGCGCTGAATGTTCCTGGTGCAGGAGAACGCACCCGACGAGCACTATCCCGACCGCGACGGCGATGATCCCTTTAAGCATGCCGTGACTCCTGCCGGGCAATCAAAGCGGAAAGCTGGGTCAGCGGAATGCGACGCTCGGATTCGATGATCCAACTTCGCAACAGCCACAGCCCGATCGCGATGTAGACGACATTGGCCGGGATCCACATCAGCAATCCGCCAAGCTGTTGATCTTGCAAAACGGAGAGGCCGAAGCGCGGCGCCGATTGCGCGTACAGCGGATACCAGATGCGGCTCGAGAAGGTGAGGATTGCGCCCAGAATGCTGGTGTGCAGCGCAGTGATGAACACATATGCCGCTGCCATCCCATATTGCCGCCGCGCCGCCATCGAATAAAAGAGAGTCCACCAGAACCAGAACGCAGTCCCGATAAAGCTGATGTGCTGCGCGGCGTGCACCGCTTCCGACTGGATGGAAGCTTGATAGAGCACCGGGATGTGCCATCCCCAGATTGCGATGGCGTGAACCACGAGCGCAAGGAATGAGTTGTGCGCTGCAGGCAGATGCAATCGCCGCCTGAGACTGATGGGCAACGACCACGGCAGGATCAGATCGAGCCGCGCTAAGACGAGCAGTGGCGCGCACACAAGCATCAGGAGCTCGTGCTGTGCCATGTGGGCGAAGAACAACTCCTCTCCGAGATGATGCAGCGGACTGAGCAGCGCTACTGCTAGCGAGGTCCAGCCGGCGACGAAGGAAACAATCGTCCCTCTGGGGATGGGAGCGTTCCTCCGCTGGCAGCCGATTGCGTAGAAGATCGCGAGCGCGATCAGCGGCAGAACGATCGAGGGTCCAAGCTCCCACCTCGGAAGCGCCACAGCAGCGGAATGGAGATGCTCAGTCACAAGGGCTTAAGAGAAAACGCGGGACCGCTTCCGCGATGATGATCATCGTGAACCAAAAACCCATCCACATCCCCGCCATCGCCATGGCGCGGCTGCGCGCGAGAACGGTACCTTCATGGATAGGAACTTCCGGGAGGACGTGCTTGGCTTCCCAACCGAGGTACGCGCCCACCAGCGCCACCAGAACAGCTATCACTGAACTGGTGCGGTGCCACAGCATGGCTCCGGTGCTGCACTCATGATGAGTGACCGCGTAACTCAACACGAAGTCCACAGCCCAGGCACCCGGCCCCAACAGGATCCCAGCCCAAAGCTGCGTGACGCGGCGTCCTGCTCGGAATTGCTCTTCCAGTGGCTCGCTCATAGGACTCTCGGCGCGAAGTCGATCACCAGGAAGACGACCACCTGCCAGAAGATGATGAAGTACCAGTACTCGGCGTTTTCAAAAGCGTCGTTGAAGCGCTTGCCTTCGTGCCCACTGTCAGTGAACATCAACACTGTAAGCACAACGGTGTCGAGCCAGTCGGTGAACAGGTGCGCGGTATGGAAGCCGAGCAGCAGCCACACCGCTGAGCTGTACGCATTCCAATCCCACTTGCAATTCAGAGCAGCGAACTCGTAGCCACGCAGAACCAGATTGCCGATACCGATCGCGGTCATGATCACCAGGCCAAGCTGCACTTTGCGCAGTTCACCGCGCTCGGAGACGTGCTTGATCCACTGATTGGGTATCGCGCTCAGCAAGAACAGTCCTGTATTTAGCGCTCCCCACAAGATGACGGGTGGAAGAACTCCAGGCGGCCAATCAGTGACGCGGGTGCGCAGAAAGAAATACGCCGCGATCATGATGGCGAACATCGTGCTCTCGATCGCCATCATGCCGACTTGCCCAAGCCAGACCAGGCTCTTGTGCCCGAAGACTACGTCGGGCAGTCCGGAAACATCGAGTGCTGGACGGCGGGTATTCATCGCTCGTGGTCCCAAATCTCGCGCGCGCGACGGCGGTGCACTGCTTGCTTGTAAGGCCAGAACCACCCCACGAGCGTGATGAACACAAAAGGCGTGGTCCATAAAACGGATTTTGCGGTGAAGACCGTGCCGATGAAGAAAACTCCGACCGCGACTGAACACCAGAACGGCCACGAGCTCGGCTTAGGAAATTCCTCGCGATGTTCCGGATCGGCGTCGAGCGTTTTGGTGACTAGAACTTCGCGTGCATCTTCATGCAGTCCGGTGACGATTGGCTGATCGGGAGGCTGCTCCCAAAGTGGATCGCGCCCGCCAGCGGTAGGTAGATCGAGAAAGTTGTAAACGGGGGGCGGGGAGGATGTTGCCCACTCCAGAGTAGAGGCGCCCCAGGGATTGTCGCCGGCGGGAGCGCCGCGGCGCTGGCTCACAAAATAGTTGACGACGAATACCAGGCCGCCCAACGCCATCAGAATAGCGCCGACCGTGGCCAGTGAGCTCATCCAGTGCCACCCCATGTTCACGGGATAGGTGTACACACGGCGTGGCATGCCATGAAGGCCTAGTGCGTGCATGGGAAAAAACGTGAGGTTGAATCCGATGAACAGCAACCAGAAGTTCACTTTCGCAAGCGACTCGCTGAGCATGCGTCCGGTGATCTTGGGGAGCCAATAGTAAAAGCCGCCGAAGAGTGGGAAGACTGCGCCGCCGATCAGAACGTAATGCAGGTGTGCGACAACGAAGTAGGTGTCATGCACTTGCAGGTCAACCGGAATGGCCGCAAGCATCACGCCGGTCATGCCGCCGAGGATGAAGATAAAGAAGAATCCCATCACGAACAGCAGCGGACTTCGCCACACGACTTTCCCCGTCCACAGCGTGACCAGCCAGCAGAAGACCTGGATGCCGGTTGGGATCACGATCATCAGACTGGCGGCGGTGAAGAAGCTTTCGCTCAGCTTCGGCAATCCGGTAGCAAACATGTGGTGCACCCACACGCCAAAGCCGACGAAGGCGGTCGTCGCCATGGAGAGCACGATGGCGAGATAGCCGAAGACGGGCCTCCGCGAGAAGGTCGAGACAATCGTCGAGACCATGGAGGTGCCCGGAATGAAGATGATGTAAACCTCGGGATGTCCGAAGAACCAGAACAGATGCTGGTACAGCAGGACATCGCCACCCTCCGCCGGGTTATAGAGGTGCGTGCTCACCGTTCGATCGAGCAGCAGGAAGGTGCTGCCCAACATGATGGAGGGCATGGCGAAGATCACCATGAAAGCGGTGATGACCATGCCCCACGCAATCACCGGGATGCGGTTGAGTGTCATGCCGGGAGCACGCAGCCGCATAAAGGTGATGACCACTTCGATCGCCACCAGTAACGCTGAGAGCTCTGTGAAGGTGATCATCTGCGCCCAAAAATCGGGGCGCTTACCGGGACCGAAGTCCGGACCGGAGAGGGGCGGGTAGGCGAACCATCCCACATCGGGGCCGGTGTTCAGCATGAAGCCGACCCAGAGAAAGATTCCGCCCCACAAATAAATGTAGTAGCTGAAAGCGTTCAGCCGCGGCAGGGCGATGTTGCGGTTGCCCATGATCAGCGGCAACAGGTACGTGCTCCAGGCTTCGAACATCATCGGCACGGCGAACAGAAACATCATGGTGCTGCCGTGCATGGTGAAGATCTGGTTGTACTTGTCGGGACCGAGGAAATGATTTTCCGGTTTGCGCAACTGCCAGCGCATCAGCAACGCGAGTACGCCACCGCCAAGAAAGAAAATGAACGAGGTTAGCAGGTACCGGTGGCCGATAGAGCGGTGGTTGACGTGCCTGAACCATCCAAAGAAGCCGGGCGGATCCTGCCATACCCGGCGCAAGCGCTCTTCACGCGATGCTTCGAGCTGGTGATGTACCGGAATGGGTTCGGCGATCGACATATTAGCGGAGCGTTTGCAGGTACGCGAGCAGCGCCTGCAGGTCCTCCGAGTTCATGGGATTCGGCGGCATGCGGTTGCCGGGCTTAATGGCTTGCGGGTTCGTCACCCATCCTGCGAGGCTTCCGATATTGTTCGGCAGCGTTCCGGCGGCGATGGTCTCGCGACTGGCAAGGTGAGTGAGGTCCGGGCCGACGCGCGATCCAGCGTCAGTGCCGCGGACGGTGTGACACATAACGCAAGTGTGGCTGGTGAAGATCTGCTTGCCGCGAGTCGCGAGTGGATCGTTTGGATCGGCTGCAGGCTTTAGTTGTTGCTGCACCCACTGCTGAAATTTATCCGGCGACTCGGCGACGATGAAGAAGGCCATGTGCGCGTGCTGATGACCGCAGAACTCGGCGCACTGCCCGCGAAAGCGGCCTTCCTGGTCGGCTTGGATCCAGACTGCCGTGTTGTATCCCGGAATGAGATCGCGCTTGCCGTGAATGTTCGGCGCCCAGAAACTGTGGATCACATCGCGTGAGGTGCTATTGATCACCACCGGCACGCCCACGGGAATGTGGATCTCGTTCGCGGTGGTGACGATCTGATCCGGCTGCGTGTTGGGATAGATGACTTCCCACCACCACTGATGTCCTACGACCTGGATGCTGATGGGATTCTTTGACTGAAGCGCTTGCGACTCCCACTTGCTCGCTTCCACGCTCTTCACCAAAATGATGAAGAGAAGGATTATGGTCACGAGAGTGCTTCCTGCAACGATCATGGCAAGCGGGGCCTCAGCTTTCGTCTCGTGAATCACCATAGGCGGAGGAATCTCTTTGACTCTTCGCTTTCCGATACCCAGGCTGAACACCGCGAGCACGACGCAGTAAACAATGAGCGTGACCCAAAATATGAACCAGAACAGGTGATCGATCAGCGCGGCTTGCGGGCCCGTAGGATCAAGGGCAGATTGCTGTTTGGGGCAGCCGGTGAGCAGCGCGCATGCGATCAGCAGCCACACGGATTTTGCCGGGCGCAGCATCACTTGTTCTCCGGCTTCATTGCGGCGGGATAATCGCGGCGTGGATGCTCAGGAGGCGTGAGCGCTTCTGGTTTTTTGCCCTGCATGTGATCGGAGCGCGAGTTGGCGACGTCCATTGGCAACTGTCCGCTCAGGGAACGGACGTACGCGACGAGTTCCCAAACTTGATACTCGGGAATCTTCCCCGAGAACGACGGCATACCGTTGGGCCTGCCTTTCACGATGGTGTCGTACACCTGGCCCGGTTCGGCGCCATATATCCAGTCAGCATCTATGAGCGGCGGACCGATACCGCCTCCGCCATTAGCGTGACATCCGGAGCAGTTGTATGCGCCGAAAAGACGTTTGCCTTCAGAGACGGCGTACGCGTTCTCCTCGTAAGGATTGGGAAACGTTGGTGCGGGAGTGGACGTGCCGGGATGAAGCTCGCTGAGCTGCACATCATGCGCGGGAGCACTCTCAGCCATAGGACGCTGGAAGTCGCGGGCTTCGCGCTTGCATCCGCTGAACGCAAGCGCAAGTACGGGGATGACGGCAAACATTTTTTTCATTGCCGAGCCTCCATCACCTCACGCGAGTTCACTTGCGGAACACCGTAGGACGCGATCAGTAGCGAGATCTGGCGATGCTTCTGCGCGAGCACGCGATTGATGCCCTCGAGTAATTCCGGCTTGCTCTTGGCAACGCCCACCGCGAGGTCATAAGCGAATGGGAGAGCCCCCTCGTGATCAGGCTGGACGGGCGTGAGCGTCAGCTTCTTGCGTGAGCGCCGCGCGTAATAGCCGGCGAGCGGGCCCCAAACGACGGCTGTATCCAGCTTGCCGTTCGCGACATCGGAAACGATCTTGCCGGGCACTTTGCCGAAGGGTTCGTATCCCATGATGTTGGTGAGCATGCCGCGCTTTCCGAGCGCTTGTGCCGGCGGCGCATATTCATCATCCAGCGTCTGCACGCCGATCTTCAGCTTCTTGAGCCGCGGGTCGTCGAATGAAGAGATGGCCAGGTCACGATCTGTGCGGGTGACGAAGACGTACGAAGAGCGTAGATACGGTTTACTCGCGAGCACGCCGCGCATGCCGACGGGGACCGACATCAGGACATTGCACTCGCCTTTATTCACGCGCTCACGTACGAAGCCGCGCCGTGGACGCGCCCACACGAATTGCACTTCCTGGTGCAGCCCCGCGCCGATCAGACGTGCGAGGTGATTCTCGAATCCCGCGCCGCTCCTGTTGGAGTAGGGCAGATTGTCAGGGTCGGCGCAGACCTTGAGCGTGGCTGCGAGTGCCGGAAGCGAGAAGACGAAAAAGAAAATTCCGCTACGGAAGAGAGAAGACATACAACATTCCTCCCTTCGAGGTGACCTTCGGCAAGTCGCGGCTGGCATTTGCAAACCCGAGCGCGGCTGTGGGATCGCGGGCGTCGAGCCCGCCGACGACGATGGCGCCTACCCATCCGCCCACGCCGGAGAGCACGGCAATGTATTGCTTGCCGTCAGGACCGCGATACGAGATGGGTTGGCCGATGATCCCCGAGCCGGTCTTGAACTGCCACAGCACGTTTCCGGTTTTAGCGTCGACGGCTTTGAACCAGCCTTCCAGCGTCCCGTAGAAAACCAAATCACCGGCGGTGGTAACGGTTCCGCTCCAAACCGGAAACTTTTCCTGCAACTCCCAAACCATTTTGTTTTGGATCGGGTCCCACGCAGTCAGGCGGCCTTCGTTGCCGCCCGGTCCCGCGTACATGCGAGTGTTGGTGCCGACGTAAGGAGTCCCGGCGATGTAGTTCACGTCGAGGTCTTCTTCGTCCATGCAGAGGTTCTGGTGAGGAACGTAGAGCCACCCGGTACGCGGCGAGAACGACGACGGCTGCCAGTCTTTCACTCCGGGCGGCGCGGGACAGATGTCGCGGACTACCGCACCAAACCGCGGCTTCTTCTCCTCCACGTATTGCAGCTCGCCGGTCTTCAGGTCAACGCCGCGAGTCGATGTGATGTGCCCGTAGGGATTTGCCGAGAGCACCTGGCCGCTCGTGCGGTCCATCACGTACATGTATCCATTACGCTCCGGGTGAACGAGCACCTTGCGAGTCTGCCCGTTGATGGGAAGGTCGAGGATCAGGTTCTCGTTGACGGCGTCGTAATCGAATTCATCGTGCGGACTGTATTGGTAATACCATTTCGCTTCACCGGTGTCCGCGTCACGAGCGAAGATGCCCGTCGACCACTTGTTCTGCCCGGGGCGAACTTCCGCGTTCCATGGTCCGGGATTTGCGGTGCCGTAAAAAATCAGATTGGTTTCGGGATCGTAGGAGATCCATCCCCACATGCCCGCGCCGCCGATCTTCCACGCGTCGGGCGGCCAGCTCTTCACGCCCAGGTCTTGCCCGCGGTCCTTCGGGTAATAAGGATGAAAGTTCGGCCCGATGAGTACGTCCTTGTCGGGGCCGGTGTGATACGCGCGCCAAGCGACCTTGCCTGTGTTCGTATCAAGCGCTGTCAACCAGCCGCGAATCCCGAATTCGCCGCCACTGTTTCCAACGAGAACTTTGTTCTTCACCACCAGCGGCGCCATGGTGATGGACTCGCCGCGGTTAATGTCCCCTAGCTTTGTTCGCCAGACTTCTGTTCCCTTCTCCGCGTCCACGGCTACGGTGAAGTTATCGAGTGTGTTGTAGAAGATCTTGCCATCGGCGTAAGCGGCGCCGCGGTTCACGAGATCGCAGCAGGCAACGCCCTTCGACGACATGCTGGGACGCGGATTGTACTGCCACTTCAACGGAGCGCCGGGTTTGGTGAGGTCGAGTGCGTAGAGCAGGTTCGGCCACGGCGTCACGATGTACATGGTGTTATTGACGACGAGGGGCGCGGCTTCGTGTCCGCGATCAAGACCGGTGGAGAAAGTCCAGGCGACTTTCAGGTCCTTGACGTTGCTGGTATTGATCTGGTCGAGAGTGCTGTAGCGAAGCGAGGCGAAGTCCTTCGCCGGCCGGATCCATTGGCCGTCGTCGGCTTCGAGTTTGCCTTGATATGCGTGGGCAGAGGAAGCATTGCCCTGTTGAGTCAGCTGCTGCTGGCTGGACTTATCCTTTGAGCAACCCACCGCCAAACTCAACGTCAGGCCTAAACACAAGCTTGTGTATGTACGCCAAGTTGCCAACATAGTCTCTAAGCGGTATGAGAGTGGGCGTGGAACAAAGGTTGATTCGTCGAAGTCTGCCATAAAGCGACACGGCGCATCCGAAGCGGGCGAGGATAGAATCTAGTCTGCCGAGGAGAGTGCAATGAAAGCCTTGATTCTTGTGAGCTGTTTGCTGCTGGGCAATTGCTACGCCCAAACAAATGCCGATTGCAATTCGCTGCCGAACTTCAATCAGTTGAAAGACGCGCTTTCGAAAGTGGTGAAGGAAGGTAAAGAGGCGAACAGCGGATTGGGGAATCCGGAGTGGGGGACCATCGTGAACCGCGACGGAGTGGTGTGCGCCGTTGTCTTCACGGGACAGGACCGCTCGGCAGAATGGCCGGGTAGCCGGCTGATCTCCGCCGAAAAGGCGAACACGGCCAATGCATTCAGCGCGCCGAACTTCGCACTCTCTACTGCGAATCTTTATGCGGCGTCGCAGCCGGGGCAGAGTCTGTACGGCATCAACATGTCAGCGCCGCCCAACCCGAATGCCGTCTTCGCAGGACAACCCAAAGATTACGGTCAAGCGAACGATCCATTTGTCGGCAAAGCTATTGGCGGCGCGATTGTCTTCGGCGGAGGGCTGCCGCTGTATGACGCGAAAGGAAAAATCGTCGGCGGATTCGGCGTCAGCGGAGATACCGCGTGCGCCGATCATGTGATCGCATGGAAGACGCGGCATGCGCTCAATCTGGATCACGTTCCGCTGGGACCTGCGCCGGGCCAGAATGACAACATGATCCTCGACATGCAAGGCGACACCAGCGCGAGCGGTTTTGGTCATCCGACCTGCAAAGGGGGGATCGGTCCCGACGAGATCCTGAAACACTTGGCGGAGAAATATCCGACGCAGAAGTGAGCGCGAGTTAGTCGGCGTGTACCTGGCCGAAGTTCAGCACGGTCACGATCAACACTCCGCCCAGGATGTTTCCGGCGGTCACGATTGCGAGCCACGACAGATATCTGCTGCCCGCAACCTGCCCGCCGAGAACGCCGCTGAGTATCTCACCGGAACCGGCGATGCAGTGCGCAAACCTCCCTGCTCCCACCACGAAGGTTAACAGCCAAGTCATCGCAAGCTGACCGGATGTGTAATGGCTCGCCGTCACGACCCAAGCCACGAGCGCGATCAACCATCCCCCTACAACGCCAGCCCAAAACAGATGTGCGGCCGGCTGCTCGGCGGCTTCCTTACCGAGTCGAATCAGTTGCTCCATGATCTGCGGACGCAACGCGTGAGTCCTGACCATGATCGTGGCAAAGACGAGCGCACCCAAAACGTTTGCGGCGAAGACCACCACCCAAAGTCTGAGCGTTTCGTGCAGGTTCGCCCAACGACGCTCCTGAAGGCATAACGCGACCGGATACAGCGTATTTTCTGTGAACAATTGCGCGCGCCCGATGATAACGACGATGAAACCGAGTGGATAGAGCAGCCGCGCGATGAGCTGCTGCGACTCGCCTTCTCCGATGGCAGCCAGAACGATCGCCACCGACAATCCGGTGAGCCCCATGCCAATGCCGGCAGCGAGTCCGGAGAAAGCCAGCGCGAGCGAGCCGCGCTCAAGTTCTTTGCGTCCGCTTTCCGTGGCCGTCCCGTAAATCTCTTCGGCGGTCCTGCGGGTAGATTCGTCGTTCACACAAGAATCGGATGCGAGCTGAAATCGCGCTGTTGGTGCGAAAAGTTACAGGACCAGCACAGCTTGCAGGTGCTCGGGAGCTAACGTGGCACGCAGAATCATCGTCTCAGATGTGTGCTGTGGGCCCTCTCGCGTTTCTTCCAGAATGCCAGGATGGGGTTTCGTCTCACCAGTCCAAGCATCTCCCGGAGAAAATGCCAACCCAGAAGTGAGCGCGAGTTAGTTGGGCAACTGGCCGGTCAGTAAGAGTTCCTAATGTTCGTTAGAGAAAAAAAATTGACCCGCCCGCCCTGTACGCGAGTGGCGGGTGGCTGGGGTACCAAATGCTCTCGCCACCCCTTCGTTTGCGGTGTTCACGGCGCGTGGAAGAGCGGTATCTGCTGTTCCGGTGCGTGCTTGCGGCGACACCGATTCTGCCTACGGATTCGATCTCGCGCTATGGCGAGTTCGCCTGCCAGCAGGGAAAATTGCGCCCCGGGCCTGTTCGAGATCAGTAACCATTTGCTCGTAGCGACTGACGTTTTGTGAATACCACGCCAGCCACTGGGAAGGTTCGATTCCTTCCGCGCTCACCACATTTTTCCCTTTCGCCTAGCTTCTCTATGATATTCCTTTGCCTTCCGAGACTGCCATGAACCGGCTGAACTGGATCTTCGTTCGTGACCGCCGTCTCCGATCCGGCTGGCGGGTAGTGCTTTTCATAGCCATCTATATCTTTGCGGGAAAAGGGCTCGACATCATTCTTGCGAAAGTGCATTTTCCCGATCGTGCTTTCACCTGGTTGAGCCTCTTGCTGAATTACATGGTGGACTTCGCGTTCGTCGCGGCGATCGCGTGGATCATGTCTCGCATCGAGCGCGAGCGCTTTTCTTCGTACGGGCTTCCTTTGACTCGCAGTGCCGGGACGCTTCTGGGGAAGGGTGTGCTTTGGGGGTTCATCCCCTCCGCACTCATTCTCGTCCCCATTTACTTCGCTGGAGGATGCTCGTTCCACGGCTTTGCTCTCCACGGCAGGGAGTTCATTTACTACGCCGGACTCTGGGCACTGGCAATGCTTGCGCTGGGCTTTGGAGAAGAATTTCTCTTTCGCGGATATCTACTAAAAACACTTGCAGAGGGAATCGGTTTTTGGCCGGCGGCAATCGCCTTGTCGTCGCTTTTCGGGCTGGTGCACTTGCTGTTCAAGCCGCACGAAGACTGGATCGATCCGATCAGCGTCGGACTCTACGGCCTGTTTTGGTGTCTTACACTGCGGCGCACCGGCAGCCTTTGGTTCGCGGTCGGCTTTCACGCGGCGTCGGATTATGCCGACATGATCGTCTTTGCGGAACCGAACTCAGGCAACGATGGCAAACCGCTCCCTGGACATTTGCTTGACGTACGCTTCCACGGTCCTGATTGGCTTACGGGTGGGCCGCGCGGCACTGAGGCCAGCGTTCTGGTGTTTGTGGTGCTGGCCGGACTGTTTTATTTCTTCAACCGATCCTACCCTGACAAGAAAGCACTGCCCCGCGCCTAGTCACCATAACTCATCTCTTGTGTAAGCCCTGCTCCAGAGGGTGACGTGCAATTGCACCGCCTTGGTCCACGCGTCTTCAAGTTTCTGCCAGTCGGCAGCAGGAACGTCCGCGAAAAACTTGCGCGTGCTCATGATCACTACCGGAACGAAAGCCAATAGGTAACGCAGTGGGACTACGTTGGAAGTGTGTGCGCCGTCGGTCAAGTTTTTCTTCGCAGGAGTATGACGCAGTCCGATCTCCTCCTGATAGTCGAGCCACGCTTGGTCATGCCGGCGAGAAGGAACGTCGCGCACCCATTGCACGAAGCGCTGTTTCACGGCCGCTTTGTACGCTTCGTCGGGCCTACCGTCTGGCGAGAAAAACCACTTGGCAAGATGCGGCTGAGAGCCGATCACCGCACGCCAGGTATCGACCATAGCTTCTGCGTTATCGCGAAAGAGTTTTTCATGACGCATAAGGATTCCCGCGTCCTCATCGCCCCAGCCGAGAGTCGCCTCCAACTGGCGCAATTCCTCGAGTGATACCGGAGACCGCACAACACTCGGCTTCCCGTAATCGTAACCATGGATCTGCTCACTCATGATTTTCTTACGACTAAGTCGGGGTTCACTTCGCGGCAGGCGGCCACGCCGCAAAGTCCCATGGTCACGTCCATATCTGCCAGGAAATTGACCACTGCTTCGCGCACACCTTGTTCGCCGGCGACGGCGAGTCCCCACAAATAAAGACGCCCCAGCAACACCGCTTTAGCTCCAAGAGCGAGCGCCTTGAGTGCGTCGGAGCCATGGCGGATACCGCTATCGAAGAGCACGGGTATTTTGCCTGCCAGCGCCGCCACAACCCCGGGTAGCGCATCGAGCGAACCGATCGCACCATCCACCTGCCTACCGCCGTGGTTCGAGACGATGACCCCTTGTACGCCGGCATCCGCGGCGCGACGGGCATCATCGGCATGTTGAATCCCTTTGAGCAGGATAGGAAGTTTGGTTTGCTGTTGCAGCCATGCAAGATCGTTCCAGGTGAGAGCGTTGTTCGAGAACAGTTGCGTCCAAAGCAGGATCGCACCCTCAGGATGCGTTTCCGGTGGCTCCGCCAACTTAGCTCGAAACACCGGGTCAGTCAGATAATTTGCCAGCCCTTTGCCGGCGAGGAAAGGAAGAAAGCTGCGCTTCAGATCCCGCTCGCGCCAACCCAGCATCACCGTATCCAGCGTGACCACCACAGCGGAGTAGCCTGCCTTCTCGGCGCGTTGCAACATGCTGGCGGTGACTTCACGGTCTTTGCCCCAATAGAGTTGGAACCACCGGGTGGCCTCGCCCATTGCTTTGGCCACCTCTTCGATGGAGCGCGATGACACCGTGCTCAAAGTGAATGGGATCCCCAGCGAAACCGCCGCGCGGGCCGACGCAAGATCGGCGTCCGCATGGATCAGCTCCTGCACGCCGACGGGGCCGAGGACCACCGGCGCTGGCAATCTTGTTCCGAGGAACTCCACGCTCAGGTCACGTTGCGAAACGTCGCGCAGCATGCGAGGCACGATCCGCCAATTGTCGAACGCATCCAGATTGGCTCGCATAGTGCGCTCTCCGCCGGCGCCGCCCGCAACATAATCCAGCGCCTCCGGCTTAAGCACCTTCGCCGCAGCCGCTTCGAGTTCGGCGACTGGGATCGGTACAGTCTGCTTTTCGCCGGTGAGCATGGCCGAGTAGATCTGCATTTGCCGCAATTGGATCGCGCCACATGGGTCGGTTTTCGCGGGGATTGGTTTGTTCATCGTCTGGCGCAGACTAGGTGTTTGCGTGTACGAAAGTCAAGGTGAACTGGTAGAACGTACGCTCCGGCGCACACAGCGGGTACCTGTCCCAAAAACATTGTTAAATCCGGCAATTCAGGACTACACTTCTCCGCCAAGAAGCTGAGGAGACGACCATGAAGCTGAGAAACTCTCTCGCTGTCCTGTGCGTATTGTCGATTTCCATCGCAGCATCATCCCAAACCTATCTTGGCCGGATCCTCGGTACTGTCACCGACAAGTCCAACGCCATCGTGACCAAAGCCAAAGTCAGCATCGTCAACGTTGGCACCAGCGCCACGCGAAATCTCGAGACCAACGAAGCCGGTGAATACGTTGCGCCGAACCTCGCGCCAGGTGACTACAAAGTGCTCGTCGACGCGGCCGGGTTCAAAAAAGTTGAGCGCACCGGCATACACCTGGAAGTTGCGAAGGATGCTCGTATCGACTTCCAGCTACAACCGGGGGCTGAAACCGAGTCCATCACGGTGACGGCTGAAGCGCCGCTCATTGAGACGACCAACAACACTCTCGGCGGAACCTTCTCCAATAAATCCATCAACGATCTGCCGCTCAACGGGCGCGACTTTCAAAACCTTGTTGTCCTGCGTCCCGGCGTGCAGCGTAGCCCCGGTGGAGGCTTCCTCTCCATCAGCTCCAACGGCAATCGTCCTGAAGACAACAACTTCATTGTGGACGGCACCGACAACAACGATCCTTATTACGGGACCACGGTCATCAACGCCGAAGGCGTGCAGGGAACGCCGGGGTCGATCCTGCCCATCGACGCCATCCAAGAGTTCAATGCGCAAGAAAATCCGCCTGCTGAATATGGCTGGAAGCCGGGCGCGATCGTGAACCTGGGTTTGAAGTCAGGCACGAATGACTTCCACGGCACCGGGTACTACTTCCATCGAAATAACATGTTCGACGCGCGCAACTACTTCAACAATAAGCCCGATCCGCAGAAGAAGCTGTTGCTGCATCAATACGGCTTCAGTGCGGGCGGCCCGATCATCCGCAAAAAACTGTTTATCTTCGGTGCGTACGAAGGCATCCGTTCGCAGGTCGGTAACACGGAACAATTGTTGTCTCCCGCTACTGACTCTCTGGGTGGCGATCCGGCAAACAGCATCCCTGATGCCCTGGCAGAGCTTGCGGCGAACGGCATTCCCACCATCGATCCGCTCAGCAACACGCTGCTTCCGCTATTCCCAACGAACCCGACTGGCGTTTTGAATGTCGGCTTCCCGAACCACAATCGCAATGACAATTTCGTGATCAAATCTGACCTTGTGCTCAACGAACACAACAATGTCAGCGGTCGGTATTTCTTTGGCGACAGCTTGCAGACCGAACGCGACGTTCCCGTGCTGCGGGAGGAATGGATGTCACAGTCCAAGCTCCGTGCACAAGTAGTGGGATTCAACTGGACATGGGCACCCAATTCCCATTTGGTGAACGAAGCTCGCTTTGGCTACAACCGCTTCTGGCAGACCATCCTCACCGCCGATCACGCATCCGATCCGGCGACGGTGTATGGCATCAATACCGGGATCACCGATCCCACCAACTTCGGAATGCCCGAGATCTTGATCGATGGGTTCACATCGCTCGGCGGCAACCACGGCTGGCCGCTCTATACCACCCCGGATACCACATGGCAGTTCGTAGACAACGTCTCGTGGGTCCACAACCGGCACACGCTTCGCTTCGGCGGTGAATTCCGTTACGGCAAGACGCAGAATCTGCGTGATCGTTATGGCAAGACGCAGATCCGTTTCCGCGGCTGCTTTGCCCTCTGCACCGATAGTGGCGACGCCATCGACAGCACTCCCCTGGAGGACTTCTTGGCCGGCTTCCCCGGTCGCGGACGCATTTTCCTGGGCGATTCCCGGCGCGAGGTCAGCATCAAGTCGTTCGGAGCCTTTGTGCAGGATGAATGGCGTGTTACTCCCCGCCTTACCATCAACGGCGGCGTGCGATATGACCTGAACACGGTGATCAAAGAGGCCCATAACCTGCTTGGCAATTTCGATCCAGCGGTTGGACTGATCCAGGTGGGCGTCAACGGTGTGCATGACCCTTATCAAGGTGATCACAACAACTTTGCTCCGCGACTTGGTTTGATTTGGGACCCTTGGGGCAGCGGCAAGACTGTGATCCGCTCCGGCTTCGGTATGACTTATGAGATCCCGCACCTGGCCATCTTCCTTGGCCAGAATGGATTGAATAATGCTTCCACCGCTGGATTGAACGTGATTCCGACCGGGGCCCTCGGTGTTTCGCCAACCGGCGGCAACATCGTTGCAGGTTCTACAAATGTCGGCGGCGGGTCACTCAACTGGACGCCCGCAGGGCCTGTCTTTAATACCGGCACTATTGATTGCAGTCAGGCGACGGGATCGCCCTGCGATATTCTCGCGGTCGACAAACACCTGCGCACGCCCTACGTATTCAACTGGAACGTGAACATTCAACGCTCGCTTTGGCGCGACGCCTCGATCCAGGTGGGATATGTCGGCAGCCGTGGCGCCAAGCAGTACAGCGTTTACGACATCAACCAGGTCGATCCAAATTCCGCGGCTGAGAATGCTTGCGGCCACTGCGAGCAGGACGGACGTCCATTCAATGGAGCCTATCCCTTTCTTGAATTCGTGAATTTCATGGGGAACGGGTACGGTTCGAACTATCACGGCTTGCAGACCACGCTGACCCAGCGTACTTATAAGGGGCTGAATTTCGTCGCCGGGTACACATGGTCGCATTCCATTGATAGCGCTTCACTGAATCGCGCCGCTCAACCGCAGAACAGCCTGAATCCCGCAGCAGAGCGCGGCAACAGCGACTTGGACATTCGCCACCGCTTGACCTTCTCCAGCAGCTGGGACCTTCCCGGTAAAAAGGGATTCGCACAGATGATGGAAGGGTGGACGATCAACAACATCGTTACGTTGCAAACTGGACTCCCATATACCGGTTATGACTTCGAGAATGACACGAGTTTGACGGGTGAGTTCAGTGACCGCTGGAACATCTTCGGGAGGCCGAGTGACTTTCCATGGTCTACTGCCGCGCCGGGAACGCCGGGCAGCAAATTCACATTCATCGATTACGCGAATGGTCAGAGCGATCCCCGCTGCGATGCAGTGGCAAACGTCGATCAGCTTGCTCTGTTCGGGTGCTATATCGGACGGAATAACTCTGTTCTCGCTCCTCCGGACGCGGCCACGTTTGGAAACCTGAGACGCAATACCTTCCGCGCCGACGGCATCGGCAACTGGGACTTCTCGATCGTCAAGCGCTTCAAGCTGACCGAAAAGATGGGTATACAGTTCCGTGCCGAATTCTTCAACCTGTTGAACAGTCCGCAATTCGCAGACCCCTCTATCCTGTTCAACAACGATTTGGGAATCCCGGGAACGTTCGGCGTAGCAGCTTCGACGCCGGACGTCGCAGCTGCAAATCCCGTGATCGGTACTGGCGGACCGCGCAACATCCAACTTGGTTTGAAGTTCAGCTGGTAGCCCTAAAGAAGACAATGGCCCCGGAATCTGCGGGGCCATTTTTTGTGGTGCTAAAGCTGACGGATAGCGCCCCGCGGTGCTAAGGTATCTCTCCACGCTTTCGGGGAGGCTCAAGAATGCGCATAGCGGTTCCGGTTGAAACGGCGGCGGCCGAGCGGCGCGTCGCGCTGGTTCCGGACAGCGTGGCGCGGTTAGTCAAAGCCGGACATCAAGTTCAGGTGCAGCGCGGTGCCGGCGCTGGCGCTTTTCATTCTGACGAAGCCTACGCAAACGGTGGCGCAACTCTGGTAGACGGCCCATCCATTTACGAGGACGTCGATCTTGTTGCCAGGGTGCGCGCGCCCTCCAGCGACGAGGCCGCGACCTTGAGGCCGGGCGCGGCGGTCGTAGCGCTTCTGCAACCCGCGACGAACGCAGAGCTGTTCGCAAAACTTGCTTCCGCCAAAGTCACTGCCTTCGCAATGGAGTTGGTGCCACGCATCACCCGCGCACAGTCGATGGATGCTCTTTCCTCGCAAGCGACAATCGCGGGATACAAAGCAGTCCTGCTCGGCGCGGCCGAGCTTCCAAAGCTACTTCCCATGCTCACCACCGCCGCCGGAACTCTGGCTCCGTCGAAAGTCTTTGTGATCGGAGCCGGTGTCGCGGGATTGCAGGCAATTGCAACCGCACGTCGACTGGGAGCCAGCGTCTCTGGATTCGACATTCGCGCGGCCGCGGGTGAGCAAGTAAAAAGTTTGGGAGCTGCTTTTCTGTCGTCGGAAGTTGTGAGCCAGGCTGCGGAAGACAAAGGCGGATACGCTAAAGCGCAAGCGGACGACGAGCGCCAGCGCACGCTCGAAACCATTCACAAGCATATTGTCGGGCAAGACATGGTGATCACAACCGCGCAGATCCCGAATCGACCCGCTCCCAAGCTGATCACAGATGAGATGGTGGCAGCGATGAAGCCGGGATCGGTGATTGTAGACATCGCCGCCGACACCGGCGGAAACACAACCTTGACCAAACCGGGCGAGACCGTGCGCTCGAATGGAGTCGCCATTCTTGCGCCGCTGAACCTGGCTGCGACAGAACCCGTGCACGCCAGCCAGATGTATAGCAAGAACATTGAAACTTTTATCAATCACATTGCGAAAGACGGCGTGCTGAAGGTCGATCTTGCTGACGAAATCACCAAGGCAATGACTGTGACCCACAACGGTGAGCTATTGCGGAAGTAAACGGAGAGACTGATGTCGCAACTCGAAATCATTCAACTTTACGTTTTCATACTGGCCGCCTTCGTCGGCTACCAGGTGATCACGCGCGTGCCCCCGCTGCTGCACACGCCGCTGATGTCGGCCACCAACGCGATCTCCGGCATCTCGCTGGTCGGCTCGCTGGTCGCCGCAGGCGCCGATCAGGGGCAGGTTGCGCACCATCCTCGGCTTCGCTCGCCGTCATCTCCGCCACGATCAACGTGGTCGGCGGATTCATCATCACCGACCGCATGCTCAAGATGTTCAAGCGGCACCGATCGCGTAGTGGAAGGCTGACAAGAAGTGAGGACCTACTTCATCGAGACGATGTATCTGGCGTCGTCGGTCCTCTTCATTCTCGGACTGAAGGGGCTCACCTCGCCGGAAAAGGCGCGGCGCGGAATGAACTACGCCGCGTTCGGGCATGTTGCTCGCCATCGTCGGCACGCTGGTGCAGCACGAGATCGTCCGCTACGACTGGATCATCGGCGGTCTGATCGTCGGCTCCGTCATCGGCATCCCCATCGGCGTTGCTGCGTGCCGATGACGGCGATGCCCCAGCGCATCGCGATCTCGCACATGTTCGGCGCGTTGGCCGCGACCCTGGTCGGCGTCGCGCGAATACTACGTGCACGGCGGCGCGACGCCACGGCGACATGGCCGCGCTCGGCTTCGAAGTCATGTTCGGCTCGCTGACCGTCACCGGCAGCTTCATGGCGTTCGCGCAAGCTGCAGGAGCTGATCCCGGGCGCGCCCGATGACCTATCGCGGCCAGAACATCGTCAACATCGCCTGCTTCGTCGCCGCGATCGCGCATCTTCATCTACCTGATCGTCGATCCCGACGACCGTCGACGCTCTTCTACGCGATGATCGCCCTCGGCGCTTGCTGATCGGCGTGCTGATGGTGCTGCCCATCGGCGGCGCGGACATGCCGGTGGTGATCTCGCTGTTGAACTCCTACGCCGGCCTGGCCGCCGTCCGCCACCGGCTTCGCCATCGGCAACAACGTGCTGATCATCGCCGGCGCGCTCGACGGCGCCTCCGGGCTTCCTCCTCTCCATGCTGATGAGCAAGGCGATGAACCGCTCGTTCGGCAACGTGCTCTTCGGCGCCTTCGGCGCGCGCAGCCGGCGACGACCGCCAAGACGGCCGCCGGACTCGACGGTGCGCCCGATCTCGCGCGGAGGACGCGGCCATGCAGCTCGCCTACGCGCGCAGCGTGATCGTCGTTCCGGGCTACGGCATGGCGGTGGCGCAGGCGCAGCACGAGGTGCGCGAGCTGGCGGAATTGATCGAGAAGCAGCGGCGGCGAGGTGAAGTACGCCATCCATCCGGTGGCCGGCCGCATGCCCGGACACATGAACGTGCTGCTGGCCGAGGCGAACGTGCCTTACGACCAGCTGTACGACATGGAGAGATCAACCCCGAATTCGAGCGCGCCGACGTCGCGCTGGTCATCGGCGCCAACGACGTGGTGAATCCCGCCGCGCGCAACGACCGAGCAGCCCGATCTACGGCATGCCCATCCTGAACGCCGGACAAGGCGCAGAGCATCATCGTGCTCAAGCGCAGCATGAACCCGGGATTCGCCGGCATCGAGAACGAACTGTTCTATAACGACAAGACGTCGCTGCTGTTCGGCGACGCCAAGAGCTCGTTGACGCAAAGTAATGGGCGAAGTGAAAAATCTATAGGTAATGAGTCACTTCCGCACTCAAGCTAAGCTTTACGCCGAGTACCGTCCGGACTATCCGCCCGAGTTATTCGAATTCATTGCCGGAGTAGTCCGCGAGCATAAAGTTGCTTGGGATTGCGCCACCGGTAACGGTCAAGCCGCCACCGGACTCACGGAACATTTCGAACGGGTGATCGCTACCGACATCAGCACGGAGCAGATCGCGCAGGCCAAGCCACATCCACGGATCGAATACCACGTTGCTCCGGCGGAGCGCAGCGGGGTTGCTGACGATTCAGTCGACGCGGTCACGATCACTCAAGCTTTGCATTGGCTCGACATTCCGCGTTTTTACAACGAGGTGAAGCGCGTGTCAAAGCCTGGAGGAATTTTCGTTGCTACGGTTTATAGCGATCCGGTGATCGGCGATCCAGAACTGGACAAGATCCTCCAGCACTACAACAAAGTGATCGTCGGTCCGTATTGGCCTCCGGAGCGAAAGCTCGTCGACGAGGCATACGCCAACATCCCGTTTCCTTTCCCAGAGATAAAACCTCCGCAGCTTACGATGGAGCGTTCATGGTCGCTGCACGAATTGGCCGGTTACCTGCGAAGCTGGTCGGCGACCGTGCGCTTTACCAAGCAGAACGGGACTGACCCGGTGTTGGATTTCGAATCAAAGGTGAAAAAGGTTTGGGGAGAACCTTCTGAGTCCCGCAAGCTTCATTGGCCTTTTACTATTCGTGCGGGACGAATCGCGTGAAGAGAATTGGCTTACATAGGTCGATATCCGCCAGCTCTCAAAATTATTGTCACCCGTTTTGGTGGAAGTGCGTCTAATCCAATACGCATACTCGTCTCCATTGGAACCGGAGAGAGCAAATTGCCGTTCTTTCCGGTTCCACTCGGTTTCGAAGGTCATTAGTAATCTCTCCAGACAAAAGCCCCACTCTCCGGTGGGGCTTTTGTTGGGCTCGGTGCAAGATCCTAAGCAGCTTCGTTCTTCTGCGCTTCCTGTTCTTCGCGTTCCTTCCGTTCGCGCTTTACCTTGCGGGAGCGGGCGACCAGGGCGGCGGTCACTCCGGCTGCGGCTGCAGCAACTCCAATACCCGCGGCCACTTTGGGGAGCGGATCAGAGACAGGCGGCGGCAAATAGGTGATGCCATTCACATCCGCGCGCGCCGGCTGTTCACATAGCGGCCCTTCTCTGGGATGGGGAACTGCTCCGCCAGCGCTTGCAGTTGTTCACCGGCCTCGGTGCCCGACATTGGAATGCCGTGACCAGGGGCCAGCACGCGAGGTGCGAGGTCGGACAGGTGCTCCACCGATTCGTGCGCCAGCTTCCAGTCACACGTGAAATATGCCGGCGGACGAGAGACTTCTTGCTTCTTAGTGGCCATTGAGCCGAAGGAGTCAAGATCCACTGTGGTGAAGGCATCGCCGGCGATCAGGGTACGGTCGCTGGGACGAAAGAATGAAACGTGACCGGGAGTATGCCCCGGAGTGTAATGCACCTGCCATCCTTCCATTGCGGGAAGGATGTCGCCCAAAGTTTGGATCATTCCGTTCAGGTTTACCTTGCGGTTAGGAAAAAAACGTCCCAGCAGCGACATCGCGCCGCCTACTGTAGGGTCGGGCGGAGGATAGTTCGACTTGCCGGTGAGATAAGGAAGCTCCATGCGATGTGCGTAGATGGGGACGCGCCATTGTTTCGCGAGCGCCGCGGCAGAGCCGGCGTGATCGAAGTGCCCGTGCGTGAGTGCGATGTAAAGCGGTGCTGCCCCAGTTCCGAAGCGGTTCTCGACCGCCTTGCGGATCGTATCGGCATAACCATGCATACCGGCGTCGATGATCACGAACTGCGACGCGTCCTCACCGATCAGGTAAAGGTTGGCGACTCCGGCAGACAGATAAGAGACGCCCGGAGCAATCTCCTGCGCATGTGGATTCATGGATGCACCCCGCTTTTTCTTTGGGATGCGAACTTGACGCGCGCAGTTGGCGTTTGCGAGGAGTGTTACGTGTTCGGCTGCTGTACAGTTTCCGTCTTCTGCAAAGCTGCGCAGGCGCGCTGGATCTTTTGCTGTTGTTCCGGGCTCAGGTCCGTGAACACGAACCAGTAGCGGAATCCGGTACGGGTGGCGAGTTTCGCCGTCACTTTCATGGGGACCTCAGAATTCGGCAGAGTGAACTCCAGGACCGCAACGTCGCCTTTTTTAAGGTTGGCCGGGATGAAGATACCGATGCCGGTTTCATCAAGGTGGCCCACGCGGCTCGAGCCTTCATAAGGCTTGCGATTCACCACGATGGGGCCGAGGCGCACATCGAGAGAGAATTTGAGCCAGCGGACTGTTTCTTGCCCCGGTTCCATTTTCACCAGTGTAGACGGTCGAGGGCAAGCTGTCATCCCCACGGGATAGCCTGGAGCAGTTCGCTTCCCAAAACAGAAGAGAATCGCGCTGGGCTAGAACTGGAACATGTCGAGTATGTTGTTGCTTAGCGTGTTCCGGGTGTTCAGGCTTCCCAATGACCAGTTCCACTGGATGAACCTGAGCACCGATACGTGGTCCATTTGCACGTGGGAGACATACCCGCGTTTGGCGTAGGGCGAAATCACGATCATGGGGACGCGTGCCCCTAGCCCCTGAGCGTCGACCTGCGGCGGGGAAACATGGTCCCACCACCCGCCGCTCTCGTCCCAAAGTATGACGATCGCGGTCGAACTCCACTGCGGAGAGTTCTGGATCCGCGTCAACAACCCGTCAACCCACTTCGCGGGTGTGCTGATTGAGAGGGAACTCGGGTGCATGCTGTGGTTTGGATTGGGTTGGACATAAGAGAAGCGCTGGCAGAGAGCCGCCATCCAGCAGTGTGTAGAAGTTGGTCAGATCTTGGATATGGGAAGTGTTGTTGGTGCTGGTGAGAAATTGGAATGGGTCCTGCACCGGCAGGTATCCAGCACCGCATGCCCCATAGTTTTCGGCAAACCATGCCCAGGAGAGGTTCTGGTTGCTCATCTGGTCGCCCACACTCGGAAAGCCGTAAGGCTTCGCGGCGGAATCCGGTTTTTGACACGGTCCGTAATACGGCTGCACGCTATAGACAGCATTGTTATCCGCCGCAGCAACCATGTAGAGCTCATCCGCGGGTGCTGAGCCCATGACTGGGGCAAAATAATTGTCAGCTAAAGCGTACTGCTGCGCCCATCCCCACAACTTGTCGACACCCGCGAGGGTGTTGTCGTAATAACCCATCGAGATCGCCCCGTTGTAATAGGCGAATTTATCCATGGCGCCGTGGTCCCAGGTGTTCACATAGCTGGCGCGGCTATGCGGCAGGTCGCCGCTCGCGCCCGTGGTCAGCAGATGAGCCGTGACCACGTTTCCGCTGGAGTCGGTTTGCGAGTAACTACTCTCGTCCGGGCTGATTCCGTTCGCGCCCGGGAAGGTGCCGAACAGGTTGTCAAAAGAATGGTTCTGTAGTTGGAGCACGATCAGGTGCTGGATCGGCGATTGCGTTCCGACCGGCGTCGAACTGGTCACGGTAATGAAGATAGTTGATTTAAAGACCGCGTTCGCTGCATCCATCGCCTGCACGGTTAGGCGGTGGGAGCCAGCAGCCATATCGATCGGCGTATCGAGACTATCGCGGCGACCTGATACTTCTTTACCCCGTCGACGTAGACCTGCATCACCTTGACTGGACTCGAGCTGTCGGTGCTCCCTGCTTTCACTTGCACAGGTGAGGGCAAGCTGGCGCCACTCGCGGGAGAGCAGATTGTCACGGATGGCGATGCCGGATTCAGCGTGCACGCCGAAGGACCTGCGGAACTCGTCACCGTGATGTTGATCGTGGATTTAAAGATCGTGTTCGCGGTGTCAGTGGCTTGAACTGTCAAACGATGCGCACCGGCAGGCAGAGCCAGCGATGTGTCCAAATTGTCGGCAGAGATCTGGTATTCTTCACGCCGTCGATGTAGATCTGCACCAACTTCACCGGATTCGCAGTGTCGGTGGTGCCCGCGTTCACCTGCACTGGCGATGACAGGCTGGCCCCGTTCTGCAGGAGAGCAAATGGTCACTGATGGCGACGCCGTATTCAGAGGACAGGAGGCGGTTGCGTGGGCGAGTGGAAGAAAGGCTGAAAAGCTAGTGAGCAGCAGAAAAGCAGATCTGATTGGCATGCGGTCCCAGGGGTTCGGCCGGATTTCGCCACCATCATACCTTCTTGGCGGCCAGGGTTGTGAGAGGCAGGTTGAAAATCCAGAGTTGCCCCTTACGGCAAGGGCTTACCGCGTGGCGCACTTAGGCGTGAACCGTCTGGTATTCCTCGTAGGCGCCCTTGAAATCCTCGATCTTGTCGTCATCGAAGTGCCAGATGCGGGTCGCCGCTTCGTCGATCAGATCGTGGTCGTGGGTCACCAGCAGCACCGTCCCCTCGATATTTCTGCAGCGCGATGTTCAGTGCGTTGATGGACTCCAGGTCCAGGTGGTTCGTAGGCTCGTCGAGCACCAGCACGTTCGGCTTCTGCAGCATCAGCTTGCAGAACAGCAGCCGCGCAGCCTCGCCGCCCGAAAGCGCTTCGGTCGGCTTCATCGCTTCGTCCCGCGCGAAAAGCATCTGTCCGAGCAGTCCGCGCATCTCTTCGTTCGCAGCGGCCGGGTTCGAACTGGTGCAGCCATTCGAAAGCAGTCATTGCCGTTCTGGATCAGCGAGCGATGGTCTTGCGGGAAATATCCGACCGAAGCTTCGTGGCCCCAGATGACTTTTCCGCATCGATAACGCACCGTCGTAACCGCTGATTTGCGCATCGTCGTCGGGACCGCCGGCGATTCGCGAGCAGGGAATGAGCAGCGTGGTCTTGCCGGCGCCGTTGCGGCCCATCAGCGCGATCTTCTCGCCCCGGATCACGCTGGCCGTGAAATCGCGAATGACTTCCGTCTCGCCGTAGGATTTCGTTACGCCTTCGACTTCCAGCGCGTGCCGCCCGGAAGGGCGCTTCATTTCGAATCTGATGAATGGGCGTGCGATATTGGACTTCGCCAGTTCGCTGGTTTGCAGGCGTTCGACTTCCTTCTTGCGCGACTCACCTGGCTGGAACGCGTGCCGGCCGAGAAACGCGCGATGAATTCGTTGAGCTGCGCGATCTTCTTCTCGCGCTGCGCATTTTGCGATTCGATCTGCGAGCGCATCTGTGTCTTCATGACCACCATGTCGTCGTAGCCGCCGGTGTAGGTGATGATCGTCTCGTAATCGATATCGGCGATGTGGGTGCACACGCTGTTGAGGAAGTGGCGATCGTGCGAGATCACGATCAGCGTGCCGTTGTACTTGTTCAGAAATCCTGCAGCCAATGGATCGAATCGAGATCGAGGTGGTTTGTCGGTTCGTCGAGCAGCAGCGCTTGCGGACTGCCGAACAGCGCCTGCGCCAGCAGTACGCGGACTTTCTGCCCGCCCTGCAGCTCGCCATCTTGCGCTCGTGCAGCGTCATCGGGATATCCAGACCTTGAGCAGATCGCGGCATCGCTCTCCGCGGATAGCCGTCTTCTTCGCCGACCACGCCTTCGAGTTCGCCCAGACGCATGCCGTCGGCGTCGGTCATGTCCGTCTTCGCGTAGATCTTCTCGCGCTCTTCCAGCGCGGTCCATAGCGGGCGGTTGCCCATGATCACGGTGTCGATAACGCGGTAGGCATCGAAAGCGAACTGGTCCTGGCTCAGCACGCCGGCTTGCTTGCGGACGAACCACGTTGCCCTTTTGCGGCTCCAGTTCGCCGGTCAGCACTTTCATGAAAGTGGATTTACCGGAGCCGTTCGGGCCGGTGAGACCGTAGCGCTTCCCCGGCGTGAACGCGGTACTCACGTCTTCAAACAGGATTTTTGCGCCGTAGCGCATGGATACGTTACTTACTGAGATCATGATGTCTTTGTGTCGAACAAGAGAACTGCGGGAAAATGCCGGAACGGCGGGAGCGCAGCTAACCTATTAAGAATAACACGATTACGAGGTGGGCTCGAGCGGCGGCAGCTCGTCGGGCTCAAGCGAGGGGAGCTCTTCCACCAAGGACTTGGGTGGGGCAGGGACGGCCGCCGCAGCCGCGGCTTTGCTCGCCGGAGCAGCATCTTTACGAGAGCTAAGCGCTCGCAGCACTTCGGTCGCGAGCGGATCGTGCGAAGCTGCGTCTTTTGCGTACTGCGCCAGTCCACGCCTACCCGCTTCGATCAGATTCTTCGTGACCGCGATCAGCGCCGCTCGACGAACGGGAAGATCAAGCTCGGTGTCAGAGATCACGTGCACTAGTGTTTGCGCGGCTTCATCGGTGTTGATGGCACCCAGGGCGCCGATAGCTTGGATCAGCAATTTTGCCGGCGTGCGGCTGTCATGAAAAATGAATTCGCCCAATCCGCCCACCGATGTGGGGTCTTTCAGATAGTGCAACTCGTTCAGTGTTTCTTCAGCGGTGTGGGGCTTCATGTAAGCCAATGCACTCGCCATTACCCCCGCGCGACCTGGCAAACGACTATCGTGCAGAGCCTTGATGGCGATCTTTTGTACGCGTTCGTCGCTGTGGCGAAGCGCCGGCGCAATATCTTTGAGCAAGTCAGGGTCCTTCACCTCGCCCAGTAGCTTGACGGCGTTGCGTACCACATACCACTGCGGGTGCTGCAGCATCACCCGTGCAGCTTCCAGCGCGGCGGGGCCGATGCGTCCCAGCAATCGCATCAGCGCCAGGCGGATTTCGTTTCTGCTCGTGTTCTAACCGGTGAAAGACTTTATTGATTCCCGGCGCGCCGGTCCAGCGCAGCAGCGCCGCCGATGTCTTCATCCACGGCGTGCTATCAGTTCTTTCCACAAAGATCTCAATAATGCGGTCCACGGCTGATGGATTCATCAGCATGGGTAATGCGTCCGCACAGCACTTCATGTGCGCTTGAGGATCCCGGGCCATACTACTGTCGATGGCTGCACCCGCAGCGAAGATCAAATCAAAGTCTTCGTACGCTCCAACGATCCGCGTAAGCGCAGTGAGGGCATTGATCACCTGGAAGTGCTCGAACGATTCCACTTTCTCCCGTAGTAGGTGCGCGCTTAACACTTCCGCGGCGCGATTCCAGAACTCTGCATGGATGCCGCTGACCACCCGAAAAAGATCGGGAATGCGACTGAGCTCGTCAGGGCCGATGTGGTCGGGGTCATTGAAAATCTCGAAATAGTGGTTTGCGAGTTGGTTCGTTTGCTCGACCTTGTTGGTCTTGATCAGCTCCTTCATCAAGTCCAGCAACCGCCGGAACTGGTGAGGGTTGTAATGGTCCACCTTCATCAGCAGATCCAACTTTTGCTTGTTGGTGAGTGTGATCCATTTGAGCTCTTCCTGGATGCGCTCGTAACTCTGCTTAGGAATCAGGTTTTCCTGCGCCATGTCGGCGAGCTTGCGTCCTAGGCGCACGCTCGACTGCGTCGCCTGCAGTGCTTTGAGCAGGACGCCAATGACTTCGCCTTCCACCACAACCGACTTCGGTCCCAGCGCAGCATTCGTAAGGCGGTTCACCGCCCACTTCAAAGTGGTGTCTTCAAATAGCTCGACAGCCATTTGCTCGCGCGGCATACTGCGCAGCTCTTCCTGGCGTGCAGCAGGAAGCGCCGCAAGCACTGCATCGGGACGCAGGTCGCGCAATATCCTCGCTAGCTCTGCATGCGCTTTCGGAGGTGCTGCTTCAGTGGCCTGATTCAGTTTGTCATCGACGATTGCCAGGATCTTTTCAGGACCGTCTGTATAGGGCTTGGGCGGCACGTCAAAACCGCCGCCGCTACCATCTCCCGGGCCACGCCCACCCCCGCCTGTCCCAAGTCCAATGCCACCTTCGCCAAATCCTGCTGCCGTTCCCGGGGGGCCGTATCCGCCAGAACCGCCTCCTGGCGATCCATAGTTGCCTCCACCGCCGCCTGATGGTGCTCCGCCCCCTCCGCTGTAACCGCCGCCGGCCCCTCCGCCGTAACCGCCGCCAGAGTCGCCGGGGCCGCCGCCGTGCCCGCTTCCACCCCCAGATCCGGGCCCGCCGCCGGGTCCACCCCCCCCGTACGCCGGCATTTGGCCGGTTTCGTTTCCTGCGCTTTGCATGAGTCTTTCCCCGAAGGCGCTTTGAAATAGCATGTCCATCGGATCAGGTCCGGTGTGGAGTTCTTGCATTGCCTTCGACATCAGGAAGGATTCTGAATCCGTCTCGAGAACGGTGTCGCCATCCGCCGTGCGGCTTTGGTTCTTGGCAGCGGGATACACGCGGAGAAATTCGACTGGATTCTGATCAAGCCACGGCAGCAATCCGCCGAGCTCTTCCAAATGTTTGACTGGGACCGCCAATACGCCAGCGGCACGCTTGTAACCGGCAAGCGTGAGTCCCGCCTCGAATGTCACCGCACCGATGCCACGTTTGAGCAGCTCATTCTCAAGCGAGAGCAGGCTCTTGTCCGGTTGGGTCAAGACGTTGTTGATCATGATGCGGCCATCGATAAATCCGAAAGTGAAGGTGCGCGACTGCTTCAGCAGCGCATTGAGCAGGTGGTAACTGTTGTCGATGGGCTGGGCGGCGCCCTTATGGTCAGCCGAGAACATGATGACGGTCTTCATCACCATCTGCAGCGACTTGGCGAAGCGCAAGCCCTGCATCTTGAGTTGGTTTCGGTCGATTGCCATTTCCGCGCCAGGTAGGGGGAGGCAATGCTGTTTATAGCACGCTTTTGGGTGCTAATTCTATGGCTAGCAGGTATTTAGCTAGTTTTTAATGGTTCCAGATTCCAGCTCGGAACCGCCTCCTAGGCCGATTTGACGTGATCAGCGTTAGAAGTTGGCAAAAGCGAGGTTCAGGAGCGTTTGCTGCTCCATCTCATAGGCTTTATGGGAGCCCGTTGCCGGGGAAGCCGATGCGGAGCGCTTTACCGACCGGATGCGTGCCTCGCGAACCAGTTGCCGCAGCTTGGGCATGATGTAGTACTGGGCGCCCATATTCGCCGGCTCCTCCTGTACCCACACAACCTCTCGCACATTAAAATGGCGGGCGAGTTCAGCCTCCAACTCAGCAGCCGGGAATGGGTGGAACTGCTCCAGCGATACGATGGCGGTCGATGTATCTTTCCTGCGCGTTCGCTCCTGCCGCAGTTCGTGTCCGATCTTTCCGCTGCAAATCAACACCCGTGACGCGTTCTGGATATCACGCTCGGGAATCACCTGCTGGAAACGCTCCCCTGAAAGCTCTTGCACCGGCGAAGCCGCCGCAGGATGGCGCAACATGCTCTTTGGCGTGAAGACGATCAGCGGCTTGCGCCACTTCATCAGCCCTTGCCGGCGCAAAAGATGGAAATATTGCGCTGCGGTTGAAGGTTGGCAGATCAGCATGTTGTCCTCGGCCGCAAGTTGCAGGTAACGCTCGATGCGCGCGCTGGAGTGCTCGGGACCTTGACCCTCGAAACCGTGAGGTAGCAACATCACCACGCCGGAAAGCAGTTCCCACTTGTCTTCGCCGGCGGAGAGGAACTGGTCGATGATGATCTGGGCGCCGTTGGCGAAGTCGCCGAACTGCGCCTCCCACATCACCAGCGCGTCCGGGATAGTCGCGACGCGAAGCCATATTCGAAGCCGAGCACGCTGGCTTCGGAGAGCGACGAATTGATGATCTCCACCGGCGCCTGATCGGCAGAAACGTGCGCGAGCGGCATGTACTCGCTCTCGTTCTCGATATCGACCAGTGCAGAGTGCCGTTGGTTGAAGGTGCCGCGGCGGGAATCTTGCCCGCTAAGACGCACCCGGATCCTTTCTTTCAGCAGCGAGCCCAGAGCAAACGCTTCCGCCATCCCGTAATCGAGCGGACGCTTGCCGCTGCCCATCTCTTCGCGTTGCTCAAGCAGCTTCTTGATCTTGGGATGGATATTGAAATCCGCAGGATACGAAGTCAGTGCCTTCGTAAGCGACGCGATCTCCGCCTGCGAGATGCCGGTGTGCACATCGAATTCCGGCTTCCACGATCCGCCGAAGTAGGGCGACCAGTAGTCCGGCAGCTTCGAGAGCACCGGCTTCTTGGTCATCTTCTGCGCTTCCACCTGCGCGTCTTCGATCTCTTTACGCAACGCTTCAACCATCGGAGCAGCGTCAATGCCGGTGTGCTCGGCGTAATTCTTCCAGGTCTCCGGGAATTCCTTGATCTTCTTGTAGAGCAGCGGCTGCGTGATGGTGGGATCGTCCACTTCGCTGTGACCGTGGCGACGGTAGCCGATGAGGTCGACAACTACATCGCTCTTAAACTTGTAGCGATACTCAAGCGCGATGCTGCCCCACCCGTACGACGGCATCAGGATCTTCTGCATTCACGTGGAAGATCGGGATAGGCTGCCGCCGGGCAAGATCGGAAGAGAAGCGCGCGGAATGGAGGTCCTTCGGCTGCGTGGTGAAGCCGATGAGGTTGTTTCCGATGATGTGGATCGTTCCGCCGACGGTGTATCCCTTCAGGTCGGCCATATTCAGCGTCTCCGCCCAGATGCCTTGACCGGCGAATGCCGCATCGCCGTGGACTTCGACCGGCAAGTAATAATCCGTGCCGCGTTCACCGGCGCGCGCTTGCTTGGCGCGCGTTCGTCCGATAGCCACCGGATCAACAGCTTCCAGGTGGCTTGGGTTTGAGACCAGATGGATGTTCACCGTCTTTCCATTGCGCGTGGTCTGCTGGCCGGTTGCGCCCAAGTGATATTTAACGTCGCCGCTGCCGAGCACGCTGCGTGGATCAACGTCTTCAAATCCGGCGACCACATCGACCGCCGATTTTCCCGCGGTCGTCACCATCACCGTCAGGCGGCCACGATGGCTCATCGCCAATACCACTTGCTTTGCGCCGTGGTCGGACGCTCCGGCGATCACTTCATTGAGCAGCGGGATCAACGAAGCCAATCCCTCCAGTGAGTAGCGCTTCGTTCCGAGATAGCGGGTCTGCAAAACCTGCTCGAACAACTCTGCTCGAACCAATTGCTGCAAGATCGCCCTCTGATCGAGCTTCGGCGCTTGAGATTCCATCTGCTCGGCGAGCCACTGGCGCCGCGCAGGGTCGGCGATGTGGGTGAACTCCGCTCCGATGGTTCCGCAGTAGACGGCGCGCGCGCGGTCTGCGTCTGGGCCGGCCAGCTCAAGCTCAGGAACGTTGAAAGGCGAGAGCGTCCCCAAGGGGTCGAGGTCGGCCTCCAGATAGCCCCAGCGGCGGAATGCGTCCCATACATTTTGGGCAGCGCTCGCCGCGACGGCCTGTTTGCCGTTCTTTTTGGACTCTTTAGGCGGAGCTTGTACGGCCATGAGCTTGGGTGGGTCCTTTTAGTGGGTCAGACTCACTATGATACTCGACCCGCGCGATTTCAGGGAGCCGTCTTCTCAGTGCTTGAAGACCAGGGCCGCCAGGCAAACCTGCAAAGTGCGCTTCCTCCACCTAGTAGACTGATGCCGTGCCCTTTAGCGACACAGTTTCAGAACCGGCAGCGGTTATGCCCTCGCCGCGAGCATTTCGATCGCTCAAGCGGTTCCTGCTCCCCGCAACACTCCTGTTCATCTATGCGCTGCAATGTTTCTGGTTCATCCAAACCCAATCGTTCACGGTAGATGAACCCGGACACGTCGCCGCTGGCATCGCAATGTGGCGGCACGGCCGCTTCGTCATGCTCAATGACCAGCCGCCGCTGGCCCGCCTGATCTTTACCGCGCCCCTGGCAGCGTTCACAAATACGCAGGTCGATAACATCCATGAGCGGCTGTTTGTGACCGACCCAAAGCTCGCCCTCTGGACTCGCCTTCCCGTAGTCGCGCTTGGAATTTTTTTGGGCGTGCTTCTGTGGCTGGCCGCGCGAGCATGGCTCTCGGAATCGGCCGCGAATTTCGCACTCGCCCTGTTCGCATTCAGCCCGGCGCTGATCGCACACTTTTCTCTTGCCACGATGGACGGCGCCGCAACGCTCACCATTTTTCTTGTGGTGGTGCAGTTAGCGCGCTGGCGCAAACATCCCACGAAATGGCAGACGGTAGCTCTTGCCATTGCCTTGGGCTTGATGTTGATGGCGAAGTTCTACGCCCCGCCACTCTTTCTGGTCGCTCTTTACATCACCACATTGAATACCAATGACGGCGAAAAGCACTCGCGCGGTTGGCACTGGAAGCATGCGGCTCGCGATTGCGAGTCATGGCTTGGTGCGTTGTGTGGTCGGGCTACTTCTTTCACGTCTCCACCGCCTGGATCGAGAATCACGACCTCATCATCCACATGCCGCACCGTGAGGTGGATTTTGATCTGCCGGTGAATTTTAGTTTTCCTGGCAAAATCCTTGTGCCCGGGCGCCGAATACATCGATGGTATGTACAAAGTTGCGCACCATGACCTTTCCGGACACGAGAGCATGTTGCTCGGCGAAATTTCGCGCACCGGTGGATGGAAGTCGTATTACTTTTTTGTGATCGCACTCAAGTGGCCGACGATCGTGCTGCTGCTTGCACTGACGGGAGCTGCATCTGGCGGTTCGCAAACGCGTCCCCTGCCACACGGATGGCCGGCTCTGGTCGCGATACCCGCTGCACTCTTCGTGATGGCGGTGTTCTCGCGGATACAGATCGGCGATCGCCACATCCTGCCGCTTTATCCTTTTGCGTTGCTGCTGGCCGCCGCGGCATGGCAGGCGCTCTCGACTGCGTCGCGGCGCGAAAATCGTTCTCCTGTTGTTGCTGGTACTGCAATGCGGCGGATTGTCTACGCTTTGCTCCCGACTACATGTCCTACTTCACGCCGTTCGTCGATCAAGCGAAGAGCTACGACCTTCTGACTGACAGCAATACCGATTGGGGACAGGGGCTCATCGCCTTGAAAAAATATCAAGACGCGCATCCCAGACGAGCCGATCCACCTCGCGTATTTCGGAACAGTCGATCCCGCGATCTATGGCATTCGTTATCGCACGCTGCTGCCGATGGAGCATCCGAGCGGCACGGTGGTGGTGAGCGTCACCCATCTCTCGGGGCAATTGCTCACCGATCCCAACGCATACAAATGGTTGTTGCGGTACAAGCCAAAAGCGATCCTGAACCACACGTTGTATGTCTTTGACGTGCCGGAGCAATCGAAGCCATGACCGGATTCCGCAAAGTGCGGCCTAAACCGGAGCGCCTTCCTCCCGGCGGAGGAAAGGATATCGCTGCAGATAGCGAGCACGAACCCATCCCTGAAAGCGTGAGAAGGCGTGTGTGGTTGATCGTGGCAGTCGCGTTCGTGGCCCGAGTGGCGTTGATGACGTTCGGCCACACCTATCGCTTCTCGCCGCGCGACGATCATTTCGGATTCGGCTGGGAGACCGGACGCATCGCGCGCGCCATCGCTCTCGGTCACGGATTCAGCAATCCGTTTCACGGTACCACCGGTCCCACTGCATGGATCGCGCCACTCTATCCATATTTTCTGGCGGGCGTATTCAAGATTTTTGGGATCTACTCGAACGCCTCGGCGTGGGCGGCGCTCGCCGTCAATAGTATTTTTTCTGCGCTCACCTGCGCGACCATTTACTACATCGGCAGGGAAGTCTTCGGACCGCGCTCGCGTGTCCCGCTGTGGTCGGCGTGGATGTGGGCGTTGTTGCCGTCGCAGATGTTCTGGGCGATACGCTTCCCGTGGGAGACAAGCCTTTCCGCCTATTTGCTTAAGTGTGGTCGTTCTGCTGATGCTTCGTCACGAGCGCAACGCAGCCCTGCGGCATTGGCTCGCATTCGGCGCCTTGTGGGGGGTCATCGCGCTCAGCAGCCCAGCTTTACTGTCGTTGCTGCCCTTCTTCGGATTGTGGTGGTTATTACCGCCAGCCGCGGCGCGCGAAGGCGCATGCAGCCACGCGTTCGTCGCTGGGTTACTGTTCGTCGCCATTAATATTCCGTGGATGATCCGCAACTACGAGACGTTCGGCAAGCCGGTGTTCATCCGCGGAAATTTTGGAGCGGAGTTCCGCATGGGCAACGGCCCGGGCGCGGAAGGACGTTGGATGTTCTGGCAACATCCCACGCAGGATCCGGTGGAGTTCGAGAAGTACCAGCGCATGGGCGAAGTCGCTTATGTGGCTGAAAGGCAGCACGAGGCGGTGGATTGGATCTGCCAGAATCCGGGAGAGTTCGTGCGGATCACTGCGAAGCGGGTACTTCTGTTCTGGGCAGGCATTCCGCGCAGCGAAGTGATCGCCGGCTTCGACATTCGCGACCTATCGGAAGCTGCGTTCTTCTGCTCTTCGGCGCTTGGTTTTGTTGGGCTTTGGCTGATAGTTCCGCCGGCGGCTCGGGGCAGTTTTATCTTTGTGGTTTCGCTTGCGGTCTATCCAATGATTTATTATCTGACGTTCCCGCACGAGCGTTATCGTCACCCGATCGAACCGCTGATCGTGTTGCTTGCACTCTATCCGGTGGCGGAAGCGTTCGATAGTTGGAAGATATCGAGAACGGTCCGATCAAACCATTGAAACCAGCCGCCTACAGCACGCCTGAAAAAGATCTCCATCATCATTCCTGTTTTCAATGAGTGCAATACCATCGAGAACGTGGTCGCAACCGTGCTTGCGGTCTCTATCCCGCTGGAGAAAGAGATCATCATCGTCGACGATTTCTCCACCGACGGTACCCGCGAGTTCCTTTCCAGCATGGAAGGCACGCATGGAGGCAGAGTCCGCGTATTGCTGCATGACAAGAACCGCGGCAAGGGATATGCCATCCGCACCGGGTTGGCACAGATCAGCGGCGACCTGGTGCTGGTGCAAGATGCCGACCTTGAATACGATCCGCAGGATTATCCCGTGCTGCTAGCGCCCATCATGGCGGGCCGTGCGGACGTAGTATTCGGGAACCGCTTCCATGGCGGGCAACATCGCGTGCTCTACTTCTGGCATTTCCAGATCAACCAATTCCTCACCTTCCTTTCGAACCTGCTTACCAATTTGAATCTGAGCGACATGGAGGTGGGCTATAAGCTCTTCCGTCGCGAGATCATCCAGAAGATCAAACTCACTTCCGATCGCTTTGGTTTCGAACCGGAAGTCACCATCAAGGCGGCGCGGCAGAAATGCCGCATCTACGAGGTCCCGATCTCCTATCACGGACGTACCTACGAGGAAGGCAAGAAGATCACGTGGAAAGATGGCGTGGCTGCCCTCTATTTCCTCTTCAAGTACAGCATCTTCGGATAGGGTGGCCCTATCGGGCCGGGTGGCTGCGGCGTCGCGCAGCCCTGCTTTATAATCAATGTTTCTAGCATTTCTTTCGGAGTCTCCTCAATGATCCGTTTCCTGCAGACACCCACGCCGGTGAAGAGGTTTGTGCTGGGATTCATCTTGATCGCTTTTTGTCTGATCATGGTGATTTCTCTTGTCCCCAACCTCAACCAATCCTTGCTGGGCGACCCTACTAACCCCAATGTTCTGGCGAAGGTCGGCGATCAAGATGTGACTCTCGACGAAGTGCGACAGCGCGCTTCGAACATGGCGACGAATATGCAGTATCCCCAGCAGTTGGTGCCGCTACTTGATGCCGCGGGCTCTCGATGGCGTCATTTCGGAAAAGGCCATGCTTGTGGAAGCGGCACGCCTTGGTCTCAAGGTAACTGACGAAGAAGTCCTTGCCGCATTGAAGCGTGGTCAGCTCGGCGAGATTTTGTTCCCGAAGGGGCAGTTCATCGGCGACGACAAGTACGATGCTTTTGTCGCTGAACAGTTCAAGATGGACAAGAAGCAGTTTGAAGACATGGTGCGCGACTCCTTGCTGATGAACAAACTGAGGGAACTGATCTCTCAGGGCGCGACCGTCTCGGACACCGAAGTGAAGAAGGCTTTCGATGAGCAAAATTCGAAAGTTAAGCTTGATTACGCCGTGCTCACGCTCGAAGACGTGCAGCCGCAGGTGAAAGTTACTGATGCTGAAGTGAAGAATTACTTCGAGTCGCATAAGAGCGTTTACCAGGCAGGAAATTCCGAAAAGAGAAAGATCACCTACGCCGTGCTCCCGGCGGAAAAGATTCCCGGTGCCCAGATCACCGATGCAGATGTGCAGAACTATTACACCGGTCATCATGACCAATTCCGCTGTCCCCGAACAGGTGAAGGTCAGCCATATTCTTTTCAAGACCATCGGCCCTGATGACAACCCGATCCGAAGCTCGATGTCCCTGCGAAGGCGAAAGCAGAGGGCATTCTTAAGCAACTCAAGGCGGGCGCGACTTTGCCGATTTGGCGAAGAAAAACTCTGAGGACAACGGCGGCCCGAACGGCGGCAGCGCTGCCAATGGCGGATCGCTCGGATGGGTCCAGCGCGGACAGATGGTCCCCGAATTCGAAAAGGCTTCGTTCGAATTTCCCAAAGGCCAGACCAGTGATCTGGTGAAGACCCAGTTTGGCTATCACATCATTCACGTAGACGATAAGCAGGCAGCGGGTGTGCGGCCGCTTGCCGAAGTGAAGCCACAGATCATGCAGAAGCTCTCCGCCGACAAAACGCATCGCGCTCTCGACGACGCTGCCAATGCTCTGCAGGCGCAAGCCCGCACTACGAGTCTTGAGAAAGCAGCCGAAGCCAAAGGAGCGCAGGTGTTCCACAGTGACTTCTTCGGACCGACCGATTCGCTGCCTGGAGTTAACTACGCTGCCCGAATTGATGCAGGCCGTCTTCAATACGGCGCCCAAATCGGCTCCCGTGGCGGTTCCGACCCAGAACGGCGTGGCTATATTCCAGGTGAATGAAGTGCAGCCGCCAGCTCCGCCTGCGTTTGAAAAGTATCGCGCCAAAGCAGAAAGCGACTTGAAGGCGGAGAAGGCGCGCAACATGCTTTCCAGCCGCCTGCAGGAACTCTCCAACCGCGCCCGCGCCACCCACGACCTGAAGAAGGTGGCGAAGGAACTTGGCGCGTCCGTAAAAAGCAGCGAATTAGTGGACCGAAAGGCCAAGTCCCGGAGATCGGCTCGATGTCTCAAATCCCGGATGCGTTCAGCATGAAGGTGGGTGAGGTGAGTGCGCCGATGCCTTCTCAGAACAAGGGAATCGTCTATACCGTGACCGAGCGCCAGGAGCCTTCGAAGACGACTACGCGACAAAAAAGATGTGACGCGCGACCTATGTTGCAACGTAAAAGGAGGAGATGTTCGCGCTTTTTACCTCCAACCTTGTGGATCAGATGGAGAAGAACGGCAGGATCAAGAAGAACCAGGCGCAGATCGACGCCATGTCCAAAAGGGCGACCGCTGGCGGTATCTAGTGCCGGTTGAGGCAGGCTTCCAGTGCGCGGGTTGCGGTGAGTGGAATGATATAGCCGTCGATGATGGCGGCGGCCCCGCGCAGCAATACGTTCAAGACTGCCAGGTCTGCTGTAAACCGAACCTGCTGAAGATCGACTTCGATCGCGAGATCGAGGAGTACACGGTCTCCGCGGCTTTGGAGAGTTGAATCTCACGAAATTGTTTGCTTTTCTATGTACTAAGTACAAAGTCCTGCGTACTGTATCTCCATGCCTTTCGATCGCGCCGCTGGCATCTTATTGCATCCCACGTCATTGCCTTCGCGTGGCGGCATCGGAGACCTGGGGCCCGCGGCGCATGCGTTTCTCGAATTCCTCTCGCGCTCCAAACAATATCTTTGGCAAGTGCTGCCGCTGGGATCGCTGGGATATGGCAATTCGCCCTACTCCGGCATTTCCGCCTTCGCTGGCAATGAACTCCTGATCTCCTTGGAACGACTCGCTGATCGCGGATGGGTGGATGCCGCCGCAGTCGCAAAGCTTCCTGCGAATGTTGAGCGCATGAATTACGACGCTGTGCGCGCGACCAAGATGCCGCTACTGCAACAGGCTGCGGAAAAATTTCTCAAGACCGCGGAAGGGCCTCCGCGCGATCGCTTTGAAGGCTTTTGCACTAACAACGACTGGTGGCTTGAAGATTTTGTCCTCTTCGCGGCATTACGCGAGAAGCACGACGGCGCCACTTGGAATACCTGGTCGCGAGACTTAGCGGCACGCGAACCAGCCGCAATGGAAAAAGCGCGCCTTGAGCTGAAACACGAGTTGCAGGTGCTGCGCATCATCCAATTCTTTTTTTTCGAACAATGGCGAGCGGTGCGCATGACAGCGAATAGCCGCGGCATCAAGATCGTGGGCGATATCGCGATCTTCGTCAGTTACGACAGCGCCGACGTTTGGACACATCCGCATCTTTATTACTTGAATTCGGACCTTAGCCCCACGTATGTCTCGGGCGTTCCTCCCGATGCTTTCAGCGAGACCGGGCAACGTTGGGGCAATCCTCTTTATCGCTGGGATGCGATCCGCGACGGAGGCTACGACTGGTGGGTGAAGCGAATGCGCCAGGCGCTCACGCTTTGCGACATCATCCGCATCGATCATTTTCGTGGTTTCGAAGCTTATTGGGAGATCCCCGCCTCTGAGCCGACGGCCGTCAATGGACGATGGGTCAAAGGTCCAGGTGCTGATCTGTTCCATGCTCTTCGCGCTGCACTCGGCGAGTTGCCCTTCATTGCGGAGGACCTCGGCATGATCACGCCCGAAGTGATCGCCCTGCGCGACCGTCTGCGCGTTCCGGGCATGAACGTTCTGCAATTCGGCTTTGGTGACAAGGGCGCGCACGTCTATTTGCCGCACCGCCACCAGCGCAACAGCGTGGTCTACACCGGCACTCACGACAACGACACCATGAAGGGATGGTGGCTGAACGATGCTAGCGAAGAAGAGAAAGCCGCGGTGCGCGCTTATCTTGGGAACGTGGACAATGATGTCGCATGGGCGTTTGTTCGTGCCGCGCATGATTCCGTCGCAGACCTTTGCATCGTTCCCATGCAGGATGTTTTGAGCCTGGGCAGTGAAGCGCGAATGAATATTCCCAGCAAGCTCGATGGCAATTGGGGCTGGCGCTATCAGCCAGGATCGCTTACGCCTGAACTCGCGCAGCGCCTGTCGTCGCTTTCGGAGACTTCAGACCGTGACGAGATCGTCTCAGCGGCTGATCAGAAGCGCAACCGGGAAGCTGGCGAAGACTTCGCGGCCTAGCAGCGTGCGCGCTGCAGTGGTGTGGATAACTTCTCCCGTGTAGAGATTCACGAACTCTCCTTCGATTCCCGGCGGCAACGCGATCTCCGTATCCGCCCACGCGTCGGCGACCGGCGGCTTCATCTCGCCGCGCATCAGGGTGTGGCTCAACCGAGGCACGATGCTGATGGCTGATTCGCGCGTTCGTTCGTCGAAACGGGCAAAGCCGGCGACGTGCTCCCGAAATTTTCCGACCCCATGCACGGGTAAGTACGCTCCAGAGCGGAAGAGTTCGGCGTGCGTGCGTCTGGCTCCGAGCGCTCCCATCACCGTCCAAAGCTTGACCCGGCCATCCTGATAGTCGGTGAGCAGATCGGCCACCAGCGCGCGCAAGTCGCCCTGAGCAGCCCGGCCCTGCAGCTCTTGCAGCGCCCGCTTTCGAATATCGAAGTCCACCGGCCGCCGATTGTCGGGATCGACCAGGCTGAAGTCCCACAGTTCGGTACCTTGGTAAATATCGGGGACGCCGGGGAGCGGTTAGCTTGAGCAAAGTCTGCCCTAACGAGTTGATCGCGCCGAAATACGCGACCGATGGCGCAAAACTTTCAATGTCTTGCACGAAAGAGTTGGCGCGCCCCTTGGAACCAGGAGCAAGGATTGCGGCGACGAATTCTTCCAGCGCTGCAATGTACTCGGGGTTCTGATTCACCCAGCTCAGATTGACTTTCGCTTCGTGGACAGCCTTGTTCATGTACTGTTGGATTCGCCGGACGTATTCTTCACCTTCAGCCTCGTTAACTTGCCAAGGCCATGTGCCCAGCAGGGTCTGATACAGCAAGTATTCTTCGTTCGCATCGGGCACGCTGCGTCCATCGCTGATCAGCCGACGTTTAGCGCGGTTCCATCTTCGCCAGCGATGCACATGTGCCGACCACGCCTTCGGCATCTCCGAAAGTACATTCAGCCGGGCGCGCACATCTTCACTACGCTTGGTGTCATGCGTAGAGGTGCTCAACATCGAGGCTGGCCACTGCTCCTGCCGCTTCATGTTCGCGGCGTGGAATTCATCCATGGAGCGCCCAAACTGTTGCGGCTCTCCACCCACTTCATTCAGCGAAATGAACCGGTTGTAAACATAGAAGACGGTGTCTTCCAGTCCTTTCGCCATCACAGGACCGGTAAGCTGCTGGAATTTAAGCGCGAAATTCAATTGCCGACGTCTAGTATCGCGCTTGTCATGCGCCTGGCGCTGCAATAAGAGGATGTCGCGCAAAAAATCGAAGACCTGTCCTGCCATGCCGGGATTGCGCCGCTTGGCCCGTACGATGGCACGCGTGATCTGCATGCGGTCGCTGTCGGAGATCTCGCCACGTTCATCGACATAAGTGCGGTAGACAGGGAAGCACGCGATGCATTCGCGCAAACTGTCGCGCAACATCTTGAAAGTGAAGTCGCGGGCGTGACGGTCAAGGCTGCGGAGCTCTTCCAACAGGTGGACCAGAACGTTCAGCTCGCCGGACAGCGCGATGTTCAAGATCAGCTTTTTGCTTTGATAAGTCAGGCCCTCAATGTCAGTGTTGCCGCCGGTGAACCGCTCATATAGGTTGGTGAACGCCCGCTCGTTGCGTGAATCCACGAAGATGCCGTTCAGTAGTGCACCGAATTCATATCCGACGGTGCCCTCGACTGGCCATCCACGCGGCAGCTCTTCGCCTGGCTCCAGGATTTTTTCCGCGTAGACGGGTAATGGCGGCTGCCGAAGCCACGGATGAGAACCGTACAGCTCCTGCAATCCTTGCTCGATCCCGTTCTCGGCGACGGGAGCCACCGGGTCGGGGCCAGAGATTCTGGCTCGCGGCGTACAACATCTGCAGTCGAGTGAAATATTGGACCGGGTTGTAAAGTCCATCAGGATGATCGACTCGCAGTGCGGTTACGCGCTCCTCTGCCAATAGCCTCCTCAGTAGTCGGTGGGTGTGCGCGAAGACCTGCGGATTTTCCATCCGCAAACCGACCAGGTCGTTGATGTCAAAGAAGCGGCGATAGTTGATTTCTTCTGCGGAAACGCGCCAGTGCGCCAGCCGATACGCCTGCGCTTCGAGAAGGCGATGCAGCAGGTCGAAGGAGCGTGGTTCGCCCCGTGTTCCATTCACGATCTCGAGAATGGCTTCGACTGTTGCTTTTCCAAACGGGCTTGCGGCCATCAAGGCGAAGCGATGTTTGAGCGCAGGGATCTCGCGGCGACGTTGCTGCGCATACTCTGGGTCGGTTGTGGAATGTGGTGGAAGATCCCGGACCGAGGCCATCCAGCTTTCTAGCTCGCTGATCTCGGAACCTTCAGTCGTCCCCGCGCTCACTTTGGTGAGCGCTGGTTCCAAGATCGAGTTCACCGAGCGCAGATCGACAGGGAAACGCTTGTCGTAATAGCTGATGAAAAATTTTGTATCGAATCCCAGCTTGATGCGCCCGCTTTCGAGCTCTTCACCATATTGCAGACCCAGAACTGGGAGCAGAAGCTTGTTCTCAAGCTCCGGCTTCAGGGGAGACCAATCAATATCAAAATACTCTGCAAACCGCGAAGACCGGCCATTAGCGAGTACGTCTTGCCACCATGGATTATGTTCGCTGATCCCAACATGGTTCGGAACGATGTCGAGCACCAGCCCCATGTTGCGTTCCCGCAGGGCGTCGGTCCAGCTGCGAAATTCGTCTTCAGTTCCGATCTCGGGATTCAGCCGGTTGTGGTCGGTGATGTCATATCCATGGGTCGAGCCTGCTCGCGCTTTGAATATGGGCGAGGAATAGAGGTGGCTCACGCCCAGTGCCGAAAAGTAGTCCACCAGCTCAAGAGCTTGCGTGAACCGAAATTGCGAGCTGAACTGCAGGCGATAGGTGACCAGGGGGAGATGCCGGGTATCCCGAGCCGCCAGACGGTCGAGGGCGCTGGAATAGTCGGCCGTTTGGAGCTTCGCTAAAGCTGAGGAGCCTTGGGTTCTCTGCATCGCACGGGGTTAGATGCGAGTCTCCGGAGCGCTTTTGGCCGCAGAATTCGGGCAAAAGGACATGGCCAAAAAAACTCCCCGCAGCCGTTTAGCGTGCGGGGAGTCTCAAACCTTATCAGATCCGTTGTACCCTCCGGCACGTTTCCCCCAGGAATTTTTTTGGCCGTCGAGCTTCGCGAATTCGTTTCGGTTTGGGCTAAGGTGAGTGGAGTATGGAGGTACTCTGGTTTGCCACCCATTGAATGAATGACTTAGGATGCAACCCCATTCACCCTAGGGGTGACCTAAGGTGTCGAGGAGAGGAATGAACCCGGAGATAAAGCAACGCGTACAGATTTCGCTGGTCGTCCTTCTGCTGCTTGCAACCGCGCGCGTGGCCTACATATTCCATGAGCGGAACTTGGCGGCCACGCGAAAACACCGCGATGACGGCAGCCGCGCGTTAACGGCGGATGAATATGTCTTTCCGAAAAAGTTTTACGCCTACGATCTCACCTCAGCCAAGGCTCTGGTTGGGAAATCGGTGTGGGTGAAGCAAGGCTACGGCAATCTGGTCTATCCGGTTACGAATGGCAGTGCCGATCTGACGCGGGGGAGTGCATCTCTCTTACCGCTGGAACAAATGGAGGTCCGCGATGTTATTCGTCAGGCGTCGCCGGCGGCTTGGAGAGTTCCAGCTGGTGAGATCGAACTCCTTGCAATCGCTGAACGGAGTGGCGGGGCGAAGGTTGCGCTCCCCATCGGCGCTTTTGCCAGCGACGGTTCGCTGAAGCTGACTGCGAACGATATTTTTTTTATTCAAGATCCGCATCAGCTCTATAAGCACTGGGCTCCGGACGTTTGGAAAGCCATCGACGCGCACGAGGCCAAGCTCGGGATGAACGAACTGCAGGTGAATTCTGCGCTTGGAATGCCGCAACGCACAGGCGGTGGCGACTACGGCGAACGGACTCTCGAGTATTCCAATGGCGGCAAGCCAATCAAGGTCTCGTTCTCTGGCAACAAGGCGGTCGAGATCACGCCGGTAAATGCCCAGAAATGAACGGAGGTCATCCCGAGCGAGCGCTTGCGCGAGCCGAGGGATCTGCATTTAGAATGCAGCCCTATGCAAAAACTTCTCGCCTGTCTTCTCCTGCTAAGCGCCACCGCTCTCGGACAGACCGCCCAGCAATTCGACGTTCTCATTCGCAATGGGCGCGTCTTCGATGGCAGCGGCAATCCCTGGTTCCGTGCCGATATCGGGATCGTTGGCGACCGCATCACTTTCATCGGTCCGGCTGATGGGAAAGCCACCGCGAACCAGACCATCGACGCCAAGGGTCTCATCGTCGCCCCCGGCTTCATTGACATGCTCGGCCAGTCCGAGACCACGCTGCTGATCGACAAGAAAGCCGTCAGCAAGCTCACGCAGGGCATCACCACCGAGATCACCGGCGAAGGCGATTCGGTGGCGCCGACTAGCGCGAAACTGCTGGCGGAAGACAAAGAGTATTACGAACACTACGGACTCAAGCCAGACTGGCGCTCGCTCGACCAGTATTTCAATCGTCTCGAGAAGCAGCAGCCGGGGATCAATCTCGGGACATACGTCGGCGCAACCCAGGTTCGCAGGCTGGTGATCGGCAGCGATAACCGGCCACCGACGCCCGAAGAGCTCAAAAAAATGACTGATATCGTCGACGACGCCATGTCAGACGGCGCGATGGGCGTCTCCTCGGCGCTCATCTACGCTCCCGCCAACTACGCCAAGACTGATGAACTGATCGCTCTGGCGAAGGTAGCTGCCAAACACGGCGGCATTTATGCCACCCACATGCGCAACGAAGGCGACACTGAGATTGATGCTCTCGACGAGACCTTTCGCATCGCGCGCGAGGCCAACATCCCCGTTGAGATATTCCATTTCAAAGCTTCCGGTAAAGAGAATTGGGGAAAGATGCCGCTGATGATCGCGGCCATCGAAAAAGCGCGCGCCGAAGGCCTCGACATCACCGCCGACCAATATCCCTATATCGCTGCTGCTACTTCGCTCGACGCCATCGTTCCGCCCGAGTTTAAAGCGGGCGGTCGCGACGCTTTTGTCGAGCGCCTGCAAGATCCAAAACAGCGGGCTGCCATCCGCAAAGCGGTCGAGGGCAGCGACAATTTCGAGAATTGGATCCGCGGCACCGGCGGTCCCCAAGGAATCCTCATTACTGACGTCTTGCAGAATGAGTTAAAGAAATATCAGGGAAAAACCGTCGCTGACCTGGGCAAGATGATGAACAAGGATCCACTCGATGCGGCATTTGATCTGATCGTCCAATCACGAGACAACACAGGGGCGGTCTACTTCAGCATGAACGAGAACGACGTGAAACTGGCGATGCGCCAGCCTTGGGTCAGTGTGGACAACGACGCCAGCGGCGTGAATCCCGAAGGACCACTCGGTGAATCGCAAGACCCATCCCCGCGCCTACGGAACTTTCCCGCGCATCCTCGGCAAGTACGTTCGGGACGAGAAGAATCTGACGTTAGCCGATGCCATCCGCAAGTTCACTTCACTCCCGGCGCAACGCATGAAGCTGCGCGACCGCGGACTGATCAAGCAAAATTATTTTGCCGACATCACCATCTTCAATCCAGACACCGTCAAGGACATCGCGACCTACGAAGATTCCAATCGGCCGTCGCAAGGCATCGAGTATGTAGTGGTGAACGGCGTGGTCTCACTCGACCACGGCAAGCTCACCGGCCAGACTGGCGGACGTCCGCTGCGTGGACCCGGCTATGCTGCCACGGCCATTTCGGATAACGGCCTCGAGCCGAAAGGGAAGTTGCGCGGCTATGTGACCGACGAGGACGGCTGGCCGCTACTTCGCTCCACTCTTACGCTCCTGGATGCGAGCGGCAAGACCGTGACCTCAGTTGGAAGCAAGCGCGAAGGCAAGTATGAGATCTCCGCTCGATGCTCCGTGCAAAGGCTGCAAGCTGCGTGCGGAACGTGCTGGATTTACCACGCAGGAGCGCGCCGGTCGATTACAACGGCACGAACACCCTGACGTTCACCTTCGCTCTGCCGCGTGAAAAGTGATCGCTAGGTGAGGTGCAGCCGCCAAAGTGTGTAACTGAAGCACTTCTTTCATCTGGATGCGAATCTTCTGCCATCGGCTGAGCGGCTGAGTTCCGGTCGCGGGGCGCCATACGCCGTTACGCCCTGCCGCTCCATCATGCGCTTGATGCGAAACAGGTGGTAGCCGTCGCTCACCGCCACGCAACTACGCATGTTGTTGCGTCGCATGATCACCGCCACCCGCTCGGCGGATTCGTTGGTGTCACCGCTTTGCGTTTCGGCGATCAGGCTTTTTTCCGGAACGCCGTGCTCAAGTAGATAGTTGCGGCCTACTTCGCCTTCGCTGTGTACCGGGTCGCCTCCGGCGCCACCGGTCGTGATCACCACGGGTGCGACTCGGCGTGTGTATAACGTCACAGCGTGATCGAGCCGCGCTCGATAGATAGGCGAAGGCTTGCCCGCATACTCAGCAGCGCCGAAGACCACGATGGCGTCCGCAGGGCGCGTCTCGTCGGTGCCAGCCTGGTGCGCCACTCTCCCGTACTGCACAAGAAAATAGAGAGCCACCAGCACGAGAACGTACCAGATCCATCGATGAGGGGTCTTGTAGTGAGCCGCAGTGGCTGTGGTCAGTTGCATCCTTGGGACGCCAGGTATTCGACGATGTCTTGCAGCTTGATGGCGCCCTCGCGTTGCAAGTGCCACTCGCCTGACTCGTCGGAGAGGTCGATGATGGTGGATGCGACTTCGCGCGGCGAGGTGCCACCGTCCACGATGATGGGAATGGCTTGTCCCAGTTGCTGGCGCACCCCCTCAGCCGTGGTGCACTCGCTGGCCCCGCTCACATTTGCGGAAGTTGCCGTAATAGGGATTCCGGCCGCCTTCATCACCGCCATCGGGATACTGGCAGCGGGGACGCGCAACGCCACGTTGCCCGAGTTCGCGGTCACCTTCAATGGCAAGCGCGAAGCAGCGCGCACGATGATGGTCAACGGACCCGGCCAGAATTTTCTCGCCAGCAAATAGAAGATTTCGGGCAGTGGTCGCGTGAGGTCCTCGGCTTGGTCCACGCTCTCGATCAGCAGTGACAGCGGTTTATTGCGTTGCCGTGACTTCACGTCGTAAATCTTCTTCACCGCGCGCAGGTTGAACGGGTCTGCGGCGAGGCCATAGAAGGTGTCGGTAGGCATGCCCAGTACCTGCCCGGCCTTGAGTTGCTCGGCCACGTAGGTGATCAGGGAAGCCTCGGGTTGTTCTTTGTTGATTCGGACGATCTCGGCGGACAAGGGTCTTCCTTGCGAACAGTTTAGGACGGCAGAAACTTACTCCAATTCTACAGAGGTGGCAAGACTAACTAAAAGCCTTGCTGTGAAAATGTATGATGGCTGCTTCTGCATGCCCAAAGCAGACTCATTCCCGCCTGCGGCCTGTCAGCAGCTCCCAGAACCAGCAGGTCAAAGACTTGCGCAAGGCTTTCGCCAAGGGCGAGCTGACCGATGACGGTCATGCTGCTATTGAGAGCGTCCGCACGATAGAAGAGGCAATCCGCAGCGGGCTTAAATTTCGTACGGTCTTTTTCAGCGAGTCCGGAGCGGCGCGAGCAGAGCGCTTACTGCCGCAGCTTGGTTCGCACGTGGAGACCCTGTTACTGCCGGATAGTATCTTTTCCGCCGCCGTCGATACCGAAACGCCACAGGGCGTCGCTGCGCTGGTGAAGTTGAAGCCCTATGACCTTGAGAGCCTCTTCCACGCTCCCGAGCCTCTGGTCGTTGTGGTCGCCGGCGTCCAGGACCCAGGGAACCTGGGCACGATCCTGCGCTCCGCCGAAGCGTTCGGAGCCGCCGGGGTAGCGATGACGGAAGGAACGGTAAGCCACTTGAATCCCAAGAGCGTACGAGCTTCTGCCGGCTCGATCTTCCGCTTGCCGGTCGTCCAGACGAAGACCAGGGAACTCCTGCCCATTCTTGCCACGCACGGTCTGCGCCTGCTCGGAACTACATCTCATAAAGGGACGCCGTTGCCGGAGGCCGATTGCAAAGGAGCGATCGCCATAAGTATTGGCAACGAAGGCGCAGGCCTGCCCAAGGAGCTGCTAGCGAAAGTGGACGCTAACATCGTGATTCCGCACTCGAACAAAGTGGAATCGCTGAATGCGGGAGTGGCAGCCTCGATTGTGCTGTACGAAGCCGCGCGACAGCGTTCAGCGAGATGAGCCTTTTCAACTCCATCCCGAACCCTACGGCAGAGGCGCAACGCCCGCTGGCGGAACGTATGCGTCCGCGCACACTCGACGAATTCGTAGGTCAAGAGCAGATACTGGGTCCCGGCAAGCCGCTGCGGACACAGATTGAGCGCGATGATCCCGGCATCCATGATTTTCTGGGGACCTCCCGGCGTCGGCAAGACGACGCTTGCCAAGATCATCGCGAACATCACCAAAGCAGAATTCATCGAGTTCTCAGCTGTGCTCGCCGGCATCAAGGAGATCAAAGCCGTCATGGCTGACGCTGAAAAAGCGCAGCAGTTCGGCACCCGCACCATTGTCTTCATCGACGAGATCCATCGCTTCAATAAGGCGCAGCAAGATGCGTTCCTTCCCCACGTGGAGAAGGGAAGCATCCGCCTCATCGGCGCCACTACTGAAAATCCTTCCTTCGAGATCATCTCCGCGCTGCTCTCGCGGACGCGGGTCTACATTCTTAAGGAGCTGTCCGAAGAGCAGGTTGTCTGCACTTCTGCGGCGAGCATTGGCGAACAAAGACCGTGGTTTGGGGGATCTGGATCTCTCAGCGAACGATGAAGTCCTGCAGCGCATCGCTTCAGTCTCCAGTGGCGATGCGCGAAGCGCCTACAACATTCTTGAAGTCGCGGCGCACACCGCCGCAGCCCGCGCCGGCGAATCAAAGCCCGCAATCACGCTGGAGATCGTGCAGGATGCGGTCCAGCGCAAGCTGCTTCGGTACGACAAACAGGGCGAAGAACATTTCAACATCATCTCTGCACTGCATAAGTCGGTGCGTAACAGCGATGCCGACGCTTCGCTCTATTGGTTAGGTCGTATGCTCGAGGCAGGAGAAGATCCGCTCTATGTGGCGCGTCGCATCGTCCGCATGGCGGTGGAAGATATTGGCATGGCCGATCCCCACGCGCTGGCTGTAACCGTTGCTGCGCGCGACGCCATCGATTTCCTGGGAATGCCGGAGGGCGGCTTGGCGCTCGCTGAAGCAGTTGTCTATCTTGCGCTTGCTCCCAAATCAAATGCGCTCTATTCCGCTTACAACCAGGTGCGCGATGACATCGAGAACACGGCCGCCGAGCCGGTTCCCCTGCATTTGCGCAACGCGCCAACGGGGCTAATGAAGTCGGTCGGCTACGGCAAGGGATATCAATACGCGCACGATCTCAAGTCGAAGGTCGCCGACATGCAATGCCTGCCTGACAATTTGCGTGATCGCGTTTATTATCGTCCGACTGCGGAAGGGGCCGAGCGCGACTTCGCGGAGCGACTCAAGCAGGTCCGTGAACGGCGCGGGCAAGCAGCGCGCGAAAGCAAAGAAAACAAGGAGAGCTCTTGAAGAACCTTAAAGTTTGGTTGGTGCTGATCGCTGTTCTCGCGATGCTGGGTTGTAATGGGCAATGGTCTGGCAATGGCGGCGGCGGCGGACAGGGCCGCAACAAGCCGCATGCCACCGAAGAGGAGACTCGCCAAGCGTTCGAAAAGCTTATGGGCGCTTTCGCCAATAAGGACACGGAAACCGTCAACGGAATGATGACTTCCAATGCCACGTTCATCGATCCTCCAGCCGGGCCGGGGGTATTCACGTGGTCCGACGCCAAGCCGGTCCTGGAGAATGCCTTCGCTCACAGCGATCCGTTTCAACTCAGCAACGATCCGAATTACCGCATCGGCGTGAATCGCGATCTGGGATGGATCGCCACCGTCTTCCATGTTCGCACCCAAAGCGGGAGTTCCATCAACAAGAGTGATGGAGCGGTTTCGGTGCTGTTCCAAAAGACTGAAGTTGGTTATAAGGTCCTGAGCTTTCACGCTTCAAGGTTCCTGGTTCCGCCAACGGTAACGCCGATTCCTGCTGGCAAATCTCCGGAGGCAAAGAAACCAGCCGGCACGACCAAGTAAAAGATTTGAAGGAAGCCGAGTAGGTGTGCTTCTAGCGCGCTCGCGCTCTGTGCTCTTTGAGGATGCAGCGGTCCTGGATTACGAAGATGCCGGCTTTGCGCGCTTTCTCGGCGGCAGCATCATGGCGCACGCCTTCCTGCATCCAGATCGCTGAGGGTTTCAATCGGATAGCTTCCTCCACCACCGCAGGCACAAACTCCGACCGACGAAACACGTTCACGATGTCGATCGGTTCCGATACCTCGCTCAACGACGGATGCGCCTTCTCGCCCAACGCACCGTTGATATCTGGATTCACAGGGATGATCTTGTAGCCTTGCGTTTGCATGTAGGCCGCGACCCCGTAACTAGGGCGCATGGGACTGGACGACAGTCCTACCACCGCAATGTTCTTGGCGTTTTTCAGCAGCTCGGTGATTTGTTCGTTTTCGTTCATAGACAAAGGATCCGGCACCGCACTTGCGGATTGTAAACGTTTAGACGCTCTTTTTCCCAGGAGGGGCCGACTTCTCTTTGAACCGCTTGAGAGCGATCTTGCGCAGCGTCTCGGGAACGTTCTTGTTCAGCGAAAGATTCTTTAGGTCCATAACCATCAAATGATTCATCAGCGTGAGCGAGAGGTCGAGCGGCGTGCGCGGATTGCCGCATAGGTTGCGGATCACCGGATAGCTCTTCTTGTATTTCGGATTGCGCGCGATATCTCGCAGGACCTGCTCCTGCACATTTTTAAGTCCTGCGAAGCTTTCGATCTCGGCTTCTGTGACCTTGGGTGACACCAGCACGGCTGAGGAGACCAGCTTGGATCCATCGCGGATCAGGATGGATCGCTCTTCCTTGTTGCCGCGCATGGCCAGTTGCACGCGCTGTCCGACGGAAAGGCGCGCAATCTTCTGTAAAACCGAAACGCGCTCGGTGACCTTCTCTTTCTGAATCTCCGCCGCGGGCTCTGGCTTCTGCGCGTCTACTGCGGGAGCTACGATCACTTCAAGGGCTGGGGCGGCAGCCGCAGCGGCAAGCATTTCGCCGGGCGGCATCGCGGCGGCAATCGTTGCTTGCGCGTCGGCAGGCGTGATCACCTCTGGAATGGGTGCCGGCGCTTCAGCTGCGCTTTCTTCGATCGGTCCCATCAGTTCAAATTGCTTGCCCGCCGCTTCTTCGGCCGCAATGGCGGCGGCGTTCTCGAGCTCGTACTGCGAAGGCTCCTCTTCGGAAGGGGCGGCGGCCGACTCTTCCTCCACCGGCTCGAGCACAGCGTGGATCTGCACGGTATCGAGCCCCACATTGCGCAGGGCGACCTCAATATCCGCTTTCTCCTGGTCGGAGACTTGCGGATTGATCGCCAGCGCATGGAGGATGTCGGTAGATTGACGCACGCGCTGGCTCTTCAGCATCATGTCGACGATCTCGCGCGATTGCGTCTGCGCCAGATCGATGAGCGCCGCTTCGCGCACTGACGGATTTTCAACCAGCGTGGAAAGCAACTTGGGGCGGCGGTTCTTGGCATCCAGGAAATAACTCGTGACTTCGAACGGCGTTTGCGGATCGCCAAGCACCTGCAAGCAGCTCTTCTCATCCCAACTCGCCAACGTTATGGACGCATCTTTGGCAAAAACGGGGTTCGCGGTCAGATAGACCAGGATCTCGATGATCTCGCCGGCAGGCAGCGTCAACGCTCCCTTGGAGGCGGAGCGCATCACGTTCGACGGCACCGCCGATTGGCGGATCAGATCGATCATTCTAGCCATGTGAGCAGTGTTTTTATCACAGGTCTGTGCCTGCGGCTAGTTACGTTATTTCTGCTCGTCGCGACGCGCCAGCAGGTAGGAACGGATGAACGGCCCTAGGTCGCCGTCGATCACGCGGTCCACGTCGCCTACCTCGAACTTGGTGCGATGGTCTTTTATCAGGCGGTAGGGGTGCAGCACGTATGAACGTATCTGCGAGCCGAAGTCGATGTCGAGTTTTGAATCCTCCAACTTCTTGGTGGCCTCTTTTTTCTTTTCCAATTCGAACTCGTAGATCTTCGATCTCAGCATCTTCATCGCGCGCTCTTTGTTCTTGTGCTGCGAGCGCTCGTTTTGGCAACTGGCGACGATTCCAGTTGGGATGTGCGTGATGCGCACCGCAGAATCCGTCGTGTTCACGTGTTGTCCGCCTTTACCGCCGGAGCGGTAAGTGTCGATGCGAATATCGTCGGGCTTGATATCGATCTGGATGGAATCGTCGATCTCCGGCGCGACGAAAACGCTTGCAAACGAAGTATGGCGCCGCTTGGCCTGATCGAAGGGCGAGATGCGCACCAGCCGATGCACTCCTACTTCGCTTGATAGCATGCCGAAAGCGTAACGTCCGGTGACCGTGAACGTTGCCGATTTCAATCCGGCTTCTTCGCCCGGCTGATACTCGTTCACATCCGCCTTAAACCCCTGGCGCTCGGCCCAGCGCAGATACATTCGCAGCAGCATCTCGGCCCAGTCCTGCGACTCGGTCCCGCCCGCACCTGGGTGGATGGTGACGATGGCATTGCGCTCGTCGTTCGGGCCCGAGAGAAGCACCTCGGTCTCGATACGCTCCGTCAACTCACGCAGAGAGTCGAGATCGCGCTTCAGGTCGGCGGAAACGTCTTCGCCTTCGCGTCCCAGATCAAAGTAAGCGGAGATGTCCCCCAAGCGCCGCTCCAGGTCCGTTTCGGTGGCGAGCAGGTCCTCAAGCCGCTTGCGTTCGCGCATCACGATCTGCGATTGCAGCGGATCGGACCACAGGTTCGGGTCAGCGACTTTCTTTTCTACTTCGGTGAGTTGAATGCGGAGTTTGGGCGCGTCAAAGATAGCTCCGCAGGTCAGCGATCTTCTGCCGCACGGGAGCGTACTCGCGTTCAAGTTCTTCGATGGAGAGGGTTGTCATTCAAGTACAAGTTTAGCAAAGTGTCTGATGTAGGCGCGCGCGCATCCTCGTGCGCGCATTACGATCGCAATACCCCGCCTCGCAGATTGAGCCTCACGACTAGAGCGATCACCGATACCAGCACACATAGATACGCGAACCAGTCTCCGTGGCGCGAATAGAACGTTGTGCCGTTGATGAACGCATAGCGCGCTTCCATTCCGCGGCGCACATTGCGAGGTGCCTCATCGACCAAACGTCCATAAGGGTCGATAGCGGCCGTGATGCCGCTGTTGGTGGCGCGCAGAACCCAACGATCGTTTTCGATCGCCCGCATGCGCGCCATATTCAGATGCTGCCCTGGAGCACCGCTTTCCCCGTACCACCCGTCATTGGAGATGTTGACCAGCACCTCGGCGCCGCGCTGCGGAAAGCGACGGATCTCATCCGGGAATACGGATTCGTAGCAAATGAACACTCCGACCTTGTGACCGTCGAGATCGAAGATGGTGCGCTCACGGCCCGGGGTAAAATCTCCCACATCCTTAGTGATTTTGCCGGCAAAGCTAAAGAGGCGCTTGAAGGGGACGTATTCGCCGAATGGGACGAGGTGGATCTTGTCGTAACGCAACCCGAGGCTCCCGTCGGGCTTCACCAGCACGGCTGAATTCAGCAGCGCAGACGCCGTCTCTTTTCCTTGCGGCCGCTCCACACCCAAACTTCCTGCCAGCACGTACGCCTGCTGGCTCGTCGCAAGCTGTGCCAATCCTTGCCGGAAATTGGGGTCCGGAATGTAAAAGGGTGCCGGCGATTCCGGCCAGACGATCAATCGTGGGGCGGGGTGCGGTTCGTTGTGCACGAAGTCGCTGGCGGCCTGCAGCTCGCGGATGGTGTTGCTGAAATATTCTTCCGTCCACCCCTCGCCTATAACGGGAATATTGGATTGCACCAGCATAGCTTTGTGCGTCGAGGCAGACGGCCGCGGATGGATCAAAGCTCCGGCTTGAAAAATCACCGCTGCAACCATCGCGATCCCGAGCAACTCGTGCCGCCGACGCGCGTGCGCGAGCAGCGCAGCCGCGAATGCCGTATTCACTAGTGCGATCTCAAAAGAGACGCCGTAAACTCCTGTCCATCGCGAGACGAACGCCAGCGGGATATTGCCAACCTGGCTGGTGCCGAGCAGGTCCCATGGAAATCCAGTGATGTGGGTGCGCGCCAGCTCGATTGCGACCCAGAGAAAAGGAATGGAGTACAAAGCCCGCCGCATGGCTTTTTGTCGAGTACGCGGATCGGAAGCGTCGCCACGCGGCTTCGCGATCTTTGCGAGCAAGGCGGCGAACAGGCCGTGGTACAGAGCAACATAAAGCGCGAACAAGATGAGGATGCCGATGGAGAGCGCTGAAGAGAGCTCTCCGTACAAATGCATGGTGTTGTAGATCCAGTAGCAACTTCCCAGGTACCAGACGATGCCGCAGGCATATCCCAGCCAGAAAGCCTGCCCGGAGTGATCAGACTTAGACTTTGGCCGGATGCATCCAGCACCTCGCCATCCCCGGATCATTCCTGAGAATCGCGACCAGCAGGGGTGCAATCGCTATCCAGGCCAGGAAAGACGAGCGATGGAGAAGGGAATATCAAGATTTGAAGGACGCCGGAAAGGACCGCGAGCATCCAGGCATTGGTGGGGATTCGGCGCACGGAGTGAGTGTAGCAAACGGAGTCGTGGCCTCCGTTGACGCTCCCGAGACCGCAAGCGTAGACTCGTCATTTGGCAAGCAAGAGCGCAGCAAATCACCGCTGGCTTGAATCCTCTCTAATGTCCGCCGGCTCACAAGCAATCCCGCCAGGTTCTCCCAACCGAGTACGAATCGTCGTAGCCAGTTCGGTGATGCTCACTTTCATCTCCTTCTGGCGGGCGGCGGCCATCGTGCTCAACGATCTCGGCTCCTCCGCCTTTTATGCCGTGGCATCGCCGAAGCAGCCGGTCGGCAAGGCCGCCCCTGGTTCATCCTCGGCGTCATGTGTTTTGCCGTTCGGTGCGCGCGGTCTACGTGGAAAGCTGCTCCATGTTCACCCGCGGCGGCGTCTACCGCGACGTCAAGGAGGCGCTCGGCGCGCACCTTCGCCAAGATCAGCGTCTCGGCTCTGATGTTCGACTACATCCTCACCGGCCCGATCTCCGGCGTCTCGGCCGGACACTACGTCTCCGGACTGGTCAACGAGTTCATCGAAGTCGCGCACAAGCATGTCCATCGGCCTCAGCACTGGCCACACCTTCCACGTTCAATTTCGTCGCCATGCCGTCTTCGCCGCTGGCGTCACGCTCTACTACTGGTGGGAAAACACCAAGGGCATCGAGGAATCCAGCGACAAGGCCCTGAAGGTCATGAAGATCACCACCGTCATGGTGGTGATCCTGCTGTCTGGTGGCTGTTACACGCTTCTGGCGGCGGACACCTGCACGCCTTCCTCGCCCTGCCCACCCTCAGAACCTGCACTTCAGCGAAGACGCGCTCGGCTTTCGGCTGCAAGCGGACTCGCAGCTGCCCACGCAAGCTTCGGCCTGCTTCGGCATCATGATCGCCTTCGGCCACTCCGTGCTGGCCATGAGCGGCGAAGAATCCCTGGCCCAGGTCAACCGCGAGATCGAGCATCCCAAGCTGCCCAACCTGAAGAAGCGCCGCCATCGTCATCGCCATCTTCAGCTTCGTCTTCACCGGCATCTGCTCCGCTGCTGGCCGTCATGCTCATTCCGGACGACGTGCGCATGCCGCTATAAAGACAACATGATCAGCCGGCATGGCGCATGTATCATGGCCGGCCCATACGCTGCTCAAGCTGATCTTCAATGTCTTCGTCGTCTTCGTCGGATTCCTGATCCTCTCCGGCGCGGTCAATACCGCCATCATCGGCTCCAATGGCGTGCTCAACCGCGTCTCTGAAGACGGCGTCCTCACCGATTGGTTCCGCAAACCGCACCGCCGCTTCGGCACCAGCTATCGCATCATCAATCTCGTCGTCGGCCTGCAGCTGTTCACCATTCTCGTCAGCGCGCGGCAATGTCTATACCTCTGGGCGAAGCCTATGCGTTCGGCGTCATCTGGAGCTTCACCTTCAACAGCCTTGCCGTGCTGGTGCTGCGCTTCAAATACAACGGCGAGCGCGGCTGGAAGATGCCGCCCAATATTCCGGCATCGTATGGGTTGAGATCCCGCTGGGCTCGCCTCGGTTCATCTGGTGCTGCTCTCCACAGCGATCGTGAACCTCTTCACTAAGAGCGTGGCCACGGTCGCAGGCATCGTTTTCACCGTCGCTTTCTTCTTCGTCTTCTACGTTTCCGAGCGCATCAACAAGCGCAAGCATGCCGAAGCCGAGCACGAGATGCAGGAGCACTTCCAGCTTCTGCATCAGGAAACCATCGACGGCAAAGCCGTCGGCATCCGCCCAGGGAACATCCTGGTCACGGTGCGCGACTACAACACCCTCAGCCAGCTGCGCTGGATCTTGGAGCGCGTGGACACTGATGAGACGGATGTCGTTGTACTCGCGGCGCGCATGCAGGGACCCGGTGTCGCCGAGACCGACCTCAAGATGGAGCAGATCTTCAGCGAGTTCGAGCAGTCGCTCTTCACCAAGGCAGTCTCGATCGCTGAGAGCTTCGGCAAAACGATCGAACTGCTGGTGGTTCCCGCGCGCGATGTGTGGTCGGCGATCGTGCAGACGGCGAACTCGATCCATTCGTCCGCCATCGTCGCCGGACTCTCCAGCAAGATGACCGAGCAGGAGCAGGCCTTCTATCTCGGCCGTGCATGGGAGGCGATGCCCGAGCCCAAGCAGCAGTTCGTCTTCCACGTGGTGCGTCCAGACGATACCGTTTACACCGTACGCATTGGGCCGCACACGCCGGAGATGCGCGCGGAAGACATCGCCCTCATCCATCGCCTATGGCTCGACGCCACGCGGCACATCGATGGCGACCAGTTGCATCACAGCGATATTCTTTCTGTGGCGCTCACAAGGTTGGCTCAGGATTATGGGCGCGATAAAGCCGACATCCTGAAGATGTTGCGCAAGGGCGGCCGCTCCGATAAGCGATTCGGTGAAGTTGGGCCTGCCTTCGGGCGAACCTGAGGGAACTGCTATTTTCCAGAAGCCAGAGTTTCCTGAGAACCGGCCCGCGAAGAAAAAAGACCCGCCGATCCTGGGACCCTCTTAACTCCTTCTTGTTGCCTGCATCCTACTCAGGGGAATAAGCTAGAACCATGCCCCATGCGCTGCGCAGCTCGGTTGAAGATTTTGTCGAAGGCTTAAAGTCCATCGAGCAGGGGCTGATCACCCGCGACCTGGTCTGCGATTATGTCAACTCAATGCGGCTCAAACCTGAGGCCCTGAAGCAGTACATCTTTTTCAATAAAGACAATTACACCCGCAACCTCATTTACCGTGACGAACGCTTCGAAGTCATGACAGTTTGTTGGGCGCCGGGCCAGCGCACCGTGATCCATACCCACAACGGTTCTCTGGGATGGATGTCGATGGTGCAGGGCGAGGTTGATGTCCACAATTACCATTACTTGAAATGTAATAAGCCGGAAAATCAGAATGTGGTGGGGCTCGATTGCCTGGCCGGCGCCACTGAGATCGATATGCAGCGCTTATCAACCATGCACTGCGTCCCCGGCGGCGACGTGAATACCGTCGACAAGCTGCAAACTATCCACCAGATTGAAAATGCCGATCCCGCGCCGGCAGGTGCGTCAGCCTGCACGTTTACTCCCCTCCTATTGACTCCTGCGTCGCCTTCGACCTCGAACATCAACGCTGCTTCCGCCGCAGCTTGCGATACACCAGCGAATACGGCGTCCTGAGTACCTGATTTCTTTGCTACACAGGCATTCCCCCTAGCCACTGACTGCTATCTTGCAGCATCGAATCTTGTATGCCGGAGAGACGAAGTAAGTTGAAGCTGGTGCGTGAGCGTGAAGCTGACGGGCGCACGCGCGAAATATTCGATGAAGTCAGACATGCACTGGGCATTCCATTCACCCCTGTTGTTTACCAGGCGCTCGCCGCGTATCCGGAATTTTTAGAGCTACACTGGCGGACCTTCGCTCCGCTACTCGTAAGTGAACGATTCTTTCAGATCGGATCGCGCTTGCGGGGCGAGGCGTATACCCGCATGCACAATTATTTTCAGATCGAAGATCTCTGCGAACCTCTGACGGAAATGAGCTTCAGCGAAGGCGCCAAACACCAGCTTGGAGAAGTGATTGATCTTTTCAACTACATCAATCCATTGCTGCTGGTCGTAGTGTCCGCGCAGCTGTCGGCGTTCGAGCAGCCCGTCGGGCAAAACAACGGAGAGGCCGTGCGTGCTGAACATCCTCACTTTGTCGAACGTCCGTTACTGATCGAGGAAGAGACAGCGCCGGTGCCAGTGAAGAGGATTTACCAGGAGATCAAGCGCGTGCTCGGACTGCCGGTGGTGAATACTGATTATCGTGCCTTCGCGCGCTGGCCCGACTTCCTGAGTGAGTATTGGAAGGCGCTTCGCCCCATCGTGCAAGCACCCTCTTACCGTGAGCAGCAACGGGCACTTTGCGAATCGTCAGAAGCGATGGTCAAAGAAGTGGATGGAGCTATTGATTTCAGCCTGGAAACAATGGAACAGAGCAGCTTGCCCGCCAAGCAAATCGAAGCGGTGGTGCACATTACGCAAACGTTCCAAAACATACTCAGCGGACTGGTGCTAAATGTGGCCGCCGCCAAGATTGGCTTCGATGGTGGCACTACTAAAGCTGCGACTGACCGGGAATTTGCGGCTTAGCGCATCCGCTCACGGACGAATCCGACCAAATCTTGAGTCACGTATTCCGGAGGAGTGATCGGGAAGACTTTCTTGCCCTGGAGCAATTTCAGCGAAACATCTTTCCATGCGGGGAGTGCCTCGGCATGCTTGGCCGTGTGCAAGACGACGGCATCGGCGCGGTCGAGGAACTCGCGAGCGGACGCCTTGAAGTCGGCGGTGTTGTAATCGAGCACGGGAATATAAAGAGTCGGCCGCATAAACTTCATCACGCTGTTCGATTCGATGATGATGTTCTTTGCCCCCTCGAGGCGCGATCGAACATCGGGCATGGCTTCGGCCAGCCAGCCTTGCTTCGTCCTTATCCAAAGTGAACGCGCCGCTCCGGCGACTAGGAAGCGGGAAGTATCGGAATCCCCGTCGCGGCTCTTTTCTTCGCTGATGGCCTGGGTGTGTTCGTCGGCGGCGCAGTCGCAAGACTCGCCGTTCACTGAGCAAACGCCGTGGCCGAATTGCGTGATCTTCACCGCCGTCCACTGAAATTCCGGGAGCGCGGCGATCAGTCCGGCAACCACGCTGGTCTTTCCCAGGTTGCGCGAGTGCCCGCCGATGACGATGGTGCTCATGACTACTTCTTTTTTGCCAGCCGCGCGACTGTTGCGAGCTCTTTGAGATATTCCCGGATCGGCCGCGCGGGCGTTCCCCAGAACACCACGCCTTTGCCGCGGATGACTTTATTGCTCGGAACTCCGCATTGCGCGCCCAAGATCACACCTTCTTCGATGCGCACATGATCGGCGATGCCGACCTGCCCGGCGATGATGACGTTTTTCTCGATCACTACGCTCCCGGAGATGCCGGTTTGGGCCGCGATAACGACGTTCTCGCCAATCGTCACGTTGTGCCCGATGTGGACCATGTTGTCGATCTTCACGCCGCGTGCAATCACCGTGGCATCGAGCGCGCCGCGGTCGATCGTGACATTAGCTCCTATCTCGACATCGTCCCCGATCTCGAGGCGCCCGATCTGCGGAAACTTTTCGTAGCGTCCGGTTTCATCATCGCGGACATACCCGAAGCCGTCGCTACCCAGCACTGTTCCTGACTGCACCTCAACGTTGTCGCCTAGTGTCGTGCCTGAGCCAAGGGTCACGTTGGCGTGAATCTTGCAGTCTTTGCCAATGACGACACCGGGTGCGATGGTGCTGCGCGCGCCGATGTGGGTGCCGTCACCGATGCTTCCACCAGCTATCACACACAACGGTCCCACAAAAACGTTTTTACCGAGTTTCGCTTCCGGCGCAACGATTGCAGTCGGGTTGATCTCGACCGGCTTCTGCTCACCCGATTGCAACAGTTTCGCCGCACGCGCAAATGCCAGCTTGGGGTTCTTGGCGATGATGAGCGGCTTATTGGTTGATGATTCGCGCGCGAATTCTCCCGCGATGACCGCCGCCGCATTGCTGTTCAGCGCATCGGGAAGGTGTTTTTCATCGGCGGCATAGACCAGGTCACCGCTCTTCGCAGATGTCACACCCGCAACGCCGGTGATTGAAGCTTCCCCGCGGTGGTCCACCTCAAGTTGTGAAGCAAGTTCGCTGAGTTTTGCCAAGCAATAGAGATTACAACATTCAGTAGATTGGCGGCTCACCCTCCGGCCGCGTCTTCCAGCGGCGGTGCACCCACAACCATTGGTCAGGGAAGCGCCGCACAATGTCTTCGATCGCCTTCGTAAACCGGGCAGTGTTGGCGACTGCATCGGCTTCGTCATCACCAGTCCGCACCAGTTCTAGTGCAGGCTCAAATCTGAGCCGATAGCGGCCCAGCACCGAGTCCCAGGTCATGAATGCCGGGATTACGGCAGCGTCGGTGCGCACGGCCACACGTGCAATCCCGCTGGCGGTGCAGGCCGGCGTCCCGAAAAAATCTACGAACACGCCCTGGGGCGGAGTCATGTTGGTGTCCATCAACACGCCTACACCTTCGCCGTCGCGCATGGCCTGGATCAGTCCGCGGGCAAAGTCGTCTTTGTCATGGGTCTGATTGCTGTGCAACGTGCGATAGCGCTGCACCAAACGCTGCACGTATGGATTATCAAGATCGCGGACGATGATGTGCATGGGATGACCATGCAGGGAGTGAAGGAACGAGCTGACCTCCCAGCCTCCAACGTGCCCGGTGAGATAGAAGATGCCCTTACCACGGGCGTGCGCCGACTCGTAGTTCTCGAACCCGTCGTAGCTGAAGAGATTTTTTGTATTCTCGCGGGTATAGCGGGGAAACAGGCAGAACTCGGCGAGCTGCCGCCCCAGCGAGGCGTAGACTCCCCGCAAGATCTTCTTCCGTTCGCTGCGCGATTTTTCCGGGAACGCGAGTTCCAGGTTCCGCATTCCAACTCGGCGTAACCTTCCTAGCAGGAAATACATCTTGTACCCGAGCAGGATGCCGACGGCACGCGCCAAAGGCCGAGGCAGAATGCCAATGCAGTGCACCAGCAGCCACACCGGTGCGTATTCGAGTTTGTGACGAAGCTTCATCCAGAGGCGGGATTAGTTTAACCTGCGGACGAAAGCCGATTGCCTGAAGTACGATGGTTTCCGGCCTATGGCAAGCCAATTTATTCGCGGCAGAGTTGTTGCATCATAGTAGTCCGAGGATGTTTGCAAGGAGAACGGAATGAAGCGTCTTTTACTTTTTCTAGGTGCGTCGTTGATTATTGCTGGACTGTCAGGCTGTGGGGTGAGCAAGCCGGGCTCCCTCGAAACCAGGGTCGCCAAAGAGATCAAGAGCAACATGACCGTTGGCGGCAAAGACGATAAAAACCCGATTGCTTATTCGGAAGATGCTGTGAAAGAGGGCGGTGAGCACTTCCAGCATCATTGCCAAATATGCCATGGCCTCGACGGGCAGAATACGGGCGTTCCGTTTTCTCAACAGATGTCCCCTCCGGTGCCAGATCTCACCTCCAAGGACGTCCAAGACTATAAGGACGGGCAGCTGCGCTGGATCATCCAAAACGGCATCGGTCCTTCGGGCATGCCGGCGTGGAAAGGAATATTAGAGGACGACGAGATGTGGAAGATCGTGCACTACATCCGTCATCTGCCTCCGAAGGGAAGCCTCGGTGCCCCAGCCATCTTCAAGGAAGAAGAGGAAGAGCACAAAGAAATGAAGGGTGAAAAACCGACGCAGGATGAGACCAAGCCGCACACTCACACCCATCATCCTCACTAAATCTTGCGCACAAGCAGAAAAGACACCGCGTGTGCGGTGTCTTTTTTGTGGGTATCAAAATTTCACTCACCGAAGCCGATCGGCGGTTTCCCTCGATCTGATTCTGTCAGTACTACTTTGTTGGGGGAGGCTCAGGCGCTTTCTCTGGTTCCGGTGCAGGCGCCGGCATGCTTTTCGCATCCGCCGGCTTAGCGGGCTCCGAGCCGCCGCCCGCGTACTTCGCAACCGGACCTAAAAACGCTTCGGATTCGGCCGGAGCTGCAATGTTTCCCGATAACGACGTGCTGTAGGGAACCATCCGCCCATAGAAGGCACGAGTATCGTCATTGTCCTGCCGGATCGACGAACCTTCGATGCTCACGCCCGCAAATAACCCACGCGCACGCGAATAGGTTAGTACCTGGGCGCGCATCTTCCAATCGGTCATCCCCTCCGCGTGGCGTCCAACCGGACCAGCGGCTGCCGAGACGTCGGCCCCGAGCTTCGCTTTGTTATGCAGCATGGCAGTCATGCCCTTGGAGTTCATCACCACCATGATCAAGTCAACTTCCTGAGCGCCGATCTGGAACCCCACGCTGCCGCCTTCGATGCGGAAAAATACCGGCGCGCTCCATCCCGAAGCGGTGCGGCAAGTCGCCACGCCTTTACCGTAGGCGCCGCCAACGATGAACCCGCCCTTCTTCAACGAGGGGATGATCGCAAGACAATCAGCCTTGCCAATGATGTTGTCCGGTATCCCGCTGTCGGGAGCGGCCATGATCTCATCTAGGATCTCGCCGGCACTCTTCAGACGATCGATGTCACCATTGCGGCGATCGGAGTTGTCTTTCGCCCAAACGGAGGCGCAGCACAGCAAAAGAACCACAGACAGCTTTTTCAGCATGGGGAGACCTTTCGGTTGCAGTTTGTAGCTTAGATGCAGAATATCTGAAATTTCAGGAGTGGACTGTGGATTTCCAGGAGCTTTAGCAAATAGTCAGGGGGTTGTGACCGGTGACCCTCGTTACCAGTCTCAACCCCCATCTCCCAGGTTCTGTGGTAGGTGGAAGCGAGAATACGAGTTGCTCTGAAAGCGCGCAACGTCACCGAAGGTCATGGACAACGCCGGAATGGGCACTGTCCTTCTGTACCGTTACTTAGCCGTTACTAGGTTGTGGGTAATGGCGTGTACGCTCAGTGCGATACGGTTTTGCACGCCCACTTTGCGCATCAGTTTTGCGACGTGCGCCTTCACCGTTCGCTCCTCGATCCCTAGGACCGCACCGATCTCTTTGTTCGAGCGGCCGGCGACCAGGAGCTCCAAAACTTCTTTTTCGCGATCGGTAAAGGTGACCCGGCCGGCGGGGAAGATGCGTCCCGGTGAAGAAGTGACGCGTTCGATGAAAGTTGATAGCACGCGACGCGGCGCCCAAACCGATCCCTGGTGCACGATGCGAAGCGCCTGCACAAATTCTGTCGGGGTTGCGGCTTCATCCACATAACCCTTCGCACCCGCTGCCAGAGCCTTCAAAATGGTCTCATCGTCCGCGCCGCGACCGGTGACGATGATGCGCAGGTCAGGGCGGGCGGCCTTAAAGCTGGCCATCACGTCAAACAGGTTGGCGCCATCGCGACTACCGAGCAGCGCGATGTCGGCGTCCTGGTGACGGGCAACGTCGCCCAGCGAAGAGGCGATCAGTTCGAAGTCCGACTCGTCATCGAAGAGGGCGCGAAAACCTACAAAACGGAGCGGGTCGCTTTCAACCACAGCGATGCGGATTTTTGGTTTCTTGGCCGGGGCCGGTTTCATTTTGTCTTTCCTTCAGGAACTTGCGTAGCATATCCTCATTTAGCGATTGTGCAAAGCATCCAAAGAGGTAGCACCAATGGTAGGTAAGCTATTCGCTGTACGGTTCCTGACATTTCTGTTGCTGGCACAGGCCGCCCTAGGGCAGACTGCTTACAAGCCGCACTTCAAGGGCGACCCCGCGCATTCCAACGCCGAAGCCAGCGCACTCGGATATATGCGCACGGTGATCGACGCCCAAAAGGTTTTCAAGAAAAGGCACACGAAATATGCGACCTCACTGCCGGCATTGATCAACACCGGCTCATTCACCCGCCGCATGGCAAAGACCGACCGCGGTGATTACACGGTTGCGTTCAAGGGAAGCCCTACGCACTACTCCATCGAGCTGACGCCCAAAGTCTTTGACTCGGAACACCGCGCCTTCTATGTCGAGGAAAATGGAGTGATCAAGACCGAAAACGACAAGCCTGCTACTGCCGCGTCCCCGATACTACGGCCTGAGGAGTGATTACCGCAGGCATGAAGGTGCGACGCAGATTGTTCATGATGCGCGCCAGGGCTGAGTCTTTTGCGTTCGCTTCAACCGGCGGCTTTACCAGCGCCTCCTGCGGCGGAAAAATCGCTGTCATAGGTACCTTGAGCGGCTTGGCGGGCGGCGCGAAGGTGGCGAGATCAGATAGATCGACGCTGTCAGGGTCAGTGGCGGAAGCTGCGAGCACCACCGGTTTGCCTTCAGCAGCGGCCTGAAGACGCTCGATAGCAACGAAAGCACGGCCTTCCTTAGCGTCTTGATAACCCAACTGATAGCCGTCGCGGTAGCCGGTGCGGAATTGCTCCTTATCTCCATCCATGTAGCCGCGGGTGGCCGCCCGATATTCCTTTATCTTCGCAAAGTCCGGTTGCGGCCGCTGGAGATGGAAATCGACGTCTCCGGTCTGGTATCCGTCTTCGTAACCGTGGAGTGAGCCGTGCTGATAGGGAGTCTTGTCGACGTAATCCCGAAGCGCAGGATCCGAAATAAATGCGTCGTCAGGATTGGTGTTTTTTTGGGAGTATGCGATGGAACTTGCCAACATCAGTAGCAGAACGACAGATCGGGCCCGCACTTCCCACCTCTTGCTCAGGAATCACGCTTTCTGAATAATTCTGATGGCACCTTCTTACCTGCGGGATGTCACGCCACCATGCGGCACGCCAGAGTGCCCGGCGCATCCAACCCTGATGGATAAAGGGGACACCGGATGGCCGCTTCCGTTTGGACAGGATTCCTTACCTTTGGATTGATCTCGATGCCGGTGCGTTTATTCTCCGGTGCGCGCGGCACCCGGGTCTCGTTCCACATGCTTCATCGCGACGACAACGTGCGCATCAAGCAGCAACTGTTTTGTCCGGAAGACGAGCGCGTGGTGGAGCGCAGCGAGATCGTGAAGGGCTTCGAGTACCGCAAGGGCGAATACGTTGTCGTCGAGCCGGAAGAGATCAAGAAGATCGAACCCAAGACGGCGAAAGCCATGGAAATCCTGGAGTTCGTCAAGGAAAGCGACGTCGATCCCATTTACTTTGAGTCTTCCTATTACCTTATGCCGGAAGAAGCCGGGCGCCGTCCTTATGCGCTGCTGGCACGCGCACTCGAAGAGACCAAGTATCTCGCCATCGCCAAGCTGACCATGCACAACCGCGAATACACGGTGATGTTGAGGCCCTCCGAGGGCGGCATCATGCTTCACACCATGTACTACGAGGACGAAGTAAAGCGCCTCGAAAGCTTCGGCAAGGTAGATGTGGAACTGAAAGACGCCGAAGTGAAGGTCGCGCACCAGTTAGTGCAGGCGCTGGCGGCAAAATTCGAACCTGAGAAGTATCACGACACTTTCGAAGAGAACGTGAAGAAACTTATCCAGGCCAAGCTCGAGGGCAAGGAAGTCACAGAGGTCGAAAAGCCGCGCAGAATGGCACCTGTCGTCGACTTGATGGCAGCCTTGAAACAGAGCTTGGAACAGACCGGGAAGAAGCCGCCACGCCGGGCGGAAGCTGCGTCCATCGTCTCCGTGATGCCCAAGAAGCCGGCAAAGAAGAAGTCCAAGCGCGCCGCCTGATTGTCGCCCCCCAGCCGGTCACCAGCGTCTAATCGCCCAGATTGGCGGATTCAGGCTTGACCCGCTACAATAAGGCTCTCCTCCTACATTTCCATTACTGGAGTACGAATGATTCGTAGTATTGGCCGGGCGTCGCAAAGACGCGCTGTGCTGTTCAGCTTGGGCATCCTCTGCATCTTTCTGGCCGGCTGTAGCCAGACTTTTCGCCAGATCGCCATCCCGCTTCCGACCCAGACCGGCGACCCCGCGCCCCTGGATCGCGCCTTGTTCGCTGCACAGAATGGCAGCAATCCAGGTTCCGTCACTTACGTCGACGTGCCCGGCGACACCACCGTTGGAGTAGCCCAGGTTGGCGTGAATCCGGTGATGATAGGCCTCACGTTCGGCGGATCTCGCGCCGCGACGCCCAACTCTGGTGATAACACGGTCAGCAGCTTTCAGACCGGCATCACCGTGCCGACAGTCAGCACGACTACTATTCCATCGAGCGCAAACCCGGTATTTGCCCACAGCCGCCAAGTTGGAAAGTTTTATGTTGCGCTTGCTGGCCTGGGCAAACTTGGCGTGGTCGATGGAACACTCTCACTGGTGAAACAGGTTCCGCTCACAGGCTGCACCCCGGTGGTGATTTCCCAAGTCCCGAATGGCGGCAATGTGTACGTGGGTTGTTCGGGCGGCAACGTCTCGGTCGTCACCCCTTCGGACAATGTGGAGGTGGCTAGCATTCCTGCGGGTATTCCGGCCGCATGGATGGATACCAGTACTGACGGAAAATATACCTTTGTTGGGGGCGGAAGCTCCGTCAAGGTGATTTGCAGCACCACCGATATAAGCGTTTGCGCGGCCAACAACATCTTGCAAACGATTCCCGTTGGCGGTACGGTTAATTTTCTCAAGTACGATGCGCACTCGCAGCGGGTTTACGTAGCGGGTGCAGGGTCTGTGAGCATCATCGACGCCAGTGGCATTCAGCCTCCGATCACTAATTTCCCGGTGGCTGCGGTCCCGGGTAGCTTTACGGGCAACACGTGGGTTACCGCGCTACAGGACGGCACACGCTTCTATGTGAGTGACTCCGGCACCAAGACGGTTTCGGTCTATAGCGCGAGCAGCGTGTCGTTAATCAAGACCATCGATCTTACGATTCCGGACACCAGCACCACGCCGATCATGATCGATTCCGATAAGAACAGCACTAGGGTTTACACCGCGAACACGGGCTCGAACGATTTCTCGATCATACAGACGAGCGACGACACCGAAGTGCTGCCTGGATCAACCGCGGGTGGAGCAACCGGACGGCTGGTTCCGCCTAACATCTCTTCATCATGCACACCGAACCCGTCTGCGGCGTGCAGGCAGATCCCCACCTTTGTGCAGGTGCTTCCTTAACAGTTTTTGTTTAAGCGAATCAGAGACGCAGCGGAGGCTACGTCTCTTTTTTTATTGGGCGACGGCAGCGCGTTCGGTAGCGCGGCGTCGGTTGTAACGCATTGCAACGTTCATGTAGACGTCGCCGTGCGGGGTCTCAAAGCATAAAACCAACGCCTCTGTATCTTCGCTGGTCTTGATGCCTTCTTCCGCAGTATGCAGCTGCGGCGGGCTGATCTTAAAACGGAAACCTAGGTCGTTCAGAGTGGTGACGGCATTTCCGATCACCAGGTTGGCGAGCTCGAAGATGGTCTCGCCCACGATGCTTTGCGATTCTTCCACCGTGGTTCCGGCAAGTGCGGAGGCTATCTTGGTGGCAGCCGAAGGCTCGATGTCGAAGATCACGCGCCCTTCGATATCGCCCATGATGGTGATGATCGCTGCCACGCCTTTGCGGCGATAAGCGTCCTCCTCCATATTGACGTCGGCGATCTTGGTGGGAGACTGCAAGGTCTCTGCCAGCACCGCGTCCGCGGCATTGATAAAGGGTTGAATCAACTCCATCTTCATTTTGAATCTCCCGCGGCGGTGGCCGAGGCGGCCGGAGCTACGACCTCGTCTCCCATCACGTACTTGATCACCTCGTAAAGCACTTCCGGCTTGACCGGCTTCTGGACGAAATGCCGCGCGCCTTTTTGCAGCGCGGCCACTACGTTCTCCTGGTATCCGACGGAGGAGACCATCACGATGCGCGCATCAGGATGTTGGCGCACGATGCGCTCGGCCGCTTCGATGCCTTCCATCTGCGGCATCGTGATGTCCATCAGCACCATGTCAGGCTTCACGCGGTCGTATTCCGTGATGGCAGTGAGTCCGTCGCCCGCTTCACCGGCAATCTGTCCGCCGAACTGCTCCACCATCTTGGCGATGTTCTTGCGCGCGAAGACGGAATCGTCAACCACCAGGAACCGCAGTGGCTGGCGGTCTTTACTCCGCAGTAGCGCTGAATATTGCTCCATACAATTTCTCCTGACTGCACATCACCCGCCAGCTCGGCGGGCTAACTAAACTTTTGCCGCAACCCGCACTGCCATGGTGCACTGCGCCTGCAGGGTATTTGCCATCGCATCGAGCGGCACCACGCGAATCGCATGCCCACGCTCGATGGCCGCTTTCGGCATCCCGAAGACGACGCAGGAATCTTCGCTCTGCGCCACCGTCATACCGCCGGATCTCTTGATAGCGGCCATTCCTTCTGCGCCATCCTCGCCCATGCCGGTCATTAAGACAGCCAGCGAATTACTGCCGAATTCTTGTGCGACGGAACGGAACAGCACATCTACAGAGGGTCGGTGTCCGTTCACCCGATCATCGTCGCTGAGGACGATGATGTCGCCCATCGGCATGCGCTTCACCTTGATGTGCCGGTTGCCCGGGCAGATGAGCGCACGGCCCGCGATCAACAGATCTCCCGATTGCGCTTCCTTCACGTCAATAGCGCAACACTCGTCGAGCCGGCGCGCAAACAATTCGGTGAAGCCTTCCGGCATGTGCTGCACCACCACGATGCTGCCGGGGAAATCGCCCGGTAATTGCGAGAGCACGTACTGAAGCGCATTCGGACCTCCGGTCGAGATCCCGATCGCGACTACCTTGGAGGGCGCCCGCTTCGGCTTGCTGCTCGGCTTCGCGGCGCGCTTCGGCTCCGATAACACGGAAGCCGGATTCGATGCCTGCGGTACCCCGCTTTGGCTCGCGACCTTGATCTTCCCGATCAGCTCTTTGGAAATGTCTTCCATGTGCGCCGACGCCGCGTCTTTTGGTTTTGCGACAAAGTCGAATGCGCCCGATGCCAGCGCTTTGAACGTCGCGGATGCTCCCTGGGTCGTATGCGCGCTCACCACGATCACCGGCACGCGATGATTGCGCACGATCAGGCGAAGGGTCTCCATGCCGTCCATGCGCGGCATATCCAGGTCAAGCGTCACTACGTCAGGCTTCAGTTCGTCCATTTTCTTGAGGGCAAACTCGCCGTCCATAGCTGTGCCGACGACTTGGATCCCCTCGTCGCGCTCGATGATCTGCGGGATCATCTTGCGCATGAGCGCGGAATCATCGACTACGAGCACCCGTACCGGGTTACTCATGCTGAGGCTCCCTTCGCGTTCAGATTGCTCGCGTTCAGCTCAGCTGCGATGCGCCCCAACCGGGTCACGACCGCGGAAATGTTCAGGATCAGTACCACGGTTCCATCGCCCAGGATCGAAGCGCCACTCACCAAGTCGGTCGCGACCAAATGGTCGTCGAGTGCCTTGATCACCAATTCTTCCTCGCCGACCATCTTGTCGACCACAAGTCCGAACTTGCGGTCGGAAACGTTGATGACCACGACGAAAAGTTTCTTGCGCGAGGCCGGCGCCGTCTTCTTATTCAGTTTGCCGAGGCGCACCAGCGTGAGCACCTCTTCGCGAAGTTTCAAGACTTCGTGTTGGTCCACGCGGTGGATCTCGCTTTCCTTGGCGCGCGCGATCTCTTGCACACTGGAAAGCGGCACCGCATAGATCTTTTCGCCCACATTGAAGAGCAGGGCTTTGATGATTGCCATGGTGAGGGGTACCTTCAGACAGGAAGGTCGTGCCCTGTCCAAGCTTGGTGCGGATCTCGATGTTGCCCTTCAGACGGTCGATCACCGTTTTCACAACGTCCATGCCAACGCCGCGGCCCGAGATCGCGGTGACTTCTTCCGCGGTGCTCAGTCCGGGATGGAAGATCAAATGAAGCGCTTCCGTCTCACTCAATCGGTTGGCTTCGTCATGCGAAATGATCCGGCGCTCGATGGCACGCGCGACTACCTTCTTCACGTCGATGCCTTTGCCGTCGTCGCTGACTTCGATCACCACTTGGTTCCCTTGGTGATAAGCATTCAAGCGCAGCGTACCCTGGGATGGTTTCCCGGCTGCAATCCGGTCCGCCGGCAATTCGATTCCATGGTCCACTGCGTTGCGGACCAGATGCGCCATGGGTTCGGCGAGTACGTCCAGGATGCTCTTGTCGAGATCGGTCTCTTGTCCGCTCACCGCGAGCCCAACTTCTTTCCCGCGGGCTTTAGCCACGTCGCGCACAATGCGCGGGAAGCGCCGGAAGAGATGCTCCACCGGCACCATGCGGATCTTCATCACGGATTTCTGCAGGTCGTTCAATACGCGCGCCTGGAAGGCGAGTGCGTCGCTGAATTTCGAGCGCAGCGGATCCGTAAAGCTCTTGTCGAACTCGCTCATCGTCTGCTGCAGCATGGATTTGCCGAGGATAAGTTCGCCGACCAGGTTCAGAACGTCATCGATACGCGCAGAATCCACGCGCAATGAATTTTCTGCGGAGGTGCCGGCAGCCGTGGTCTGATGCGGAGCATCGCTCTGTGGCTCCGATTCAGCGGCAGGCTGGTTCGGAGTCTCGACTCCTCGCACTTGCGCGGGTCCAGAAGCGGGAGACATCACAACAGGATCGGGAAGATGCGCCGCGACAGAGCCCTTGGCTTCCGAGCCGGGCAGAGACGCGCATCGTTGCACCAGGACGCGGTCGATCACGGAGGGCACGAAGCACTTCTTTTCGATCGCGTCGGCCTTGAAATTGCTAGCCAACGCAGCTTCAATGATGGTCACGCCTGCGAGCGGCAAACCTTCTTGCGGATGCATCGCCAACAAGCGGCCAAGCTGTGGCAGGGCCTTGCGCGCCATTTGCACGGCCGCTTCCGGCATCGTGCAGTTGGCATCGATGCCTAGCGCGACGTTATAGACCTTCTCGCCGCGCGCGGCCGCGTCAGCGATCACCATCTGTTCGTACTCCGACCAGGCGAAGCTCGCGCTCCACGGGGTCTGCGAATCGGCGGCTACAGCTGCGGGTTTCTGAACCAACTGTTTGATCTGCCCCTGTAACACGATCGCGCTCGGCGCTGCTTTGTTCGCGCGGTACGCGTTGAGCATTGCTTCGAATGTGTCGGCGGCTGCTAGGACCAATTCGGCCAGTCGCTTCTGCGCAGCTTTCGCGAGCTCAGGTGTGAGCGCGTCCTCCAGTTGATGAGCCAGTTCGCTGAGTTCCTTGTAACCGCAGGCGGCGGAGTCGCCCTTCAGGGTGTGCACCGTTCGGCGCACGCTGCGCACGATCTCCGGATCATCGGGACGGTGCTCCATCTGCAGGCCTTCTTCATTGAGTGTCTGCAGAAGTTCCTGCGCGCTCTCAAAGAAGAGTTCCTTCAGCTCGGCTGCCCGTTCTTCGGAAAAGAAGCTCACTGTGCCCCCTCGATCCGCTGATATGCAGTGCCGTTATTGAGGTGGATCATCTTGAATTTGTCGCTCAGGCCGAAAAGGCTCTCGGCATGGCCGATGAACAAGTAGCCCTCGGGGTTCAAGCAGCGATAAAACTTATCGATCAGTCGCTTCTGCTCGGCTTCGTCGAAGTAGATCATCACGTTGCGGCAGAAGATCACGTCGTTGCGCTGCGGCAAGAATTCCGTCTTCAAATTGTGAAAGTCGAAGTGGACGAGTTCTTTCACGCCCTTCTTGATCGCATAGCGCTCCCCCACCTTGTCGAAGTAGCGCAGGCGGTAGGCGTAATCCACGTTTTCCATGTGGTGCTCGGGGTATTGGCCCTCTTGCGCGGCGCGCAGAACGGAATAGCTGATGTCGGACGCAAGAATCTCCACCTTCCACGGTGGCGGGATCAGCGGCTTAGGCGACGGCATCTCGAAGGGCAACGGATTGCGCAGGTAGTAATAGGCGAGCGCGTCGCAGATCTGCATGGCCGCGTGTAAGGTTCCTGTCCGGTCGAGCATCCGGCGCTCCAGAAGCGCAGCGTCCAATCGCGGCGCGCCTGTTTGCGATGAAGGATCTCTTCCAGGATCGTCTTCTGGAAGAGTTCGAGTTGCGGCTTGTTGCGGAAGAAGCTGGTCTCGTTGACGGTCAAGTGTTCGAGCAGCGCTGCCAGTTCGGCCTTGCCTTCGCGGCTGGTCAGTAGGCGGTAATAGCTATAGAAAGCTGTCGAGGCCGGTGATTTTTAGACGGCGTTGCAGCCGGTCTTGCAGGAAGTGCACGCGGCGTTCGTCGAAGTACATGCCGCATTCCTGGTACACAAGGGTTTGCAGCAGCTTGAGTTCGGGTTCCGTAAGGTTGATCTGGATCGCTGGTGTGACCATGAGAGTTTTTGTCCCGAACTTCGTTACGCCGATGCTGCCTGGGCCGCGTCTGCAAAATCTCCGAGTCGTTTCAATTCACCGCGCTGCAGGATCTTGGTCATGTCGATCAGAATAATGAGCCGGTTGTTCAGCTTTCCCACCCCGGTCACGTAATTCAATTCGCCTTCTTCAAAAACATTCGGCGGCGCTTCGATCTCGGACTGCGGCAGCTTCAAAACTTCAGACGCCGCATCCACGACCAGTCCGACCATCTTGCTCTCGACTTCAGCCACCAGTATGCGGTTCTTTTTATTGTTTACGACTTCTTTTTCTCCGAAGCGCTTGCGCAAGTCGACGATAGAGATGATCTTGCCGCGCAGGTTGATCACGCCTTCCACGCACTCCGGAGCATCTGGAACCGATGTGATATCGGGCACGCGCACGATCTCATGCACCAGCGAGATAGGTACCCCGAAGGTTTCTCGCCCGATGCGGAAGCCGACGATATGTAAATCTTTGGACATGGCTTTTCCTCGTGCGAATTAGTTTCGACCTTGCACGGCATAACGGGCGCGGTCGTGACCGATGTGGCTGCCCGCGTGCGAGCTGGCGCCGTTGCCGCCCACGTCGATGACGAAACGGTCCATCATCTCCAGCAGGGAACGCGACATCTTCGACATCTGCTCCGCCGAAGCGGCCAGCTCTGTCGAACCCGATGTTGATTGCTGCACCAGTTCGCGCATCTTTTCCATCGCGCGGACGACGGCTTGAGCGCCCGACGCCTGCTCTTCGACTGAAGAGTTGATCTCGTGCGTGATCTCGTTCAGCCGGGTGGTGGCGCGGGCGATCTGCGACGAGCCATGCGACTGTTCGTTCGTGGCCGCGCCGATCTCCTGGGCGAATTTGTACACCTCGGTCACTACGTTGGAGATCTTCTTGAGCGCGCCGCTCAGATCGTTGCCGAGGTCCAAGCCCTCGTTCACGATGTGCGTGCTCTTGTCCATGTTCTCGACCGCTTTGCGAGCTTCCTTCTGGATGCTCTGGATGAGGTCTGAAATTTCTTTGGTCGAGGTTGCCGATTTTTCCGCTAGCTTGCGCACTTCGTCGGCCACCACAGCAAATCCCAGGCCATGTTCGCCGGCGCGCGCCGCTTCAATGGCGGCGTTGAGGGCCAACAGATTGGTCTGCTCGGCCAAGTCGTCGATGACCTCGATGATCTTGCCGATGTCATCCGCGCGCTGCCCGAGGACAGCGATGATCCCAGAAGAGACTCCGATGGTCTGGTTGATGCGGCCCAAGCCCTCGGTCGTCTTTTCCATCGTCACAATACCGCTCTGCACCTCGTCGCGCGAACGCTGCGAGATGTCGAGAAGAACTTTGGAGGTGTCGGCAACACGCTGGATCGATGCAACCATTTGGTCGATCGAAGCCGACGTCTCGCTGACGCTCGATGCTTGCGTCTGCGTGTTCTTCACCATGTTCTGCACGTTGACGCTCATCTCGTGCATCGTGCTGGTGACCTCGTCGATCGCGGAGGAAGCCTGCACGCTGACCTTGGCGGAATCGTCGGAAGCGTCTGCGACTTGGTTCGATCCGGATGCCACTTGCGTGGCGCCGTCGCGCACATTTTTTACCAGACTGCGAAGTCCTTCAGTCATACGCGAGAACGCGTGTGCGAGCGTATCGCTCTTCGAACGCGGCTCTACGGCAACCGTCAAGTCACCGCCGGCGATGGCTTCTGAGATCGCGGCCATCTCCTTGAGATACGTCATCATGTTGTTGAAGGTACGCGCCAAGTCGCCGATCTCGTCCTGGCGATTGATATCGATCTTTTGGTCGAGGTCACCGGATTCTCCGATCTCACGCGCGATCAAAATCAGATGCCCGAGTGGGGTAGTGATGGATCGCGAGATCTGTTGCGCGATCATCACGCCGGCGATAAGTGAGATCACGAAGAAGAAGAACGAAGTCACAAAGGTGGCGGTCGATGTCGCATCGGTCGAGCTCTTGATCGAGTCCTGCACCTGATTGAGAGGAGTATTCAACGTCTCAAGCCAGGTTCCCGGGTCCTGCTGCAGATAGAAGATCTGGAGCTCGGCGACGGTAGCGTTGCCATTGTCCACCTGCTTGCGTTTTTCGATGACAGGATTGGCGAACTTGGCCATCCACTCGCGCTCGGCAGATTGCAGCTTGTCGAGCGACGCATGCTGCTCGCTGTTCACCTTGTCTTTAAAGTGCTCGAGCTTGTCGTTCAGGCGCGTGTCGCCGTCGGTGATCCTCTTGACTTCGTCGGGGCTGCCGCTGAGCAGGTAGCTGTTCAATGCGAGGTTGTTCTGCGTGACCAGGCTGCGGATCTCGCCGATCTCGGCCGTGTTGTCGCGCGCGTTCTTGTCTTTCCAGCGCGCGCCGAAGTTCACAAGGAATAACAGGCCCATCATGATGAGGAGGGCGCCGAATCCATACCTAAGTTTTTTACCGATGCTCATGACATTTCCTCAAGAACTTGCAGCCGTCGCAAGGGCGCGGCCGAGTTGCTAATTGCTGTACTTGAACTCCACCGGCTGGGTGGTCTCTTCCTTTGCTTCTTCAAACTTCCAACGTTTCACCGCATCAACGGAGGCGTCGATTAGCAGCGGCGGGCCGCCGATCACCTTGGTGGTCTTCACGCTGCCGTCTTTATTGATCACCACCTGCAGCTTTACGGTGCCGCCGATGTGCATCCTGCGGGCAAGCTCGGGATACATGGGATCCACCCGTGACTTGACCTTGCGCGTGGACTCTTCCTGCGCCTGGGCCGAAGCCGAGAGTGCAGGTAAGACCAAAGCCAGCCCCAAGATCCCCCACAGAATCGGTCGGCTGATGTTAAGAATTCGCACAGTACCTCCTACAAGGCGCAATACGCCCAGCCATGTAGGAGCACGGCCAGTGCCAGCCGCCCAGGGAGTTAGGTGGGCATTCAAGTCATCTTCTTAAATATGTGTTTTCAACTATTTACATCGTAGCGGCAAGGTTGGAAGGGCTGCAGGCGGAGCGGAATCCCGTCTCATTTGGTCCCGAAATCCGACGTTTCGTCTCATGGTGAGACAAATCAGACAGTTCCTCCGGTGAGACTGGATTGCACAAACTCCTTGACTCAAAATGAGATTAAGGACTAAGGTTCTACTCTCCCCCCGAAAAACCAAGCAGTCTAGACCGCCCTATGGTCGAAGGAAAAGAACCCTTGCCAGGCACCCCTGCCGAATCGACGTTGGCCGAGCGCTACCGCATCCGCGCCGAAAATTTGATGGCGCTCGCCCTTGAGACGAGTTCATCGCTGGGGCTGCCGGAGTTCGTCAAGAACTTCCTCAAGCGTTCAGCAGAGATGATGGGTTCTGGTGTCGCTGTCCTGCTATTGGCGCAGGGCAAAAATTTTGAGACCGTCGCCGTGCACGGATCGCCTCAGTCTGAAGACAAGAACACGTTGCGTAAGCTGAATGGCGCGCTGACCGCCCTCGCAGCAACTTCTTCAGATAGTTTCTTGCATGGTCCAGCTGAAACCATCCTCGATAAGGAGTTGGCGAGGGCTCTTGGTTGGAATGACGTTACCGTCGCCTGGCTGACCGGCTCCGATCGAAGTCTGCTCGGAGTAGTGCTGCTGGCGAATCGCAATGCAGCGCTTACGCCAGATGACGAAAGCCTGCTGCAGGCCTTGGCCGCGCACGCCGCCGTCGCGCTGGAAAATTCCCGGCTCTTCAATAAGATCGCCCAGGCAAGCCGCCATTGGCACGATATTTTTGACGCCATCTCAGATCTGATCGTGGTACACGACGACGGCAATCGGGTGCTCCGCGTTAATCGCTCGATGGCTTCCCTGATAGGAACGCCTCCGCAAGATTTGATCGGACTGAACATGGGCGCGCTCATCTCCGGATTGGGTGGCCCGCAAGGATGCCAATTTTGCCGGCTGAAAAAAGACGGCGCCGAGGAGTACCTTCATCCCCGAGCTCGGCCGCACGTACCTGGTCTCTACCTCGGGCATACAGGGAGTAGTCAACGAAGGTCAGCAAACCATTCATGTACTGAAGGACGTCACCGATCGTCGCGAAGCCGAGTTGCGTTACCGCGAACTGTTCGACAACATTCAGGAAGGCCTCTTCTTTTCCACTCCTGCCGGCCGTTTCCTCGAAGTAAACAACGCCCTGGTACGAATGCTCGGGTATGAAAGCCGCGAGCAGCTGCTCAATACCGACATTCCCAAGAGTCTGTATATGTATCCCGATCAGCGTCGTCGCTTCATTCACCAAATGGAAGAGACCGGCGCGCTTCGGAATTTCGAAGAGACCTTGCGCCGCAAAGACGGTTCCCTCGTGCATACCCTGCAGAATGCATTCGCCGTGAAGAACGCGAGCGGCGAAACCGTTCAATATCGCGGGCTCATCCTCGACATCACGGAGCAAAAAACGGTACAGGCGCAACTGCAGCGCGAGCGCGATTTCAACATCAAGATCCTCGACAACACCCAGAGCATGATTTTGGTTGCGGACACGGCTGGATTGGTGAGTTATGCGAATCGTCGCTGCTTTGAAGCCGGCGAATTCCGCGCTGCTCAGCTCATCGGCCATCGCCTCAGCGAGATCGTCGCGCACGGACGCCGTCGCGAATTTTCCGACGCATTCGAAGCAACCGTGCTTGGAGAACAGAACGAGAATCTCGAACTCCCCATCGTTGCGTGGTGACGGCAAGCCCGGACACTTTTCGGTGAGCCTCAGCCCCATGCGCGATGAGCAGGGAAATGTGTCCAGCGTGGTCGTCGTGATGACCGACATCACTGATGCCGCGCTGTTGCAAGCCAAGCTGATCAATACCGAGAAGCTGGCCGCCGTCGGACAGCTGGTCTCCGGCGTCGCCCACGAGGTGAACAATCCGCTGACCGCGATCCTCGGTTTCGCCGACCTTCTTCTTGACACGCCAGGCTTGCCGCCCGAAGGGCAGCGCGACCTCAACGTGATCATCCAGGAAGCGCAACGCACCAAGTTGATCGTGCAGAATCTTTTGAGTTTCGCGCGGCAGGTCCCGCAGCAGCGCAAGACGATCCAACTCAATTCCATCGTTGAACGCACCTTGCAATTGCGTGCCTATGACCTTTCCAGCCACGGTGTGGAAGTCGTGCAACATCTCGACCGCGAGCTGCCGGAAGTTATCGGCGACGAACATCAGATGCAGCAGGTCTTCCTGAACATCTTGAATAACGCGTACGACGCGATGCGCGATAGCGGGAACCCGCGCCGGGTCGAGGTTTCAAGCATGTTGTCGGGAGAGCACGTCGAGGTCAGATTCAAAGACAGTGGCACCGGCATCGCCGAACCCGAGCGCATCTTCGATCCATTCTTTACCACCAAAGAAGTCGGCAAGGGGACCGGTCTCGGATTAAGTATCTGCTACGGGATCGTCCATGAGCACAAAGGTGAGATTGGCGCGCACAACAATGCTCCCGAAGCGGGAGCCACATTCATCGTGCGCTTGCCAGCTGTTGCGAAAATAAGTTCGGAACGAGCGGCTGCATCCGTGGGGGCCAAGTAATGACCCAAACGCCTGCTCCTCCAAGTCACTTCCCGTGCTCTTGATCGAAGACGAGCCATCGGTCGCGAATTTCGTCCGCTCGGCTCTCGAGCGCTATGGATACATGGTCACCTGCGCGGCTTCCGGTGCCGAAGGATTGAAGTTGCTGCAGGCAAATGAATTCACGGGAGTGATTTCTGACATGCGCACGCCAGGAAACGTGAATGGCGCGGACGTTCACGCCTGGATCCTAAGCCATCGCCCGCACATGTCGTCACGCCTCCTCTTCATCACCGGCGACATCGCCAACGACGAGACGGGCGCGATACTGAAGAAGACCGGTGTCCCATTCATCGAGAAACCATTTCGAGTGCAGCAATTGGTGCTGAAGGTGGAAGAGTTGTTCGGGAAGGCCAGATGAGCCAGGTGAACAGCGAAGATTTTCGCATCCGATTTCTGGTGGTTGACGACGAGGCCAGCATTCGCAAGCTCTGCGTCACCATTGGCAACTCGCAGGGATTCGTCTCTGCGCAGGTAGAGAGCGCGGAAGCTGCGCTTGCGTACATCGATGCTAACTCGCCGGACATCGTCCTCGCCGATCTCAAACTGGCAAACATGGATGGCTTGGAGTTTCTCGAAAAATTGAAGAGCACACTGCCGCGCACCGAAGTCGCGATGATGACCGGGCACGGCTCCATCGAAAGCGCAGTCCAGGCTATGAAGCTCGGGGCTTATGACTTCATCACCAAGCCTTTCCGCGTGGAAGAACTGAAGCTGGTGCTGCAGCGGATGGCAGAGAAAGTCCGCCTGGTCTCAGAGAATGAATTTTTGCGCGAACGCGTAAGCACTGAGATGGAGCTGAGCGGCATCATCGGGTCCTCCGCGAAGATCCAGGACGTCCTCCGCATGGTCGCGCGCCTTAAGAACACGCGTACCCCGGTGCTGATCACTGGAGAAAGTGGTACAGGAAAAGAACTGGTAGCGCGTGCCATACATTTCCGCGGGTCATTAGCGCATCGCCCATTCGTCGCGGTCGATTGCGGCGCGCTGGTGCCCACATTGATCGAGAGCGAACTCTTCGGATATGAGCGCGGTGCCTTTACCGGTGCACTCAAACCGAAAGATGGACTCTTCCAGGCTGCCAACGGCGGAACTTTATTCCTCGATGAGATCGGCGAACTCCCGCTTGAGATGCAGACCAAACTTTTGCGCGCTCTTCAGGAAAAGGAGGTGCGTCGTGTCGGCAGCAACATCCGCACTCAGGTCGATGTGCGCATCGTTGCCGCCACGAACCGCGACCTTGAGCAAGCGTATCGCGAAGGAACCTTCCGCAAGGACTTGTATTTCCGCCTGAACGTTGTCGCGGTGCACCTGCCGGCACTCCGTGAGCGCCGTTCCGATATTCCGAGCCTGGTTCATTTCTTCCTCGACAAGTACGTTCCCGAGGGCACGCTGCAAGTGAGCAATGCTGCGATGAAAGCGTTGCTGCAGTACGACTGGCCGGGAAATGTGCGCGAGCTGCAGAATTGCATCGAGCGGGCAGTAGCGCTGGGCAACCGCGCGCTGATCGACGTTTATGATCTTCCGCCTGCGTTGCGCAATGCTGGCGTTTCCTCGATCAGTCCTGTGCAGATCGACTCTGCGCCGGCAACCGAAAAGTCCGTTGCCGCCTCGACTTCTTACCCCGCAAGAACGTCTTCTCCCGGCGTCACCCCCAATGACTTGGAAGCTCTGGAGCGGATCACCATCCAGCGTGTGTTCGACCAAGTTCAGGGCGATAAGACCATGGCCGGCAAGATGCTCGGCATCAGTCGCGCCACCCTATACCGCAAGATCAAGCGTTACCAGATCAAGGCTGCAACCACCTCCGGATAGGGAGCTGTCTCACCCGATTGGGCGCTAATGCCCGTGGCTTCCATTGAGACAACCGTATCAATTTGAGACGAAATGAGCCCCAGGCTTCTCAGCGTGTCAGTACCACTGCTCTTGTTTTCAATAACTTACAGCTGAACAGGCGTATCCCGATTGTGGTCGCCCCCGTGCATTAAGCAATGGGCTGGCCCGCCGGTGGACGCGCACCTGTGTCTACTGGCCGCAACAGCCGGCAGGAGCAAGCAGTGGCACATCACGCAACAGCGGCGACCCGATCTCATTCCTCAGCGGCAGGGCTGGCACAGTTTTTTCCCGAAGCCAGCCCGGTGCGCATACCGGTTCGGGTGGTCGGACTGAAGCAGGGAGTCGCGCTCAGCGAAGAGACGGTGATCGAGTTCGGCACTCCGCAGGAAGCGTTGTTCACGTCCACGCTTCCGCTGGAATTCGAAGACTTGGTGAGGCTCGAAAACACTGACGGCTCGCTCTCAGCAGAAGCAAAGGTAGTGGCTGTTCAATATCACGAAGGCCGTACAGCGATCGCCGCCCGATTTGTGCGCGAGATCGCCAACTGGATCATCAAGCGGTAATCATGGCAACAGCGACACAGCAACTTACGGAACTGGCTGGGCAGTGGCGCGACGCGCGCCGGCTCTACATCCTTTACGGAGCTTTGCAGCAGAAATTCGACCTTGGCGTACCTCCTTGCCCGGAACTGGAGTCGCCCATCAACCGCGCCGAGACCGAGGCGATCGATCGTGCTTGGGCCTGGTTCGCTCAAATGGACGAGCGCGTTCACGTGCACCAGCTGCGTCAGCTTTTGCAAACGACACCTCTTGGGACTGAAGAAAACCTGCGTGCCATCATCACCCGTCACTTGGAAAAAGAGAACAAAGTAGATGCTGACCGCGACAAAGTGGATTTTCTATTGGTCCAATATCTTGGTTCGATGCGCGCCTCCGGGTTTTCACGACAAGCAGGTCACCTTCGAAGATTGTGCGAACGCGCTCGAGCCGGTGATAGGCGAAGTCGGTATGCATACGCCCAAGTGGCTCGAGCCACTGGATGAATGCCTTAAAGAGATCGAGCAGTGTCAAAGCATTCGTGAGTTGCTGGGCAAAGGGATCCTCGACGAGACCCGGCTTCTCAAAGTCTCTTCCGGCGAGATGTATTTCGGTCCCACCGCTCTGGTCGCCATCACCCGCTTCAATTTTCTGGCACGTCGCGGCTTCGTGCGCATGATCGCGGCCGATCTGCACGCGATTCGGTCGACCTTGCGCGAACTCGAAGTGCTTGGGATCACCAACGTCGATTGCAGCAAGGCTGGTCTCTCGAACCAGGAGAGCATCGCCCACTTACGCGACATCTGCAAAGAATGGAAGAAGGCGTTCCACGCCGCGTATGCAGCGGGCCAAAGTTTTAAGCAGCTGGTAGACGTCCGCACCATTGTAGAAGAGCGCTTGAACCAGGCGCTCGGCCAGAAATTACAGCACGAGGAGCAGGAGAAGGCACAAGCAGAAGCGGCGGCACAGCGAGATGCGGAAGAAAGGGCCAGGGTCGAAGCCGAGGCGCAGGCCAAGCGCGAGGCCGAAGAGCAAGCACGCTTCCAGGCAGAAGAACGAGCCCGCAGAGAAGCCGAGGAGCATGCCCGGCTCCAAACCGAAGAACAAGCGCGCCGCGAGACCGAAGAACGTGCGCGGCTGGAATCCGAAGAGCGCGCACGTCAAGAAGGGGAAGAGAAAGTTCGCAAAGAAGCCGAAGAGGCTGCTCGCCAGAAGGCCGAGCGCGAGTGGTTGGAAGCTGAAGCGAAAGCTAAACGCGAAAAGGAAGAAGCCGAGGCTAAAGCTAAGCGCGAGCATGAGGAAGCCGAGCACCTCGACGAGTACGAACGTGCCCTCCGCGAAGCTGAGGAGCAAGAGAAGCTCGGCGCAGAAGCAAAGGCGCGGCAGGCGAGGGAAGCGGCAGAGCACGCCAAGCGCGAAGCCGAAGAGAAGTCTCGGCTCGAAGAAGAAGAGCGCAAGCGAAAAGAAAAAGAGAAGTACGAGAAAGAATTTGCGCGCCTTGAAGCCGAGGAGAATGCTCGCAAAGAAGCTGAAGTAAAGGCGGCACAAGAGACGGAAGAACGCGCGAGCAAGCAAGCCGAAGGTTCCCGTCCCAAGACAGCGGAAGAGCTTGAGCTCGAAGCTTACGAAGCCGCGATCAAAGCTGCCGAGGGGACCACAGGCGCACCGGCACCGGTTATAAGCGCGGGTGCGGGCACCGCCGCGGCCCCTGCGCCAAGCGCCGGCGAAGTCGAAACCTATCGCGCGCAGATCGAAGAGCAGATCAAATCGCTTGGGCCGCGCGATGGCGCGGTGGCAACGGTTGCATTGGGACCATTGAAGCTATTGCTCTCTTCCTGGGAAGTGTCGGCTTACGCAACCGGTAAAGACGTAACCGCGGAGATCCTGCAGCGCGCGGTGGCAGCGCGCGCCGTATTGCTGGTTGCGATCGATCAGCGTAAGTACAGCGGGAATTCGGAGCAGTTACGTTCGGCTTTGTGGCAGGTGCAGGTCGAATCGGAAAAGATTCAGGCCCGTGTCGGGATCGCAAAAGACGCGAAAGACCTCGACGCTGCCTGTAACCTCGCGGCCACTTCCAAGCGGCTCATGTCGCTGGTCGATGAAGCGGAGAAATTGAAGTGATGCGCGGAGCAATGGCGAAGCAGACAAACAATTCGGAGCCGGTACGCGACATCGTGGCGCAGCACAGTGTGCTGATCGTTACCGACGATGCGGAATTCTCCCGCAACGTGGTGGCGCGCTGGCAAATGGAGCGGCACGTCCCCGCATTCACGCTGATGAGTAGCGAACTTTTGAACGGCTCATTTGCTGGCCGCTTTGGACTGGCGATCATCGGGCCAGTCGGTGGAGGCAGGCTGCAAAGCGTTTTGACAACGGCATCCTCGGCGGGTGCTCCGGTCATCTTGCTCGCGACGGACGCCCTTTCCGCGAATCGCGCTGCAGAGAGCGATCCTCGCCTTCTCATCGTGCGGCAAAACGACGGCTGGGTGGATGGCTTGGTGATCCTTGGTACCGAGGCGCTTCGCTACCACGAGGCGCAGCAACGCGCCGCTCGCGCCGAATCCGCAAATGCGGAGAGCCAGCGCGAGGCGACCCTGGGGCGTTACATGATCGAGATGCGTCACAGTTGCAACAATGCGCTGACCTCGATCCTTGGAAATTCGGAATTATTGCTGATGGAGCCGGGCGCGTTCTCGGCAGATGTTCGCGAGCAGATCGAAACCATCCACTCCATGTCGCTGCGACTGCACGAGATTCTGCAGCGCTTCTCATCCATTGATAGCGAGATGCAGATGGCCGACAAAGAATCGCGCAGCAAAGGCAAGGCAAAGCGGGCGGCAGCGTTCGTCTCAGGGGTCTAGTGGATTGTGATTTTGTGGATTTTGCACTCTAGTTATAGGAAGTAAATTGAAAAAAATATTGATCGTTGACGATTCGCCGGCCGAGATCAAGCTGATGGAAGCGGTGCTGAGCCGCGCCGGATATTGGCTGGTTTCGATCAACGATCCCATGCGGCTGGAGCAGGCCGTCGAAGTCGAGAGGCCGAACCTGATCCTGATGGATGTGGTGATGCCGGGACGCAATGGCTTCCAGGCCTGCCGTGAACTGAAGGGGCACGCAGAGTTTGGCCGTATACCGGTCGTGCTGGTGAGTTCGAAGAATACGGACAGCGACAAATTTTGGGCGCAGCAGCAGGGCGCCGATGGATATGTCGTGAAGCCGTTCAAAGCAGAAGAGCTTTTGGGGCAGGTTGTGAAATTTATTGGTGTCTAGGGCGCCGCGTGATCGCGATGACAGACGATAACCAACAACTCGAACCGCTGCAACCGACCGAAACGCCGGCTGCTTCCGGCGAAGCCGAAGAGCGGCTGCCGGAGCGGCAGTACTGCGTCTTTCGCGCTGGCCGTGAGCGCTTTTGTCTCTCGGTGCTCGACGTCGAAGAGGTGGTCGAGTGGCCCACGGTCACGAAGATGCCCCTCGCCCCCATGTTCATGATGGGCATCTTCAATCTGCGCGGCTCGATCGTGCCGATCATTGATATTGCGTTCACCGAAGGACGTCGCGCCGATCTGCCGCCAAAGCATGTAGTCGTTGCCTCGCAACGCGGCAATGGCGAGCGCGAAGACATTCGTTTGGGAGTCGCAGCCGATGAAGTCATCGGCACCTTCACGACTTCTGATCCTCTGTTGGTGGATGAAGCGCCCCGCGAGATTCCGCACTGCGCAGGCATGTTGCGGCATGAAGATCGTTTGGCTTTGGCTCTGGACTTGAAACGCATGATGGATGCGTTTCCGGTCGGAGTCATTTAGTACCTGGTACCGAGTACCGAGCCTTGCATGGCTGGTACGCGGTGGCCGGAGCTTTAAAAATCTGTTCGAAGTACTGGGTACTGAGTACTAGGTACTGGTTTTCGGGAGGAAGTTATGAAAGGTCGGTTGAGTTCGACCCTCACCATGCTGGCGATGGGAAATGCGCTGGCGTTGATCATTCTGCTGGCGCTTGCCTACAGCGCGGGACGCACATCCGGTGGCCTCGCCATTTGGGACGCTTTTTCCGCCCAGGGCGATACACCCATGAAGATGTTGATGGCGCTGCTGGTCGTGATCCTTGCAGCCGTCGCCGTTTTCTGGGTCACCAGCGCGCGCATCGGCAAGCCGGTGAAGGAGCTCACTGAGTTCTCCGAGCGCCTTGCCAGCGGCGACTATCGCGCCAAGGCAGACGTCGAGTCTACCGACGATTTCGGCTTAATCGCCGAGAACCTGAACCGCACCGCCGACAAAGTGTCGCGCGCGGTCTTCAATCAGGAAGCACAGGAGTCGTTGCAGAAGAGCGTGACCGACTTCCTGACCATCACCAGCCAGATCGCCCGCGGCGACCTGACGCTGCGCGGCAAGGTCACCTCTGACGCGCTCGGCAACGTGGTCGATTCCGTCAACTACATGCTCGATAACTTCACCAAAGTTCTCGAACGCGTTCGCAAGGGTGCCATCGACGTTTCCTCAAGCGCGAACGAGATCCTTGTTTCGTCGGAAGAGATGTCTACCGGCGCCACCCAGCAGGATCAGGAGATCACCAACACTTCGTCCGCTGTGGAAGAACTCACGGTATCGATGAAGCAGGTGTCGAACAACGCAGAAGCATCGGCGGAAGCCGCGCGCCGCGCACTCGACGCCGCCGAACAGGGCAACCGCGCTGTGCGCGACACGTTGGAAGGTATGCAGCGCATCCGCGCATCGGTGCAGGCCACGGCGAAGAAGATAAAGTCACTCGGTGATCGCTCGCTGGAAATTTCAGAGATCATCAGCGTGATCAACGACATCACCGAGCAGACCAACTTGTTGGCACTCAATGCGGCCATCGAAGCGGCACGCGCCGGCGACGCTGGCCGCGGCTTCGCGGTCGTTGCAGACGAGGTCCGCAAGCTGGCTGAACACTCACGCACCGCAACCAAAGACATCGCTGCGCTGATCAAGGCCATTCAGGCTGAGACCAACGAAGCTGTCGTCGTGATGGAAGAGGGAACCAAGGAAGTGGAAGTCGGTGCGCGACTGGCAGACCAAGCCGGTAAAGCGCTGGAAGCGATCTCGAGCGTGGTCCGCCAATCCGCCGAACTCGTGCAGGAGATCTCGCTGGCTTCGAAGCAGCAGGTGCGCGGCACTGAAGGTGTAGCGAATGCCATGCAGATCATCTCCAACATCACCCGCCAGACCTCGCAGGGCGCCCGGCAAACTGCGCGCACCGTCGAAAACATGGTGAAACTCTCGGAGCAGTTGAACGAAGCGCTCTCGCAGTTCCGCATCAGCGGCGGATCGAGCGGCGGCGCCAACGTAATGGAGATGACGGCAGGACGCAGGTAAAGAGCGTTTCTGGTTTCTGGTTGCTCGTTTCTCGAATCTGAGTCGAGCGGCAAAACGAGAAACGAGAAACGAAAAACGAGAAACCGCTTCTCATGATCGATAAAGCCATCGCCGGACCGAACGTCACCGAGCACGAACTCTCGGAGATCAAAGCGCTCATAGAAAAGCGCTCGGGGATCCTTTTCGATTCCTCGCGCGAGCGTTTCTTCTCGTTGCGTGTGCGTGAGCACATGGACGCGAAGAAGGTGGCTCACGGTACCGATCTGATCCGGTTGATGAAAAACTCCAACGTCGAGTACGACACGCTGGTGGAGCGGCTGCTCACCCAGGAAACATCATTCCTCCGTTATCCGTCGATCTATCACGCACTCGAGAAAAAAGTCCTCCCTGAGATGCACATGAAGAAGTTCTGGGAGAACCCGCGCAGCCTTCGCATCTGGAGCGCCGGATGCGCCACGGGTGAAGAGCCGTACTCGATCGCGATGACCATCTGCGATTCCATTGAATTTGCCGAAGCCTGGAACATCAACATCATGGCGACAGACATCAGCCGCAAGGCGCTCTCCATCGCCGAAGCCGGACTTTATCCGCGTCGCGAGGTCGAGGCCATCGGGCTCAAGGCGGAAGCGCACTTCAGCCGGTCCGGCGATCACTATGTGGTAAAGCCGAAGATCCGCAACATGGTCAGCTTCGCGCAGATGAACCTGGCGCAGACCGTCTACATGGGCCGCTTCGACATTATTTTTTGCATGAACGTGATGATCTATTTCAGCGAAGAGCGCCGCGGCGCGCTCATCCAGCGTTTTTACGAATACCTGGAGCCGGGCGGGTATCTCTTCGTTGGCCACGCTGAATCGGTGGCGAAGCTGCCAGTGAAATTCGATACCACCACTCACGGCGATTGCATTCTGTATCAAAAGCCGGGCGTGGGAGTGGCGCGCAAGGCCGTTGGGGACTAAATGACGACGCCGGGACAAGAATTCGTCGAGCTGTTTCTGCAGGAAGCTTCCGAGCACCTGCAGTTTCTGCGGGAGTACTCCGGCATTCTGCAGGATCCATACCCTGTGCCCGATGATGTTGAGCGTCTTTATATTTCTGCGCACACGCTGGGCGGAACATCCGCTTCCTACGGGTACCCGTTGTTCTCCGAAGTCGCCGGCAAATTCGCGCACATCTTTCAGTACGCGATGAATGCGACCATTACTCCGGAGGCTGCCGGACCGCTGGTCGAATTCATCTCCGAGGGCATCGCTGTCCTCGAGTCCGACTTGCTGATGATCAGCGCCAACGCTATCGAAGCGGTGGAAGAGATCAACGCTTTCAAGGAAAAGTATCCGTTCGCTTTCCAACAGCCTGTGGTCGAACAGGAGCAGCAGCAGGTTGAATATGCGGCACCGGAGCTGCCACCGGTAGAAGGCGAAGAACAGGTCCTCACTCCTGACGGCCATTGGGTTCCGCGCTCGCAAGTAGAAGGTGGAGCGCCGCAGCACGCTGCAATCTCCCACGCGCCGCCGGTTCGGCACGCGACGCCGCCGCCCGTCGCCGCTGCCGATATCCCCGATCTTCCTGAAGACGGAGAGATCCCTGCTGAAATCCTCGAATTCTTTGTTCCGGAAGCGGAAGAGCATCTTGCCGTCGTTACGGAATGTTTGCTTTCGCTGGAAGCGAATCCCGGGCCCGAGCAGATCCATCGGCTCTTCCGCGCCATGCACACGGTGAAAGGCTCGGCCGCACAGGTCGGACTTCAACGCATCGCGCGCGTAGCTCATCGCGCCGAAGACCTGGTGGGGCGCTTGCGTGACGGGCTGCTCCGTCCGAGCGCGCAGATCATTGACATTTGTCTGGAATCGGTCGACACGCTGAAGAAATTCCTCTATCGCCAGTGGCCCGACGAAGCCACCATGCAGTCGAGCGTGAAGTCGTTGCTCGCGCGCATCGCGACGCTTGCTCCGGAAGAGATCCGAAGACGACGCCTCTGCTGTCGCAACTGCCCTGAAGCAGTTGCCGAGCAACTCTTCCCACGTAGAGACGGGGCACGCCCCGTCTCGGGAGCAGCAAACCAGCTCCGCTGCACCTGAAAAAGATATCGCCGAAGAGTCCTGGCCAAAGGTGTTCCCGCCGCGCTGCCGCAATCGAAATCGATCCGCATCGCGCTCGAGCGTCTGGATCAGATGATGAACGCGGTCGGCGAACTCGTGATCAACCGTACCCGCATGTTGGGACGTCTCGCCGAACTCGAGAAACTTGCTGACGTGCTGAACTTTTCCAAGGCACGCATGTCCGACAAGGTGACGGAATTCCAGGAGAAGCACGAATTCAGCAAGATCGGCGCGGCTCCGGCGCAGCAACCGCGATGCAGTACGACCAGTTCTCGCACGGCATCTCGCAGGATTCGTATCCCTTCCGCGGCGGCTATTCCAGCTACACCGCATTCGTATGATCAATCGCTCGCCGATTTCAGCGAGCTGGAGATGGACCGCTACGACGACTTCAACATCTTGTCGCGCTCGCTGACGGAGATTTCCGCTGACATCACCGAAGTCCTCACGCAGCTCGATGGCTTCGTTCGTCGCGTCGATTCCGACATCGACGAGTTCACCAAACTTGCGCATCGCCTGCAAGACGAGATCACGCAAGCGCGCATGGTTCCCATCGGCAACCTCTACACGCGCATCTCCCGCACCGTGCGCGATGCCGCCAAGGCCAGCGGCAAGCATGTGGAACTCGCACTTGATGGTGCCGAAACCGAACTCGACAACAACATCATCCAGCAGATCTCGGATCCGCTCGTGCATCTGGTGCGTAACTCGGTCGCGCACGGACTCGAAAAGCCGGAAGACCGCTACCACGCCGGCAAGCCCGAGCAGGGTAATGTCGCGGTACGCGCCTACCATCGCGGCAACCATATTTATATAGAGGTAGAAGACGACGGCAAGGGCATCGATTACGAGCGCGTCCGCCAGACTGCCATCGAGAACGGATTAGTAACCGCCGACGCGGAGATCAGCGAACGCGATCTGCTCGAGTTCCTTTTCCATCCCGGATTTTCGACTGCGAAGCGTAAGACCGAGCTCGCCGGACGCGGCGTCGGACTCGACGTTGTCCGCGCCAACATCGAACAGCTCAACGGCGAGATCGAGATCGAAACCGAAAAGGGCCGCGGCACACGCTTCACTCTGAAGGTTCCGCTAACGCTCATCATCTCGCAGGCGCTGTTCATTCGCTGCGGCGAGTCCATGTTCGCCATGCCGCTGGCGTTCGTGGAAGAGATCCGCCGCCTGCGTCCGGAAGACATCGAAGAGGTCGGTGGCAAATTGCTGACCAAAGTGCGCGATGTCGTCACCGAAGTCGTTCGCCTTGATTCAGCCCTTGGCTTGCCGCGAGTGGAACCCGTGAACGGCTTCATGCGCATGGTTATCGTCAACGTCGGCGGACGCCAAGTCGGCGTCATCGTCGAAGACGTGATCCGCAAAGATGAGATCGTCATCAAGAACATGGGCGAGTACTTGCGTAACGTTAAGATGTTCCCCGGCGCAACCATCGCTCCTGACGGCAGCCTGATCCTGCTGATTGACGTCAATCGCCTGGTCGCGGGCGAAGCCATCGAACGGCGTCCGCTGATGACCAGCTCCGCCGCGGCGCGCATCTTCTCGCCAGGCGCATCGGCCATCGCGCATGGCTCGATCCCAGTTGCCGCCATCGACGAAGTGCCGGAAGAAAAGGTTGTCGTGCTCGCGGACGACTCCATCAGTGTCCGCAAGTTCGTTGGACGCATGCTGGAAAAGGCCGGCTATCGCGTGAAGCTCGCTGCTGACGGATTGGAAGCACTCGAGATCGTCACCCAGATGAAGTGCGACTTGGTCGTCACCGACCTCGAGATGCCGCGCACCAACGGGTACGAATTGATCTCGCACATGCGGCAAAACGTCGGCCACGCGGCATATTCCGATCATGGTCGTCACTTCGCGCGCCGGAGCCAAGCATCGCGATCGTGCGCTGAAGGAAGGCGCGGCTTCGTTCATGGTGAAGCCGGTGCAGGAAGATGCTTTTGTGGCAGAAGTTGCAGCGCTGATCGGCGGAGCATCGCAGGCAGCGGCTGTGGGTTCGGTGCAATAGGGGAACATGGCGGAGCCAGGGAAAAGAATCCGGGTTTTGATCACCGATGATTCGGCGTTCATGCGCAAGGTGCTGCAGAGCATCCTGACCGCGGACCCGAACATGGAAGTGGTCGGGGAAGCGCGCGACGGCCGCGAGGCAGTCACTCTCTCGGAACAGCTCCGCCCTGACGTGATCACCATGGACATCAACATGCCCCACATGGATGGCCTGCAGGCGACCGAGATGATCATGTCGTCGAACCCGCGCCCTATCGTGATCGTGAGTTCTGAATCGCGTGATGGCGCCGACATCACTTTGAAGGCTCTCGAACTCGGAGCAATCGATTTTGTTGCCAAGCCCTCCAGCGGAATCGACCTCGACATGAATGCCGTCCGCGAAGAGCTGACGCGCAAATTGCGGATGGCTTCGAAAGTCCGCGTGGTCCGCACCGCGGTACGCTCGAAATTACAGACGGAGATCGCGACTTCGGCGCCGCGCACCGAGCCCGCGAATGCGGCAGCAGCCGCTGCTGCCGCGGCAGAAAATGCAGCCAGCAGCCCCAGCTTTCAACTACAAGCCCGTGGTCAAAGCCGCGGATATGGTCGTGCCCGCTCCTGCCGCGTCCAAGGGCACCGGAAGATTTCCGGTAGTCGTCGTCGCCGCTTCCACCGGTGGCCCAGCGACGCTGATGAAGTTCCTGCCGAACTTCCCGGCGAACTTCCCGGGAGCAGTGTTGGTCGTGCAGCACATGCCTGGTACGTTTACGTCGCAATTCAGCCAGCAGCTTGCGGACGTCTGCCCGCTGCGTGTGAAGGAAGGGGAAGCCGGCGAGATCGTGAACGCGAACCAGATGTACATCTGCCCGGGTTCTCACCACATGCGCGTCTCCGCCACCGGACGCATTTTGCTCGATGATGGTCCGCGCATCTCGGGTTATCGTCCTTGTGCGGATGTGACTCTCGGAAACTGCTGCCGCATTCGCCGGACCGATGAGCATTGGCGTCATCCTGACCGGCATGGGCAACGACGGCATGCTCGGGGTGCAAAAGGTTAAGGGCGCTGGCGGATACGTGGTCGCGCAAGACGAAGCCACCTCCATCATTTTCGGGATGCCGCAAGAGGCGATCAAGACCGGCGCCGTCGACCAGGTGCTTGGCATCGACAACATCTTTACCGCCGTCGAGAAGCGCGTGATGTACGTCTACGGCGCGAGCAAAGTAGGTGCGCTGTGAGGTTCTTCAAAAAAGAGCAGCGCAAGCGCCGCGGCAATAGGGAAGACGTGATCCTCTTTGCTGTCGGTCCGCACACCTTCGCCATCGGCGCGAAAGCGGTGGAAAAGATCGAGAACATGGAAGAGTTGCGGCCCATCAAGCTCTCCGCCGCGGTCCCCAAGCTGGCCAAAGTGAAACACACGATTCAGCGCGATAAGACGTATTTCGTCGTCGATGCGAGCACGCACTTGCTGATGCTGCCCTCGCATGCAGGGCGCGTATTGCTGTTTCGAGGTTCGTCGATTGCGGTCGCGGTAGACTCCATCGACCGCATCGTTGAGATCTCCGCCATCCATCCTTTGCCGCATGCGTTCATCGGCGAAGAGCGCGGATGGTATCGTGGCCTCGCCTTGATCCAGGATGCGGTTGTCCCGGTTGTCAACGCCGAAGCATTCTTATCTGCTGGCAGACTTGAAGCTGGTGCAAGCGGCGCTGACCAAAGGATCGGCAGCATGCGAAGCAGGCGGTGTCGGCATGAGCACATCCGCCATGGCTCCGCTCGGCACCAGCAAAAATGCATTTGTTTTGTTCCCAATGGGGAAGAAGCGCTTCGCTTTGCCGGCGAGCACGGTGACCGAATTGGCGAAGCCAGATAAATTGCAAAGCTTTCCCGCACACCACGCCAATGCTGACCGGACGTTCTTGTTCGGCGCGGACACATCGTTCCCGTCTGCGATGTTGCACAAGTGCTGATCGGGCCAGATGCTCCGCCGCGCAAGTTTTATTTGATCGCCACACGCAAATTCGAAAGCGGCGCATCGGAATGGACGGCACTTCCGGTCACGGGCGAGTGCGAGCTGACGAACACTCCTATGCTGCCGCGCACCGGACCGCTGCCGCACCACGTGACTCGGCTTGCTCTCGCTCGATAACGAGATCGTGGAAGTCGTCAGCCTGGAAAAATTGGCGGAGGGAAGAAGCTGATGGCGACTCCCGCACAATCCGGCGTCCCTAAGCTGTTGCTCATCGACAGCAATGTCTTCTTCGCCAAGCGCCTGGCCGACGCGCTCAAGAAGGAAGGCTTCGACGTGATGCACGCCACGCAATCCGCGTACGCGCTCACCATGATCGAGTGGAACCCGCCGCTCGCCATCCTGTGCGCCACCAACATGCGCGAGATGGGCGCCTTTGAGCTGCCACCCATCCTGCATGCCGATATCAAGACGGCGCACATCCCGATCATTGCTGTTGGCGATGGCGGCGACCAGGCGCTGATGGAAGCTTTCCGCGCCGGATGCGAAGACTATGTCGACCGCCGCAATGGGCCTGACCAGATCGCCGCGCACATCAAGCAATTCCTGCGCAGTCATGACGAAGGCTTCCAGCCAACGCAGATGCTGGCCGCTCCAGAAACCGCGTTGAGTGGAAATCTCTCGCACCTCGATCTTCCCGGTGTGGTGCAGATGCTCTCGCATTCGCGCCAGGCGGGGGCGTTGCATGTGAATGCCGGCTCGCTCGACGGCATCATCTTCTTCGAGGGTGGCGACATCTTCCACGCCGAAGCCGGTGAGCTCGTTGGTGAAGACGCGGTCGTGCACATCGTGAAAAATTGCAACGGCGTCGATATCGGCGTCTACAAATTCATACCGGGAGCTACCGCCGCGACGCGCACCGTGCTCCGATCGTCCACCGAGCTGATGCTCGATGCGTTCCGCGAATTGGATGAGAACGAAGAAGCCAGCGCCGAAGGAGGTCCGCAGTAATGGACACCGCACCTACGGTTTATTTCATCGACGATTCAGCGACCATGCGCGAGGTGATCAAGATCGCCTTCCGCCGCGAGAACATTAACGTGATCGCGTGCCACGATGCGGCATCTGCCTTCGCCCAGATCGAGCTGCAGGCCCCAGACGTTGTCATCACCGACGTGATCATGCCCGACAAGGATGGCTACGAGGTCTGCCAGCACATTAAGCATCACCCCACCCTCAGCAAGACGCCCGTGATCCTGATGTCCGGTGTGGTGAACAAAGCAGTTGCCGATAAAGCATTTGCAGTTAAAGCCGATGAATTGATTCGCAAACCGTTTCAGCCGCAAGACCTCATCACGCGCGTCCGTCATCTGCTGAATCCGGCTGCCGTTGCAGCGCCAGTCGCACCCATGGCCGCTGCCGCATCAGCCGCGGCGCTCAGTAGCATCTTCGCCGCGCCAGCAGGAGCAGCCAACTTGCGCACTCGTCCCGCAATGCCGCCGGTCTCGGCTCCGCCTCCTGCTTACGCGCAGCCGCCGGCATATGCTCAACCGTCCGCACCCCCGATTCAGCAATACGCCGCGCCTGCACCAGCTCCGCGCTTCATTCCGCCGATGCCGCAGCGCCCGGTTCCCGCCGGCGCGGCTCCGCCTGCTTCACTCGATCTGCAAAAGATGAAGCTGGAGTTGATGCGGCTGGAAAATCTGGTGAAGAAGTTGCAATCCGAACTCGAAGCCGAGCGCGAGTACACTCGCGCTCTGGAAGAGCACGTAAAAACGCTGACCGAGAGTGAACGCTAGCGCTTACGCGAACAGGAATTCTTTGGTTCGCAGTTCTTTTATGGTGTCGCGCAGCTTCGCAGCCTTCTCGAATTCAAAGCGCTTGGCGGATTCCCGCATGTCCGATTCCAGCTTGGCAATGAATACATCCAGCTGCTCTTGCGATGTGAACTCTGGGATGCCGTCAGCTTCTGAAGTTAGATCGACGTAGTCGGCCTCCAGGATGGACGCCAGAGTCATCGAGAGCGGTCGCACGATCGATTCCGGCGTGATGTTGTTGTCGCGGTTGTAAGCGGTCTGTATCTCGCGACGGCGGTTAGTCTCATCGATCGCCTTCTGCATCGAGTCGGTCATACGATCAGCGTAGAGAAGTGCGAGGCCATTCAAATTTCTCGCGCAGCGTCCGATGGTCTGTATGAGCGAACCCTGCGAGCGCAGGAAACCTTCTTTGTCGGCGTCGAGGATCGCAACAAGAGAGACCTCGGGAAGATCCAGTCCCTCACGCAGCAGGTTAATTCCGATCAGCACGTCGAACTCGCCCTTGCGCAGGTCGCGCAGAATTTTCACACGCTCCAAGGTCTCGATCTCCGAGTGCATATAGCGGCACTTAACGCCCACCTCCGAGTAGTACTCCGCCAGGTCTTCGGCCATGCGCTTAGTAAGCGTCGTGACGAGCACGCGCTCTTTGATCTCAACCCGCTTGCGGATCTCGTGCAGTAGGTCGTCGATCTGCCCCTTGACCGGACGGATCTCAACGGGAGGATCGATGAGCCCGGTCGGCCGGATGATCTGCTCCACTACCACGCCCGCCGCTTTCGTCAGCTCGTAAGACCCTGGTGTTGCAGAGACATACACCGCTTGGTTCACGCGATTCTCGAACTCTTCGAATTGCAGCGGACGGTTATCCAACGCCGATGGTAGGCGGAATCCGTATTCGATCAGATTCTTCTTGCGCGAGCGATCGCCGTGCCACATGGCGTGCAGCTGCGGAACCGTCTGGTGCGATTCGTCAATGAACAGCATGAAGTCGCGCGGCACATAATCGAGCAGCGTAGGGGGCGGCTCGCCAGGCAGGCGCTTGGTAAAGTGCCGCGAATAATTCTCGATGCCATGGCAGTAACCCATGGACTTGATCATCTCGAGATCGAATCGCGTGCGCTGGTGGATGCGCTGCGACTCGACCAGGCGTCCTTGCTTTTGCAGCTCCAGCTCCCACCACGCCAGCTCTTCTAGGATGGAGGCGACCGCGCTCGTCTTCGTCTCTGGCTTCATCACGTAGTGAGTCTTCGGATAAATAGGCAGCCGCTGATACTTCTGCTTCACCGTGCCGAACAGCGGGTCGATCTGCGAGAGCGACTCGACCTCATCTCCGAAGAGCTCGATGCGGTAGGCCATGTCATCGTAGGTAGGGAAGATCTCGACCACGTCGCCGCGCACGCGGAATGTGCCGCGCCGGAAGTCGACATCGTTACGCTCGTACAGGATCTCCACCAGCTTGCGGACGATATCCTCACGTTTGATCTTCTGGCCACGTTCCAGGAAGAGCAGCATGCCGTAATACGCTTCAGGCGAGCCCAAGCCGTAGATGCAGCTCACCGAGGCAACAATGATGCAATCGCGCCGCTCGAATAACGACCGCGTCGCCGAGAGCCGCAACTTGTCGAGCTCATCGTTGATGGTGGCTTCCTTCTCTATATAAAGGTCGCCGGCCGGGATGTAAGCCTCGGGCTGGTAGTAGTCGTAGTAGGAGACGAAGTACTCAACCGCATTGTGAGGGAAGAATTGCTTGAATTCGTGGTAGAGCTGCGCGGCCAGCGTCTTGTTATGTGCGAGGACGAGGGCCGGACGCTGCGTGTGCTCGATCACCTTGCCCATGGTGAACGTCTTGCCCGAACCAGTGACGCCGAGCAGCACCTGATGCTTTTCGCCGTCGCGCACACCCCTGACCAGCTGCTCGATGGCGCGGCCCTGGTCGCCCTGTGGGGTGTAGTCGGAGACGAGTTTGAAATCCATGGATCCCTTGCCGCGTACCTGCGCAGACGATGCCGTCTCGATCAAGTTCTGTGTCATTCCTGGCCTAATACCACTTCCGATTCGTCCGAGCGCTCTCTAACTGCAATTTCGTGCTGAGACAATCTTTCTATTATACGAAAGTTTTGCAAGCGGCTACTATGGCGAAATGAGAAGCGGCACGGGCATCCTCTTCGTTTTACTTCCGGTTTTGACGTTTGCGCAAGCTGCGCCCGAAAAACAAAAGATCATCTGCGATCACGCTGCTCCGCCGCGCGGAATGCACTACGTTTGCAAGTCGCAGTGCGATTGCCACCTGGAAGGCAAGCTGAAGAACGATGAGGATGGGGCCGCGCTAACCCCTGCTGAAGACGCGCCGAAAGTGTGCTCGTATAACGCACCAACGGCCGGAGAGCGGCTCATTTGCGATTCAAAATGTAAGTGCAGCCCTTACGCACCGCCGAGGAAGAAGACAAAAAAGAAAGCACAGCCCTCAGCGTAAAGAACTTGCCAACCGGGCATACGTCTCCACTGCTGCCAGTAGTTCTTTCTTCGAGATAAACTCGCGATCGGTATGCGCCACGTGGATCGATCCCGGACCGAAGAGTACGGGCGTCCCCCAGTTGCTGAGGAAAGGGATGTCCGTGGTGAATGCAGCGATCATGGTGGGAATACCGTCTACCGTCGAGAGCCGCATAGAAGGGATTTCGAGCGTGAACTCCACCTTCGCCAGCTCTCCGACGGCGGTCAATATCTCTCTCTTCAGCTCGTCCGACTCGCCGATCAGCCGGTAGAGAACGTGCGCCTTGGCATGGTCAGGGATCACATTCGGCGCGCGCCCACCTTCTATTAGTCCTATATTCATGGTGCACGGTCCGATCTCAGGATCGGAAGGCAGCGGCATCGTCCTCAATCGCTCCAGCGCCTCCACCAACTTCTCGATCGCCGATTCACCCAGATGCGGGTAAGCAGAGTGCGCCATCTTTCCGCTGGCCGTGATCACCGCCCGCAGCGTGCCCTTCGACGCAACAGCGATCTTGCTTTCCGTCGGCTCGCCATTGATCAAGAACTTGCATTTGCCGCCATGCAGCTCCTGCGCCTCCGCGTTTGCGACCCTGGCTCCTTCGCTGCCTTGCTCTTCGCCGGCCAGGAATAGCAATCCCACATCTTTCTTTTGTTCGTGCGACCGCAATGCCGCCGCGACCATCGCCGCGATGATGCCTTTGGCGTCGCAGGAGCCGCGTCCGTAAATGTTCTCCGCATCCTCGCTCGACGGGATGAACGGCGGCACGGTATCGAAATGAGTGGAGAGAAAGACTGTGGGGAACGGAGTCACTGGAAATGTGGCGAGCACATTGAAGCGGCTATCCTTCACGGGAATCCGCTTCACGTCCATTCCTATCGCCGACAGCTCGCGGTGCAGCAGTTCACCGCACGCGGCCTCGTTGCCGGTGATCGATTCAATATCGATGAGCTGGCGAGTGAACTTAATAGGATCGAATGACATTGGGTACTCATATTACACAAGCTAGAATGAAGCCCATGCCGCAACTCACCCGCACACCCGGACAGAGCTACGCGTGGATGCTCGGCGCGATGTGCGTGGTGGTGGTGCTCTTCAACCGCTGGCAAGATGGCATGTCGCGGCAGCGCCTATTGCTGTGGTGGGCCGCGCTCGTAGTTTTCCTGCTGCTCGACTTTCTGTTCCTGCTGGTTCCCATACGCCAGGGAAGTTCGATCCGTCGCCTAACGCCCTCGGGAAAATTGTGGGCGGCGCTGGTCTGGTGGACGGTGCTGGCTTTCGTGGCCGTCGTAGTGCCGAGTGGGATGCATCGCGTACGCAGCGAACACCCGCTCTTGATCGGCAGCGTCGGACTCTTCTTTGTGTTTGTGTTGGTTTATGGCGTGATTCGGTTGAGTAAAGAGTGGCGAAGTGTTCCCACACGCTTCATTATTGCTGCGGAGAGCGGCGGGTTCATCGTGCAATTTCCGCCGAACGAGGTGACTGCATCAGCGGTCCAGAAGATCCCCGGCGCGTTGCCCACCTCTGATCCCGGAGCATGGGCCGTTCCTGCGGATTCAGCCGCAGCCGCAGCTCTCCTGCAATTCGCGCACAGCCATGATTTCGACTTCCTGCCCCATAAGCGTAAGAGTAGCTCCGTTGATTCTGTCGTCGGCAAGATAGACTGAATCCATGGCAGAGATCAGAACACTCTTTCTCGAAGGCCCCGCTGGCAAGTTGGAAGCGGTCCTCAACGCCGGCGTCCCAGACGCTAAATATGCGGCGCTGGTCTGCCATCCCCATCCTTTATATGGCGGTACGTTTCACAATAAGGTGGTCTACCACGCCATGAAGGCACTCCACGGCTTTGGTTTCCCGGTGTTGCGATTCAACTTCCGTGGCGCTGGATTGAGCGAAGGCCGCCACGATCATGGCAACGGAGAAGTAGACGACGTTCGCACCGCTTTCGCTTGGCTGGATCAGGAATTTCATCAACCCATCATCTTCTGCGGATTTTCTTTTGGAGCAGCCACCGGATTGCGTGCCGCTTGTCCTGATGCGCGCGTAAAAGCAGTGATCTCGCTAGGCACTCCGGTTGAAGTGGATGACCGCCTCTATCGTTATTCGTTCCTGAGCGACTGCGCGAAACCGAAATTATTCATCAGCGGCGGCCGCGACGAGTTCAGCCCGAAGGAAAAGCTGGAAGAAATTTTCGCCGAATCTGCCGAACCGAAAAAACTCGTCTTCGTCGAGGGTGCGGGGCACTTCTTCGAGAAAAAACTTGACCAGATGCAATCCGCAATCCGCGAATGGCTCCCGACTGCGTTGCCGCTATAATCCCCAGACTGATGGCCGATCCTGCACAAGAGAGTCGCGCGCGCGAGGTCCGCGAGCAAGTCCGCGGATTTTTTCTCCATGCTCTGGGCGAGATCGGCATCGACAAGGCATTCAAACGCAGCCTGGAATACAGCCGTGGTGTGTTGCGCATTGGGCAAGACCTGCTGCCGATCGCTTCCTACGCCCGTGTCACGGTCATCGCCATCGGGAAAGCGGCGCACACGATGGCGCAGGCGCTGAACGCGGAGATGGGACCGCAGGCCGGCATTGTTGCCACGCCGACGCCGCCAGAAGCCATGCTGCCCGGTTTCTCCTACTTCATCGGCGGACATCCTCTCCCGAATGCCGAATCGATCAAGGCCGCGCGCAGCATCCTGCGGACGCTCGAGGGCCGCGAGCAAGATGATCTCGTGATCTTTTTGCTGAGCGGCGGCGGCTCGGCCCTGGTCGAATCGCCGTTAGACTTGGAAATTTCTTTGGATGATCTCGTCGCCACCTATCGCGTGCTGGTGCACTCGGGCGCGACCATCGCGGAGATCAACACCATCCGCAAACATCTTTCTGCCGTAAAAGGTGGCAGGCTGGCGCAGGCAGCGTATCCGGCGCAGCAGGTTTCCATCATGGTCTCCGACGTGCCGGAGAATGCGCTCGATTCTCTCGCTTCTGGCCCCTCGATGCCAGACTCGACGTCGGAAGCCGATTGTTACGCGATAGCGGAGAAGTATGGGATGACTACACATTTTCCCGCGACCGTCCGCGAATTATTCGAAAAAAAGCAATTGGAAGAGACGCCGAAGTCAGGCGATGCCGCCTTCGTCCGTTCCCGCTGGTGGCCCATCATGAGCAGCGCAGTCGCGGAGAAAGCTGCGGCTGAAGCCGCCTCGCGCGCCGGATTCGCGGTCGAGATCGATCACAGCTGCGATGATTGGGAGTACACCAAGGCCGCCGATTATCTTCTCGGCCGCCTCCGCGAGTTGCGCAAAGGGGTTTCACGCGCGTGTTTGATCTCAGGCGGGGAAGTCACAGTGGCTGTTCCTGCAAACGCCGGCATTGGGGGACGCAATCAACAATTCGCGCTCTATTGCGCTGAAAAAATCCCCGGCGAGAGCATCTGTGCCCTCAGCGGCGGCACCGACGGTATTGACGGGAACAGTCCAGCGGCAGGCGCTGTGGTGGATGGAACTACCGCTCTGCGAGCAGGAACAGAAGTTAGGAATGCGCTGCTGCGTTTCGATACCTTTCCATTGTTTGAAAAGTTGGGAGACGCCGTCGTGACCGGTCCGACGGGAAACAACGTGAGAGACCTGCGGATTCTGGTCGCTTACTAAGCGCAGTTACTTCAGCCTTGCCCCCACCGGTACTTCCTCCAGAAAGCTTGCCAGCACCGGTTTTCCGTCCGGCGGAAGCGATGCCGCCACGATCATCCCTTGCGACTCGATGCCGCGCAATTTGCGCGGTGCAAGATTGGCAACGATAACCACCTTGCGTCCCACCAGGCTCTCGGGCGGATAGACTTCGGCAATCCCGGCCACGATCTGCCGGACTTCCGTTCCAATATCAACTTCGAGCTTCAGCAGCTTGTCAGCATTCTTAACTTTTTCCGCGCTCTTCACTTGACCCACGCGTAGCTCGACCTTGGCGAAATCGTCGATCGAGATCTGACTATTTCCCGTCGGCGTTGTTGCAGGCGAACCGCCGGCCGCCTGCGTCGCTGGCTGCCCGGCTTGTGCGCCCGTTCCAGCTGGGGTGTCTTTCGACTCGGCGCTGGCTGCGGCAGGAGCGTTTTGCTCTTCCATCTTTTGCATCCTCTCAATCGCCGATTTGTCGGCTCGCGGGAACACTCCTTCGATCGGCCCCAACTTATTTCCCACCGGCAACTCGCCCCACTTCAGATCGCGCAGGTTCACCTTGGTGATGTCCCCTAAGCTAAGCTGCTTCCATATGCGCTTAGTCGAATCCGGGAGCACCGGATGCGCCAGCGCCGTCACGATGCGCAACGCTTCAGCCGACGTATACAAGATCGTTCCCAGCCGCGCGCGGCTCTCTTCATCCTGCTTCTCAGCGACCGCCCAAGGCTCATTTTCCACAATGTATTTGTTCACCGCTCCCACCAATGACCACGCACTCTCCAGCGCTCGCGAAAACTGATACTCGTCGAACAGCTTGCCGTAGTTAGCGATGACCTCGCTGGCGAGCTTCACGATGGTGTCATCTGATTTCGCGTGCGACATCGCCTTCGAGGGATACGGCACCTGGCTGTTGAAATATTTTCCGATCATCGTGAGCGTGCGGCTGGCGAGATTGCCCAAGTCGTTCGCCAGGTCGGCGTTGTAGCGCTGTACCAGGGCATCGAAGCTGAACGAGCCGTCTTGCCCGAAGACGATTTCTCGCATCAGGAAATAGCGCAATGCATCGGTTCCGAGCACCTCAGAAATGGTCTCCGCGCGCACGATATTGCCGCGCGACTTCGACATTTTGTTCTCTTCGAACAGCAGCCACCCATGCGCTACGATGTTTTTCGGCAACGGCAGCTCCGCCGCCATCAAAAATGCCGGCCAGTAGACGCAGTGGAAGCGCACGATCTCTTTTCCGATCATGTGCGTACCCGGCCAGTAGCGCTCGTAGCGTTGCTTGTCTTTCTCGTCAGGTGACCCGTATCCGATGGCGGTGATGTAGTTGCTGAGCGCGTCCATCCAAACGTAGATCACGTGCTTCGGATCGCCGGGAACAGGAATGCCCCACTTGAAGCTGCTGCGGCTTACGCTCAGGTCGCGCAATCCGCTCTTGATGAACGCGACCACTTCGTTGCGCCGTGTTTCCGGACGTATGAAGTCGGGGTTCTGACTGATGTGCGCCAGCAGCTTGTCGGCGAATGCCGAGAGTTTGAAGTAATAATTCTCTTCGCTCACGGTTTCGGTGGGGCGTCCGCACTCGGGGCACGGAGCTCCCGGGCCCACCGCATCCACATAAAGCTCGTCAAAGACGCAATACTGCCCCGTGTACTTGCCTTTATAGATAAACCCTTTTTCCTGGATCACTTTGAATAGCGCTTGTACTCCGCGCTGGTGAACCGGGTCGGTGGTACGGATGAAGCGGTCATAACTGATGCCCATCTGGTCCCATAGCGCGCGGAATGCGCTGGAGACCTGGTCGACGAATTTCTGGGGCGTGGTTCCTGCGGCCGAGGCCGAGCGCTCGATCTTCTGCCCGTGCTCGTCCGTTCCCGTTAGGAACAGAACATCTTTCCCAAGCATCCGCTGGCGCCGCGCGATGGCATCGCAAACGATCGTGGTGTACGCATGGCCGATGTGCGGCCGCGCATTCACGTAATAGATCGGCGTGGTGATGAAGAACGGCTCGCCCGCTTGTTTCTGTCCCTTATCCATTTGCTTTCCCTGGTCCGTGTGTCCGAGAACATTCTCGTGCGATTGCTCATGGGTGTGGCCGTGGCGATGCGGAATGTAGTGCTCGTGCTCGGTGCTTGGCCGATCCACTTCGTCGTTGGCTGGTAGGTCTGGCATACGGGTCTCAGCGTCGGCGATGGAACAAGAGCAAATCGCGCCGACTGCCTAAACTTTCGATGATAGGGAAGTGCGAGCGCAGCGTCAAACTAGAGTCGCGAATCCCACTGCTATAATCGGTTGTTTCTGCAACTACTTACGAGGATTCCTGCAGCTTGTACAGCGAACTTGAACCCCGCCTGGCCGACCACGTCCGCGAATTCCTGAAGGAGCAATACCAGGTCGAGATGCCGAACGTTGTCGTGGACCAGCCACCCAACGTCGCGCTGGGCGAGTTTGCGCTGCCGCTCTCGTTCGAGCTCGCGAAGAAATTGCGCAAGCCACCACGCAAGATCGCAGAAGAGATCGTCGCGGGGATCGGCGCCGTCGAGGGCTTCGAAAAATTTGAAGTCGCGGGCGCGGGATACATCAATGCGCGTGTGGATCGCGCAGCATTCGCTTCCCGGACTTTTATCTGACGGTCGAAGTCGTGTCGAGGGAGGCGACAAAGTTCTCGTCGAGCACACTTGCATCAATCCCAATAAAGCCGCGCACATCGGACATCTGCGGAACGCCATCCTTGGCGACACGTTTGTCCGCCTGCTGCGCGAATCCGGCCGCCATGTCGACGTGCAGAATTACATCGACAACACCGGCGTGCAGGTTGCGGACGTCGTCGTCGGCTTCATGCACCTCGAGAAAAAGTCCAAGGCGGATATCGTTGAGATGATTAGGAAATCGAGCGAAGCGCATCGCCTGGACGGCCAGTCCTTTGACTATTACTGCTGGGATCTCTACGCGAAAGTTTCGCACTGGTACGAAAAAGACGAGGCGAACAAAAAAGTCCGTCTCGACACGCTGCACGCCATCGAGCAAGGCGGCAACGAAGCGGCGGAGATCGCAGAGCTGGTCTCGACCGCCGTGCTCCGCCGCCATCTTGAGACGATGGAGCGGCTCGATATTGAGTACGACTTCCTGCCGCGCGAGAGCGAGATCCTGCACCTGAAATTCTGGGGTGCCGCCTTCGAGTTGATGAAGAAGAAAGGTGTGCTCACTCACATCACTTCCGGCAAGAATAAGGGTTGCTGGGTCATGGTGCGTACCGGCGGCTCCATGGAGAACGAAGAAGACCAAAAAGTCATTGTCCGTTCCAACGATACCGTCACTTACGTCGGCAAAGACATCGCCTACCACCTGTGGAAGTTCGGACTTCTGCCAGGCAAGGACTTCGGCTACCGCAAATTCTTCGGCTATCGCAGGAAGCCGTTTCTGCCGGAAAGAGGCGCAGCCAAAAGGGAAGACTCTACCGACATCCGCTATTGCTGGATCTCTACCGACATCGCTAACTCGGAATTGAGCGCACCGCACTTCGGCGGAGTGAAAGCCATTTATAACGTCATCGATTCGCGCCAGGCCGATCCGCAGAACAATGTGATCGAAGCATTGCGCTTGCTGGGATACGGGGAAGCGGCGAAGAATTACACCCACTTCTCTTACGAGATGGTCGCGCTCACCCCGCGCTGCGCTGCTGAAATGGGATATGTACTCTCGCCCGACGACGAACAGAGGTCCTATGTCGAAGTCTCCGGCCGCAAAGGTTTCGGTGTGAAGGCCGACGACCTGCTCGATCGCCTGATCGACGCCGCACAAAAGGAAGTCGAGAGCCGCCATCCCGAGCTCAGCGAAGAAGAGCGCCACGAGACTGCAGAAAAGATCGCCATCGGTGCGCTGCGATACTTCATGCTCAAGTTCACGAAACAGTCGGTGATCGCCTTCGACTTCAAGGACGCATTGAGCTTCGAAGGCGAGACTGGCCCCTACTGCCAGTATGCCATCGTGCGTGCGAGCAATATTTTCCGCAAAGCCGGGATTGACCCATCCTCAACGGAGGTCATCCCGAGCGAGCTCCGCCGTGGCGGGCGAGTCGAGGGATCTGCATTTAAGGAATTAGCCGACAACGAGATCTGGGAGATCTGGCTGACCGCCGGAAAGCTGGAATGGATCGTCGATCAGGCCATCGCGACCACCGAGCCCGCGTATCTGGCTAAGTACGCTTTTCAGCTGGCGCAACAGTTCAACAACTTCTACCACAAGCACCATATCCTGCATGAAGAGAATGCCGAACGAAAACAGTTCCTGATGACCACGGCTTCAGTTGCGCGCCGCGGGATTATCCGCGCTCTGGAGCTAATGGGAGCGCAAGCGCCTGAAGTGATGTAGAAGGTTACTTTTCGTAACGTCGAACGAACTCCACCAAGCTCCTCACCGCCATCCCGCTCGGCCCCTTGGCGATCCAGCTCTTGTTCTCTTCCATCCAGGCGACGCCTGCGATGTCGAGGTGGATCCACGGCTTATCGTCGACGAATTCCTTCAGGAATTTGGCCGCAGTGACGGCTCCGCCCCAGCGTCCACCGGAGTTAACGATGTCGGCGATGCCGCTCTTGATCATCTCCTGATATTCCTCGTCGACCGGTAGGCGCCACATCTTTTCGCCGGCCCGCTTCAGTGCATCGGCGAATTTCTCGAAGATTTCTTCGTTGTTCGAAAAGACGCCGGCATTGATCATGCCCAGCGCGACCACGCACGCTCCAGTCAACGTTGCGGCGTCGATCAGGTGAGTGCAGCCGAGTTGGCGCGCATAGTAAAGGCCGTCAGCGAGCACCAAGCGTCCCTCGGCATCGGTGTTAATGATCTCGATCGACTTGCCGCTCATCGCGATCTGCACGTCCCCGGGCTTTTGCGCTTTGCCGCTCGGCATATTTTCCGAGGCGCACACGATCCCGATCACCTTTACCTTGGGTTTGAGCAGAGCAATGGCGCGCATCGCGCCGATCATGGCAGCGCCGCCGGCCATGTCGTACTTCATCTTCTCCATGCCGTCGGCAGGCTTGATCGAGATTCCGCCGGAATCAAAGGTGATCCCTTTGCCGACCAATCCGAGTACCGGCTTTTCCGGCGCGCCCGCCGGAGTATAGGTCATCACGATCAGCGCAGGCGGCTCGTCCGATCCCTGCGAGACGCTCCAAAACGCTCCCATCTTCTTTTCTTTGATGAAGTCGGCGTCATGGATCTCGATCTTTAATTCAGGAACATTCAGCGATTCCACCATTTCGCGGGCGCGGTTGGCGAGAACGGTAGGAGTCATTTTGTTGCCGGGCTCATTCACCAGCTCACGCGTGAAATTCTGCGACTCGCCGAGAATGCGCGCTTCATCAACCGCGTGCTCGGCAGCTTTTTGATCTTTTGGTGGGGCGAGGACGGTGAGGGTGTCGATCACCTGGTCCTTGCGGTCGGATTGATACGTATTCGGATCGAAATTCCCGACGAATGCTCCTTCAACAATGGAGCGAACCGCCTCCGCGGCTCCGCTGCGCTCCGCGACCTTAGTACTTTGCGCCGCCTGGTCTGCCTGTCCGCCCCAATTGTCAGGAGCAATGAACGTGAAAGCGCGAATACCTTTCGGTTTAAGAAAGCGGACCGCGGTGCCGGCCATCTTGCGCAGCTCGTAAGCGGAAAAATTCTTGGCTTTGCCTCCGCCGACGAACAGCAGACGCTTCGCCTTCAGACCTGCGGGTTTGTGCAGCAACACGGTCTCGAAGATTTTTCCTGTGACTTCGCCTGATGCGATCAGGTCAGCGGCAGCAGCCATAACGGCGGGATCAGAGCTGAGCACGCCCGGTGCGGGTTTTTTGTCACCCGTGTCGATCACGGTGACGGCGAGACATTCGGTTTCAATCTGGGAGGGAGAGGATGTATTCAGAAGGATCTTCATAAGAGGTGGCTGTCTTTATTTTTACCACGAGACCCGCGCCTTCGCGGAAACATCATTCCGGGCGCAGATGAACACGGATCAACTCGTATTGATTCAGAATTCTTCTTGTTTTCTTGATCCGCAACCATCCGCGTCATCAGCGTGAAATGAATTCGGAATTCCTCTGTGCCTCTGTGTCTCTGTGGTAGGTGTTACGATTTTCTCGACCGCACGACCGCCTCACGTGCCTCGCGGTCGGCAGTCTTACGTTTTTCGGTCTCCCGTTTGTCCCAGAGCTGTTTTCCTTTGGCGAGGGCGATCTCGCACTTCACGCGTCCATTCTTGAAGTAAAGACGGGTCGGGATGAGCGTATGACCTTTTTGTTGGGTCTGTCCGGTCAGCTTTCGCAGCTGCTCTTTGTGAATCAGTAATTTCCGGGTGCGCAACGGCGCATGGTTATAAATGTTTCCGTGGTCGTAGGGACCAATGTGAGCGTTCAGCAGCCAAAGCTCGCCATCTTTGATCAGTCCATAGGCGTCTTTCAGATTGGCCAAGCCATTGCGGACCGACTTCACCTCTGTCCCGCTCAGGACCACCCCGGTTTCCATCTTGTCTGAGAGAAAATAATTATGCGAGGCAGCTCGGTTGACCGAGGCATCGCGTTCGCCGGAGGCGACCGGGTCGCGTCTGACGTTTTTGGGCTTCTCGGACTTAGTTTGATGGGTGGATTGACGAGCCATGGGGAGCGCGGAGTGACCGCGAAAATGCTAGAGAACGTCTAATGCTAGCACAGGGAAGCAGAGTGTCCGGCGGGAGCAGAACTGCTGGGCTGCAGTGTATAATCGCCGCTTTCGTAGCTTACTCAAACATGGCTAACTTGCTCACAAAACGAGAGTTGTACAACAAACACAAGCGCAGTTTCTGGGTCGCTGCTGTCGCCCTCGGACTGGTTCTTGCCATCGCGCTGCCCCTCGCCGCCGAATCGGCAAAGTCGCTTTACAAAAAAGGTCGCGATGCTGAGGCTCGCCAGGATGTCGAGGCCGCCTACGAGTTCTACAAGCAGGCCTACGACCAGAAGCCGAAGGAGCTGGCCTACCGCTCTTCTTACACGCGCTTGCGTTTTGAAGCTGCCGCCAAGAAAGTCTCCCGCGGACAGATGCTGCGTGAGCAGGGGCAGTACGATGCCGCATTGGCCGAATTCCAAAAGGCAGCCGAGATCGATTCCTCCAGCGCAATTGCGCAACAAGAGGTCAAGCGCACCCAGGCGATGATCCAGCGACTGCAGAATCCTCAGCCCGCCCCGCAGTCGCAAAACGCTCCGGTACCTGAGAACGCGATACGCAAACGTTTGGCTGAGGCGCAGGGTCCGGTCGAGTTGCAAGCCATCTCCGACCAGCCCATCACGCTCAAGATGACCGAGGACACCAAAGTCATCTACGAGACGATTGGCAAGCTGGCCGGTATCAACGTGCTCTTCGATCCCGATTACACGTCGCGGCGCATCAAGATCGAACTTAACGGCGTCACGCTGCCCGAGGCGCTGGAGATCGTTGCATTCGAATCAAAGACCTTCTGGCGTCCCATCACGAGCAACAGCGTCTTTGTTGCCGCCGACACTACCGCCAAGCGCAAAGAGTTGGAGCAGAGCGTTGTAAAAACTTTTTACCTTTCGAATATCTCGCAGCCCACCGAGTTGCAGGACATCGTGAACGCGATGCGCACCATCCTTGAGATCAACCGCATCCAGCAGCTGCCGTCGCAGGGTGCCATCGTGGTGCGCGGCACTCCTGACCAGGTTGCGCTGGCTGAGAAGTTGATCAACGACATCGACAAAGCCAAGTCGGAAGTCATCGTCGATGTGGCCATCCTGCAGGTGCAAAAGGGCAAGCTGCAGACGCTTGGCATTCAGCCGCCGTCGAGTGTGACTGCGAGCTACGCGACCGATCAGAACGTTAATACCAACAACAACAGCTTCCAACTGGGCGCGTTTAAGGGATTTAATCCCAGCGAAAATATCGCTCTTACCATCGGCACCGCAACAGCGAACTTCCTCTACAACGACAGCTCGACCAAGATCATTCAGAACCCGCAGATTCGCGCGCTGGATGGCCAGAAGGCCTCGCTCAAGATAGGCGACCGTGTGCCGGTCGCAACCGGATCGTTTCAGCCGGGTATCGGCGGAGTCGGAATCAACCCGCTGGTCAACACGCAGTTCCAATATATTGACGTTGGCGTGAACATTGACATCACTCCGCGCATCCATGCCAATCGCGAAGTCACGCTCAAGATGACGCTTGATATTTCCGCGGTCACGCGGACCGCCAGCATCGGCGGCATCGACCAGCCCGTCATCGGACAGCGCAAGATCGAACATGAGATCCGCTTGAAAGAAGGGGAAGTCAACCTGCTGGGTGGCATCCTGGAAAATTCCGACGTGAGGAACCTGACCGGTATTCCCGGCTTGGCACAGGTGCCATTCCTGAAATATTTCTTCGCCAGCGAGCATAAAGAGAAGAACGATAATGAGATCGTCTTCATGCTCACGCCGCACATCGTGCGCGCACAAGACATTACCGAGTTGAACTCGCGGCCTATCGACGTGGGCAGCGGCAGCGCCATCGAGTTGCGACGCGCTCCGGCGAGGCCTGCTCCACAGCAACAGCAGCCGCAGGTAGCTCCGCAGCAGCCGCAGGCGAGTAATAATCCGCCGACCGTTGCCGCGAATCAGCCTGCACCCGCTCCCGCGCAGCCAGAGCAGCCGGCCGCCGCGCCTGCGCCGAATGTGACCACTGACCGCGCCATGTTGGCCTTTGACCCGCCCAGCACCAAGCAGACCAAAGGACAGACCTTCACCGTCAACGTTCAGCTCAGCAGCCAGCAGCAGATGCATTCCTTCAGCCTGCAACTGCAATATGATCCGAAACTTCTGCAGCTGGCGAACATCTCCAACGGCGGCTTCCTCTCGAGTGACGGCCAAGCGGTCGCCATCGTGCATCGTGATGACACTGCGGGGGGCAAGTTGCAGATCACCGGTACTCGTCCGCCGGGCTCGGGCGGAGTCACCGGCAACGGCTCCGTGTTCACTCTGACCTTTGTTGCCAAAGCGCCGGGCCAGACCACGATTGCTCCTATTGGGCTCTTCCCGCGCGACGAAGCCGGCACGCCCATCATGATGTCGGCGGGCCAGGCCACGGTGAGCATCCAATAAGTTGATGATGTTGCGCAGGCACCGAGAACGCGGACTCACACTCGTCGAGCTGATCGTCGCCATCGCCATTCTAGCCATTCTGGCCGGGGCAGCGGTTCCGTTGGCCCGCACCACGGTCCGCAGGGAAAGGGAGCGCGAGCTGCGGCGCGACCTTTGGGAGATGCGCGACGCGATCGATCGCTACAAGGACGCCGCTGACCGCGGCGCCTTCCAGATCAAAGTGGGTACCGAGGGTTATCCGCCTGACTTGGAAACGCTGGTCAAGGGAATAGACTCTAATGGTAAGAAGCTGCGCTTTCTGCGGCGCATCCCGGTCGACCCGATGACCGGCAATACCGATTGGGGTATGCGCTCGATGCAGGACGATCCGGATTCGGATTCGTGGGGTGGACAGAACGTCTTTGACGTTTTCACGAAGGCGCAGGGCACTGCTCTCGACGGGACTAAATACTCGGAATGGTAGATATCTCTAAATTTCGGCGCTGTCGCGAACGCGGATTCACGCTCGTAGAGCTGATGATCGTCATCAGCATCATTGCCATTCTCTTGGGAGTAGCGGTCGGAAATTATTCGCAATCCATCCGTCACGCAAACGAAAGCGTTTTGAAACAGGACTTGTTCACCCTTCGTCACAGTATCGACCAGTACACCCTGGATAAGCAGAAGGCCCCGCAATCTCTGGAGGAGTTGATCTCCTCCGGCTACTTGCGAGTGATCCCGAAAGACCCCATCACCGGTCAGACGGATTGGGTCCCCGTGCAGGACGATTCGCTTATGAGCGCTGATCAATCCGAGCCCGGCATCAACGATGTCCACAGCGCCTCGCAAAATACCGCCAGCGACGGCAGCGCCTACGCGAGCTGGTGATGCGAGGAGGCTCGTTGTGCGTAGTCGCCGCGAGTCTGCTCTTCTCAGGGTGCTGCTCGGAACATGGCATGCGGCGCGCTGCTGAAAATGTTCTCAAGCAGGATTTGTTCACTCTTCGTCACAGTATCGACCAGTACACGCTCGATAAGCAGAAAGCGCCGCAGTCTCTTGAAGAGTTGGTTTCGTCAGGCTTCTTGCGAGTGATTCCCAAAGACCCCATCACCGGTCAAACGGATTGGGTCCCCATGCAAGACGATTCGCTTGCTAGCGCGAATCAACTCGCGCTCGGCATCAGTGACGTTCACAGCGCGTCACCCTCTACGGCCTGTGATGGCACTGCCTATTCGAGCTGGTAAGCCCTGACCACTGGCCACTGACCACCGTCATCCGTTACCATCATTTGTTATGCCCACACTGACCGAAAAGCCTGCTGGGTACTCTCCCCTCAAGGCGCCTCGTGGCAACCGAGATTCTCCTGCAAAAGCTGGCAGCAGGAGGCGGCACTTCGCATGCTCCACAACAACCTCGACGAGGAGGTAGCAGAGCGGCCGCAGGACCTGGTGGTTTACGGCGGCACCGGCAAAGCAGCGCGCAACTGGGAAAGCTTCCACGCCATCGTCGATTCGCTGCGCAAACTGGAGAACGACGAGACCTTGCTCGTCCAGTCCGGCAAGCCGGTCGGCGTCTTCAAAACACACGACTACGCTCCGCGGGTTCTCATCGCGAATTCGAATCTGGTGGGCCATTGGTCGAACTGGGAGAAGTTCAACGAGCTCGAGCGCGCCGGTTTGATGATGTACGGGCAGATGACCGCAGGCTCTTGGATTTACATAGGCTCACAGGGAATAGTTCAAGGAACATTTGAGACTTTTTCTGCCGCTGCAGAGAAGCATTTTGGCGGCGACTTGAGCGGAAAGCTGGTCGTCTCCGGCGGCATGGGCGGCATGGGTGGCGCGCAGCCATTGGCGGCCACCATGGCGGGCGCGTGCTTCCTCGGTATCGACGTGGACGCCGAACGCATCAAGAAGCGCCTCAAAACCGGCTACTGCGACTTCATGGTGAACTCGCTCGACGAGGCCCTGCGCATCCTGAAGAATTCGATTCGCAAGAAGGAAGCAATCTCCGTCGGGCTGGTGGGAAACTGCGCCGATGTCATTCCCGAACTCGCGGACCGCGGCGTGCTGCCCGACATCCTGACTGACCAGACCTCCGCACACGATCCGCTGAACGGATATGTGCCGCGTGGCATGTCGCTCGACGAAGCCAAGGCGCTGCGCGATCGTGATCCTAAGGCTTACACCGAGAAGTCGCTCGGTTCCATCGCCCGCCATGTCGAAGGTATGTTGCGTTTACAGAAGATGGGCGCGATCACCTTTGATTACGGCAACAACATCCGCACGTTTGCGTTCCAGCACGGCGTCAAGAACGCGTATGACTTTCCCGGATTCGTTCCGGAATACATCCGGCCGTTATTTTGTGAGGGCCGCGGTCCGTTTCGCTGGGTCGCTCTGTCCGGCGAAGCCTCAGACATTGCCGTTACCGACGAACTGATCCTGCAGATGTATCCGCAGAACCGCATCCTCAGCCGCTGGATCAATCTGGCAAAAAAGCGCATCAAGTTCCAGGGATTGCCCGCGCGCATCTGCTGGCTCGGCTATGGCGAGCGCGCCGAATTCGGCCTGGCGATGAACGATTTAGTGAAACAAGGCAAGCTGAAGGCGCCGATCGTGATCGGGCGCGACCACCTCGACTGCGGCTCGGTCGCGTCGCCCTATCGCGAGACCGAATCGATGAAAGACGGCTCGGACGCCGTGGCCGACTGGCCGCTGCTCAATGCCATGCTGAATACCGCCAGCGGCGCGAGCTGGGTGTCCATCCACAACGGCGGCGGGGTAGGCATCGGATACTCGCTGCACGCCGGGCAAGTCACCGTCGCCGACGGGACGGAGATGATGGCCAAGCGCATCGAGCGCGTCCTCACTTGTGACCCGGGCATCGGCGTGGCGCGGCATGTGGATTCGGGATACGAGGAAGCTGAGACGTTTGCGTCGGCTAAGAAATTGAAGATCCCAATGAAGTGAAAACCTACCACAATA
>CAVQGF010000028.1:0-69717 GCA_963711965.1 uncultured Acidobacteriota bacterium | reverse complement strand
TGCTTTGAAGCCGCATTGAGTGTCTTTTTCTTTAATCCCGAGGAAAACCCGTAACAGAAGATTGAAGACGCGCCCGATCAACTGGCGGAAGAACGATTGCCGCTCGGTCTGGGTGCGGCTGTCGAGCCAGCGCGAGCCGATGGCGACGTCATTCCCTGCCGCGATGGCGGCGAAAAGCTTGGGAGCTTCCGAGATGGGCGACGAAAGGTCGGCGTCGCTGAACAGGCGGATGTCGCCGACGGCCTGCATCATCCCATTGCGGACACTGTAGCCTTTGCCGCGGTTGCCGGGGTTCTCGATGAGACGCACTGCCGGATTCTTTGCCGCATAGCCCTTCACGATCTGGGCCGTGTTATCGCGCGAGCCATCATTGACGACGAGAACTTCTGTCTTCCCAGCGAACTCCGGCTCGGCCGGCGATGTAGGCCAGCACTTTGTCGAGCGTGGCGACGATGCGCTCGCTCTCGTTGTACGCGGGTATGACGATCGAATATTTCACGAAATCCATCAGCAGCTTGGAGTGGGAAAACGCGGCCGCCGTTGCCAGCAGCCACTCTGGATTCTTTCACCAGAGAGACGTGCGACGCAAATCTTGAGCTAGGCTGCGCGCATCTGCGACTGCAACATGAAGAAGAATTCGTGGACGAGTTCTTTGTCCCACAGGCCGCGGCGTGCCTCGTCGAGCATGGTGGCCTCGCACTGTTCGTGCCGCAGGGCGGGCTTATAAGGGCGCTCGGTGCGCAGCGCGTCGTAGACGTCGCCCACTTGCAGCGTACGCGCGAGTAGCGGGATGTCCTCACCGCGCAGCGCCGTCGGGGTATCCACTGCCGTTCCAGTGCTCGTGATGGTGGCGGATGATGGGCAGCACGTTGCGCAGGCTGCGCAACGGACGGCAGATGTTCTCTCCGGTCACGGGATGCTGCTTCATGATCACCCACTCTTCAGGAGTCAGATTGTTGTGTTTCTTCAGGATGGCGTCCGGGATGGTGATCTTGCCCAGATCATGCAGATAGCCGCCGCGCTCCAGTGCGAGGACGTCGTCAGGGCCGAACCCCAGATGCATACCCAGGTCGCGTGATATCGTGCCAACCGTTCGCAATGCCCTTCGGTGTAGGGATCGCGAGCTTCCACGCTGAGGGCGAGCGTCTTCAGAACGGCTTCCGCGTGCTCAAGCTCGTCGGTAAATTCCTTGATCTTCAGCAGCGACTTCACCCGCGCGAAGAGTTCTTCCGGGAAAAAACGGCTTGGTCAGGAATTCGTCGGCGCCCGCTTCCTTGCCGCGGATACGGTCATCGCGGTCGCTCAGTCCTGTGATCATGACGATCGGGATGAGCCGGGTAGCCGGATTTTCCTTCAGTCTCACGGCAGAGCTCGTAGCCGGAGCGGCCTGGCATGATCACGTCCAGAAGCACCAGGTCGGGATGCTGGGCACGGATCGCGGGCCACGCCTCATCGGCGTCATAGCGGTGAACGACGCAGTACCCGCGCGAAGCCAGCAGGTCGCGCATCAACGACACGATTCAGGTCGTTGTCGTCCACCACGAGGATGCAAGGCTGCTTGCGGCGGGACTTCTTGCTGGCGGCCAGTTCTTGTGCTTTGAGGGGAGTTCACCACACACTCTGACGGAAAGCTGCTGCTTTGGGTTGCTTGCGTGCGTGGACGTTGCGAGAGGCCGGCTCGAAAGCGATAGGCTGGCTGTATGTTGCGACGGGTTGCATGCTATGCTGCGTTGGTGCTGGCGCTGAGCGCGTGGCACGCCGCCAAGACGCACATCATCAGCTTCGGCAAGCCCATGAACGTGCAGTGGTTCGTGACGCCAGAGAAGTCGCTAGCCGATCGCCGTGCGCGCCCTGTTGTGGACGGGAAATTGCGCGAGTTCACCACCGGGCGACGCGCACGATGTCACCGATAGCGCGTTTGTGGTCCGCCGCGCCTACCGCATCAACGATTACCTGCCGGAAGACCAGAAGAAAGTTCCTAACTGGAAGTGGCAGCGGGGCGACTGGCTGCTGGTGAACCGCCGCACGGGAAACGTCTCTGCCGTGAACCTCCCGGAGTTCGATCCTTTCTATTCGGTAGTGAGCTGGTACCGCGACTACGCCGCCTATTGCGGCCTCGCCGAAGACGGTACCGAAGGTCTCCGCAATGGTGGCCCAGCTTGGAACTAAAAAGCCGGTTCTGCGAAAGGCTCATCGGTGCCGCAAAGGCAGCGAAGTCCCGGATTCCGAATGTCCCGCGCCGAAATGGCAGCGCGATCCAACTCGCGTGACCTTCGAGCCTGCCGGCGGACAGGCAGTCACCTTCGAGGTTCGCGGCCACTCGGCCGACGTAGCTGAGACGCCGGAGAAAGCCAGACGGCGGGACGCAATGAAGACGCTCGACCAATATCTTGCCGACGCAGAAGCAGGCGCACGGGCATCTTTGCGCCGGGCAGATCCTGGGGGTGCGGCTCGCGATGCTAGGTCTGGAAAAGCTCGGCATCGAGGACCCGCGCGGAAAGGACCGCAAGCGGCTGGTGACGTTCGTAGAGATAGACCGCTGTGCTACCGACGCGATCGCGGTCGTAACCGGATGCCGCCTGGAAAGCGCGCGCTGAAGTTCCGCGACTGGGGCAAGCTGGCCGCAACGTTCGTCGACCTCGAAAGCGGAAAGGCGGTTCGCATCGCGGCGCGGGAGTCGTCGAAGGCGCTGGCGCGCGAAATGCATCCCGAGATCGAGAGCAAGAACCAGCAGCAGATGCTGGCCTACCGCGAGATGAGCGAGTCAGACCTCTTCGACGTGCAGAATGTGAAGGTAGAGTTCGCGCCGGAGGAGTTCCCCGGATTCAAAGGCGAGCGCATCGTCTGCGAACAGTGCGGCGAAGGCATCAACTTCAAGCGGGAGGTAAGTGCGGATCGGGCGCACCTTTGCCGCGGCTGCGCCGGCGAGAACTACTTCACGCCTGCTTATGCCAAAAAGGAAAACGCCCTCCAGTTCGGAGGGCGTCCTTCTGCGCAGTGAAAAACTTATTTCTTGGTCGCGGTCGTGGTCTGCTGGAGCCGTAGTGCCAGGTGCCGTCGTCGTTGAAGACCTTGCCGCCGGTGCGGCGGCCTGTTCCCTGGTCTGCGCCGGAGCTTTGGTCGTGGTCGTCTTCTTCACCGTCGTGGTGGTGGCGTGGCTTCACCGTGCTGGTGTGGTGATCACGGTCTCCGCTCGTGAGTCGCGCATGCGAACCCGGTCATGGTCTCGATCGTGGTCGCATCACGGTCGTGATGTGCCACGTGATGATGACTCGTCCGGATGGCAGCCCTGCTTCTTCACCTGTCCCGGAGGAACATCGCAGTCGCCCCAACCCTTTTTCTTTCCTTTGTCCCAGCCGGCGGGACGCTTGTCATGGTCACGATCGTGGTCGCTATCGCGGTCATGGTCGCGGTCGGTGTGGCTGTCTTTGTCATGTGTGCTTTGTCGCCGCCTCTTTGCCGTGCCCGCCTTTTGCGAACGCACCCGGAGCAAGGGCCACAGCAAAGGGCCATCGCCAACAAATATCGATTGAACTTGGAAGTCATTGGGGAACTCTCCTACCAGCTAAGGAGCAAATTCTATGCCGTTCGGAGCGGGTTGCAAGTTACCAAGGGGAAATTGCATTAAATCGCTTAGATTCAGCAGCTTAAAAGTCTAGCCAGGGACAAAATAGAAGCTCACCGCGATAATCAGGTAGACGGCCAGAAGCTGCGCGCCCTCAAACCAGGTACTTTCGCCATCGTGGAGACCATCTGCACGATCAGCACCGAAACCACAATGGCCACAATCTCAAAGGCATTAAAGACCAGAGTCATGGGGTGGCCGAGCGCGAGCGAAAAGAAAAACCAGCAGCGGAGCGACGAACAGCGCGATCTGCGTGCTCGAGCCGACTGCGACCGAGATCGCCAGGTCCATCTTGTCGCGGCGCGCCATCATGATGGCAGTGGAATGTTCGGCGGCGTTGCCGATGATCGCCACGACGATCACTCCGACGAAGAATTCTGTCCAGCCCAGATCTTTGGTCACGGCTTCGATCTCGCCCACCAGGAATTCGCTCAGCATTCCGACCAGCACGGTCGCAGTCGCCAAGCGCGATGAGCGCCTGTGTCTCGAAATCTTGGTCTGCTTCGGCGACGGGCTCCGAGCAGAAGACGCGCTGATGAGTGTGCAGCACGAAGATGAAGCTCACCGCGTAAATGCAGATGAGCACGCCGCTCGTCCACAGGCTCAGATTCATCAGCACGGGCGCCTGCTCGTGATGCAGCCCGCCGAGAACCGAAACTTCGTACACCGCCGGCATCACCAACGCGATCACCGCGATGAACAACATGGTGGTGTTGGTTCCGGCGGCGGCGCGGGAAAACTTCTGCTTCTCGCGGCCCCAGCCCGCCGACAACGATGCTGAGCCCAGAACCAGAAGAATATTTCCGATGATGGAGCCCGAGAGCGAAGCCTTCACCACTTCGAACGTGACCCGCTCGCAAAGCGAACACCGCAATGATCAACTCGGTCGCGTTACCGAAGGTCGCATTCAGGATGCCGCCGATGGTCGGGCCCGGTATGCGAGGCGAGCGCTTCCGTAGCTTCGCCCATCACGCCTGCGAGCGGGATGATGCCGAGGCCGGAGGCGATAAAGACTGCGAGCGGCGGCGCGTCCGCGAGATGCAACCCGATTGCGACCGGAATCGACAGCAGCAGGACGTTCAGCCACAAATGTTCAGTGCTGGAGCGGGAACTTCGCCCACCATCCCGTTGAGGCGTACTTTCGGCTGTCTTCCTTGCATGGGGCGACATTGTAGCGGAATTCTGGTAGTGATCTAATTGTGTGTTTCTGCCATTCTTTCCCCTCTGGCGTGTCTTCCTCACCAGCATCTAACACAACTGTGCTGAAACTGTCCGCTATTGCCATCCGTGAGCTTGTTGGAGCGGCAATCTGTTTAGTCGCCATTGGGGTCACAGTCTTGATCTGGCGCGGAAGCCCCGAACCACCATCAATTCTGCCGCTGGTGTTTTTGGTGATCGTGGTCTGGGTGGCAGTCCAGTTCGGGAGGCATGCGGGTCTGGCCAGCACAGTTCTCGCTGCGGCTGCGCTTGCCTTTTTTATATACAAGCCGGTTCACCACTTCGCCGTAAGTGACCAAAAAGCAGCCAGCTACATTGCTGCCCTGATATTCGGCGGCCTCATCTGTTCCGAGCTGCTTTCCGATCACCCTGACCATCGGCACATCGAAAAATAATCAACAACACGGATTCCATTCACTACCGGAATTCTTTTGCCCGGCCTGCCAACCCCACCTACAATGAGCGTTCCCCAGAACTTACAAGGAGCCCGATTGGCGACGGCCAGCATCCCTATTCTTCTGCTCACCTGCGGCCTGGCACTCGCCAAGCCGAAGTTTGGGCAGTTCCGCATCCGCCAGGGATTGGCCGGGTTTGCTCGGCGGGCGCTCACACTCGCCACTGGCGCTGTCACGCTTCCGCAGTTTGCCGCCATGGCGCGCTTCCTCTTCGCACCCGCGGTCACCATCATTTCCCTGATGGCGTTGACGTTGATCGCCGAGCAGACCGGACTCTTCCGCGTCATGGCCCGGCAAGATCGCGTTGCGTGCCGGCGGTGATGGCAGAAATTATTCACTTACATTTTCATGCTCGGCACCGTCACCGGTACGGTCTTCACCAACGACGCCGCCGTGCTGATCTTTACCCCGCTGGTCTGGCGCCTGATCGAAGATGTCGCCCAAGACGACTGGACCGAAGCTAACAAGGTCCCCTTACTACTTCGCGGTGCTCTACGTGGCCAATCTAGTCGGCGCACTGCTGATCAGCAATCCCATCAATATCGTGGTAGCGAGCCTTGTTTTCCATCTCCTTCGCCGAGTACGCGCGCTGGATGGTGTTGCCGGCGATCGCGAGCATGGTGGTGACTTATGCGGGCCTTCGTCTCTTCTTCCGCCGAGAGTTGCCTAAGTACCTATGCGCTTGACGCGGCTCGCGCGCGGCGAAAGCGCATCGCCAGCGCAGACGAAATCGCAGCGTATCATGGGCGTAATGCTCGGGCTGACGTTGGTCGCCTTCTTCTGCGGAACTGGCTCGGCCTCCCTTTCTGGAAAATGGCCGCGCTGTCGGCATGCATCGGCTCTCATCGCGACCACGCCGTTGAGAGTGGTTTGCCCGAGAGCGGTGGTGCGCGGAATCGGATGGGACGTCATTTTGTTCATGGCGGGAATGTTCGTGATCGCAGTGGGACTGCGCAATGCCGGACTCACAACCTTGCTGCAGAATGGGCTTCGCACCATCGCGCGGGCCACGCCGGCTGAATGTGATGATTTTCGTTGCCGCACTGCTCGCCAGGAACGATGTCATCGGTCATCAACAATCATCCGACTGCCGACATGATGGGACTTGCCATCCGCGACATGACTTTCAGCGCCGGCCCGCAGGTGAACAAGTTCCTCGCGCTGGCGGCGCTGATCGGCGGCGACCTCGGCCCCAAGATGCTTCCTATCGGCTCGCTGGCCGCGATGATGTGGTTCCGGCTGCTCGCTGATAAAGGAGTGCGCATCAGTTATCGGCAATACATCGGGCTGGGATCCCGCTCACACTCGCGGCTATCGTCTGTTCTGTGTTGGTGTTGCTGGCTGAGGTGAAATTGTTCCCGCACTAATGTGGCCGCTACTCAGAGTAGCGCGTCAAAACGTAAACAGTGCTTGATTTTCAGCCATTCTGGTCCATACTTAGTCTCATACAAACTGAACCAGGGCCCGCAATGACCTTACAGACTCCCCAGCCGAGTCCGCAAACGGACTTCACCCACCATTCTCTTCCTGAGAACCCAAGCTTGTTGTGCTCGTTCTGCGCAAAATGCGGCAAGATGATCGCCGCCAGCGCCGCAAATGACAAGCTGGAGATTGCGGAGCGCACGCATCGCTGCGGCTGAGTGGCGCGGATGAAGGGCCCGGGTGGCTCTCCTATATACTGTTGTGTTCTGCAATGAGCACAACCACCTCCCAACTCCACACTGCACGCCGTTTCGATCGCGTAGGCTTTTCCGACATCGTCCAGATCCGCAACCGGGTAATGGCGATGCGCGCCGAAGGCCACCAGGTCTTCGAATTCCAGGGCGGCGAGCCGTTTATGGAGACTCCGCAGCCCATTAAAGACGCGATAATGCGCGCGCTCAAGGAAAACAAGACGCGCTACGCTCCGTCGTCTGGGATTGCGCCGTTGCGCGAGGCGATACTCGAGAAGGTGAAGCGGAAGAACAGGATTCCCGCCGAACTCGAGCACGTGATCGTCACCAATGGCGGCATGCAGAGCCTCTTCGGCGCATTCCAATCGGTGATGGACCCCGGCGACGAGCTGCTGATCTTCTCGCCGTACTGGACGCCGATCGTCGATCTGGCGAATTTCTGTGAAGCGAAGCCGGTGCTGGTATCGACAGAGGAAGCGCGACGCGACGGTATGCGCGCGACGCTGGAAAAGCACCTGACTCGGAATTCGCGCTGCATCTATTACAACTCGCCGCAGAATCCATCCGGCACAACGTTTACGCGGGCGGAAGCGGAGCAGGTCGCCGCCTTCGCCAGAGAACATGACCTGATCGTATTGGCCGACGAAGCTTACGAAGACCTTGTCTACGACGGCCAGCACGTTTCAATCGCTTCGCTGCCGGGCATGTTCGAGCGCACCATCACTTCTTTCACGCTCTCGAAATCTTTTGCCATGACGGGATGGCGCATGGGCTACGTCGTCGCCGCCGAGCCGTTCATGACCGCCCTGCGCAAAGCAGTGCTCTATTCGACCAATGGCGTCTCGACTCCGGCACAGTGGGCGTCCGTTGAAGCTTTCACTCTCGATGAGAATTATTTTTCGGCGATGCGTGGTGAATATCGCAAGCGCCGTGACCTGATGACCAGCGGTCTGCAAAAGTTAGGATTCCAGTGCTCAGCGCCCGCGGGCGCGTTCTACATCTTCCCTAAGGTCACGCAGATCGATTCCGATAGCCGCGCGGCCGGCGAAAGATTATTGATGCAGGCGAGGGTCGCCACCATTCCGGGCATCGTCTTCGGTCCGCACGGCGAAGGCCACCTGCGCTTCTCCTACTCCACATCTATCGAGAACATCGAGGGATGCTTGGAATCTATCCGCAAAAATCTCTAACCTCTAGGGACAAGCCATCAATCTGACGCTAGTACCATTTCGCGCGGCGTGTCGCACTTTGGTACCTGAAGAACCTCGCGAAATCAGTTTAGGATGGAATTTGGATCAACTTATGTATTGCCCCATCTGTGGTTCCAGCAATTGTGGTCGCTCGCGCCGGCGAGGAAGCATGGAACATTTTCTCTCCTGGATCGGCATCGTCCCCTTCCGCTGCCACGACTGCAACCATCGCTTCAGCAGGTTCTATCCACACTCTTCTAAAGAGCAGGGCGAGCTGGAACGGTAAGAATCCTCAGCTTCGCAACTCCACCACCGTTGCTCCCGCGCCACCTTCATTCTGCTGCGGCTCGGACACAGTGGCAACGTGGGGATGGGTGCGCAAGTAATCGCGCAGCGCCTTCCGTAGAATGCCCATGCCGCTGCCATGCACGATGCGTACGCGCGGCAGCCCGGCCAGGAAGGCGCGGTCCACGAAGCGCTCGACCAGGCGCGTAGCCTCGTCGACGTTCTCGCCGATAACGTTGATCTCGGATGGGGCGGAGTCGGTGTCCACGGAAATCGATATGCCCCGCGCGCGCGCCGCCTGCACTGGAGAGATACGCGGCTTCTCGCTGTCTTCTTCCTCAGGACGATTCAGGACTTCAGCGACATCGGCACGCGCGACCTTCATCTTCATGATGCCGACTTCGACTTCAAACGTGTTGTCGTCGATGCGGCGCTTCACCGTTCCCGATCTTCCTAACGACTTCATTTTGACGGTGTCGCCCACCGCGATGTTCTTGATCAGCCGCGGCTGCGCGTGCGGATCGCCAACGTCAGCACCGGTGGTGTGCGCTACCACAGTGGAATCGAACTGCTCCTTGAATTCGCGGCGCAGCTTGGCAACGCGACGCTCCGCGTCCTTGCCAAGCTTGGTCGCGGCAACCCGCTCCTGTACCGCACCAACCGCCTCCCGCGCGCGATACTCCAGGTCGCGCAGCACCTGATCGAGTTTCTTCTCCAACTCTTTGAGCTTGGCGCGCTGCTCCTTCATACCTTCCGCGCCCAGGCGGTTCTTTTCTCTTGCTACTTCCTGCTCGCGATTGCGCAGGTCGAAGCGCTCGCGTTCAATCTCGGCGATATCGGAATTGAGCTTGTCCAGGAAACGGGCGATGTCCTGCGTCTGGGAGCTGAGGCGCGAGCGAGCGGAATCGATGATGCTGCGGTTCAATCCAAGCCGTTGCGCGATGTTGATTCCGGCGGAAGCGCCGGGAACGCCGACGCGCAGCTCGTACGTCGGCTGCAGCGTGGCTTCGTCGAACCCGACCGACGCGTTCACAACGCCACTAGCGTTCGCGGCGTAGACCTTCAGCGAAGTGTGGTGAGTGGATATCACGCTGACACATGCGGCCGCGCGGAAGTGTTCAGCAATGGCAACGGCAAGCGCCGCGCCTTCTTCCGGATCGGTCGCCGATCCAAGCTCATCGAGCAGTACAAGCGAATCGCGCGTGGCGGTGCGCGAGATGAAATCCATGTTGGTGACGTGCGCGGAAAAAGTCGACAGGCTCTGCTCGATGGATTGGTAATCGCCGATATCAGCGAGCACGGCATCGAATACCGGCAGCTCCGCCTTTTGTGCCGGGACCGGAATGCCGGCCTGTGCCATCAATGCCAGCAGGCCAATGGTTTTCAGAGCGACGGTCTTTCCGCCGGTGTTGGGACCGCTGATGATGAGCTGGCGCTGATCTCCGGTCATCTCCAGCGATAGCGGGATAACACTTCCACCTTTGCCGCGCAGATTGCGTTCCAGCAATGGATGCCGGGTCTTGTCGAGCGACAGAGTCCCGCTGCTGAAGACCGGCGCGACACACTGATAGTCGTTAGCGAAGCGACCCTTGGCGAATTGCAATTCAAGTTCGGCGAGGACATCGGTCGCGGCAGCGATCGCTGGCGCCTGCGCGCCGACTCGGCCCGTCATCTCCAGCAGGATGCGGTGTACCTCTTCGTGCTCGTCGTCGATGAGCCGGACGAGTTCGTTGTTCTGCTCAATGGTCTCCATCGGCTCGAGGTAAACCGTTTGGCCGCTGGAGCTGGCGCCGTGGACCACGCCCTGCACCTTGCGCTTCTGCTCGACTTTCACCGGTATGACAAAGCGCTCGCCGCGGATAGTGATCAGCTCATCCTGCGCGGCGCCGCCTTCGGTAAGGCGTCGCAGGTGGGCGCGCAAAGATTCCTGGATCACTCGTTTCTGCTTTTCGATCTCGCGACGCACGCGCGCAAGTTCGGGCGAAGCTTTGTCGTCGAGAGTGCCGTCCGGCAGGATCTTGTTCTTGAAGTAGCGCAGCAGGTCGGAGAAGTCGCCGATGCGCGCAGAGAGCCGCGCAACCGCGTCCCATTCCTGCTGCATTGCTTTTGGAGGCTGCTGCGCGATCTTGCGCCACTCCGTCGCGCGCTCGATCACGGTGACGATGTCGCGCAGCTCCAGCGACTCCAGCGCCGCTCCGGCGATGGCGGCGCGAGCGATCAGCTGGCCGTGATCTTCGAGACCGTGAAACTCGAATCCGCCGCCTACGCGAATGAACTCGCGCAGCTCAGCGGTCAGCTGCTGCTGTTCCTCAAACCAACCGCGATCCCGCGATGGGGCCAGCGCAGCCGCGCGCGCCGCGCCCAATGGAGAATGCGTGTACGCGCGCAGCAGGTCACGCAGCGCGGGAAACTCGAGCACCGGCGAGCTGGAATGTTGGAGTGGATCAGGCACAACGCATCAATGTTACACGGCGCATGTGGTCGGTCCTGAGCAGCTTCGGGCTATGCGGCCTCTGCTGGAACCAGGCCCTTAGACGCCTTCCAGAGCTGCCCGTTGATGAAATCAGGTGCGAGGCGGCGCATCCACGCCAGTATTTTGGATTGCCCCGGCCGCACTTCGAGCGCACCCGCCTTCAGGGAAGCGAACGACTGCTTCACCAACTCATCCGTCGTGATCATGCTGAGGCCCTCGTCGCCGAGCTCAGTCGTCATGTCGGTCTTCACCGCCGGCGGCATGATCTCGATGACCTCCACACCGGTTTCTTGCAATTGGAAGCGGAGTGATTGGGTATAGGAGTGGACCGCGGCTTTAGTGGCGGAGTAGATCGGCGCGGGCGGTAGCGGCACGAATGCGAGCCCAGAGGAGAGGTTGACCACCGTGCCCTTGTTGGCAGTAAGGATGTCGATGAATGCGGAGGTCGTGCGTATCACGCCACCGACGTTGGTGTTCATCTCCGTCATTAATCCGCTTAGGTCAGTCGTCGGGAGCTTGAGGTTTTTGTAGAGCATAACGCCTGCGTTATTCATCAGCACGTCGAGCTTGGGAAATACTGCTTTCACGCGCGCCGCGAGCGCGGAGATCTGCGCGGGATCAGACACGTCGCTCTGGAACGTGTGGAGTTTCGGGTACTTGGCTTTTACGTCGTCGAGCACTGCCTGGCGGCGGCCGGTCACGATCACATCGTTGCCGAGTTCAAGAAATTTGAGTGCGAAGGCAAGGCCGATTCCGGCTGAGCCTCCGGTAATAAGGATGGTGCGCCCGGTTAGTTTCATAGAAGTCCTTTCAAGACTTAGTGTGTCGGCCAATAGGATTATCGATATAATCCAAAGGTCGCAAAAAAATTAAAAGCTCTGCAATAGGTGATCTCGCATGCTGTGTAGGATTTCCCGCCGGTCGGCAGGCTGGGTGAAAAGGCGGGCGAGCGAGACAGCGCCCATCATTCCACCAAAGATGACAAAGAAGCTTTGCTCCCGCTGTTCTGCGGTTTTTCCCGGCATGAATTCCAGCCACCGCGCGGTGCGTTCCTTCATTAGTTGCGCAATGCGGGTTCTGACGGGGAGCTTCGCGCGGGGGATGTCAGTGGCCAGCGCCGCAACCGGACAGCCGGTGTCGAGGTGGTCGCAGTGTTCGAGCGAAAGGTACTGACGGATGATCGCCTTCCACCTCTCCTTTGGCGGCAGCTTTTGGAGTGCGGTATACATCTCTTCGCTGGAATCTGAGAATCCCTGGGCGATCGCGTCCGCGAGAAGCTCGTCCTTGCTCCGAAAGTGCTTGTAGAACCCTCCGACGGTCAATCCCGATGCTTGCATCACGCTCGCGACACCAGGCCCGCTCAGGCCTTCCGCTCGAACCTTGCGCGAGGCGTTCCGCACGATGCGGTCGCGGGTTCGCGTTTTATGTTCTGGTCCGTAGCGCATTACAGATTGGATTATAGAGATAATCCATGGATTCTCAATATTTGGTGCGGGCTAAGTCGCTGCGGAATTTTTGTGCAGCGCGGTCAGTCCCGGGCGGCCATACGCACTGATTCGTTGGGATCGGGGGCGGCTTCGCCTAAGGCGGGGAGACGGATCAGGAAAAGTGCACCGCCTTGCGTGCGGTTATGGCAGGTGATCTGCCCCTGATGGTCTTGAATGATCCCGTAGGTAGCGCTCAGTCCAAGTCCGGTGCCCTTGCCAACGGGCTTGGTGGTGTAAAAGGGATCGAAGACGCGGCCTGGATCCTTCAATCCGGGACCATTATCCGCGATTTCGATCGTGACATTGTTCTGCTCGCGGTAGGTGCGCAACACCACCTTGCCGCCGCCGTTTTCGGAGAGCGCGTCCACGGCATTGTTCAGCAGATGAAACACGACTTGCAGCAGAAGGTTGGGATCGCCCCAAACACCGGGCAGAGATTCTTCCAACTGCATCGTGAGTTCGATCTTATGGCTCACCAGGTCAAGTTCGCGAAGCTGCACGGCATTCGTAATAAGCGCATTGATGTTCACCGGCTTCTTCTCCCCTGGTGACTGTTGCGCAAAGGAAAGCAGGTTCTGCACCAGCCGTCGCGTGCGCCGGGCCTGGTTGCCGATCTTGCCGGCCATCTCGCGCGGGCCTTCGGAAAGCGCCGGATCGTTGGCGAGCAAGTCTGAATATCCCAGGATCGAGGTCAGCGGATTGTTCATCTCATGCGCCGCGCCTGCGACCAGTTGTCCTAATGCGACCATCTTTTCCGACTGGATGGCGTGCGACTGCAAGCGCTTCATGTCGTCGAGTGAATTTTCCGACCGCAGCAGGAAGTGCACCAGCGAACGGTCGACCAGCGTCTGCTTCCAGAAGAGCAATGAGGTCAAGCCCAGCATGGCAGCGAAGGTCAGGACCAGGCGGAAGATCACGATGCCGTGCGGGGTGTATCCGCCGAACATGGTGTAGACCCCCATGACCGGGATACTTGCCGTCGCTACCATGGCCAAGCGGGCGGGCCAGAGCCCCTTCAGGTGTGCCGGAGGAGGTGTGCGCTGCTCCTGCAGGTTCTCGTAGTGGGCGATCCACGCCCCGACCGCAAACCACAATACGGAAGCCACTAGCGGCAGATCATAGTAACTGCCGGTGTAATAGGCGTCGTGCGTAATGGCCACATTGATGGCTTGCGAGGCGAGCAAGTAAAGTGCTGCCGCGCCAAAGAAGCTGCGATAGAGTACGCGCCATCCGCCGCTCGCCTGCAGCCATAGAGTGCCCAGCAGGCCGACAAAGATCAGGTTCTCAAAAAATTGCAGCCGCGCGAAGTTGATGCCGTATTCCGAAGCATCAAGGTGGATGTACTGCCACGGCGTCACGAAAAAGAAGTACAGGTACACGAACCACAGCACGATGATGGAGAGATCGAGCAGGCCGATGTTCGGGCGGTCCTTAGCCGGCTCGCGGTGTGGCTGCAAACCTAGCGCCGCAAGCAGTGGGATACCTTTCAGGAAATACAAGCCGTCCCAGGGCGATACCTGCGGCATGTCCTGCCGGAGATAGACTTCGTAGTAGGTCCAGACAAATTGGCCCAAGCCCCAGAGCGCGAAGCTAACGGTCATCAGCACCCAGAACTTGCGCATCTCCGGGGTGCCGCTGCGAACATTCGACCATGAAGCGACCACCAGCAGGATCCCCACCAGACATTGCAGTGCGTTCCCGAAGACGGCGAGGCTGAAGCCCCTACCGAGCAAGGGTGTTCCGGCGGCATACACCGCCACTATTGCGGCTGCGAACAGCCACGCACGTTGGGCCTGTTTAAGCATCGATGGTTACCATTGTTCTATAGCTCGCCCATGTACGAAAGTTACGGAGGTAATGCCGGGCATCGTACCTTCGGACACGTCCCTCGCATCGATACAGCTCTGTTAAAATTCGGATTCTATGTCATTTCCAGTCCACCGGATGCGGCGTCTAAGGGCTTCTGCCGGGTTGCGAAACTTGGTTCGCGAGACCCGATTGAGCCCGGCGAACCTCGTGTACCCGCTCTTCGTTTGTCCTGGCAACGGTGTGCGGAAAGAGATCCGCTCCATGCCAGGCGTCTTCAACCTTTCCGTGGACCAGGCGGTTAAGGAAGCGGAGTCGGCGCGCTCTCTCGGGATTCAAGCCATCATCCTCTTTGGTCTGCCAGAGTCGAAAGACGAACAGGCTTCGGGTGCGTGGATCGAAGACGGCATCGTGCAGCAGGCCACGAGAGCCATCAAGCGCGAAGTCAAAGATTTGCTGGTCATCGGCGACGTTTGCCTGTGCGAGTACATGAGCCACGGGCATTGTGGAGTGGTGAAACGCACTACTACCAACGCTAGTAAGAGCGTAGGCAAAAAATCCGGAGCCGCGGCCGCTGCCGCTCAGGACGCCGACTACGAGATCGTGAACGACGCGTCTCTCGAGATTCTGGCGAAGACCTCCGTTTCGCTCGCGAAGGCCGGTATCGACATCATCGCGCCGTCCGACATGATGGACGGTCGCGTCGCTGCGATTCGCTCTGCGCTGGATGAATCCGGCAACCAGAACACGCCGATTCTTTCCTACGCGGCAAAATTCTGCTTCCGCTTTCTACGGGCCCTTCCGCGAGGCTGCCGATTCAGCTCCCGCATTCGGCGATCGCCGCACCTATCAGATGGATGGCGCCAACATCAGGGAAGCCATGCGCGAGATCGAGAGCGACCTGGAAGAAGGCGCCGACATGATCATGGTGAAGCCCGCGATGCCCTACCTCGACGTGATCGCCGCCGCGCGCGAGCGCTTCAACGCACCGCTGGCGGCGTATCAGGTCTCGGGCGAATACGCGATGATCCAGGCAGCCGCCAAGAACGGCTGGGTGGATGGCGAACGGGTGATGATGGAGTCGCTCACGTCAATCAAGCGCGCCGGCGCGGACATGATTTTGACCTACTTCGCCAAGGACGCGGCGAAGTTGCTGGGGTGATGGCGTGCGGTTTGAAAGGACAGAGCTTGGAGAGGCTGCAGAGCCGGTAAATCCTAAGAGTCTGGTTCCGGGCAGCAGCTACTATTTCGTACACTATTCGGACCCCAACCTTCGAAACCCACTTGTGCAAACCTACATTTTTCTGGGACCGAACCTACGCAAAGGCGATAACAACACCTTCTATTTCCAGAGCCCAGACTCTCACGCGCAGGGGGTTAAATTGGATGAAAGTGTCAACAACTATGACGGTAGGTTCTACATCTGTTCGGGTTCGCAGATGAAGTTTATTTTTGATTTTGAGTACGGTCTGGATGAGCTCTTGAGGTGCTCAATCCGACGCGAGTCCGCTACAAACAAGCGTTAGGTGCGGTAGTGTCTCAGTTTGAAGTTGCGGGCTATGGCGGGAAGTCGCGGGACGTGGCAGGCTAGGTGCATGGCCAAACGCCCTCGCGATCCGACCAACTTGCCAAGTTGATAGTTGATATTGCCGCTGGCGAATCTCCCGACGACGTGTCGCCCAAGAAACGCGCCGCTTCAGTTCGTGGCCGAAGCGGCGGTCTAAAGGGTGGTAAGGCAAGGGCAAAGGCTCTAACGGCTGCCGACCGCGCCGACATTGCCCGTGTCGCTGCTCATGCCCGCTGGAAGAAGAGTTAACCAAGCTTCTGCTGTTCTTCCAGCGGTGCGTTACCCCGTTCCGCAACATCAGAACTCAGGTCTGTGACAAACGGTAGCGGGATTTGGCCGGGGTGCTTGCGGTTCCAGTGTTCAGCGGTATTGAGTCCGATCACCGCTTCGTCGACTAGGTGCTCACGGTATTGCCGCAAGCCCTTTTGCATCTGATCTCGCGTTGCCTCGTCCACGTCGAACCAGAGCCACAGTTGCTTCCCGTTCGACACACGCGATAGGTACGACAGGTTTGCCCTGTAGGGCTTCTTAGTTGCCTTGTCTTCCCGCATCTCTTCGCTGGCAGCATCGGCAAACTGCTTCGCCAAGAGATCGATCGGATCTTTGGGTTTGGGAAGTGGCCAGCCCATTTTTTTCGCCAGCAAGGCAACTTCTTTCATGTCTGCTTCGGTTACTCCCTTTACACCTCGGAAGTAGCGAATAAACTTCTGTCTCTTTTGTACTGCGTTAGCCATTAAAGGCTCCTTATGCTCCAATTGGAGCGACATCACCCCAGCCATCGGCGTTAGCACTGGGTTTAACAATCTCTCTCACTTTCACTAGGTGATTGCGGAACAAATCGTAACGACCAGTTTGGTGTTGCAACTGTCCGGCGATGAGACCGGGGTGAACTTGAAGCGTGGCGGCAAAGCCACGAATATCGCGCTCCACGAATACGGGAGCCTTGCGAGCTATGAAGTTGTCTAGCTTTGAGCGGGGGACGCAGAAGTCCGCTGCTGCCGCATTGGCTTCGCGTTCCTCTTCTGGAACATCGGCGGAAGTACCAGCGCGTTCTTTTTCCAATTCGGTGTCCAACATGGGGGCTGTTTTACCGTGGCCGCGTAGGACGTGTTCGATCTCGTGGCGAAGCACGAACCAGAAGTTGTCGATGCGATCGTAACGGAGCGACATGCCAATGACGGGAGAATCGCCAATCCAGAAGCACACGCCGTCTATCTTGGCCGATGGAAGCGACTCTACAATGACGTAGCGGACGCCGGACTCCATCAGAATGCGTGGCACCTTGCGGACGCCTTCGGCGGAGATTAGCAGAGCCTTAAGTTTTGCCAGAGCCGAAACCAAATTGCTCCGTGAATACTTTGGCGCGGGGACATCTACAGCAAGCTGCCGGACACGATGCAGCCATGCAAGTTGCGCTGGCGTTGTCTCGGTACCCGAGTGAGTTTTCTTGGCAGCGTGTGGGAAAGCATCGGTGTTTAAGAACGCGCGAAGAGCCTCTTCGAGGTGAGGGTCTTTGATGTCAGTGACCCCCTTTAGCCATCCGCGCCTGATCATGTCAGTGATAGGAAGATCACTGAACACCTTTGCGCGGGTCTGAACGCTGGGGTCTATGCGAAACTCCAATTGCGCTTTCGCGAGTTCGTAGCTGGTTTGCAGTCTTAGCAATTCGTTGGGGTCAATTTCTAAAACGGTCTGAAGCTGAAGCGCGATCTCGGTGGTGATCGGTGTCTGGTTATTCATAATTTTGCTGACCCGAGTTTCCGTAAGACCGAGAACCTTTGCCAGCACGCGCTGAGTCCAGCCGCGCTGCTGAAGACTCGCTTCGATCATCTGAGACGGGTGCGAGGGGGCATTGGCATGGATACAGAATACACTAAAATGGCAAAATTGCAAATTTGGACAAACTGAACTTTATGCTTGACAAAGAGTAGGCTGTTCTTTAAGCTTGACCCATGAATCGGCTCCCACTTGAGACCCGCGTAAAGATCATCGGGCTACTGGTAGAGGGCAACAGCCTCCGCGCCACCACCCGCCTGTGCGATGTTTCCATCAACACCGTTTCCAAGCTGCTCGTGGACATTGGAGCCGCCGCGATGAAGTTCCACGATGAGACGGTGCGTAACGTGCGCGTGCGCCGCCTACAGTGCGATGAAATTTGGTCATTCGTTGGAGCCAAAGCGAAAAACACCAGCCCCGAAAGAAGCTGGAAGGTTGGGGAGATACTTGGACTTGGACTGGGATTGATGCCGATACAAAACTTTGCGTTTCTTACCTCGTTGGTGGCCGTGATGCGGGATGGGCTCAGGATTTCATGCAAGACTGCGCTAGCCGCATCCAAGGGCGCGTACAGATCACTACTGATGGCCACAAGGCTTATCTGGAAGCCGTGGAAGGCGCATTCGGCATGGAATGCGACTATGCCCAGCTTCAAAAGATTTACGGTGCTTCGATGGAACCGGAGCGGCAATACAGCCCCGCCCGTTGCATCGGATGCGACATGAAAACCGTTAGCGGCAATCCCGATCCCAAGCATGTCAGCACTAGTTATGTAAACGCCAGAACCTGACCATGCGTATGCAGATGCGCCGCTTCACACGCCTGACAATTGGGTTCAGCAAAAAGATTGAGAACCATATGGCAGCCGTTGCGCTTCACTTCCTGCATTACAATTTCGCCAGAATTCACAAAACTCTGCGAATCACCCCGGCGATGGCGGCGGGTCTTGCAGACCACGTTTGGTCGCTGGAAGAATTGGTGGGGCTACTGGAGAACCAAACTGCGGCGGCGTAACAATCGCTCGATTTCAACACTCAGCCACGTCAGCAGAATGATAACGATGAGATATTCGTACACGCGAGTTATCGCAAGCGTGGTTTCTGACATTGTCCATCCCGGTTGCCAAGTGCCAAAGATGTGAGCGATCTGCCCCCGTAGGCCTTCGATGCCATGTGATGCCAGTGCGGGAAAAACTTCAAGAAACAGTAATAGCCAGAAACAAAGCAGCAGCCCTAAAAATACGCGATTTAGCCACAGGAGCACTCTGACCATAGTTCATTGGACACCAAGCGCATGGCCAATGCTAGGATTTTTCAAACTGAGACACTACCTTAGGTGCTGGAAGTTAGCGCTTGAATCCTCACCTCAACTACAATCATCTGTTTGCGTAGTATCCCGCACTCATCCCAGTAAGAGGAGCACTCCATTGCCAGACACGATTTATGACGTTGCCATCATCGGCGCCGGCCCTGCCGGATACACCGCCGCCATCCGCGCCGGCGCAGTATGGACTGAAGACCGCGCTCATCGAGAAAGATGACAAGCTGGGCGGCACGTGCCTGCACGTGGGCTGCATCCCCACGAAGGCGCTGCTGTTCAACGCGGAGATCTTTGACCACATCAAAGAAGGCAAAGAGTTGGGCATTGAAGGCGTCGAGAAGGCCACCATCAACTGGAAGGCCGTGCAAGACCGCAAGAACAAGATCGTGACCAAGCACACCAAGGGACTTGAGTTCCTGATGCGCAAGAACAAGGTCAACGCCATTGAAGGCTACGGACGCCTGACCGGCCCGGCCAAAGACGGCATCCACACCATTGAAGTGCTAACCGAAGGCGGCGGCGCGCGGCCGGCGAATTCAATTACGTGAAGGCCAAGAGTGTGATCCTGGCCACCGGCTCTGAGGCGCGCATGCTGCCCGGCCTGAACCGGACACGCGCATCCTTACCAACATTGAGATCCTCAGCCTGAATGCGATTCCGAAATCGCTGGTCATCATCGGTTCAGGCGCGGTCGGCTCGAGTTTGCTTCGTCTTACAAATCGTTCGGCTCGGAAGTGACGCTGATCGAGATGCTGGACCGCATCGTTCCGGTGGAAGACGCAGACGTTTCGAAGGAACTGTGCGCGCGTTCAAGAAGCGCGGCATCAATGTTCAGTGACGTCAGCGAAGACGGAGAAGGTCGAGAAGACGAAAGACGGCGTGGCCGTGACCTACACCGCGGACGGCAAGCAGACAAAAGTCGAAGCCGAGAAAGTTCTCATCGCGATTGGACGCGCGCCGCGCACCGACAATGTCGGCATCGAGAAAACGAAGGTGAAGCTCGACCGCGGATTCATCCAAGTGAACGAATGGATGGAGACCGCCGAGCCGGGCGTCTACGCCATCGGTGACATCGTCGCCGGACCTGCCGCAACTCGCGCACGCCGGGTTCGATGGAAGGCATGGTCGTGGCGGCGAAGCTGGCCGGCAAGTACGCGCGCCCGGTGAAGAAGGGCCGCGTTCCGGGATGCACCTACACCGAGCCCGAGATCGGCAGCGTGGGCATGACCGAAGCCGCCGCCAAAGCCGCGGCCTCGAAGTGAAAGTCGGCAAGTTCCCGTTCGTCGGCAATTCGAAAGCTACGATCGTTGACAGCCATGATGGCTTCGTGAAAGTCGTGGCCGACGCGAAGTACGGCGAGATACTGGGCGTACACATCATCGGGCCGAAGGCGACGGAGCTGATCTCCGAAGCCGTGACCGCGATGGACATGGAAGCGACCGTGGAAGAGATGATGTTCACCATCCACGCGCATCCTACGCTTTAAGAGGCGCTGCTGGATGGCTTCAGCGTGAACGGCATGCCGATCAACGCCTGATTTCCTTGTCATGAAGGTCAAGGAAATCATTAAAATGATTGAAGACGATGGCTGGTACCTGGCGCGGACACGCGGCAGCCATCGTGAGTACAAGCACTCGACGAAGACGGGGCTTGTCGACTGTTCCGGGAAAGCTCAACGAAGACTAGCACCTGGTACGCTAAACAGTGTTTTGAAGCAATCGGGGTTAAAGAAATGAAGAATATTTGGTCGTAGTCGAAAAGACGGGCACTGGATTTCCCGCATATTCCCCGGACCTGGACGGCTGCGTGGCAACTGGATCGACACGACAGGAAGTCGAAAAGAACATGCAAGAGGCGATCCGGTTCCACCTGGACGGATTAGCAGAAGAGGGACTCGCGATTCCGGAGCCGAGCAGCTACTCCAGCTACGTAGAAGTGCCCGCCTAAGCCACGCCGCCGCGAGGTATTTTGATCCGATTCCTCCAACTCGGCCTCACTTCTTACGCCGACGCGCTCAAACTGCAGCAAGAGCTGGTCGAACGACGAAAACAAAGCGCGATCGGCGACGTACTGCTCCTGCTCGAGCATCCGCCGGTGATCACCCTCGGCCGCAACTCCAAAGCTGAAAACATTCTCTTATCGAAAGAAGAGCTCAAGCGCCGCGGCATCGAGCTCTTCGAAATCAATCGCGGCGGCGACGTCACTTACCACGGACCGGGCCAGCTCGTTGGCTACCCTATCTTTGACCTCCGTGGCTTCAGCGGCACCGACGGCAAACACAAGACTCTCTACCCGGTCGAGTTCATGCGCAAGCTGGAAGAAGTCATCATTCGCACCTGCGCTGAGTACGGAGTCGTGACTCAACGAGTTGAAGGGACTTACCGGCGTGTGGACGCGCCCCATCGCTGGTGTTACCGCAAGCAAAGACCCAGCAAAGCTTTGTGCGATGGGCATTCACATCTCACGTGGCGTCACTTCCCACGGCTTCGCGTTGAACGTGAGCACCGATCTGAAGGGATTCGAAAGCATCGTCCCTTGCGGCATCAGCGACAAGCCGGTGACGTCGCTGAATCGCGAAGTGGCGGCGGTCTTCTCGACGCGTACCGTAAAACCGCTCTCGCTTGAAGAAGTAAGCGAGAACGTGGCCGCGCAACTTCGGCGTGGTCTTCGAACGTGAAATCCTGCCGGCCAGCTCTGTCGAGCAGCTCCGCCCCCCTCTACAGCCCAACGCAGACCTGCCCGCACGTGCGCCAGATGAGCTCCGCCGTCTCCACGAAGAAGACACTTCTCTCGCCTGAAAGCCCGCCAGAGCCGGCGCGTGCTTCCGAACCGGCATCTAACCTTGGTATGCCAGTTCGCGACAACAACGGAAATGCATCGACACGCGCCAAGGAATTCGACATCGCGAAGCGTGACGTGGCCCGCCGCGAGACCGCTTCCATCTGGTTTTCGCGCATTGCCACCGATACGGCCCGCTGGGTAGGGTCGCCGCTCGCCTTTCTGCTGGCATGTGCCTCCTGCATTTTGTGGGCGGTCATGGGGCCGATCTATCAGTTATTCCGACACCTGGCAGCTGGTCATCAATACCGCCACCACGGTGCTGACGTTTCTGATCGTCTTTCTCATCCAAAACACGCAGAACCGCGACGCCAAAGCACTGCACCTGAAACTCGATGAAGTAATCCGCTCGATCCAGCACGCTCACAACGAGATGATCGACATCGAGAACCTTTCCGATAAGGAACTCGACGAGCTCAAGGCGCGCTACGAGCAGATCCGCTGCGAGTGGGACGAGCGTCACCGTGAACGCCAGACCACGCATAAGGAAAAACCGGCTGCCTAAGGTCGCTTCTAACACCGCTAGTCCTTGTTTCCGCAGAGTTGAAGGCGTATACCTTCCTGCATTATGCGAATCCAAGCCGCACTTAGCTTTTCTCTGCCTGGGAATTTCTTCTTTCGCCGCGCAGCAATCGCAAGCCGTTCCGGCCAAAGACCAACTCTGGGACGAGCTCAGCGCCGGCAACGAACGTTTTGTTGAGGGCAAAGCAAATGCCCGCGATTTGGTCTCGGTTCGCCGTTTTCCAGCGCCATGTTTAGAATGGTGGATTCAGCACGCCTACGAATCCCATGAAGAAGACTCCCCGCCCGCCAAGAAGAATCCGCCCCTCACCGCCCACAACTTCGGGCCGGGAATCAACCAACGCTCCCAAGAAACAATGGCGGGGGCGCCGGCGCCCAGCCCGTGATGAAGACGAACCACCTTGGCATTCAAGATTGGCGGTGGAGAAGCCGGAATTCAAAGTTGTCGAGGTCACGGATCCGAAGTCGGGCGAAGTACATTATGAGACGCGCGGCAACCTGAACACACCTGTGCCGCCCATCCGCGATTCCAAATACCTCGACAAGAAGCAAGCAACTCGCGATTTATCGCTGGATGCTGCTAAACCGCCGCATGGAAGTCGGCGCTGGAAAATCTTTACAAGCAGGGCAAAGTCGTCGGCGGAGTTTATTTCGGACTTGGCCAGGAAGCCTGCTCCTGTCGCTTCCGCTTACGCGCTCGACAAAGACGACTGGATCGGGCCCATGATCCGCAACCAGGGCGCGCTGCTGGTCCGCGGCTTCTACGCCCGCGACATGATGATGCAGTACATGGCGAAAGCCGGCTCGCCCACCAAAGGCCGTGACGGCTCTTCCCACTTCGGCGACATCAGAACGCGCAACATGGTCTCGCCGATCTCGATGCTCGGCGATCTGATCCCTGTGCTGGCCGGGGTTGCGCTCGGCGCGCGCCTGCAGGGCAGCAAATCGCCGCCTGACCTAATCGGCGACGGCGGCCAGTCCACCGGCGTGACCTACGAAGGCATTGAACTTCGCCGCGGTGCAAAAACTCGGGCTGGTGCTGTTGGTCGAAAACAATCTGTGGGCATATTCGACTCCCAGCGATATGCAATTTTGCGTGAAAGATCTTGCCGACCGCGCCATTGGCTATGGCATTCCTGGCGTGATCGTCGATGGCACCGACGCTTGCCAGGTATTCGACGCGACTCACGAAGCCGTGCGAGCGCGCGCACCGCGGCGAAGGCGCCACGCTCATTGAAGCCAAGATGATGCGCATGAAGGGACACGCCATCCACGATGGTGCTGAGTACGTCCCTAAAGCGATGCTCGAATACTGGCGCAAGCGGGATCCGATCGCCCGCTTCGAGAAATTTCTGGTCAGCGAAAAGAAGTGGCTTACGCCCGAGGAGAACGAAACAGATGATCGCCGAGGTGGAAGCGCAACTGGAGAAAGAGCGCAATTTCGCGGTGAATTCGCCGATGCCCGAGCCGAAACTGGCAGCCGGAGGCGTTTATTGCGACACCGAACTGCCACGACCATCAAGCCGAAGTATGCGAACATACCGAAAGTACGTGTAACGAAAGTCGCAAGGCACTCGAGAGAAGCTGAAGCAGCAGTGCACTTGAAGTGAAGTTCGATCAGCGAACCGTCGAGACAGTAACTCGAAACTGAGAGCCATGAGCCACATGCAACTCACCTATCTCGAAGCGATCCGCCAGGGAATCTGGGAAGAGATGGAGCGCGATCCCAGCGTCTTCTGCATCGGCGAAGACATCGGCATCTACGGCGGCGCGTTCAAAGTCACCGACGGCTTCATCCACCACTTCGGCCCCGAGCGCGTGATCGATACGCCCATCGCCGAGTCGGCCATCGTGGGCGCGGCCTTTGGCGCTTCGCTCACCGGCATGCGTCCAGTCGCCGAGTTCCAGTTCATGGACTTCATCGGCTGCGCCTTCAACCAGATCGTTAACATGGTGGCGAAGTCGCACTATCGCTGGGGCGCGCCCGCGCCGCTGGTGCTTCGCGGCCCGTGCGGAGGCGGCGTGCACGGCGGCCCGTTCCACTCGCAGAATCCCGAGATGTACTTCGTCCACGCGCCGGGGATGAAAGTCGTCTGCCCGGCCACGCCCAGCGACGCCAAGGGACTGATCAAGTCCGCGATGCGCGACAACAATCCCGTGCTCTTCTTCGAACACAAGTTTCTGTATCGCCGCATCAAAGAAGATATTCCTGAGGGCGATCACACCGTCCGATCGGCAAGGCGCGCGTCGCCCGCGAAGGGCGCGACGTCAGCGTGATCACCTATGCCGCCATGGTGCACGCCGCGCTCGAAGCCGCTGAGCTGCTGAAGAAAGAAGGCATCGAGCTCGAGATCCTTGACCTGCGCTCGCTGCTGCCGCTCGACCGCGAGGCCATCGCCGAGACAGTGAAGAAGACCAACCGCGTGATCATCCTGCACGAGGACACCAAGACCGGCGGCCTCGCCGGCGAGATCGCCGCCATCATCAACGAGGAGGCTTTCGACCACCTCGACGCGCCCATCGTGCGCATCACCTCGCTGGATACTCCGGTGCCCTTCTCTCCGCCGCTGGAAAAGTTCTTCTTGCCGAAGGTAGAGGACGTGGTGCGCGAAGCAAGAAGGCTGAAGGCGTACTAATGGCTTCGATGCGACTCGCCCTGATCTGCCTCTTGGGTCTTCTCTCCGCTCGGACTTCACACGCACAGTACACGGTTACCTATGAGCCATCAGAATCAGCGTGGCACAAGGGGAACCGCATCGTCCTCACGGAAAGCAGCAGCGCCGGCGCATCAACTTCAACCTTTTCCATTGGTACGAACCGTGACATGAGTGTCGTTACACAGACGCTAGTTAATGGAAAGCAAGTGGATATGCATCTGATGTTCATTGGCGGGTGCTGGTTGGCGCTCAAGGATTTTCCCGCGAGTAAAGGACAGGAAATCGACGTGCTGGATGGAGAGGTAATCACTCTGCGAACGTTATTCACTCTCTTGCAGAAGGCCGCGCCTGGTGGCCCGCGGAGCATCACCCAAATCACCACGCTTAAGGTAAGCAATAAAGCCGACATCCCCATTTATACCTACGATGCGCAAGGTGGAATCCCCGGTCCCTGGAAACTGACAGGGACGCTTTCACCCGGCGAAGCGGGCGTCATTAACTTCGATCTCAGGATAGTTGGAGGGAGCGGTGAAGAGCGCGTCGATGCACAAATGAAAGGAAGTTGGCAGAAAGTGGATCCCCCACCGGCGGATTCGGATGAAACGTCGCTAGAGGGGTGGCAAGTGTACACCCTGGGTCCGATTGAACGCGTGGAAGGCAATAATCACTACCACGAATGGGGTGCTAATGGATTGGAAACGAGAGCAAGGACAATTGGGGACTTAAGGCAGCTACGATGAGCGCCTACCTTCTCAAAACCGAGCCCTCCACCTACTCCTTCGCCGACCTCCAGAAGGAAGGCACCACGACCTGGGACGGCGTGAAGAACCCGTTCGCGCTGCGCAACCTGGCTGCCATGAAAAAAGGCGACAAGCTGGTCATCTACCACACCGGCGACCAGAAGTCGGCTGTGGGCACGGCGACGGTGGTCAGCGTGGACGCGAGCGACGCGAAGAATCCGCGGGTCGAAATCAAAGCCGGCAAGGCAGTTGCGCCGGTGACGCTCGCCACCATCAAAGCCAACAAGCTCTTTAGCGACTCACCGCTCGTCCGCCAGGGACGCCTCTCCGTCGTCCCGCTCACCGACGCGCAGTTCGCCTTCGTCACCCAAGGCTGACGCAAGCGGTACAATGTGCGGCCATGCTCCTCCGCGCATTGTCCTTCGCACTCCTTGCCACGCTCGCCGCCTCGGCCCAGCAGCTATCCCCCACCGCCACCTCGCTCCTGCAAGAGATCAATGCCATTAAGACGGTTGACAACCACACCCACCTCCCTTTCAGCGACGACGACACGAACTACGACGCGCTGCGCTGCAATACGCTAACAACCGTATCGAAGGACCCATTCCCGTTGCGCAATGAAGATGGCATTTTCGACCAAGCTGCTCGCACATTGTTCGGGTTGAAGGAACCCGCAGGCGATGCGCTGAACAAAGCCGAAGCTGCCGCGAAGAATGCCAAGCGACAGCAGCTTGGGGACAAATACACGGAGTGGGCGCTCGACCAGGTGGGCAACGAAGTCGTCTTCGCCAATCGCACCGAGATGCCGGCGACCAATCCTAACCCTGAGCGGATCAAATGGGTGCCCTACGACGACGCGCTACTCTTCCCGCTGAACAACGAGCAGGGGAAGAAGTTTTCGCTCGACCGCCAAGTACTGCTGACCTCCGAAGAGCAGCTTCTGCAAAAGTATCTCGCTGCGCAAAATTTGAAGTCGCTTCCTGCCACGCTCGACGACTACGTCAACAAGATTGTCGCTCCGACCATCGAATCGCAGAAACGTGCAGGCGCAGTCGCCATTAAGTTCGAGATGGCCTATCTGCGCAGCCTGAAGTTCGACCGCGTCAGTGCCCCCGATGCAACTCGCATTTACGCCGACGGCCGCCACAGCTCGATCAGCGCCGCGGAATACAAGAAGCTACAGGATTTTCTTTTTCACTTCATCGCACTGCAAGCCGGCAAACTCGGCCTGCCGGTGCACATACACACCGGGCCGGGATGTGGCGACTGGTTCGACATCAGCGGCTCCGATCCGCTGCTGCTCGACACCGCGTTTATCGATCCTGAACTCAAGGACACAAAGTTCGTCCTGCTGCACTCCGGCACCTTCGCGCGTGAAGCTGCCATGCTGTTGATGCATCCCAATGTGTACGCTGACACCGCGGTCGATCCCTTCCTTCTTGGCCAACGACACTTCGCCGACGCGCTGCGCAACATGCTGGAAGTTGAGCCGGAAAAGGTTTTATACGGCTCAGACGCTGGCCCTTTCGGTCCCAATCAGGATTTCGAGATCACTGCGTGGGTCTCGAGCCAGCGCACGCGCCAAGCATTGGCGATGGCGCTCGGCGGGATGGTTGACGATGGTGAGATCTCGCGCGAGCGCGCACTGCAGATGGCGCACCTATACTTGCACGACAACGCACGCGTACTCTACGGACTCAAATAGAATTCGTGTGTCACAGGAGGCCCCATGGGCAAGTTCATCGGCGGCATCGTCTTCACACTGCTGGTCATTGCGATCGGTGGTTACATCTTTCTACGGCTGGGCATGGTCAACATGGGGGCAGACCAGGCGCCCTCGCGCTTGGAGACTCGCCTGGCCCACACCGGACTGGATAATGCCGTCGCGAAGCAGGCCGCCGATCTGAAGAATCCCATCGAAGCAACGGACGCGAACCTGCTCGAGGGGATGCACATCTACGTGCAGAATTGCGCCGGATGCCATGGCAGTCCCAAGGAACCGGATGCGATTTTCGGAGGAGCCTTCAATCCGCACGTACCGCAGTTCATGAAGCGCGCGCCCGACATGCCCGACAACGAGAATTTCTACATCACCAAGCACGGCGTCCGCATGACCGGCATGCCTGCATGGGGCAAACTCTTTGACGACGACAAACTCTGGAAGGTGACCACGTTCCTTAGTCACATGGAGAAGCTGCCGCCGGCGATCGATCAGGAGTGGAAAAGTCCCAGCGGCGCCGAACCCGCCACCGCTCTGATCTGAAACATACCAAGCAAGAAATAACGCGATGCGCTTCCCGCCGCGCTCAATCGCGCCATCGACGCCGAAGCGGCGCAGCACGACCACAAGCTGCTGATGCGTGCCGTCGAGGACATGTCGTTCCGCTACCGCTCCCGTGCAAAAGCGACGGGGGCATTGGTTAACACTCCGCTGCATCGCGCCGCGTATGTGATCACCCGTTTGCCTGCGACTTTGCCGCGGTCTTCCAGTCCTCTCCGAGATTAAAACGGATGCCGGCATTTAGCCCTCGACCTGCTGGACCTGGGTGCAGGCCCGGCACTGCGACGTGGGCTGCGGCGGCGTCTTCCCCTCGTTGCAGCGTGCGACCCTAGTCGAACAAGTCCCGAGTTCATTTGACCGGAAGGCACATGCCAAGTCAGCCACTGGGAGCCCGGTGAGCCATATGGAGTGGGTACGCGGCGACCTTCGCAATGTCGGAGCTTGAGTCGTACGATCTGGTGGTGATCTCGTATGCCTTGGGTGAATTGAGTGAAGCCGAAGCCACAGCACTGGTCGCGAAGGCGCTGGCTTCCGCGAAAGTGCTGGCGGTCGTTGAGCCCGGAACGCCGCGCGGATCCGGAGTCGCCCATGTCGCGCGTGCCGTGATGCTGGCGGCGCAGGCGCACATCGTAGCTCCCTGTTCGCAGGAGGGCCCATGCCCCATGCTCGCGCGCAAGGACGATTGGTGCCACGTCGCGCAAAGGCTGGAGCGGACGTCGCTGCATCGCAACCTGAAATCAGCGGAGCTCGGCTACGAGGACGAAAAATTCTCCTACATGGTCGCCGCGAAACAGGAGGTCACGAGAGCGCCGGCCCGCATCATCCGCCATCCGCTGATCGGCAAAGGACATATCAAGCTCGACCTATGCACGCCTGCGGGCATTGCCACCGAGACCGTCACGCGCAGCGACAAAGAAAAGTTTAAGCAGGCGCGCCGCGCCAAGTGGGGAGACGCCTGGGCGTAGAATGATTCAATGCGAGGAGGATGGAAGATGAGCGCAAAAAATTACTCGCTGCTCTGCGGAATCATTTTCCTGGTGCTGGCCATCCTGCACGTTCTTCGTTTGTGATGCACGTCGACATCGCGGTGAACCACATGCCCATCATGATGCAGGCAAGCTGGCTCGGAATCATCGTCGCGGGGCTGCTCGCATTCCTGGGTTTGCGGGCCTGGAAAAAGGGATAGCTCCCTTGTGTGGCACAGCCGTCCACGGGTGCGCGGTTTTGAGGATGTGCATTATCCTTCTTCGGTGAGCATCGCCGGGAATATCGCGCGCATCCGAGACCGCATCCACGCCGCGGCCGCGCGGGCCGGCCGCGATGCCAACGAGATCACGCTGATGGCGGTGAGCAAAACTTTTCCGCGCTGCGCCATCCGGGAGGCGCTATGACGCAGGCCTGCGCATCTTCGGCGAGAATCGTGTGCAGGAGTTTGCGACGAAGACTGACGAAGCCCGCACTCTGAACGGAGCGAAATTTCACCTGATCGGCCATCTGCAATCTAACAAAGCAGCGAAAGCAGTCGAGCTGTTCGACGCGGTGGATTCGGTTGATTCGGCACGTCTCGCTGACAAGCTGAACGCCGCGGCGAAAGAATTCGGCAAGACGCTCGACGTACTGCTGGAGGTCAATATCGGCAACGAAGCGGCAAAATCCGGCCTTCCCACCGACCCCAACGCGACGGAGTTGAAGCAGCTACTGCAGGAGGCTCCTACACTCTCCAATCTGCGAGTCCGCGGGCTGATGTGCATCCCGCCGCATACCGACGACCCCAATGGCGCGCGTCCATACTTCAAGAAAATGCTGGAGCTACGCGACGCGATCGTCGCGATGAAGCTCCCGCAAGTCGAGATGAACACTCTTTCCATGGGCATGTCGCACGATTTCGAGGTCGCCATCGAAGAAGGCTCGACCTGCGTGCGCCTAGGGACCGCGATCTTCGGCGAGCGGCCGAAGAAATAGCTACTTCAGCACCTTCGATTCGTGCGTGTTCACCACCTGCCAGCTCGCGCCCCCTTTCACCCAGACGTCGGTGTAGCGATAGCTGCCGCTGGTGTTCTTGCCCTTCTCGACGCTTTTCTCCGTCTGGCGGCCCGTGACTACAGCCACGTTGCCATAGAGCTTCACCTTCAACTCGTCCACCACCGCGGTGGAGATGTCGTTATCAGCAGACTTCAGCCGGGTGAGCGTGGCTGCCTTATCGCGCACCAGTCCCTCATCGTCGATGATCATGTAATCGTCGGCCAATATCAGCCCCACCGCGGCCAGGTCTTTTTTGGCTATGGCATCGGTCCATGTCTTTTCCATGGCGAGCAGAATTCCCTCGGCCTTGCCGGCCTCGGCTGACTTCTGGGCAAATCCACTGGAAGCGAACAGGGCGACAAAACACAAAATAAGCAGCTTTCTCATCCATCCTCCGACGACTCGATCACTCCTTTCTAACTTGCAGAAAAAATGACGTCAAGTTACTCCTGAGCGTACAATCCCCAACCGTGGGGGCAAGCCCATGGTTTCTGTGACGGAAAACTCCGGAAGCATCACCTTCCCGGTTAAAGTTCATCCACGCGCGAAAAAAGACTCGATCACCGGCGAGGTCGGCGGCGCGCTCAAGCTTTCGCTGACAGCTCCGCCTGTAAATGGCGCCGCGAACGAAGCCTGCGTGGAATTTTTCGCCAAGTCTTTGAAAGTGCGGCGCACCTCCGTTAGTATTGCCTCCGGCGAGCGCAGCCGATCAAAAATCGTGCGCGTCGCTGGTGTCACCGCCAAGCAGTTCTGGGAGCGCCTTTCCTCCCAGTGAGGAGAGACGATTGAGCTTCTCGCAGCGTCTGCAGGAAGTCCGCACCGGATTCGAGCGTCCCTTCTGGGTCGCCAACGCGACCGAGATCTTCGAGCGGCTCTCTTACTACGCGGTCTTCGCTTCGCTCGTGCGCTACCTCATCGAGACTCTTCACTTCCCCACCGAAAAAGCCACAGCCCTGGGCGGATTCTTCGGAGCAGCTGTCTGGATGATGGCCATCTTCGGCGGTGCGCTCGCCGACAAGATCGGCTTCCGTCGTGCACTCTCGCTCGCTTACTTCATCCTGAGCTGCTCGTATTTTCTGGTCGGCTCGATCACCGAGCCGTGGCTTGCGCCGGTGCGCGACCGAATGCCGCTCGGGCTGATGGTGGGGATCATTCTCTTTCTTCCCGCGTTAGGCGTCGCACTGGTAAAGCCGAGTGTGGTGGGCACGACCGCGCGCGCGTCGAAAGAGAACGTGCGCTCCATCGGCTACTCGATCTACTACACCATGGTGAACATTGGAAACACCATGGGACCATTCCTCGCAGGGTGGATCCACACCCACATGCGGGTGGAGAATGTCTTCCGGATGGCGGCGGTGAGCGTCTTTTTGATGCTGATCGCCGTCCTGATTTTTTTCAAAGAGCCGCGACGTGCGGAAGGGGAGGCTGTTCCTTCGATCGGCGTGATCGTGAACAATTTCTTCACCGTGGTGAGAAACTGGCGCTTCGTACTTTTCCTGCTCATCTTCTCCGGATACTGGGTGGTCTTCTGGCAGCAATACCTGATTCTGCCTCCCTTCGTGCATAACTTTGTGGACGTGAACGCCAACACGGAGTGGATCCTGATCACCGATCCGCTCATTGTGATCACCTGCACCGTGGCGCTGAATGCCATGACGCGTCGGATGCGGTCGTTCACGGCCATCGTCCTCGGTTCGCTAATCACGTCTGTGTCATGGATCGCGCTGGCACTGTGGCACAGCGTTCCCGGCGCTTACATTGCCATCGCCATCCTCGCCGTCGGAGAGATCACACAATCGCCCCGTTACTACGAGTACATTTCGCGCCTGGCGCCACCCGGCCAGCAGGGCACCTACATGGGATTCGCGTTCCTGCCCATCGGCATCGGGTCGCTGATCGGTGGATGGTTCGGCGGCAAACTCATGCACCAGTACACCGAAGTGACGCACCAGCCGGCAATGATCTGGTGGATCGTGGTCGCAGTGGGCATCGCGACCACAGCGCTGCTCTGGCTCTACGATAGGTTCGTGCTGCCCAAGGAAGCCGTGCCGAAGGCTACCTGAGCCAGCACAGTGTCGCCTTAAATCCTTGCTAAATCAGCTTCTTGGCCGAACGTAAGGGATAATCTTCAGCCGACGCTCTAGTATCAGGGCACGCCTTCAGGCGTGCCGAAAGGGAGCTTTGAAGAAGGGCTTTAGCCCCTGCAAATGTCGATTCCAAAGCGAAACTCGGAGCAGTCGAACATCACCGATGGTCTTCGAACCTTCTTCGTTTCGACCACCACGGACGGGAAGCGGTCAGTGTTTCAGGTCGAGCAAAATGCCCGCCTGCTGATCGAGACTCTTTATCAATATCGTGCTCAGAGAAAATATCTACTCCACGGCTTTGTCGTGATGAAGAACCATTTACACGTACTTCCTAACAATCGATCAAGACCTCTCGATTGAGCGGGCAGTTCAGTTTATTAAAGGCGGCTATTCCTTCCGGTTGAAGAAAGAATTGGGTAAGCCATTCGAAGTGTGGCAGCGAGGATTCTCCGAAACGAGAATCTACGATTCGATCGGTTTTGAGAAGCACCGCAATTACATACACCAGAATCCAGTGAGGGCTGGATATGTGGAGCAGGCAGCACAGTTCCCTTTCAGTTCGGCCTATCCAGGATTCGACATTGATCCGACACCCTTTGCCTCAGGGGCTAAAGCCCTGGTCAAGGCAGCTGCTCTCGGCACGTCTAAAGACGTGCCCTGATACTAGTTCTCGCAGGCCAAGAGCCATTCCAGCCAAACCGCTGCTGCCGCCAGCCTCGCACCGCCTGATTGTGTTCTAATAGTTCAGTTGCCCATGGACCTTAACGCCATCCAGTCGGCCCTGCGCGAGCGCAAGCTCGACGGCTGGCTTTTTTACGACCATCACCATCGCGATCCCATCGCCTACCGCATGCTCGGACTTCCGGAGAAGCTGCACGTCACGCGTCGCTGGTTCTATCTGATCCCCGCGCAAGGCGAGCCGCAGAAGCTGGCTCATCGCGTGGAGCCCAAGCATCTCGACACTCTCCCCGGCAACAAGCGCGAGTATTCCGCGTGGCAGGAGCAGCATCAGGGGCTCAAAGACATGCTCGCCGGCGTGAAAAAGATCGCCATGCAGTATTCGGAGAACAATCAAGTCCCGCTGATCGGGCTGGTGGACGCGGGCACAGTGGAGCTGCTGCGCAGCTTTGGAAAAGAGATCGTCACCTCCGGCGACTTGGTCGCGCAATTCGAAGCGACCCTTTCGGCCGAACAGATCGCTTCGCATTTTGCCGCGCGCGATGCGGTCGACCCCATCATGGCGGCGGCGTTCAAGTTCATCCGCGAGAAGGTGAACAACGGCGGCGTGAACGAATACGAGGTTCAGAAGTTCATTCTCGAAGGATTCAAGCGCGCGAACCTGATCACCGACGATCCGCCCATCGTCGGCGTGAACGCGAATAGCGGCAATCCGCATTACTCGCCTTCGCGCGAAGGTGCGAAGCCGATCCGCGAAGGTGACTTCGTCCTCATCGATATGTGGGCGAAGCACGACAAGCCCGGCCGGTGTTCTACGACATCACCTGGACGGGCGTTGTCGGCAAGCCTAGCGAAAAGCAGCGCGAGATCTTCGACATCGTGCGCGGCGGACGCGACGCCGGCATCAAGGTCGTGCAGGATGCCTTCGCTGCCAAGCGCCGCATCGGCGGATGGGAAGTCGATAAGGCCACGCGCGACTACATCGACCGCCAAGGGTTACGGCGAATATTTTGCCCACCGCACCGGGCACTCCATCGGAGTCGAGATCCACTCCACCGGCGCCAACATGGATAATCTTGAGACCAAAGATGATCGCGAGATTATCCCCAACACCTGCTTCTCCATCGAGCCGGGGATTTATCTGCCGGAGTTCGGCGTGCGCAGCGAAATCGATATGATCATCCGCGACGGCAAGGCGGAAGTCAGCGGGCAAGATGCAGACTGAGCTGGTGCTGATTTGATTTTGATTTGTGATTTGTGATTTGCGATTTGCGATTTGCGATTTCGATTTGCGATTTTTTGTTCAGTTATGATGAAAGGATTTACAGCGGCTATTTGAAATCACCAATCACCAATCGCTGATCACAAAATCCATGCCAACTGCTACTTCCGATAAGACCGCCGCGCACCACCCCATCACCACCCGAAGTATCATCGTCCTCATTCTCGGATGGCTGCTTCCTGGCGCGGGCCATTTCATGCTGAAGAAATGGTGGCGCGGCTTGTTGCTGTTCGTCTCGGTGATGGTGATGTTCGCGCTCGGCATTGGGATGCAGGGCAAGGTCTACAGCCCCGAACACGGGGACATCCTCGACATGCTGGGATTCGTGGGCGACGTAGGCTCCGGTGTCGTTTATTTCGCCGCGCAGATCATGGACCTGGGGCGCGGCGCCATCCACATCGCCGTCGCTGACTACGGCACCAAGTTCATCATCGTCGCTGGCCTGCTGAACATCATGGCCGCCATTGATGCCCACCACATCGCGATCGGAAAGAAGGCCTGATGCAGCTCTCTCATTTCAGCGCCGCGCTGGTCTTTGCCTTCTTCGCTTCCATCGTCTTCGGAATCACGCAGAAGAACGACGCGCGCTCTATGCTGCGCTACGGCGCGTACTGCTTTGCTCTGTTTGTTGGGGGCGTGCTCGCCGGCGGATGGTTCCTGTGGCTGCTCAAGCACTAGAATAGTGCGATGCTGGCCCGACATCGTGGACTCTCCTGCCTACTTTTCCTATTAGCTGCTAGTAGCCTGCGCATCATTGCCGAAACAACTCCGGCCGCGGCTCTCAATTTAGCGATAGCTAAGTTTCACGAGAGAGGCGGCGGCGTTCAGGAAGAAGAAGACGATAACAACCATAGACGGTCTTATTTCGTTAAGCTTTGCCCGACGCGCCTCGAGACATACGATAAGCTGATTGAGCGTCTCAATGGAGACAAGGTTTACTTTTTCAATCTCTCCGAGGCTTGTCCTGGGATCGTCGTCACAGACAGCGACGGGTACAACTATGTAGCCGTCGATTCTCGGAGCGGTGTGGTTTCATTCTTTATCCCTTCGACGCTGCACTCGATAACTGGAAGGACTTTTTCAGAGCACACCCCCTTCATGTTTGGGCCCAAGCCGATGCGGAGGAGATTGCTCAGGCAACAGTGGATCTCACGGGTGAACACTCGGAAATGGCACTTTACCGTGACGATCTAAGGCAAATCGTTCATCGTTCATTCGATGAAGCTGTAACAGCTGATTGCGATCGAACAGCGTTAAGTAAGCAGTTCCAGAAGTGGTGGACTGGCTACGAGGAACTTGGGATCGGCGTGGGGCGGAAGGTCACGCCGCTGGTGCAGGGCTATCGGGTGGAGTTAACCTACGGCAAGAACCCCGACTTTGTCTTGCTCAACGAGTATTTTGATGTCCCGTACGTCGAGCGCTTAGAGTTCACTATTTCTGACGGCAAGTTTGAACTTGAAAAGAGCGCGTTGTATCCGGCTATGCACCGTTGGAACCGCCACATCGAATGCAAGCCCATTCACATTAGCAAATCGAATTCCTAGTCACCCTTCCCACACAAACGCGTCGAACACCCGCGTCACGCTGAAACCTAACTTCTTGTAAAGCTCCACCGCGTTGGCGTTGGCCTGCGTCACTGTGAGCGTAAGCGCGGTGAACTTACGGCGACGCATATCTGCGCAGGCGGTCGCGATGAGCGAAGAGGCGATGCCGCGCCCGCGATACTCAGGCGCGATGCATATCTGGGTCACGTGGCCCACGTCCGGCTTGACCATGGAACAAAGAATGAGGCCGACGACCGAGCGATTGTTGCGGTTGCGCACCACGAACGAAGCTTCGGGATCGAAGACGCCGCACCCCGGGAAGCGCACGATGTTGTTGAGGAAGCGCATGGAGCCGGCCACGGTGCGGTATTGGTCGTTGATGTCGGAATCCACGTGCCCGCGGTAGGCGGTGGTGATGAGGGTGGCCGCGCCCTGAAACTCTTCTTCGCTCCAGCGCCGCAACTCGAGCTCCGCCGGGATCGGCTCCTCCGGCGTCACGTGTCCGTTCTTTTTGTGACCGTTGCCGTTTCCAACGCCGTGGCCGTGGCCCGCTACCGCCGGCACGATCGGCAATCGCATGAACAGCCGCGGATGCTTGATGAATCCAGCGTCGAGGAACGGAGCGGCCAGCGCTCCCGCTTCATGCAACAGAAGCTGCGCCTCGATGCGATGCACGCCCGGAGATCCCTGCAGAGTTTCCAAGACATGTTTGAGCAGCGTGCTCTCCACCTGCGGAGCGGCGCCGCCGGAGTCATGGTCGACGAACAGGTCGCCGATGACGCCCTTGCTGCCCTCGTAGACGAAGAAGCTGAACCCCTGCACGCGCCCGTTCTCGACGGCGGCATAACCGGGCAGGATCTTGGCGTCCATGTAGCGCAGCACCATCTCGGCCGAGCCAGAGTAGTCCCAACAGAGCGAACGCATCCATTCGGCCGACTCCTTATAAAGGAGCGGCCGCAGGTCAGCCGACGAAAAATGCCTGAGGTCGAGGATTTCCAATTCCGAGTCCCTGGGGGTGAGATGAGGACGCCGCCCGTGGCGGTGCGGGGGAATGTGATTCTAGTGCCTGCCGCGCAGGCTGGAAAGCCGGGGAACCAAGAAAGGCAGCGTCCAGTGGTCGGTGGTCAGTGACCACCAGCGGCAACCCGCAGGATCAGCAGGTCCTGCGCAGGAAACCTTCCAACAATGGTGAATTCGCGACCGGAAAGCTGCGGCGGAAGCACGATGGTGCTAGCAGACGCACCCCGCATCAGCAGCAGATGCTCGCCCGCGGGCACCTCCCCGGGGCCGTCGAGATTGCCGTCGTAGCGTGAGACGCGGTGGTTGCGATAAAACGCCAACCCATACTGGATCCCGCGCGGCACGTCATAGACCGCGACGACCGCAGGCGCATTCTGCATCTGGCCGATGTAACGCGCCAGCGGGCGCGCACTGAGTGTGGCATCCGTCGCCGGGGCGACTACACGAAGCAAATAGGCTAGCGACAGGATCACAGCCGCGGTGGTCAGAAAACGCAGGGTGCCGATGCCGCGTCGCCGCACAGAGTACATGATGATCACGAAAAATACGGCCGCAAATGCAGCAGCCACCAGCAACGCGCTCAGCGGCGGATGAAATTGCTTTTGCGTGATCGCATAGGGCGAGAGAAGCGCCGCCGCTACGGAAAATCCCACCAGTGCCGCGTGTCCGGCAAGCACGCCGAAATTGATCCTGCGGGTTCCTTCCCGCAATTGCTGCAAATAGTCCGCAGCGAGGATTGTCCAGGCTGGGATCGCCGGCAGAATGTACCCGGGGAGCTTGGACTGGGCCAACGTAAAAAACAGGACGGGCGCTGTGGCCCAAAGGATCAAACATCGAGTTAACCCCCTCCATTGTGGCTCTACCAGAGGGTCGTTTTGGTCACGTACGTCTACTCCTAATCCAGCACTCAAAGCGGCTAATCGAACAAGCGAGGGCATCAATCCCGCAACCGCCAACACACTCCACGGGAGCAGACTTCCAAGCAGAACGGGAATGTAAAACCAGAGTGGCTTGTGATGCTGGTAAAGATTCGTCCCAAAACGCGCGAAATTCTGTCGCAGGATGAACTCACCAAAAAATTGCGGGTTGCGCATCTGCACCAGAACGTACCAAGGCAGCGCGGTCGCCAAGAAGATCAGGATGCCGGGGATCCACAGTGTCCGCGGGATCAGCTTCCATTCCCGCTGCCACGCGGCGAACAGAACAATGATCAGTCCTGCGAGGCCAGGAGCGACGGGACCTTTGGCGAGTGTTGCGACTCCAATGAAGAAGTAGAACGCAGCCAGCCACTTTTTCTGCTGTGTCTCGTGCCACGTTATCCACGCCAGCATCCCCAGCGTGAAGAATGCCGCGAGAGGCATGTCTGTATCAGCGCCCCGTGCAAATCCAAAGACAGCAGCGGCGGCCGCGGTGATCAGCGCTGCATCGAGCGCCATCTGCGGACGGATGCGCCGCAACATGAAGTAGATCCCGAAGATCATCAGCGACGCCATCACAGCGTCACCGGCGCGGGACGCCCAATCGCTCACGCCACCGGTGAACTTGTACGACAGGATCGCGCCCCAGTAATAAAGCGCGGGCTTTTCTAGCCACAGCTTGCCCCACAGCGTGGGAGTCACCCAGTCGCCACGCTGCCACATCTCGCGCGCGACTTGCGCGTAGCGCGGCTCATCGGCGCCCATCAATCCGTAAGCGGAGATGCGGTAGAAGAAGAAAAATCCGCAGAAGACCATGAGCATCAAGATCTCGGTCGCGAGACTGCGAACCCGCGCGCGATCGAATCCGTTGCTCATGCCCGCGCCTGCGACGAAGCTCGCATCGATTTCGTGAGCGCGTAGATGCTGACCGCCGCCCACACCGTCTCCAGGATGAAGAACCCGAATTGAAAGGGCCGAAAGGCGAGCCACGCGAGAATGCCCGAGCCGACGGCGTTCAGAATGTTGTAGAGAGGACGGCCGGAATCCATGAAACGGAACTGGTGGCCGATGTAAGCAACAAGGATGAGAAGCGCGCCAACAAGCGATGCGATCTGGGTGGCTAGCGTGATCTGCATGCCGCCATTGTACGTGTGTAGCACGGCCGTCTCGGCTGCGGACTATTGCAAACTAGCTTCACCGAGCGCCGTGCGCAATTTACCGAGCACGCGCTGGCTCACTTCGTCGAGCGAGCCTTGTAGCGAAAATCCGCTGGCACATTCATGACCGCCGCCGCCGAGCGACTCCGCAATGGGACGCACGCCGATGTTGCCTTTGCTGCGCAGGCTCACCCGCCACCTGCCGCCTTCGATCTCGCGGAAAAATGCTGCGACCTCCACGCCCGAGATGCCGAGCGCGTAGTTCACCAAGCCTTCGCAGTCTTCTTCCAGCGCGTCGAATTTTTGCATGGTCTTTTGGGTCACGTGCATCCACGTCAGCTTGTCTTCGCGTTCGAGGGTGGAGAGTGCGGCGCCGAGCAGCCGCATCTTCGAAGTAGGATTAGAAAAATAGACTTGCTGCGCGATCCGTACCGGGTCAGCGCCCGCGCGTACAAGTTCTTCCGCAAGAGCAAAAGTATTCGGATTCGTTCCCGCGTAAGAAAACGATCCGGTGTCGGTGAGCACGGCGGTGTAGAGGCACGTCGCCATCTCCGCGGTGAGCTTCACGTTCGCTTCGCGCGAGAGCTTATAGATCATCTCGGCGGTGGCGCAGGCGGAGGGATCGATCCAGTTGACGTTGGCAAAGGGCTTGCCGCTTTGGTGATGGTCGATGTTGACCAAAAAATATTTATCGAGATCGGCGAGGCGGGTGCGCTGCAGGCTATCGCATTCCAGGATGACGGCGGCTTCGTACTTCCCGCTGACCGCACGGGCATGGATCACGTCATCCGCGAACGGCAGCGGCTTGTAGATCACCGGGACGCCGTTGCTCAAGACAACGTCGGCGTGCTTGCCAAGCTGTCGCAGCACCTCGCCGCAGGCCAGCACTGAGCCGATAGCATCGCCGTCAGGGCGGGCGTGCGATGTCAGCACGAAGCGCTGATTCTCGGCAACGGTCTTGAGCACGTCCTGCAGCATGATCTTGTGTGGCACAGCCGTCCTCGGCTGTGCATTGTTACTTCTGCCGCTTCTTCATTCTTCCCAGTAGCTGATCGATGCGCGCTTCGTCTTTCATAGAACGATCGTTGTAAAACAAAAGCTCCGGCACGCGGCGCAGCCCGAGCGAGATCTTGACGGCATGGCGGATGTAGCCTTTGGCCTTCTCCAAACCTTCCATCGTCTGCTCAGCTTCTTCTTCAGTTCCCTGCACTTCCACGTAGACCCGCGCCAGCTTGCCGCCTGACTCCATCACCACTTCGCTCACTGTAGCGAGGCCAATGCGCGGATCGGCCAACTCGCCCTCGAGCAGCGCGCCGATCTCATCACGCAAGGCTTCGGCTACGCGCTCGCGGCGATGTTGTAATTGGCGTGGCTCAGGCATGGCAAAAACCCTCGGGAAAACTCTTTAGTATACGTTGTTTTTGTATCGTTGCATGGCGGGCTAGACGAACGATTTTTGATTTTAGATTGTTGATCTTTGATTGGTCTCAGGTCGAACTCCATTAGTGCGGGGTCCGAGCCCAGATTGCGAATGTGTCAACTTTCAATCAACAATCAAAAATCTACAATCAACAATTAAAGGTAGCCGACAAACGCATCCACCACCTCGGCGCCATTGTCGTTGGCGATGCGGACGGCTTGTTTCTCGATGAGCTGCATCTGGCCCTGCAGATAGTCTTTAGAGGAGGAGACGGCGACCACACCGATGGTGGCGCGCTGCCACAGGTCGGTCTCTTCCAATTCCGCGACGCTCACGTTGAAATGCGCGCGCAGCTTGTCTTTCAAGCTGCGCACGACTTGGCGCTTGTCTTTCAGCGAGTGCGCGCCTTCAATGCGTATCTCGAGCGTGAGTGAGGCGATGGGCATCGCTCACATCAGATCGAAGGTGACCGTGACGGAAGCGTTCACCTTCATTTGCCCAGCGCTTGTGGTCGGACCAGAGGGTTTCGCTTTCGCAGTTTCGTAGGCGACATTGGAAAGACCCCCAAACGCCCCAAAGCCGTACATAGGTTGCTGCTCCTCGATTATGGTAGTGGCTTTCCCGATCTGCTGGCCCAGGGCCTTAGCCAGTGCCTCTGCCTTTTCACGCGCTGCCTTTACCGCTTCTTCGCGTGCTTGATCGCGATACTTACGAAGCTCAGTCGATTGATACTCGATTCCATCCACCTTGTTTCCGCCAGCTTTGATCAATGCGTCTAAAACATCGTCAATCTTCGAAATATCGCGCAACTTGATGGTCAGTGACTGTTCGGCGGAAAACGTGGAGATCTGCATGCCCTTCCTGTAATCAAACTGCGGCTGCAGCGACAGGGACGTGGTCTGAACATCCTTTGAGTCGATGCTCAAATCCTTGAGCGCGGTAAGAACTTTGCGAGAAGTTGTATCCACCGCCGCCTTCGCCGTGCGGGCACGAACGCTTTGGCTCTCAATGCCTACCTGCAACAAGACTTCGTCGGGTACTACGTTGATCTCAGCCATTCCGGTTGTTGTTACACCTCGCGGCTGGACTTGTTGCGCCCATGCAATGGACGAAAGAAACATAACGATCGCAGCAGCAACCTTGCGCATGAAGCCTCCTCAGGAACCTCGCATTATAAAGAACGAGCTTCACTGAAGTTCTTGCAAAGACAAAAAGGGACGTCCATGGCGGACGTCCCTTCTGGAAACCGGAGACTGGAAACTGATTTTTACGCCGTGGTCAGCTCGGCAGCGACCTTCACCACCGAGAATGCTTCGATAACGTCGCCGACTTTGATGTCGCCGTAGCCTGCAATGGCGATACCACACTCCATGCCGCTGCTGACTTCCTTGGCGTCGTCTTTGAAACGTCGCAGCGAACCGATCTTGCCTTTGAACACCTGGATGTTGTCGCGCAGCAGGCGAACCTCGGCGTCGCGCTTGATGGCGCCGTCGGTCACGGTGCAACCGGCGATCACGCCGACCTTCGGAATGCGGAAGGTCTCGCGCACGGCGGCGCGGCCCTGGTACGTTTCCTTGAAGACCGGCTCGAGCAATCCGGTCATGGCGCGCTTGATCTCGTCTTGCAGCTCGTAAATGATCGAGTGCAGGCGGATGTCGACTTTTTCCATCTCGGCAACTTCCTGCGCCTTGCGTTCCGGGCGCACGTTGAAGCCGATGATGATCGCGTTCGACGCCGATGCCAGCAGCACGTCGGTCTCGGTGATAGCGCCGACGCCGGTATGCAGGACCTTGATCTTAACCTGCTCGTTCGAAAGTTTCTGCAGCGTGTCAGCCAGCACTTCGACTGAGCCTTGAACGTCGCCCTTCAAGATGATCGGCAATTCCTTGATGCCAGCGGTCTTGATCTGCTCGGAGAGACCTTCGAGCGTCATGCGCGTCTTCTTCGCCAGCGTGGCTTCGCGTTCTTTCTGCGAGCGGTAGCCGGAGATGTTCTTCGCCTTGTCGCGGTCGGCGACGACGCTGAGCTGGTCGCCCGCCTGCGGCAATCCTTCCAATCCGATCACTTCGACTGGAGTCGAGGGCGGCGCGGCGTCGATAGCATTGCCGCGATCGTCGAACAGCGCACGGACTTTGCCGAAGGTATTGCCGACGATGAACTGATCGCCAACCTTCAGCGTGCCGTTCTGGATAAGAACGGTTGCGACAGCGCCGCGCCCGCGATCGAGCTTGGCTTCGAGCACGTGTCCCATTGCTGCGCGATCGGAAGATGCTTTTAGATTTCCGACGTCGGCGGTGAGCGTGATCATCTCGAGCAACTGGTTCAGATTCGTCTTCTGCTTCGCCGAGACATCGACGAATACTGTCGAGCCGCCCCACTCTTCAGGCACCAATCCGCGATCGCCGAGCTGTTTCTTCACGCGGTCGGGCATGGCTTCGGGTTTATCGATCTTGTTCACCGCAACGATGATCGGGACCTTCGCCGCTTGCGCGTGGTCGATGGCTTCGATGGTCTGCGGCATCACTCCGTCGTCGGCTGCGACAACCAGGATCACGATGTCTGTGACCTTGGCGCCGCGTGCGCGCATGCGAGTGAAAGCTTCGTGACCGGGTGTATCGATGAAGGTGATCTCGCGGCCATTGGCGGTGGAGTTCGGGTCGTTGACCTTCACCTTGTAAGCGCCGATGTGCTGCGTGATTCCGCCGGCTTCGCCTTCAGCAACGCTGGCCATGCGAATGGCGTCGAGCAGCGAAGTCTTACCGTGATCGACGTGGCCCATGATGGTGACCACAGGAGCTCGCGGTGCGCCGCCGGTCGGGTTGATGTCCTCGACGGCTTCTTCTGCGCCCAATTCCTTCGCGGCCTGCTCTTCAAAGCTGATGATGTTGGTGTCAGCGCCGAAGTGGCGTGCCATCTCGGTGGCGAGTTCCTGATCCAGGGTCTGGTTGACGGTGGCGAACATGCCGCGCATCAGCAAGCGCGTGATCAGATCTTTTGCGCGGATGTCGAGCTTCTCGGCAAGTTCCTTGACGCTGATTCCTTCAGAGATTTCGATCGTGCGCGTGATCGGCAGCGGCTCGTTCGAAACCTGCGGCTGCTGATGCGGCACATAGCCCTTCATCGGGCCTTCTTTGATGCCGCGCGGAACGTAACGCTGGCCCGGACGGCGGGAAGGCGATCCGGCGCGACCGGCAGGACGGCCCGGAGGCGGCGCTCCGCCTGGGCCTACGCCCATCGGGCGTGGTCCGCCTGGCCGTGCACCGGTAGGCGACGTACGCGTGGGATGCATCGGACGACGCTCGCCCGGACGCAGCGGTGTACGCGCTCCCGGCGCTCCGCCTGCACCTGCTGGGCGTGGTCGCTCGAATATGGGTCGGCCCGGCACCGGGCGTCCCGGCGCGGGGCGGCTGCCCATCGGCGCTGATGGCGGCGCTCCAGCCGGACGAACCGGCGCGGAGTACACCGGTCGCGCTCCGGTCTGCGGCATGATCACGCGACGCGGCGGCGGCTGTGTGACTTGAACCTGCGGCGTCGCGGCGACTGGGGCTTGCGGCGCACTCGCAACCGGAGCTTCCGGCTTCGGTGGTGCGGCCGGAGCCGCCGGGGGAGCAACGGCGTAGTTCGGACGCGCTCCCATTTGCGGCAGAACAGTTTTTGGTGTGGGGCCGGCCGGAGTTGGAGGAGCGGCGGGCGGAGTCGCCGCCGATGGCTTCACAACAACGGTTGGCTTGGCGGCGCTCGGCGCTGGAGCTGCCGGCGGTTTCACCACAGCGGGCCGGGGCGGGGCCGGAGCAGGGTCGCTCGTCTGCTTGCGGATCGCGCTCAAGACATCGCCGGGTTTGGAGATCTTGGAAAGATCGATCTTGGTCTTGATGCCGGCCGGTTCGGCAGACGCAGACGCCTTCGCCTTCGAGGGCTTCTCATCGCCGCGGGCGAAGTGCTTGCGCACGCGCTCGGCCAATTCGGGATCGAGCGAACTCGAATGGCTCTTCTTATCGTCGATGCCGATGGTCGGCAGATAGTCTATGACCGCTTTGCTCTTGACCTCGAGCTCGCGCGCCAAATCGTTGATGCGGATTTTTTCCAAATCGGTTCTCAGTTCCTGGTTCTCGGTTCTCTAACTTGGTACTCAGTACTCGGTACTCGAAACTTACTTCTCGCCCTCATGCGGCTCTTCGCCGTGCACGTGGACTTCAGCAGAATCGGCTTCACTTGCGGGCGGCGCGTCTTCTACGCCTTCCACTGCATCCGCCTCCAGCGCCTGCCCGGTGTCGGCGAGGTCGCGCACGCTGTCTGACGATTCACTTGCCACGTCCGACAAACCTTCCGAGCCGCCTGACTGCCCGGCATCGTCCGGATTGGCGTTCAGATCGTCGGGCGCAGCGGTAAGACTCGCATCGGCATCGGCCTCAGCAGTTTCGAAAGCCGCAGCCGCTTCGCCGGATTCCGCCGCCGCCGCCGCAGCTTCCAGGCCCGCAAAGTAATTGCTGACTGCGAGTGAGATCTTCTCCACCGTCTTCGGACCGATGCCGGGGATCTCTTCCAACTGCTCCGGAGTCATATCCGCCAAGCCTTCGACCGTGGTCACGCCGGCAGCGCTGAGTTTCTCAACGACGCCTTCGCCGAGGTCTGGCACCTGATCGAGCGGAGTAGTCGGAGTGCCCACCAAGGCCGACATCTGCTGTTCGACTTCCTGGCGCTTCTCCTCTTCGCTCTTGATGTCGATCTTCCAGCCGAGCAGCTTCGCAGCCAGGCGAACGTTCTGGCCCTTCTTGCCGATGGCGAGCGAGAGCTGGCTGTCGTCCACGATGACTTCGAGGTGCTTATCAGCCGAATCGATCACGGTGACGCGCGCAACCTTTGCCGGCTGCAACGCTTTTTCCGCAAACGTTGCGGGGTCTTCGTGATACTCGATGATGTCGATCTTCTCGCCGCGCAGTTCGCGGATGATGGACTGCACGCGCATGCCCTTCATGCCGACGCAAGCGCCGACCGAATCGACGTCTTTATCTCTAGACATCACCGCGATCTTGGTACGTTCACCGGCTTCACGCGCGATGGCGCGGATGACAACGGTGCCGTCGTAGATCTCGGGCACTTCCGTCTGGAATAGGTTCTGCACCAGCTCCGGCGCGGCACGCGAAACGATGACGCCCGGGCCTTTGCTTGCGCGCTCTACGCGCACGATGACCACGCGGATGCGTTCACCGACGGCAAACGACTCGAGGCGCGACTGTTCTTTGCGCGGAGAACGGCCTTCCGCCTTGCCAAGGTCCACGATGAGATCAGGGCCTTCCTGGCGCTTGACGGTGGCGTTGATGATCTCGCCCACGCGTCCGATGTATTCGTTGTAAACCGTGTCGCGTTCGGCTTCGCGTACCTTCTGGAAGATCACCTGCTTCGCGATCTGCGCCGAGATGCGGCCTAGCCCAGAGGGATTCGACAGCGCATGGCTGGCGCGGTGGAAGCGGACTTCGCCACCGACCTCCGCGTTCTCATCTTCTTTACGCGCATCGTCGAGCGTGATCTGGATCTGCGGATCCTCCATCTGGTCGTCGTTCTCCACGATGGTCTTTACCGCGTACACCTCGATCGTCCCCGTCTCCGGGTCGAGTGCGCCGCGCAGGTTCTCCTGCGACTTCAAGTTCTTCCGCGTGGCCACCGCGATCGCGTCTTCCACCGCCCCGATCACGATCTGCGGGTCGATGTTCTTTTCGCGGCTCAACGCTTCGATCTGCTGCTGTAAGAGACTAGCCATAATTGCAGTTTCCAGTTTCGGATTTCGAGTTTCCAGTTCCCGCATTTCGATAACTCGAAACACGAAACTCGCAACTCGAAACTTTCTTAGATCTCCGGCACCAGATTCGCCTTGTCTACGTTCCCCAGCTCGATCTCGAGCTTGTGCGGCGCGGGCGCCGGTTTGTTCTTCTTCTTGGGCGGAGTCACATCCACCGTCAGCTTGCGGTCGGCGAAACGTTCCAACCGTCCTTGAAAGTGGCGGTTGTTCTCCACCGGCTCCCGCGTAGTCAGTTTCACCAAACTGCCGACGAAGCGCTCGTAATCTGCCGGCTTGGTCAGCGGGCGATCCAGCCCCGGCGACGAAACTTCCAGCGTGTACGGCCCTGCTCCAGCCGCTTCCTCGACATCGAGGATGGTGCTCATCTCGCGGCTGACGTTGGCGCAATCCTCGTGCGTGACGCCCAAAACCGCCGGTGCGCCGCTTACTTCCGACTGCGGCCTTACCCGGTCGATCACCACGCGCAGCATGCGATGCTTTCCGCCGCCGCGCATATCTATCTCTACTAGTTCCAACCCGTAAGTTGCGGCGACGCGTTCCGCGATCGCCTGAATGTTGTCTAAATCAACCATGTAGCCTTCAGCACTCAGCCGTCAGCGCTCAGCGAAAACGCCTGACCGCCACCATTACACCGGTTTAGCTGAAGGCTGAAAGCTGATTGCTGACTGCTCAAATAAAAAGTGGGCTCGCGCCCACTCGACCACTTCGCCGAAATCCGCGCTGGAGACTCACAGACCGCGGTAGGTAGGCTTCCTGAAAGCGACCGAATCAACAAAGATCAGGAAGTACTGACTACCCTGGGTACCACCCTGCAACTCACTAATATACGCCCCGGCAGGAGACTTTACAAACTTTGAGCATTCAGCAATCAGCTCTCAGTCTTCAGCAAAACCAGCATTTCAAGCCAAAGCCCCGGTTGGGGCCAATACCCATTGCTGGCTGCCGATTGTCGGCCGCTACTTTCGCTTTGGGTTTTAGCTGAATGCTGAATGCTGAGCGCTGAAAGCTAGGTTTTAAGCAACGTCGTCAGAGACAGGCTGGAGCATGGGTAATTGCTCATGATTGCACCAGTTATCGCCGGTGAACTCGCATTCAATGCGCTTGGTGAACTGGGCCGCGATGCCCGGGGCCGCGCCTGAAACCACCTGCTGCACTCGCACCACCTTGGCATGGGTAAAGATCTTGACCATGTCTTTACCGACGCGCGTGGTGAAGGTCACGCTAATATCGGCGCCAACGGCGGGCTTGAAGTTGGAGTACAGGAAGATGCCGTCCGAGCTGAGATCGCGGACGATTCCGTTGTGTTCACCATTGCCGGCCACGCTGATCTGGGCGGCGCTGTGGATCATCTGGCGCCTACTGCTCCTGTCCTTACGATAGCTGGGGGCTGGCTGCATTGAGGAAATGCCTCCTGTCGCTATCTCTTATCGCAACGCCGATGCCACAGCCACTGCCAGAGTAAGCTGTTCATTTTCAGAAACTTACGTTTAAAGGTCACCCGCATGACAAAGGTACTTTGTTCACGCGGCTGGTAATTTTTTTAAGGTGCCATGGGAGTTGGCGTTCTCTGGCGCATTAGGACGAAATCGGAGGCGTCGAAATCAAAAAAAAAGCCCTGCTTTTCAGCAGAGCTCTTTCGGCGGCCTTGAAACCCTTCCCGAGAATTTAAAGCGCCGTTGTTGTTCCCTCGCACAACGGACAATATGAAAATACGGGCGGCGCAACAAGTTCCGGAAGTCCATTTACGAACGCGGAACCGGGTACTTGACAGGAAATCCCATTCACCGGTCGAAATCCCGACCTACGCAGATCAATGCTTGTCAACGCTGGTATGCATGCGGAATTTTGCATGCAGCCAAATGACGATGCCCAGTGCGGCGACCTCCATCGGTCCGCCCGGCGGGATCTGGATGTTTTGCAGGTTGGTGAAGTTGTCGGTGACGATCCGCGCTGCCCATACCATTGCGCCGGCTGCCACAAGGCAGCCAAGCACAGCTTGCCAATAAGGCTTCATGCTGCGGACAGTAGCACAATAATGTGCGCCATCGCACTTAGTTTTTGGAGAGTTCGGTTAGGAATTGTGCGGCGGTACGATTCGTAAAAAGGCCGCGAAATTCCGATCAAGTTTGCGGATGCGATTGAAGCTTTCCTGAAGACGCCGCGTGAGCCGAAGAAGAAGGCGTAGTCTGCAGGGCACCTCTCACCGCGTCGATAAGGGCCTTGGGGCCATCCGCTGAGTTAAGAGAAAAGTCTGCTTCTGGCATCGGACTTTCACTTGACTTGTGCATGCATAACAGCAAGGTTTTGCAATGTTGTCGGATCATTTCAATCAGTGCAGCCTTATCAGTCTTGGGTATCGTGTGTCCCATTACGATCAGGTCAAAGCTATGGTCGAGGTGGCAGATCGTCGCGGCTTCAGCAAAGCCAAGCGCTGGCACCGCATTGAAACCGGCGCCTTCCAGCAACAGCTTCCGGGTGGTTAGAAGTGACTCATCGTAAGAGATCAGGAGGATGCGCTTCTTGGCTCGCATTGTGGCACCCCGAGGGTAGCGTTCCGGGCACTCCGGTAGGTTAGATACAATAAACAATCCTTAGTTGCTCGTCAAGACTGTATTTAATTATCCTTTAACCCCTAAAAACAAAGCCCGGCAGTGAGCCGGGCCTGTCAATTTCCCCGATATCGCGCGCTTACGCGGGGTAGCGCAACTGACCCAACAACTTCCGTTCCAACTCTTTTTTGGCAAGTCGGGCGCGCAGCTTCTTCAATTTGAGCTCCACTGATTTCGCGAGCGGCTTTTGGCTCGCGCTCTGGTCCATGGCGACACGAGGCACTTCAGGCTGCTCGCGATCCCTGTCGTCGCCGTTCATGGCCGCGCCCGCAGCGGACGCGAGTGCATCCATTGATCGATCTCCTCAGGAAATGCAAAAACCGGACTGCGCTCACCCGGCCGGGGGCGGCGAACCGGTAAGCCGGCGCAACGCTCCCAGCGTTGGGCGGTGCGGACGCCGCGCTTCAAATATGCTGCAATCTCTTTCCATGATTGCAGCGCCTCACTGCGGGCCGGGGCGGCTTGCGCGACCGGCTCTATGGCTTGCGTGAATGGTGTCTCCGGGTTGTTCATCCTTGGCACGATGACCGTCATTTGCAACATCCTTTCAATGGGCCCCGCCCAGATGGAAGATTTTTGAAGCTGGCACCGCAACCGCACTCATGCTCCGCTTTTTGCCGTTACGGCGTATGGGCGATGCGTTGCACGTTAGAAGGCGAATATGCGCCTCCGAACAAATGTCCAATCTTTGCCACGAGTTCCTGTGGGCGAACCGGTTTTGCGACCAATTCGAAGTTGTAGCCCTGCTGATGCGAGTCCTGAATCAGGGTGTGAGCGATTGCAACCTCTCCCGAGAGCAATAGAACGCGGCAATCGGGCAGCATCTGCCTGATCTGCTCGCAGAGCTCGATGCCGTTCATGCCCGGCATCACTACCTCACTTAAAACGATGTCGGGCTGAAAGCTGTCGGCCGCGGCTATCGCGTCCTGCGCGTTGTAGACGGCATAGCATTCGTAGCCAAATAGATTCAGTACCCCGATGGCGGAATTGGCGACACTCGCGTCATCATCCACGATCATCACTTTCACTTTTTTCTGCTTTTCCGAAACCTGGCGCGTGGCGCGAGCGGAACGCGAATTTTTTCTGGCCGAGGATGGTCGCCTCATTTAGCAGGGTTTCCGGCAACTCGGCCAGCCGTATCGTCTTGAACACTGGCCCCGGCGGCTTGGTGTGCTTCTTCATAAAGTGGCTCCATGAAGCAAGGTAGCAGCGGCGGAGCAGTGCGGGGAGACTCTTTAAATGATTCATACCCGACCGTAAGTCACTGATTTGCTTTATTTTGTGCGAGCTGTTCAGCGCAAGAGGCAACAGCCGCTTAGGGTTCTTAATACGGCCCCCATACGGCCCCCATACGCCCCCCCCCGGAAATATTTTTTAAAATACGGTAACGATGCTTTTATTGTTGCATCTTACGTTTCGGAGTAGTACGATTTCGCTCGCCGATACGTTGTCGTCTTGCGGGGTATAACCATGCCGACGAAATTTAAGAAGGCCGCACGATTCGCCACCACCACGATCCTCAACGTCCCGCACAGCCGTGTGGGCAAGCACCACGACCTGATCGGATTCATCCTCGCTGATCTCGAGGACTTGAAGCCTGGAATGGCGATGAAGGTCCCGCTGAAGGAATTGAAATCGACTAAAGAAAAAATCCGCTCTGCCCTGAACCGCGCCACCATTAAGAAAAAGATCAGTGTGGCCACTGCCACCGATGCAACTTTTCTCTACATCTGGAAGACTGAGCACTAAGGGTCGGAGCAAGCCCGCAAGGCGTCCCAGGGGTACTTTTTATGGATCGAACAGCGTCATTGAATTTCCTCCACCCTGGAATATGCACGGCGAGCCGGGAGTTCACCGGGTGCGGCATGGCGGGCAGGAGCAAGCTTGACGGTGAAATTTGGATACCGGGGTTTATATCTTCCTTTTTGCAAAGACTGCGCCTGAAATACACGCTTGTTAACAGCGTTTCACTGGAGCAGCACTACGCCCCGCCTGTCGCTCGCGATTAGCCCTCAGCGTTCCTGCGGGGCCGCTGAGGTTGCTTCAAACCTGCACCAACTCGCGTCACTCAAGGTATCTAGTGCCGCCGGCACGCTGCAACGCATTCAGCTTCCCACCTAAACAGAATCATTTAGGTTTGGAGGACTACCGATGCGCGAATGCTCGAATTGTGAACGCCTGAAGCAACGCATCTGCAAATCTGAAAAGTGAACTGCTGGTGATGAAGATCGCAGCTTACGAAAGCACTCATGCGATTCCAGTGGTTTCCGCCGTGAATTCGGAACTTCCACCATCCGCCCCTACACGCAGGGCGCGCGCGGGCAGCGACGCGAATTCCCGGCGTTACGTACGTGACCTACTTCACTTCCTCGATAACCCAGTCTTAACGTCGTAGATAAAGCCTTACCCCGTTGAACTTCAGCCAGGGGACGCCAACGCAACCGCTCATCTGCGTGTGCACGTTTTTTCGCGGATCGGTGAAGGCGTGGAACGTGATGGCAGCCTCGCTGCGAATTCCTTTTGAAATTTCTTGTTCAACTCTTCGTCCGACATGCGGTTCAACCCGCAGTCGGTGTGGTTGATGATCATCACGCTGGTGGTGCCAAGAAGGTCGTTGGAGAGAACGAGCGAGCGAATCACGTCATCGGTTACGATCCCTCCGCCGTTGCGGATGAAATGCGCGTCGCCGATGGAAAGACCAAGGTCTGCTCGGAAGCTCATGCGAGATCGATGCAGCCGATGATGGCCAGTTGCCGTTGCGGCTCGGCCGTTAAATGAGCCAAGTTAAAGTTCTTCTTGGAGTAGACGCGGTTGTGTTCGACGATGCGGTCGATCAAAGACATAGGTCGAATATAAATCAGACCTACCGTCGCAAGGGCTTTCAGGCGTAAAACAAGCGAAATTAGGAGCGGTCGGTCGGCGTCTCGGGCTGGGGCTCCAAAGGTGGGCAACTCGCGGCCATCGAGCAGGTTTTCGATCAACGCGATACAGCTATCCACAAAGCCGTGGTGCTCTTCGGCAGGGATCACTTGGGTTTCGCCGGTAGAGGGGAGCTCGTGTGTCATGCCAAGACTCTATCCCGCTTTTTACCCCCATGCACATTACGAAGGTAATCCGGCTATGGGGGGCCCCGGTTCTCTGATTATCTGCGCCCTTGTCTTAAAGCCAGAGTTGGATTACTGTGCTCGGGATTTGCAGCAACCCCATGAAATCACCCCGTCTATTCGCGTTATTTCTACTCTTGGTGTTACGAGCTACAGCAGACGATTTTGCGTGGCCCGCGATCCCACCCGAACAGGTCGCAATGAAAGATCATCCCCTTGCGGCGGGGGCGCACGCCATGGTGCTCGACTGGGAGATCATGACCGATGTATCCCGGCAATCGCGAAACCGTGTTCATGAGGATCAAGATTTTCTCCGACGAAGGCCGCGGGCACGGCGACATCTCCATACCTTATTTCAAGGGATACGGAGAGATCAAAGACCTGACTGCGCGCACAATACACGCCGATGGCACCATCGTTCCCTTTCGTGGCGAGATCTTCGAGAAAATGATCGTCAAGACTAAACAGATTCGCTACCTCGCGAAGACGTTTTCCTTCCCTGAAGTGCAGGCCGGCAGTATTTTGGAGTACCACTACACGCGCAAATCTGAGTACGGCTTCATGAATACCCACACCTGGAGCCCGCAGGGAGATCTCCCCATTCTGCACCTTGACTTCAAGATGAAGCCCGATACTCACTGGCTGGGGTTCCGCTACGTGGGCATGGGGCTTCCCGCCGGGAAGGACCTAGTCAAGAACAAAGACGGAACGTTTGAGCTGTTGATCGACGATCTGCCGGCATTCGAGGAAGAGTCCTATGTCCCGCCGCAGTATGAATTGAAACCAGTGGTCTGGCTTTACTACAGTCCCAGTCGTTTCGCGACTGCAGATGAGATGTGGAAGAAGATGGCGGCAGACACGGCGCAGAGCACGGAATCGCTGCTGAATCCGACCAGCCTGATCCGCGATACCGCGCTTGCGACGGTGAATAGTGATGATACGACCGAGGTGAAGCTGCGGAAACTTTATGCGAGGGTGCAGAGCATCAGGAACCTGCGTTTCGAGCGCGAAAAGACCACAGAAGAGGAGAAGCGTGAAAAGCTCAAGGACAACAATCGCACCGAAGACATTCTGAAGCACGGCTACGGATCCGGCTTCGAGCTCAATCGGCTTTTCATCGCCATGGCCCGCTCTTTGGGAATGGATTCGAACGAGGTCTTCGTCAGCCAACGTGATAATTATTTCTTTCGCAAAGACCTTCCCGGAGAGTGGCAATTGAACGGCGAAGTCGCCGAGGTCAGAGTCGCTGATAGGTCTTGGTATCTCGATCCTGCAGGAAAATTTTGCCCCTTCGGATTGTTGCCGTGGCAGGAGACGGGTGTGATGGGGCTGCGCATAACCAAGGACGGCGGCACATTTGTCACCACGCCGAACCCTACAAGCGACGGCGCATCGACCGATCGCAAGGCTCACTTGCACTGGAAAGATGGCGACCTAGAGGGCGAGGTGGTCATCCATTACAAGGGTCAGGATGCACTCTCGCAGCGGCTAAGCCGGCGCCACGACGATGATGCGGTTCGATCGAAAGAGATCGAAGATGAGATCAAGAAAAGCCTGCCCGACGGGAGCACTGCAAAGGTGAAGCACATCGACGGGTTGGACGCCTCTGAAGAACCGGTAGTCGTGACCCTGGATGTGCACATTCCGAACCCTGGCGCTTCCCTCGGCAAGCGGTTGGCTCTGCCTCTAAATATATTCGCCACGCAGATCGATTCCGCCTTCCGCTATGAAAAGCGTAAATATCCTTTGTATTTTGCCTATCCCTATCAGGAATCAGATGAGATCTCGATTGAAATCCCCGATGGCTACTCGCTGGACCGGCTACCAGAACCGCATCGGGAGATGTCTTCTTACGGGCGCTACTTATCGGGATGGGAGAAGACACCAACGGGAGTCAAGTTTGTGAGGCACTTTGCCCTGGATTGGTTCTACTTCCAGACTTCTGATTACCCCGCCGTCCGAAAGTTCTACCTGGCGGTGCTGAATGGCGACAAGGATGGAGCGATCTTTCAAACTAATGCCAAGGCTAAGTAAGCGATCCTTCATCATCGCGCAATTTGTGTTCTCGAGCGCCCTGTTTGTACACGCCGTAAACCCGCCGGATTGGCTGCGCGCCGCCGCCGCAATGCCCAGCGTGACCTATGAGCCGAAAACCCAAGCAGTAGTGCTGCTGGAGGAGGTCCACAAGGTGGTGGACCAACAAGGGCGAATCAAGACTTACGGAAGAGTCGCATACAAGATCTTGAACAGCGACGGTCGCGGCTATGGCACCTACGTGTTGTACTTCGATTCCACACGGTCGATCAAGAAACTTCGCGGGTGGACCATCCCCCGCAACGGTGACGCGTTCGAACGCGGCGACGACAAGAGTGTCGACTTTGGTGGAAGCGGCGGCGAACTGTACAGTGACGCTGGGGAAAAGATGTTAGCCATGCCGGGCGCCGATCCGGGGAGCGTCGTTGGATTTGAGTACGAGGAAGAAGAAGCCCCCGAACAACTCCAGCTTCCCTGGTTCTTTCAGCAGATCATCCCGGTGCAGCGCTCCTCTTTTTCCGTCACGGTCCCCACCGGATGGAAGGTAAACCCTCTCTGGAGAAACCATGCCCCCATCGAACCTGTCGTCAATGGCAACAGTTTTTCCTGGGAAGTCACCAATGTTGCTGCGATCGAGGTGATTGACAACATGCCGAGCTGGCAGGCGCTGGGCGGTCACATGGCCGCGAGCGTATTGCCAGCGGACACCAACTTGAAGGTCCGAAGTTATTCGAATTGGGCAGACTTGGCAAAGTGGTATCTGGGTATTGTGGATGAGCGCTCATCCCCTAGTAGCAGAGTAGAAGAAAAGGCACGCAGCCTGACTGCTGGAAGAACCGATTTTCTCGGCAAGCTCAATGCGCTTGCCAAATTCGCCCAGTCCGACGTGCGCTACGTTGCGATAGAGATCGGGAGGGGCGGATATCAGCCGCATTATCCGGAATCTGTCCTTATGAACAATTTTGGGGACTGCAAGGACAAGGCCTTGCTTTTGAATTCGATGCTGCAGGCGATCGGCATTCATTCATACCTGGTCCTGGCGAGCACTAAGCGCGACGTGATTGCCAATGAGTTTCCCGCAATGGCAAGCTTCAATCACGCTGTCCTCGCGATCCAGCTCCCCCCGGAAGCTGATTTGGGCGGCTCGTATGCGACCCTTCCGTATGATGGCGGACGGCTTCTTATCTTCGATCCGACCGATTCGCACACTCCTCTGGGGCAGCTTCCCTACTATTTGCAAGGTAATCTCGCGTTGGTGGCGGCTCCAGGAATAACTTCGCCTACACAACTCCCGCTTCCCAAGCCGGAAGCCAACACCCTGCTGCGAAAGGCGAAGATCGGGGTCCACGTCGATGGCACAATCTCCGGTGAAGTGGAAGAACGGCGCACCGGAAGCGTGGCGCATGTACTTCGCGAAGCGCTTCTCAACCTGTCAGCGCTTGGGCAGAAGAAGTATGCCGAAAGGTTCCTGAACACTTTTCTGGATGGAGCCACTCTGCAAAGCTACGACTTTGCCAGTCTGAGTGACGACAGGTCTGACCTCGTCGTGAAGTACAAGTTCGAGTCGCCCGGATACCTGCGGCACACTGCGGGAATGACCGTGATGCGAGCGCGCGTCCTTGGACAAAAGACCGAGGTGGTCTTTGAAGTTGACCGCAAATACCCGCTTGAGCTCGCTTTTCCTAGTCTTCAGACCGATGAGTTTGAGATCGCCCTGCCCACCGGGTTTTCGGTTGACGAGATACCCGATCCTGCAGACCTGCACAATGACTTTGCAGATTATGCAAGCCACACGGAAGTACACGGCGACACGGTCATGTATAGCCGCACCTATAAGCTGAAGAAAGTTTTTGTACCTGTCGACCGCCTCAAGGAGATGAAGACGTTTTATCGAGCGGTTGAGGCAGACGAGCGAGCCAACGTTGTTTTGAAAGCTGCACAATAAACCTAATTCACGGCCCCTGCGGGGGTGTGCGTGATGGCGCCGACGACGTGCGAATGGCTCTGGCATATATTGAAGATGCCGGCGTCGTTTTTTCCAAACAGCGCTCGTGGGTAAGCGCAGTGCAGGTGCAGCTTTCTCTCGCTCAGAAGGTCATTCCACAAGCACTCCAGGGCGAGCGCTCCTGAGTGATTGCCCTCCTTCCACAACACGGCCACCATCTCACCAAAGATAACCAGGCCATCCTCTTCGCCATCAGGGGTGTATCGGATCTCGGTCAAAATGCTTCCGACGGAAGCGACGAAGAGATCGGGATCGGGTTCGCCCTCTAGCATGAAGCTTGTGAGCAATTCATCTGCGTCGAACATAGCGATGCGGTTCTCGCCGGCGTAGTCGCATACATTTACGTCCAGTTTGTACAAAGCCGCTATCAGTTGCTCCCGATGCTCCTCGGTCGCGACGATCAAGACCGAGTTGCCGACCAGCAGCCCCGAACTCACGATGCCACAGAGCCGGTCGATCAAGGACTCACTCGAGTCATAAAACTGCACGGAATGGACGGAAGCCGCTATGTTATTCATAGAATCAACGGGATTCGGTAATGAGATACCCATTGCTATGGATTGGATAGCCGCGCCGGTACGCTATTTGCCGATGATGATCTGCAGCCCAAAGTAGCCGAGGAACTTGGGTTCGCGCTCTGAGGAGCCCGGGATCCCGCGCCCTGCAGCAAACAAGAAGATGTAGTGGTCAGAGAACGCCTTTCTGCCGCCAACTTGAAACACTGACTCATTCTCCGCGAAATTTCGCAGCGGAACGGAGTGCAGCTCAGCCAGGAACTCGAGAGTCTTGGTGAGCTGGTATCCCGCGGCGAGCCCGAAGGAGAGTTCGTCCATCCCATGCTGTTTGATGATGTACCCGGCGTCACCATTCAATTCGAATTTTCCGAATGTCTTCGCGAGTTGTAGCGGCAGCAGGAGCTGCGTTCCCCGGTCGACCAGCCGTTTTGGTCCTGGGCTGTTGAAGCTAAACTGCGGATACATGGAGAGGTCGAAGCCGCGTTTCTTTTCGTCGACGAAGCGCCACTTCACGCCGAAGTTTCCGTCGCCGGCTTCGGCGTGATTGCCCGAGTCGGACCACTGCACCAGCAAAGGAATCTCAAACTTGAGTTGAGTGTGGTCCGTCGCTCCGTAGTTGAAGTCCGCCAGAGGAAGCTCAAAGTTCTTAGAGTCGCTGCGAAGCTCGGGAAGCACCGCGAGGTTGATCTCCCAGTGTTTGTACGCAGCGGTGCCGGGGTCATCGGTAAGCAGCGGCGGGCCGCCCTGCGCATATGCCGGCGTTATCGTTAGCGCCAGGCAAAAGAAGAAGAGAGCGACGGGCGATTTTTTATTCACTTCGCCTCGTAGATCGCTATCCTGGCAGCAGGCTTCCCATCGACTTCCTGCTCCGGCACGTAAATCTTATGGGTCGCGTGATCGACTGCGAGGCTGTGAACCTTCTTTTCTATCCGCACGTCCTCGAGTTCGCGGAACTGCGACGCACCATCTTTTTGAATGACCGTAATAAAGCCGCTGTAACAGGCAACATAGATGCGGCGCAGCCCCGGGTCGTAAGCAACCACGTCCCCCCCCTCGGCAATCGCCAGGCTGGCGACAGCCTTGTGCGACTCGAGGCTGAAAGCGATCAGCACATTGTTTTCTTCGCAGACCAGAAACGCCAGGCGGCCTTCGGAGTCCAGCGCCATGCCGTGATTCCCCTCGCACCCTTCGACGGGGTATTGTGCGACCTGCTCGTCTTTCGCCGGGTCGATTTCGCTGATCGCATTCTTGTCCTGCAGATTCACCAGAATATGTCGCGAGACCGGGTCGTAGCGCACGTTTCCCGTCTCACTCAAAAAATGCAGCGTCTTGACGACTTGATCTTTCGTGACGTCTACGACGGCTTCGGCTTTTCCGCGCTCGTCGGAGACATAGATCTTGTGGAACGGCGCAGCGTAGGCGATCCCATCCGGCTTGGTTTCGGTGGGGACCTTCTTGATGAGCTTCAGTGAATTGAGATCGATCACGCCGACTTCGTTCTCGTACCAGTCAGAGGTATAGAGCTTGTTGGCGTCCGACGCGACTTCCACTCCTTCGATCCCCGGCAGGTCATCAATGGTCTTGATCAGGCGGCCGCTGTTAAGATCGATCACATACAACAATCCTGCGCCGAGATGGGTGGCGAACAACACATGCCGCGACGGATCGATGGTGAGATAGTCAAAGCGCTTTCCCTTCGGCCCCGGTAACTCGATAAAACCAGCGGCCTTCAGCGGCGAGCTCGCCTGCGCATCCGCTGGCGCGCATGCGAACCCGAAACACAGCAGCAGCGCCGCCATGGCTGCCCATCGGCCGGCTTGTGACCTTGCGCACAACACGCTGACATTCTACCCACCGCGTCAGCAGCTCGCGATTCGAGGGCTGCTGCTCGATTGGTGGCAGCACGTCAGAGTACAAGGCCATCCAATTCAGTGCAGTCCTCATATCAAAGGAGATGCAATGGAAGACCGCAATAAGATGGAAAACCAGGGCAACAAGATGAACGAAGACCAGGAACGCAGCGGCAATCAGGCCGACCAGAAGAAGCCCTCTCAGGGTTCCGGGCAGCAACAGGGACAGCAGGGCCAGCAGGGACAGCGCGAAGGTGAAGGTCAACAGGGCGGGCAGCAAGATCGCGATCGCAAGCAAGCGTAAAGAGCTGAGAAAAATAGAAAAGCCTGGCGTTTTTTGCGCCGGGCATTTTCTTGTAATCATCAACGGTATAGAATGTTCTGGCCTCTAAGGAGAGGGCACTAGCAATGGCTAAAGGCACGGTGAAATGGTTCAACGACGCAAAAGGTTTCGGCTTTATCACCCCTGACGACGGCAGCAAAGACGTCTTCGTCCACTTCAGCGCTATCGAGGCGTCGGGCTTCAAGTCGCTCAAAGAAGGCGACCAGGTCGAGTTCGACACCACTCAAGGACAAAAAGGACCGCAGGCCAGCAACGTCCGCATGGCAGGCTGATGTTTAGCCATTGGCTCTTGGCTTTTAGCAGTTAGCTTCGGCTAGCTGCTGAAGGCTGACGGCTGCTTCTACTCGCTGTGTCCCTGGCACTGCATTACGCCTAAAAACTTTGTCCACGGGCCCACGGCCTCGCGGTACTGAGAGGCCATGACGCGCGAAAGCTGATGCAAATGCGTCAAGTCATGCGCCGGCCATGTGGCGAGCAGCTGCGACATTGTGACGGTGCCGAGCACCTGGTGCCTCCCTTTTTTCGCCAGGTCCTGCTCGGAAAGATCCAGGGCACGCAGCTGACTGAGGTTCTCCGCCCTCAAGCGCGCGAACTCGTCCAACAATTGTCCCAGTGACTTCCCCTTACTGTCACGCTCTTGCGCGGTGCGGTCGAACTTATCGAAGGGCTTTGATTCGCCGTGTTCCAGGATGCGCCGCGCCCGCGGCAGCCAGTCGGTGAGCTCTCCATGGATCAAATGGCCAACGATGTCATAGGCGCTCCAGCTTTTCTCGCCCTCGTTGCGCATGGTCCATGTATCGGGCAGGTCGCGCAGCATGGTATCCAGAACTGCAGGTGTCCGCGCGAGCAGCGCGATTGATTCTTCCAAGTTGAATTCCATTGAGTCCCCACTAGTGCCAACCGCTTAATAGATGGATAGTTAAAGCGTAAGGTTTCGGAATATTGCGCCCGGTCCAAGATGTTCAGGAAGCTGCGCACCAGATCCGCTTTGCATTAAATGCTCAACGTGCGCTGGCCAGCTACGCACCCCCGCACCGATCTCAACATCCTAACCTTTTCACGCACGACCAAGATGAAAGCCGAAAAGGAGGAACTATGAGTTCCAGCACGGTTACGAACACCGGAAGCAAACAGCTCGTGGCATTCTTCCGCGACCGCGAGGATGCGTATGAAGCCATCGACGAGTTGCGGAGTCAAGGATTCAATAACAATGAGATCGGGCTCGCCTTTCAGGGCGATTCCGGCGAGACTACAACAGGCACCAGCGGCTCACCTCATGCGGATAAATCCACATGGCAAAAGATAAAAGATTTCTTCACCGGCGGTGACGAAGACAACGACACTGCCTACAGCGGCGAAGCCGGCGACTACCAGCACTTCAACTTCTCTGATGAGCAATGGAAGTATTATCGCTCCGGCATCGGCCAGGGCGGCGCCATCATCACGGTGAACGCGTCGGCTGACCGGCTCTCTAAGGCGCGCGAGGTTTTGAAGGAATACGACGCAGATTTTCGCACCTCGGGATTCGATCGCTCCGAGTATGCCACCTACGAGAAACAGGACACTCAGGCCGATCAGCGCCTGCAACTCCGCGGTGAGATGCTGCGCACCTACAAGGAGCGCGTCGGAAAGGGTGAAGTTCGCTTACGCAAAGAAGTGGTCAGCGAGAACCGCAGCGTCGACGTTCCTGTGACCCGCGAGGAAGTTGTCGTCGAACGCGTCAGCGCCAGCGATGCCGGTCCCGTTTCCGGCAACGTCGGCGAGATCGGCGAGGGTCAGGAGATCCGCATCCCGGTGAGCGAGGAGCGGGTCCGCGTGGAGAAAGAGCCGGTGGTCACCGGCGAGGTGCGCGTCGGCAAGCGCGCCGTGCAGGATACGCAACGCGTCAACGAAACCCTTCGCCGCGAAGAAGCCCGCGTTGAAAAGGAAGGCGACGTGAACGTGGACGAAGGAGCCGCCAGCAGACGCAAGAAGCCCGCAGCATAGCGCACGATAAGGAGCCGAGGTGCGTGCTCACACACACGCACCTCGCCTCTCTTAACTTGCTGCCGGCCGACGACTGAGAATCACTTCGCCGGCGTGTAGCTCAGATCCGAGCGATAAGTCGCGGCGTGCGCCTGAAGGCGCGCGGTGTTCTCGCGCAGCGTTTTGTAGACCGCGTCCGCTGCCTCTTTGCCGATCGTCTCGGTCAGCACATCTTGCGGCGACTTGTCACGCGGGGCGAATTCCGTCCAGTTCTGCCGCGCGTTCAGCAGAACGAAGGTCGGTACTTCTCCGCCATTCGCGAGTTGCAGCCATCCCGAGGTCTTCGGCCAATCTGGCTGCTTGCTGAGCGCGTCGTTGATCTTCTTGATGGCGTCCACGAAGTCAGGTGCAGCTCCCGGATGCAAAGTGTAGAGAGTCACCGACACCATGGGCGCCTGCGGCATATCGGGACTAAGGCTCATGTCCGAGCGATAGATATAGAAGGCATTGTTGCCGCCTTGTACGGTCGGTCCAATACTTGCACCCGCGTCCGCGGCGTCGGCCTTGCCCATTTTCTTGTCCCAATCGTCAAAGTCTTTCCAACTGTGTCCGCACGTCGACGTGACGTACGTTCCGGTCAACTCGCTGGTCTGGATCTCGAAGGTGTTCCACGTCCAGGTATCTTTCTGCGAAGCGTGGAATTGGTTGTGTTTCTTGCGCGCGGCTTCAAACTGCGCGGTCATGCCCGGCTTGGGCGTCTGGAAGAATATCCTGCAAACCTTGTTCGCGTTTTGCGCGTTGACGGCCGCTGTGCTCGAGCTGCTCGCCGCTCCGCCTTGCGCCCAACCGCAGACGGCATAGAACACCGCGACTGCGAACAACGCCAAACCTGCTTTCTTGCCTGCTGTCATGAGGGATCTCCTGTGTGATTTCGTTTGCGCAGCGAACGCTATGCCCACTAGCAAACATTGTCAAGAGGAAGCCCCCGCTCGTGACACCCGCAGCCACGTTATTCGCTACTCACTTCCGCCGCGGCAGCTTTCGCAAACTGTGCCACCCCCGACTACTCGCAACTCCGGAGCACCGCCTGAGCTTCCAAGTGACATGCGCTCGAATCCCGCGACTCCTGATAGCAGCCGTGATCTTGATCTTTGGCGTGGTCAGCTATTACAGCAAGCGCCAGCACAACGACGTTACTGGCGAGACCCAACATATTTCGCTCAGCACTGACCAAGAGATCGCATTGGGCTTGAACTCCGCTCCGAGATGGAATCGGAGATGGGCGGCGCCGACCCGGATCCGCAAGCGCAAGCTCTGGTGCAGTCCATCGGAGAAAAAGTGGTAGCCGCCAGCGATGCGCACGGCACGCCGTATCGGTTCAATTCCACTTGCTGGCGGACCCAAACACCATTAATGCCTTCGCTCTTCCCAGGCGGCCCGGTCTTCATCACCCGTGGATTGCTGAACCGGTTAGAAAACGAAGCTCAACTCGGCGGAGTGCTCGGACACGAAGTCGGCCACGTCGTTGCCCGCCACGCGGCCGAACATATCGCCAAGTCGCAGCTGGGGCAATCTATCGTCGGGGCAGTCGGTGTGGCGTCTTCCGATAATTATGGCCGCGGCCAGCAAGCCGCCATGATCGCCGCCGTCGTGGCGCAGATGGCGCAACTTCGCTATGGCCGCAACGACGAACTCGAGGCTGACAAGCTGGGCGTCCGCTTCATGTCGCAATCGGGATACGATCCCCGCGCCATGCTGGAAGTGATGCGCATCTTGGAAGCGTCCTCCAAGTCAGGACGCCAGCCGGAATTCATGAGCACGCATCCGAACCCTGGGAACCGTGAACAGCACATCAAGGAGCAGATTCAAGCAGAGTATCCCAACGGCGTGCCATCCGGGTTGAAGATGGGTGCTCCTCTGGGCCGACCATGATTTAAGGTGCGCGCAAACCATCTCTAGAACAATACTGAGGGTTGGCTTTCAGCGCTTGGCAGTGATGCGGTCGGCGATCTTGTCATACTGGCTCTTACTCAGGATGCGCTTTTGCACCAGCTCAGCGGAATTTTTGTAGGGCCTTCCAGTGATGATCGCGTCGGCACTGCTGGGCGTCATCTCGGGAAGCGCGAGCAGCTGTTCGCGGCTGGCGGAGTTGATGTCCAGCGGATTGCTGCGGCTCCAGCCTTCCTTCACGCCTTGCGCTACCGCGGTGGCATCGCGTTTGATTGCAGCCGTGGCGTCGGCGGCGCGTTCCCGGACTGAATCCGGCGAGCTCGATTGGTTGCTGCATCCAGCACAGGCAGCGATCAGGACGAGTGACCACAGTAGCTTCATCACCATTACGATGCCGGATCGAGAGACCTGGATTGCAGCCGGTGGATTCGAGCCGGCCTGAAGAAGTACGTACTTGCACTCCAGCAACTCTCGAATGTTCAACATTCAGCTCTGGATCGAGCGCACAATGTCGCCAACAAAATCCTCAAACGGAGAGACTCACCATGGCAGACATCAACAAGCATCTGGACAAAGCGTTCGAATCGAAAGAATTCGAAGAATTAGCCGAGGCGCCCGTAGACGCACTGGAAGGTTTGTCGAAGCCCGACGCAGAAGCGCTGCACAAAGCGTTGAACATCAGGACCATTCGCGATCTCGCGGAAAATAAATATGTCTTGCGGGCCCAAGCCATTGTGAATCTGGCCCGTGCCGGCAAAAAGGCCACCACGAAGGCGGCCTGACTTAACATTGCGCGGCAATCTGGGCGGGTCCCACTGCTGACCCGCCCATTCCTTCTTATGCCGCTTGCGGCAACTTGCCTTCCGGTGTGGATTTATCAACGATGAGCGGTAGCACGCGCGATAGCGCCGCGCGTGCCACATCCGGGAGATACTCCCACCCGGCTAGCCAATTGGTTGATGCGATCCTGCCCGATCAGATTCTCCACCTGACCGGGAGCTACGGGCTGATTGGCGCCGGTGCTCACCCACGATTCCACCAGGTGTCCTATTCCCTGTGATCGCGCGTTGTTCAGCAGGCCAGAGATTCCTTGCTGATTCCCGAACATCTGCATTGCAGTTTGCAGCAGCGTCGCGTGCTGCTCCTGGTTCACTTCCGGATGCTTCTCTGCGGCCCCGGTGATCATGTCCATGATTCCCATTATTTTTCTCCTTCGGGTTTTTCGTTCTTGGCGGCGCGGTATCCGGCGCTTTTGGCGTCGGCTTCCGACATATATTTGCCGTGCTTGGTCTTGCCGTACCAGTGCTCGCCTTCGTAGTGGTAGATCTTCGTATCCGTGTTCACCCAAACTTGGCCGTTGCCCCCGCCGGGGGCTGCGGTGGTGGTATCGCTTTGCGGCAGATTGCTTGCCGAGGTGGTGTTTCGGTTATCGGTCTCTGAAGCACGTGGGCTTTCTGGTTTAGAGGTTTCTCTGTCCGGCGAAGTTTGGGCAGACCCAGTTTGAGATGACGGTTCGGTAGCAGGGGCACCAGCACTTCCTGATGCTGTTACGTTCCCGCGGATCTTCTCAATCGTCCTGGCGGAGACGCCGGCCTTCGAGAGGTCGTCCACCGACGAGTACGGACGCCCGGCAATGATCTTCTTCGCCGTGACAGCGCCTACCCCAGGCAGCGCTTCCAGCTCGCTTTGCGATGCGGCATTCAGATCAACGCTGCCGCTGGTTTTGTTCGATGAGCTTTCCGATTTGTCGGACGCGCTTTCAGACTTGCTGCTCTTCTTTACGCTGCGGGAATCTTTGTCGGAATCCTTCCCGGCCGACTTTTCCGTATCTGCGGATTCCGTCTTCGCCGACTCGGTCGAGCTTCCACGCGAGGCCTTCACCAGCGGCCGGATCTTTTTCAGCGTGTCGTCTGAAACCACTCCTGCCTTGCCTAGCGCGGCCACCGAAGAGTATGGGCGCCCTTCGATGATCTTTTTCGCCGTCGCTTCGCCCACGCCGGGCAGCGCTTCCAGCTCGGATTGGGAGGCGGTGTTTACGTCAACTTTTTCGGTCGATTGTTCCTGTTTTTGTGACGACTTCTTCTTATCCTTAGCCGCCGCGAACGCGGTACTCGGCGCAAGGCCAAGCACCAGCAAAAGCGTGAATAGCACGAGCGCGATCCGCTTTCGTGAATGCATGATCTCTCCTTGGGGAATGCTGCCTAGCAAAAGAGATGGGTGCGCCAAAGTGGCAGTTGCCTCTAAACGCGCAGGAGCTTAGGAAGCAGAGTCTTACCGCGTGGCCCAGGCGACAAGTGTGGCCCTTGACCGCGAACGAGTACTATTCAGGATGGAATGTTATGACGAACCCTTATTCACGTTCGCTGAGATTTTTATCCATCCTCATCGCGCTGGCACTCGCGGCCTCCGCGCAAGAGGCATCCGACGCGATCTACGCTCGCGCCGGGCAGCTCGTCTCCGCCGGCGACGGCGCTCGATTGAACCTCGTCTGCACCGGAACCGGCTCGCCCGCGGTGGTCTTCGATTCCGGATGGGAAGACTGGGCGCCTGCCTGGTCGCGAGTGCAGCCGCAGGTGGCAAAGTTCACGCGCGCCTGCAGCTATGACCGTGCCGGTGCGGGCTTCAGCGAGCCTGGTCCAATGCCGCGCACCAGTGTGCGCATCGCGGACGAGCTTCATACGGCGCTGCACAACGCCGGCGTCAAAGGGCCGTACATCCTGGTCGCCTCCGCATTTGGCGCGGACAACGCCCGCACCTTCGCCGAGCGCTACATGAAAGAAGTTGCCGGTATGGTAATGGTGGACGGCGACGCCAGCGAGTTCGAACCCAAGGGGATGACCGACAAGGAGCATCTCGGCGACAAGGACATCATCACGCAACTGCGCGAGTGCCGGAACGCGGTCGCGGAGCACAAGCCGCTGCCGCGGCAACCGGCGCGCACTGGTCGGCCACAACGGACTTGCGCGCAGCAGTTCTTTCGCGGAATACCCGAGTCGGAGTGGTCGCCCGAGTTGAACGCGGCGCTGCTGCAGTTGGCGCAGACGAAAGTGGCGATGTACGACGCATACATCTCCGAGATGGAAGAGACGCCGGCGGATGAAGACTACTTGCGGCAACATCGTCGCTCGTTCGGTTCGCGTCCAATACGCGTGCTCACCAGCGGCAATCACGCCGTGGGCCACTTGCCGGCGACGCCGAACATCGATCCCAAGCACGTGGAATATGAGCGCCAGGTCACCGCTGCACAGGCGCAGTGGCTCAAGCTATCTTCGAACGCGAGACAAATTTTCCCTGAGCACAGCTCGGAATACATCCAGTTCGATAATCCCGAGGCCGTGATCGCGGCGATCCGCGAAGTGTATGACGCTGGCAGTCATTTAAAATAGTTCGCATGAAAAAGGCCAAACCGACTAAGTCTGCTTCTGCACTGATCGACGCGCGTATCAAGGAACTTGGCGACTGGCGCGGCAAGACACTGGCGAGAGTCCGCGCCCTCATCCACCAGGCAGACCCTGAGATCGTGGAAGAGTGGAAGTACATGGGGACTCCCATTTTTGAGCACGCCGGGCCGGTGTGCACCGGCGAAACGTACAAGAGCTTGGTGAAGATCACGTTCGCCAAGGAGCTTCGTTGAACGACCCGCGGGCCTCTTCAACTCCAGCCTCGACGGCAACGTGCGGCGCGCGATCGACATCCACGAAGGCGAGAAGATCAATGAGGTCGCGCTGAAAGACCTTATCCGCGAGGCCGTGGCGCTCAACGTGAAGAGCAAAAGTAAGCCGAAGGCGAAGCCGCGGCGCGCAATCGGCTGACCGCGGTTGGTTACCGCTGACTTGAATCACGGCTCAGCGATCCGGTATTTCACCTTCTTACCGCGGATCAATCCGGATGGCCCGGATCGGCAAGCCTTGTATCGCTTCAGCGGTGCCGGAAGATTGCCTTTCGATTGCTACCGTGGCGCCTGCCCTGAGCTTGTCGAATGGGCCGAAGGGCGGGTTTCGCTTCACAAGCGACAAAATGACGTGTACAGTCCCCTGCCATGAAGGTCTATGTCGTGCTCACTCTGGTGACTGCCGCCGCATTTGTTCAAACCGCCATCGCGCAGTCACCCGAGGCGAAGCCCGTGGCATCGCCGGTTCGAATCACGCAAAACGTCCAGGTCAAGAAAATGGTGGAGACGCCCTATCCACTACGGGCGCAACAAGAGCAGATCCAGGGGCGCGTGGTGCTCGATGTGATCGTTGCGGCCGACGGCAAGGTGAAGGGCACCGAAGTCATCAGCGGAAACCCAGTCCTAGCGAGCGCACTTCAGGACGCGGTGAAGAAATGGAAGTTCGAGCCGCAGACGGTGAACGGCCAGGCGATTCCGTTCATCACCCGCGTGGGCATGAATTTTGCCTTGCACGGCAACATCTTAAAAGATGAAACTGCGGCGGCTATGCCTGCGCCGCAGCAAAATGCTTCTGCAGATCCGAACTCAAGACCTGATAGGGTGCGGGTGTCGTCCGGAGTCGCCGCCGGCAATCTGATCTACAAGGTGCAGCCGGTGTATCCCGCCGAGGCGCAAGCGAACCACGTGCAGGGCCTCGTGGTCATGCATGTGATCATTGGCACCGATGGGATCATCAAGCAGCTCGACATCGTCAGCGGACCTGAGGAGTTGCAGCAGGCGGCTGAAGGGCGCGGTGGAGCAATGGCGCTGGAAGCCCTATCTGCTCAACGGAGTTCCCGTCGAAGTTGATACCAAGATCCACGTGAATTTCAGTCTGCGCTAGTTGGCGCTCAGACGCACGCTAGCGGAGCCTGGGTGGAGCGCCCGGCTTTCTCGTATAATCCGCGCCGGAGGCGCCATGGGACACAATCTCGCAGGAGAAAAAGACTTCCGCTGGCGCGGCGGCGAGATCACACGTCTGGAAGGATTCTCCGACGCGGTCTTCGCCTTCGCTGTCACCCTGTTGGTCGTCTCCCTCGAGGTCCCGAAGACTTTTCACGAACTCACCGAGGTCATGCGCGGCTTCGTGGCCTTCGGCATCTGCTTTGCTGTTTTGGTGAACGTCTGGTTCCACCACTACCGTTTTTTCCGGCGCTACGGACTGCAAAATCCTTGGGCGGTCTTTCTGAACTGCGTCCTGCTTTTCTTTGTGTTGTTTTACGTCTACCCGCTCAAATTCCTGTTCTCCGCGTTATTGAGCGGCGGCGGCAACATCGAGGCTGACGACGGGCGCACGCTGTTCGTTATCTATGGCGCGGGATATGCGGCTGTCTCCCTGGTGCTCGCTCTGCTGTATTTGCATGCCTGGAGAAAGCGCAAAAAGCTCGAACTGAACCCACTGGAAGAATTAAAGACCCGCCACTCGCTCATCGACAATGTCGCCATGGTGCTCGTCGGATTGATATCCATCCTATTGGCGTTGAGCCTGCCCTCAAGGATGGTCGGGCTGGCCGGCTTTTTCTATTTCGTTATTGGTGTGTATTTCTTTTTTTCGGGAACCATCCTCGGGAAGCGCGAGCGCCTGCTGCGCGAGAGACTTGCCGCGGCTGAAAAATCCGACCGGAGTTGACGGCAACCGGAGAGTGTTTCAGGAAGGCATGGCTTCAGCCGTGCCGAAGATATTGCCTTTCATTCCTTCCGCTCTGCCGAAGGCGAGTTTGCCACGGATTCGCACGGATCAACACGGATTAATCGCGCTAAGTCCGATACCCCTCTTAAGAGCGGCCTGCGGCAGCGAGAAGCGCTTCGCGCCGGTTCTTCTGGCACGGTTGAAGCCGTGCCCCTCCCGAGGGAAGCAACCGCCTGGCTTGACACGCATCCAAATATGGAGCATATTATGTACATATTTGGAGGGTACAAAGATGGCCACCGCGCTCCAAAACCTGACCACCGTAGGGGTGAAGTTCGAAGTGCCTCCTGACCTGTCGGATCGTAAGGTGCAGGAGAGGCTTTCCCCGTCTGCAATCAAAGCCCTTATAAAAATCACAGAGAATTGGGGTATCACGCAGGAGGAGGCGCGGGAGCTGGCCGGCGGGGTGTCCCACGGTAAGTTCCATGAATGGAAGCGTGGCAACGTCTCAACGTTGAGGCAAGACGAGCTTACGCGTGTGTCGTTGGTACTGGGTATCTACCGAGCGCTCAACATTCTTTACTCCAAGCCTCTGGCGGCGGCGTGGGTCAAGCTGCATAACACGAATCCGCTGATGACCGGCGGTACTCCGCTTGATTACATGATCCGCGGCGGCGTGCCTGCCATGGTCACGATCCGCAGATTGCTGGATGCAAGGCGAGGCGGATGATCCCAGGCACCACTGCTCTTCACCGAGACGATACTCACCGGTTGATTTCTACCAAGTGGGACGCTCCGGTACTCGACGATCTAGCCAGCAGCCCTGCCGAGCTTGAAACACTGTCTGAGTTGGAGCGGGCGACGAACGATCGCGTGCTGCATGAGAACAACCAACTGCCGGGGATTGGGAATCTTGAACTCGTTTTTGGGATTCCCTATTGGTACATCGTCAACGCGGCATTCTCCTACCGCTCTAGCAAGGGCAGATTCAATGCACCCGATCGAAGCGCGTGGTATGCCGCGTTTGAATTGGAGACATCACAAAGAGAGGTAGGCTTTCATCGCAGCCAAGAGTTGAAAGATATAGCGGCTGATTGGAACCGCCCGGAAATTTCAGAGTATGTTGACTATATGGCTGACTTCCGGGCCGAGTTTCACGACATCCGGTCAGACAAAAAGTTCAAAGACTGTTTGAATCCCGACAGCTACGCTACTTCGCAAAGCTTAGCAGCGGAACTCCTTCAAGCGGGATCGCAGGGGATCCTGTATCCGAGCGTGAGGCGCGGCCGCGGAACGTGTCTCGGATGTTTCCGCCCGGCGCTGGTCACGAATGTGCGGCGCGGGCGTGAGTTCCAACTGACATTTAGCAAGGACGGCGAGCTCAGGGCTATCACGGGTATTTGAACAATCTGCCCACATTCTGTTAGCGGAAATGTGAGCACCCGGCCCTTGCGGAATGTCCCATCGTCCCACAAGCCGCGTAGTACTATTATCTGGGGCGTAAAATCGTTTCATTTCGAAATGATCAGCCGCTTCGTATCCTAATCATTGGGATACGAGAGCACCATTCGTTCGGGCGCCTTGATGGTGAGTTCCGCCCGCCCTAAGAGAATTCTTAGTAACAGGCGGAACACTCGCGTTGGGCGGAACGCTCGACAAACGAGAACACCCTAAAGGGAAGCATTACCCCTCCTTCTAGCCTCTCGCAAGAGGGGCCTAGAGAACTCAAGCCTGGCGGTTGCCCCATTTTTTTCTAGCACGACGTTCGAACATCTTGAAATCAACTTTCTCGAGCCCTTCTGATAGACATATTTCGCTTCCATTATGTGGCCGATATTCTAATGAATCTTTAGCCGGCTAACATGCAGCTGACACTTCGCTTGCGAAGGCGCCCCCACGGTTTGTATTTGTTCAGCAGCTCCCGGTTCCGCTCGGCTATCGGAA
>CAVQGF010000027.1:0-6179 GCA_963711965.1 uncultured Acidobacteriota bacterium | reverse complement strand
CGTGGCTAGCTGTTCACCTACTACGACATCAACCAGTCCTTGCCGAACTCTAACGAGAACCGTCCCGATAACAACTTCTTCTACATTTTGGATTTCGATTCGGCAGCGAGTTCGAACTACAACTCACTGCAAACCAGCCTGCGCCTGCGCGACATGCACGGCATGACGTCCACGATCAATTACACCTACTCGCACTCGATTGACGATGCCAGCGACGGCCAGGATTACGTTCCCAACGCTACCCAGCCTGACAACAGCTTCTGCCGGGTCTGCGAGCGTGCCAGCTCGAACTTCGACCAGCGCCACCACTTCGTGTGGACGATGCACTATGGCTTGCCCTCCGGGCACAGCTGGAAGCCTGCTCACCGGCGGATGGTCGGTCGATAACGTGATCACCCTCAGCGCCGGACAGCCGGTCAACATCAACTACATGTTCGAAAACGATTTCAACGGCTCCAGCGAGTTCTATGGCCGGGGCGACCTGGTCGGTAACCCTCTCGCGGGCACCTCGGCATTTGGATCCGGATATTTCATCAATCAAAGCGCCTTTGCGGTGCCCTGCAATTACGACGCATCTGGCACTTACGGATGCTTCGACAAAGATCCTAACCAGCACTTCGGCAACGTTTGGGCCGGAATTCGCTTAACGGCCCGACGTTCAAGAATTGGGATTTCTCGGTGGTGAAGGATACGAAATTGACGGAGCGCTTAAACATGCAGTTGCGGGCCGATTTCTTCAACATCCTCAATCACCCGAACTTCGCCAGCCCGCTCTGGCCAGGATTCCTGTGGATTTTGCCGCGAATGGACTGACCGCAGGGTGCGCCGATCCCGGACCCATCGAACGGCCGCGGAATCGGGTTCACAAAGTCCACCTCAACCCCCGACGTCGGCCTCGGTAACCCGTTCCTGGGGAGCGGCGGATCGCGCAACATCCAATTCGCAGTGCGCTTCAGCTTTTAACCACGGTCAGCAAACATAGAACGGCCCGACGCTATGTCGGGCCGTTCTGTTTGTTTTGCTTGTTGCTTACCGCTTGTCGCTCGACTCTGCTGGAGGGCTGATCGCTGACTGCTAGTCTTCAGCCCCCGATGTGCACCATGCTTCGCGATGGCTTCTCGAACCCCGGCTCGCCGATATGGTGCCGGGCCTCTTTCTTCCCGATCACGGATGCGATGTAGGCGATGAGCTCGGCGTCCCTGTCGCCCGGCGCGCATGCGTCCGGCCAGGTCGTGGTCCAACACAGAAAACAGGCAGGTGCGGATCTTGCCGTCGGAGGTGATGCGCACGCGGCTGCAATGTCCGCAGAAGGGTTGTGAAACGGGCGCGATGATGCCGATCTCTCCGATGCCGTCGTCGAACTTGATAACGCCGCGCCGTCTCGCTGCGCTGGTGCTCGATCTCGATCAGCGGCCGGAACTCTGCCATCTCCTCGAGGATCTCTTCGAGCGTGACCACCACTTCCGGCGACCACACGCGGTCTTCTTCCAGCGGCATGAATTCGATGAAGCGCAGCACCACGCCTTCTTCGCGTGCGAACTTTCCGAAGGGGATGATCTGGTCTTCGTTGAATCCGCGCAGCAGCACGCAATTCACCTTTACCGGATCAAGTCCCGCCGCTTTCGCGGCGCGGATTCCGGCGAGGCAGCTTTCATATCCGTTCTGCACGCGCGTGATGCGCGCGAACTTTTCGGGATCCACCGCGTCCATGCTCACCGTAACGCGAGTCAGCCCGGCATCTTTCAGTGGCTGCGCCATCTCCGCCAGTAGATGGCCATTTGTGGTGATGCGCCAGATCGAGCTTTCTGCCATCCAATGTCCGCAGCTGCGCCAGTTCGCGCACGAAATCAACCACGCCTATGCCGCAAACAGCGGCTCGCCGCCGGTGATGCGGACCTTCTCTATTCCCTGCGAGACGAACAGCCGCACCATGCGCAAGTAATCCGCCATCGGCAGGTCGGCATACAGCGCACCTTCGTTTCCGGTGCGGCAGTAGACACACTTGTAGTTGCAGCGGTCGGTGATCGAGATCCGCAGGTCGGTGATGGAGCGGCCGTGTTGGTCCTTAAGACGAATACGTTTCTCGTTTCCGGTTGCTCGTTTCTCGTTCAAAGCTCTCGCTCCCCGAACTCGAGAAACGAGGAACTTCCTTGTGATGCGTTGCTCGTTTCTGGTTGCTCGTTTCTCGTTTTGCCGCTGACACTTCTATTCGAGAAACGAGAAACCAAGAACGAGAAACCTGCTCGGGATGTTTCAAAATTGGAAGAGGGATAGACGGGACGCAGGGCTAAATCTGCTCGTAGCGCAACACCGTTCCCTTTCCAATGGGCTGCAAAGACAGCCCGGGAGGCGTGAGCGTTTCCCCTCGCACCCTCGTCCGCCGTTAAGCGGAACCGCCGTCGCGACCATGGATAGCTCCGAAGGTCGTAACGGTCGGAAACATTTCTTTGATTATAGATTCCGTGCGCTGCCGGAAGTTACTTATTTTCCGTGGGGGCGGGTGGTGCGGGTTGCGCCACTTGCGCTGCGGCCGCTGCAGGAGCGGGAATAGCGTTGATCTCGCCGCGTAGACCATGGTTCATGGCAGAGATGATCAACGACCGGATGCGGTCTTTGTCGCGGTCCTGCCAGTTGTCGGTCAGATAGGCCCAACCCTGCTGCGCCTTGCCACCATAGATATTGTCCAGGACGATCTGCAGGATGTATCCCTTGGTCTGAATGACGGCACGATCGTCCTCAGGCTTGCGCTCGTCTTCACCCTTCGGACTCAAGCCCTGCAAAAAAGTCAGTGCATCTTTCGAAATATAGGACTTCGCCCGGTTGATCTCGATCTCGTACTCCGGCCAGAACGCATTTGCCACCGGGTAAATGCGACTGCCGCTGATGCGGAAAATGGCCAGCGGGGCTGGAGATACGTCTTCCGGCAGGCCGTCGATGTTGATAAAGACGCGCTCGCGCGCATAGATCTCAATCTTCCCGTCGCCGTCCTTATCTTCGAAGGTGAGCGGGACTGTGGTGGCCATTTCGCGGATAAGCGGCGGAGTCATGCCTGGGGTCAAGATCGCGTAACGATGCTTTCCGTTCACCAGTGTTTCAACCACGGCATCGTTCTTGCTATCACCGTTCACGTCGCGCCCGGTCACGCCGAATTCGACGTGGCCCTCGTCGCCGACCGCTGAATAAAGCGCCTCGCCGGCTGCAGACCGCAACTCGGTGCGGCACTTTCCGTCGTCGGTAGGCGCGAGTTGGATGGAGAAACCATCCCACAAATTCATCTTGTAGGAGCCGCGGCCGTTCTCGCACGATTGGTTCGCAGCAAGGCTGAATGATGTCGCAAGGCAGACAAAAAGCGCGATTCGCAGCTTCATGGGAGTACTGCAATCATCTCGCACTTCGGTCGCCGTTGGCAATCTGGCAAGGTGGCGCACCGCCGGTGCTAGAATCCGGGCCTTATGCGCGCCGTGGTGCAGCGGGTCTCCCGCGCTTCCGTCACTGTAGACAACACTGTAGTCGGCCAGATCGAGGGCGGTCTGCTCGTCTTGCTGGGCGTTACCCACGCCGACACGGAAGCTTCCGCTGATTACCTCGCGGAGAAAATTGTTGGGCTGCGGATCTTTGAAGATGACGCAGGGAAGATGAACCTATCCCTTGCCGACACAGGCGGCGCGATCCTAACAGTCTCGCAATTTACGTTGTATGGCGATGCCCGCAAAGGAAAACGACCGTCATTCGACGAAGCCTCGCGCCCCGAGCAAGCCCGCAAGATCTACGAATATTTTGTCGAGCGCATCCGCGCACGTGGGCTGTGCTGCGAAACCGGCGTGTTTCAGGCGACGATGCAAGTCGAGCTGGTGAATGACGGGCCGGTGACGATACTTCTCGATTCCGAGAAGGCGTTTTAGCGCCCCCCCGCCACCTGCGCCACCACATCGAACATCACCAGTGCACCGCGCCGCAACTCTTCCACACGAATACGCTCATTGTTGTTGTGCTCGGAGTGGCTCTCGTCGTCCGTGGTGGTATACGGATTAAATCCGTAGCAGACGATGCCCAGTTGCCGGTACAGCTCGTTCTCGGTGTAGCCGCTGTCCATCCACGCCGTCACCGGCGTGTTTGGGAAGTAGTGCGCAGCGCTATTGCGGATCGCGGTCATCAAGGGCGTATCGATGGGCGATGCCTTACCTTTTTTGAACTCGGCTGCTTCCGCCTTGATCTCGACTTTGGGATCGTTCACTACCTTGGTGATCGCCGCCAGGAAGTTCTGCGGATCTTCCCCCGGCATTAACCGGACGTCGATGTGGGCGGTCGCGACCGCCGGGATCACATTGGTCTGGTGCGAACCCTCCATCTGGGTAAGGGTAATGGTGTCGCGGAACATGTAGTTCAGGTTCTGGTCGTCTTCGATCGACTGCCTGAACTTCGCGTCTTTCAGCGATTCGCGCACGTTCATGAACTGCTGCTTCCGTGGGCCCACCTCATAGCGCGACATGGCTTTGAAGAATTGGTCGACTACGGGCAGCACCGTCATGGGCGTCTTGTAATTGATGATGCGGTCAAGCGCGCGCACCAGCCGGTTGGGTGCGGAATTCGGCAGCGGACGCGATCCGTGGCCCGCCGAACCGTGCGTTGTCACTACCAGCCAAAAAGGGCTTTTGCCGGCGGTATTGATGCCCACGTATTGCACATTCCCTTTTTCGTCCCTACGATTTCGCCCACCTTCGGTCATCAGGAATTCGGCATTGGCGAACATGTCTTTCTTGCTGGCGATCATCCACTCGGAGCCAATGTCGTCGACTTCCTCGTCGGCGGTGGCCAGGAAAATGACGTCGCGGTCGAGCGCAACCTTCTCGCGCTTGAGCATGATCATGGTCACCAGGTGCGCGATGGCCTCGTTCTTCATGTCCTCAGAGCCGCGCGCGTACATCACGCCTTCGTCGACCGCTGCGCTGAACGGCGGGTGCTTCCACAACGCCGGTGTGCTGGTGACTACGTCTTCATGGCTCAGCAGGATGATCGGCCGCTGCGCTCCCGAGCCGTGCAGCCGGGCCAGTATGTTGTCGCGCCCCGGCTTCACCGTGAGCACCTGGTTTTCGATGCCTTCGGCGTCGAATACTTTCTTGAAGAACGCCGCCGCCTTGGCTTCGTTGCCGGGAGGGTTGGTGGTGTCGACTTGGAAGTACTCGGTGGCCAGCTTCACGGCGAGATCGGAGTACTCAGCCTGCTTGTCTTTCGAGAGAGCCGATGAGGGAAGCTTCTGATCTTTGGGCAGAAGATGACAAGTACAACGCTAGAACAAACGAGAAAAGTGCAGCGATTTTGCGCAAGGTGGCTACTCCTGAGTGGCCGAGGGCGGAAGGCCGACGGCGGACGACTGCTTCCTTTTTATAGCAGGAGCTTAGAATTTTTACTCTGCCAATACGGTGAATTCCCTAGCTTCCCTCCACATCTCCTGCTATGTTGTTGAAAACACACAGTTGGCGGAAGTCTCTCCGATCAAAGGTTTGGCACTCCGAACTGTAATAGAGGATGCTGCTGGGGAAGTGTATCAAAATGTCCCCTTAACAAGTTTAGCAACACCTAAAAAGTTGGAGACCCAGTTCGGAGGAACAAACATGACCCGCAATACTATTCTGAGCCTGGCACTCATGGGCACGCTGGCAATCCCGGCGTTGGCCCAAGACCAGTCTGTCTCCCGCCTCGCAGCCACAAGCGACGCAAAGCACCTCGCAAGATAATCAGCAGACCAACGCCCAGGGAACTTCATCCACCTCGAATACCGACACCGCGACCGGCAAAGACCCGTTGCAGAACAATCGTAAGGAAGGATTCTGGGGACATCTGAATCCGTTTGCCCGCAAAAAGTATGTGCAGCGCCAGCTTGATCCGGTGCGTGGACGCGTGAATGAGCTCGACGAGCTCACCGCCGCCAACGCCAAGATGATCAAGGACGTTGACTCGCGTGCAACGGAAGGTATCCGCGTAGCCAGCCTGCGCGCCAACGAAGCTGATCAGCATGCTATCGATGCCGGCAACCGCGCCCAGCTTGCTCACCAGACCGCGACCCAGGCCACCGAACGCTTGAACTCGGTGCAGAAGGTCGTAACCAACATCGACCAGTTCCAGACTTCCAGCGAAGCTGAGATCCGCTTCCGCTCCGGTCAGACTGCTCTCAGCAAGAA
>CAVQGF010000026.1:0-8027 GCA_963711965.1 uncultured Acidobacteriota bacterium | reverse complement strand
AGCCAAGGACGCGCTTGACGACCTGGCCACTCCGCTGAAAGACCAGAAGGGTTATGTGATCCAGGTGCGTGGATACGCTCCCGGTTCGGGCGCTGCCGCCGTGCAGAACTCGCGCAAGATCGCTGACTCCGTGGTCCGCTACCTGGTCCTGCAGCATGAAGTTCCGGTCTACCGCATCTTCCCCGTCGGCATGGGTAATGCCCCGGAGAAGACTGAGGACGGCAAGATCGCCGCGCCTCTGGTGGTGGACGCGTCGAGATCGCGCTCCTGAAGAACGGCGCCGGCGATCTGGAATTCGCTCCCGCAGGTTCTTCGGCTCCGGCATCATCCCCGGCAGCTGCTCCCGCTGCTGCACCTGCAGCGACGCAACCTTCTTCGCAGTCGAATTCGACTGAAGAGAAGCCGTCGAGCGGTATGCCGCAGAACGACTCCAACTCGAAGCCTGAAGCAACTACTCCGGCTCCGAAATAACTGTTTTCTCCGAAGGGAGCGCGGCAGGGCGCTCCCGAACTCATAAGAAAAGCCTCCCGGAATTCGGGAGGCTTTCTTATTTGCCGCGTTCCGTGTCAGTTCGGCTCGCGATAGCGGCGCAGGCGTACCGTAGCCGCCAGCAACAAGATCGCGACTGCAAGACCGGCCCACACACTGGTGCTCACAAAGAATTCCGCGGGATGGATGCGAGCCATGGGTTCCATGGACATGCCGCGGGAGAATCCGTCGCCGCCGGGCGCAGGCGAGAACCAGAAACCAATAAATGTTGAAGTGCCGAAGACGAAGTTTTCGATGACCGCAACAACCACCAACGGCAGCGCAGCCCAGAGAAAAGCCAAACGCCGCGCCCATCCCGACACCAGCAACAGCCATGCGTAGAGCGGCGCAAAGCCCAGCGAATGGAGCACCAGCAGGTGATAGAAAAGCATCGCCCAGATCTGGAAGATCGGAAGATGAGAGAAGAAGACACCCTCGGGGACGCCGTTCGCGCGGAGCACTATGCCGTGCAGCAGCATCATGACGATCTGTACGGCAACGCCGAGCACGAATGAGATCGCCGGAATGATCACCATGGGGATGCTCGCCTTCGCCAGCACTGTAGTGAGATCGGAAACCGGCAGCGACTTCCAGAACAGTATGCTGCGGTCGCGCCGCTCACTCTGCAGCGCTTCGAGAGAATAGAAAATCCCGACGATGAAACCGGCGGCCATGATCAACCCGGCGGCAAAAGAATATGGCTGCTCGATCAGTTGGTGCTGTTGCATCGGATCAAGCGACGACAGGCCGAGGATCTTGTGCCGGAATCGCCCCAAGCTGACCAGAAAGCCGAAGAGAAAGATGCCGGCGACAGCTAGCTGCACGACATAGATCGAGCGAAACTCCCACAGCTCGCGCCGGATCGACCAATAAAGCTGCTGCCCGAACGAGGGCCCGGCCGCGAAGGTGGCGTGGGACGCGGTTCGCGTATCGGACATCGCATTGGATGAGGTGTTCATTGCACTCCTCCTTGCATCTGGCCGGCATGTTTCCCTACCAGCGCGACGAACAGATCGGAGATGCTGGGGGTACGCACCTCGCCGAACGCTGCAAGGCGCTGACGCTCGACACCTTCGAAGAGCAGCACGCTTCGTCCGAGGGCCTGGCGCTCATCGATCGGCTTGAGCGCTCGCGCCGAGGCGAGCTGCTCGGGATTTACTGTTACCTCGGCATAGCGCGATTCCAACTCCTCCATGCTGCGATTGAAGACGATGCGGCCTCGGTCGATGAACATCACGTCGGTCAACACGTTTTGGATCTCTTCAACCTGGTGCGTGGCCACAATGATGGTGCGGCCGCGATCGAAGTAGTCGTTCAGCAGAGAATCGTAAAACTGTTTGCGAAAGATGATGTCGAGGCCAAGCGTGGGTTCGTCGAGCACCAGCAGTCGCGCGTCGATAGCCATCACTATCGCGAGGTGCAGCTGCGTCACCATCCCCTTCGACAATTCCCCGACCCTGCGACCGGGGGCGATCGTGGTCTTCCCGAGAAAGGTCTCCGCCTTCGCGCGATCAAAGCGCGGATGCACGCCGGCGACATAATCGAGCGCCTGCGAAACTTTGATCCAGCGCGGTAGCACGGCGACGTCGGAGATGAAACACACATCGCGCATCAGTAGCTCGCGCGCATTCCATGGATCGCGCCCAAGCACGTTCAGCTGGCCGTGATACGGAGTCAGGCCAAGGATCGCGTTCAGAGCCGTGGTCTTGCCGGCGCCGTTGGGACCGATGAGCCCGACGATGCGGCCCTCTTCCACCCGCAGGTCCACCCCGTCGAGTGCGATGGTTGTTCCGTAGGCCTTGCGCAGGCCACGAGCTTCGATACAGGTCATGACTTCACTTCTCTTCCTCGGTCGGGTCTGTTTTCGCATTCTTCGACCGTGCAACATGTGCCGACGGCTTGTGGCCAGCACCATCCAGCAGCTCTTCGGGCTTCAGTCCGAGACGCTGAATGGTCGCCGAGATACGCGGCCACTCCTCGCCCAGGAACCTCTGGCGCTCGCCCTTTAGTAATATTTCGCGAGCACCAGTGTTGATGAACATTCCCAAACCTCGCCGCGTTTCCACCAGTCCTTCGTCCACCAGTTCCTGATAACCCTTTAAAACCGTAAGTGGATTCACCCGATACTCGGCCGCGACTGTCCGCACCGAAGGTAGTGGGTCGCCATCCTTCAGAACGCCGTCGAGGATCATCGCGACGACGCGGTCGCGAAGCTGGCGGTAGATCGGCTGATTGTCATTCCACTCAGGGTTCATGGTGTCGTCTAGAAATTCTCACCACACCTTAGCAGAGGCGCTGCCCGGTTCCGCGACCCGGTGCAGCTCGAAGTGCGCGTGGATTGGCGTGTCGTTAGGCAACATGTAAGTCCAATCCTCGGTGTGATGATCATTGTCGATGATGGTGAACACCGCCTGGTGCATGTGCCCGTGGCTGTTGCTGCCGGAAAGATCGGCGAATTCGAATTCCACTTTCTTGCCGTTGGGCGATGCTTTGGCGGTCATGTGAGGGCGATTCCCGGCGTCACAGTAGTGGACGAGGTTGAGCCGGTCCGAATCCAAGTAGAACATTGTGACCGGATGGTCGTATTTCGCGGGATCCAGCGGCGTTCCTGCTTCCTGAAACTCGTGCACAAGAACGTTGCCACGCGAGGTGACATGCATCGAGACGTGCAGGGGCCGTATATCGGCGCCCGCTCCCAACCGTTTTCTCATCTCCTCAGGCATGTCTGTCGTCGTCGGACCTTGCCACTCACCCGCGAGCGACTTGATCGTGTCAAACGATACCTGCGCCGGCGATTTAGGCGCTTCCATCTTCTGTGATTCAGTTGGCTGATGCTCGTGGGACTGCGCCATTGCCACAGCCGAGAGCGACAGGGTTAACACGAGCGGTAAATAGCGAAGGAACTTCATTTTTATTTTCCTGAATTCGATTTTGTGCTCTCGCGTCGTCAGGATTTCTTGACTGGCGTGCTCAGGTGGATCCGAATCAGCTGGCTTGACCACGTGCGGAAGCGTTACATAGTGTTATAGTTATGTATAACACTAATGTCAAGATATTTTTCCGGTTTAGAATCAATGGCTTGTGGACAGACTCTTACTTGGAGAGATCGGACAGCTTGCGCAGCCGAAGGTTGGGACTGCTGGCGAAGTCTTGCCGCAACCAACCCAGGTGCCCGGCGCCGAAGATGACCAGCACACGTTCGTTGGGGGAGTCGGCGAGCTTCACAACATTGCTGTAGATGCGCACGTTGCGCCGGAACCAATCGGCGAGCAAGTCGGCGCCCGCCCAGTCCTGCGCCTCGCCAATGGCTGCCATGCGGTAGTAAAGACCCACTTCCTGGGTGGCTCGCTCGTCGCTATTCAGAAGAAGCATGGTCTCCAGAATGCTGTGCGATGCTAAATAATCGCCTTGCGCCTTCACGTTGGCGGCGAAGACGCTGTTGATCGCATCCAGCTCCTTGGAGCGGCCGCTTCCCTTGGCGTAGTTGACCAAGCGTTGGTAGGGAAAATCACCATCGGCATCCACCGGGTAAACGGTTTTGTGACCAAGCTCTTTGGCTAGCCGCAACCCAATCTGGTCGATCTCATTCGCTGTGAGTTCATACTTGCCGGCGAGATAGTCGGCATATCGCTTGGGAATCTTGTCAGAGCCGGCATCGCTTTCAATGGCGATCTTGGTGGGATGGAATTTCTTCAGGACTTCGATCAGCTCGGTCATCTCCGCCTGGCGCTTGGGCGCGAGCACATCGTCGGCTTTCATGTTGAAGATGTCATGCCCAGGATTGGCCATGTGGTACGTGCCCAAGACGAGCACCTCAGCGCGTGCCTCAGTCGGCGTGGGGTTTGCTTTCGTCTGCTGGGCGACCACGGCGAGCGAGGCGCTGATCACCAGCGCCGCAAGGAAGATAAATCGCTTCATTATTTCTACGTGCCTTTCGGAACCTCGCCGCGGCAGCCGACCGTCGGGATATCGCTAAGCCGCAGACGAGCTTGCTTTGGCCACTCCGCCCCTTCGAGCTTTAGCAGCTTTTCCTTTAGATCGAGACCGCCGCCGTAGCCGCCGAGCTTGCCGTCAGATGTGATCACCCGATGGCAAGGCACCACGATGGCGATGGGATTATCGCCGTTAGCCATTCCGACGGCCCGAAATCCATTTGGTGAGCCGACCGCTCGTGCCTGGTCGGCGTAGCTGCGGGTCTCGCCATAAGGGATCGCCAGCAAAGCATTCCAGCAACGCTTCTGGAAATCAGTACCGCGCAGGTCGAGCGGGAAGGTGAACTCTTTCCGCGTTCCTGCGAAATATTCTTCAAGTTCCCGCCGGACTTGACCTGTGCTCTCGTCCGATTCCACCCACTGCACCGATTTTTTCTTTCGCAGATCCTGACCGCGGTCGAACTCGAGAACAACCAGTCCCCGCTCTGACATCGCGATCAGCAGCGGCCCAGCGGGCGATTCCATGCGCGAGTAATAAAGATTTTCCATGGCATCGCATCATAGTCCTTTGCTGAACGAATGAAAAGCGAAACTGCGGAATACAAAAAGGGCGACCCATGTAAGGGCCGCCCTGTCTAACGACTCACTCCTTATTTAGGCTGCGCGGATTGCTCCGGAGTCGGCGGAGTCTGGTTGGTTGGCGGCGTTCCGCTCGTCGTGCTCGGGTTAGCGCTGGTAGGCACCGAACCGTTGGGCTGCGCCGGGGCTGCCTGTCCGGTGGGCGACGCGTTGCCGTTCCCGGTCACGGTGATTCGATCGACGACCTTGCGATTGCCGGCATAGGACTGCGCAATGCGCTCGGCCGTCTGTTTTTCTTTTCCAGTCGAGACCGTTCCCGAAAGCTCGATGGTCGAATCGGTTACGTTCGCGTTGACGTTGCTACTCGAGAGTAGAGGCTCGCTCTTGAACTTGTCTTGGATGGTGCTTTGTAAAGTCGCTGAATCACTTGCCGCTGCTTGATCGCTGGCGGGCAAACTGCTTGACCCAGAAGCGCTCGTGCTGGACTGAGTCGAGGCACTCGCCGAAGGGCTCGTTGTCCCGCTGCTGGTCTGGGTGCCGCTGGCCGCTGATGTGTTTCCGGCGATGCTGCCTGCCGCGCTCGGAGCGGTGTTTCCGCTGGCTGTGGTCGTAGGGGTGGTGGAAGTGTTGCCGCCGGTCGACGTGGCGGTGTTTGTGCCGGAAGCGTCTTTCCCCGGCGATCCGCTCGCGGTTGGGTTGACGCCCTGCTCGCCGGCCGCGTTCTTGTCCACGTCCGGAGTGGTGTTCTTCGCCTCGGTGGTGCTGCTGGCCTTGTCAGAGGCTGCAGCGCTGGTGCTCGCGACCTTCAGGCGATTGTGGACCGATTTCACTCCGTCCACCGACATGGCGACTTCTTTGGCGTGGGCCACCGCGTCTGCGGTGTCGACTTTGCCGACCAGCGTGACCACGCCTTTGCTGACGTGGAACTTCACGTTGGCGAGCGCCGGGTCGGAAGCAAACTTGTCGTGCAGCTGCTGTGTCAAGGCGTTATTCCCGGCCTTGGTTTTCGACGGAGTCTCCGCCGTTTCCTTGCTGCTGGATTCTTTGTTGGTCGACTGTGCGCCGGTCGTATCCTGCGCGGGAGTGGTGCTCTTGTCGTCGGGCTTGGTCTGGGCGGCGGGATCGGGCTGCTGCGCCGGGTCTTTCGGGGTCGATGTCTCTTGCGCGATCGCGAATGTCGCCGCAAGAGCAAACGCCAATGCAAAAAACAGGTTCTTCTTCATGAGACTCTCCGTATTAAAGATCGGGCCAGGATTCGATAAAGCCGGGACGCGCAACCAGAAAGACAGCTATGAAAGCGGACGAAGACACACTTCCTCCTGCAAGCGGTCTGCCGCTCCAGAGCTCCTGGACTGCGAGGGAAAGTGCTGCAGAGTAGCTGGTTTGCTGGCCCACTTCTTCATCAGGCGGCATTTTTACCCGATATTGAGAGTACCTGCTGCTCGTATGTGAGTACCCGGATTCCATTGCTGAGTCAGGTGCGACACAGCCCCGAGCGGGCGAGGTGCCCGCCAGAACGCTGGTAAACTCGTAGCTTCGCGATGCATGTGCACTCTCATTCCGGCGGCCGCAATCCGGTGGGAGTTCTTCGATTCGCTCTGCTGCTTACGCTCGGCTACATCGTTCTGACTGTTGTTGCCGGCATTCGCGCCCACTCGCTGGCGCTGCTCTCCGAGGCTGGCCACAACGTATCGGATTTTCTGGCTCTGGCGCTTTCACTCGGCGCGGTCTACCTGCAGTCGCGCCCGCCGAATGAGCGCAAGACCTTCGGGTACCAGCGCGCCGGTGTTCTCGCAGCTTTCGTGAACGCGGCCGCGCTGGTAGTGATCTCCGGGCTGATCTTTTACGAAGCTTGGCAGCGGCTTATCCGGCCGGAGCCGGTGCAAGCGCCGCTAATGATCGCGGTTGCTGCAGTCGGTGTCGTGATGAACGGCGCCATTGCCTTCCTGCTGCACCGCTCAGGCAGCGACGTGAACATCCGCAGCGCGCTCCTGCACATGCTCGGTGACACCTTCTCCACCGCTGCTGTCATCCTTGGCGGTTGGGCGATCATGGTTACGGGCCAGAGCTGGATCGATCCTGCACTCTCGTTCGCGATCGGCGCACTGATCCTGTGGTCGTCATTCGGCATTATCCGTGAGACGCTGAACATCCTGCTCGAAGGCACGCCGCGCGGAGTGAACATGGAGCGCGTATCGGCCGAGTTGATGAAAGTCGGCGGGGTGCGCGACGTCCACGACCTGCACATTTGGAGCCTCGGCTCGGAGACGCACGCGCTCTCCTGCCATATCGCTATCGAAGACATTCCGCCCTCGGTTAGCGAGGGCATCCTGCGCGAGGTGCAGCAGCGGCTGCGGGCGGAATTCAGCATCCAGCACACCACAATCCAGTTCGAACATGTGGTGTGCGACATCGAGCACGGGTGCGTCGTGGTGCCGGACCGTCGCCAGCAGCCGCGCGAGAGCGCCAAGCCCGCAAACTGATAAAATAAGAGTTCCGCACCCGCTCAGGGCCGGGGAACATCTAATCCACTGATGAATTACTTGCGACAGATTTGGCGGTTCTTGGTCACCTTGCAGCTGCTCCCGGCACTTGAGAGCGGCGAGGAGACCCTCGTCGGCGGCCAGGCCGTACTCGAAGGCGTGATGATGCGTTCGCCGCATGCCTGGGCCATCTCGTCCGCAAGCCGGATGGCGAGATCACCACTTATCGCGAGCCGCTGGAAAAGGTTTCCGAAAAACACCAATGGCTGGGATGGCCGGTCATCCGCGGCGTCGCAACCCTCGGACAAGCGATGAGCCTCGGCGTCCGCGCACTCAAATTTTCCGCGAATACTGCTCTCGACGATCCGAATCAGAAGCCCGAAGACAAGATCCAGATCAGCAACTGGATGCTCGCCGTCAACGTGATCCTTTCCGTTGGCTTTTTCATCGTTGCCTACAAACTTTTGCCTCTGCTGGCGGCGACCGGGCTAAAAAGGGTGAGCCC
>CAVQGF010000025.1:0-28867 GCA_963711965.1 uncultured Acidobacteriota bacterium | reverse complement strand
TCCGAGCTCGCGTGCATCATTCAAAAGGCCCTCGAGAAAGACCGCGACATCCGTTGTCAGACGGCCGCCGAGATCGGGGTCGATCTGCGGCGCCTGCTGCGCGATTCGAGTTCGGGCAAGGTTGCCGCCGTTGTACCTGCATCCGGCAGCGCCAGTATCGCTGCGGCCAGCTATCCGCCCCCTTCCGGACCTGCCGCCGCGGTGGCTCCAGCACCCACTCCGACGTCAGTACCAGCGGTGGCAGCTGCGCCACGTCAGCCCTCGGCCTCATACCGTCCGCCGCGCCCCTCGCGCTTGCCCTCCTTTGGAGGCATCGTTGTATTTTCGATCCTGGGTGGCGGGGTGATGATGTATCTGAAGGAATATCAGCCCAAACAGTACGCTGACATCGTTAGTATGTCCCGGAATGCCGTGCTGTACGTGAAAGACTTCACCAGCTCCGGCAGTCGCGACAAAGTCGCCGTACAAGTGACCACGACTCCCAAAGGCGCCACTATCTATGTGGATGGCAATCAGATGGGGAAAAAGACCCCTAGCAAGATCTCTTTAGCGCCTGGTGACTACCAGGTTGAGCTCAAGCTTGAGGGATACAATGCCATCTCACGAAAAGTCACCATCGAGAAAGACACGCCCGTCGCCATCAACGAAACTTTAGAAAAATAGTTTTCCTGCCCGGATTTGCAGCCTCTAATGCGTTTTGCGAATTGACGGGCGTAGCTAATCCACCTAACATAGCTGCCTGTTCCCGGATATAATCTTGGAAGGCCAGACCATCTCTCATTACCGCATTGTCCGCCGCCTTGGCAGCGGCGGCATGGGCGTGGTGTACGAAGCTGAGGACATCAATCTCGGCCGCCACGTCGCCCTCAAATTTCTCTCCAAAGAATTTCAAGGTGAGCCGCAGGCGCTCGAACGCTTCCTGCGTGAAGCGCGTGCTGCTTCTGCGCTGAACCATCGCAACATCTGCACCATTCACGAGATCGGTAACGACAACGGCGAGCAGTTCATGGCCATGGAGCTGCTCGAGGGCAAGTCGCTTGATCAGCAGATCGGCGGGCAACCGGTCAAAGTCTCGACACTGGTCAAATACGGGATCCAGATCGCTGACGCTCTTGACGCTGCGCACAGCCGTGGCATCGTGCATCGCGATATCAAGCCGGCGAACATCTTTGTTACGGATAAAGGTCAGGTCAAGATGCTCGACTTCGGCCTTGCCAAGCACATGGAACACCAGTCCCTTATGGAGACTGCGGCCGCAGGCGCCATCTCGCCACAGAATCTCACCAGCCCAGGCTCGACGGTCGGCACCATCGCCTACATGTCGCCCGAACAGGCGCGCGGTGAAGATCTCGATACGCGTTCCGACCTTTTTTCTTTCGGTACGGTGCTGTACGAGATGGCCACCGGCAAACAGCCTTTCGCCGGCAGCACCAGTGCGGTGATCTTCGAAGCTATCTTGAATCGCGTTCCGCCATCTCCTTTACTGCACAATCCTGACATTCCGCAGGAACTCGAGCGGCTCATTCAAAAGGCGCTGGAGAAGGATCGTGAAGTCCGCTGCCAAACCGCGGCCGAGATTGGCGCTGATCTGCGACGCTTGTTGCGCGACTCCAGCTCCGGCAAGGTTCCCAGCGTTAGCGCGTCTGGAACTGTTAGCACAGCGAGCGGCCAATTCGCCGCGCGGTCGGGCTCTGCTGCCGCGGTAGGTGTGGCTCCTGCTCTCGCGCCGAATAAAAACCGCCTGCTCGTCCCGATTCTCGCCGTGGTTGGTGTACTTCTGTTAGCAGGCGGTGTGGTCGGGTACGTGAACCACTCGCAGGCACAGCAGCGGGCTGAGTTGGAAAAGCTTTTGAAGGAAAAAGATCAGGCCTCCGCACCTGTGCAAGCCGCGGCCCCGACTAACGCTCCAGCAGCCAGTGCGACCACTACCACAGCGGCGCCTGCCGTTCCCGAACCGCCGCCCGTAAGTGAGAAGCCGCAAGCTTCGGCACCGGCACCGCCTGCGAAAAAGAAAGACGCCTCGGTTGCGGCTCCCGTCGATCTCGCATTTGCTTCCACGCCGTCCGGTGCCAAGGTTCAGATCGATGGTAAAAGCGACGCCGGCTGGAACACTCCTTTCAGCACCAAGGTCACACCGGGGCAGCACACCTTCAGCTTCACCAAATCTGGATACGTTGGCGACACGAAAACCGTTACGGTCGCAACCGGAAGATCTTCACGAGTTGAAACCAAGTTGTCAGAAGCATTGCTCAGTGCTTCCTTGACCAGCGACCCCGTTGGCGCTTCCATCGAACTCGACGGAAAAGCTACTGGCAAAGTGACACCAGCCGTGCTGCCGGCCAGCAAGGGCGACCATACTTTCATTTTTCGAAAGGACGGCTTCCAGGACTTGTCGAAGAAAGCGACGCTCAAAGAGGGTGACGCGTTCGCTTTCACCGCGAGCTTAAAGCCTGTGCAGAAGGATTCCGGGGGCGGCATCTTCAAAAAGATCTTCGGCGGAGGCGACAGGGTCGCTCTCCAAGTAACCTCTAACCCGAAGGGCGCCGAGATCTACGTTGAGGGCAATTATCTGAATAAGAAGACGCCAAGCAAGATCTCGCTTGCCCCCGGAGACTATGAACTTCAGCTCAGGCTTGATGGATACACAATTTTGACCCGCAAGATCACCGTTCAAAAAGACACTCCTCTCACCATTGACGAGACTCTGAAGAAATAATCTTCACCTTCCGCTTAAGTCGTTGCTGTGCCCTTCCGTTTCCATTAGAATTGCGCGCTCTATCGGTGCGACAACTGGCGTCTGCATCTTTTGGGTGGCCAACCTCATCCATTGGTGGAATCGAGGAAAATTGAATGTCGCAGAAAACGACAAATATGGACCCCAAGGCCCAGCAAGAAGCCGTGGTTCTGGAAGGTCCCAGAAATCTCCCTGTGTTGCCCGTGCGCGACACAGTGCTATTCCCCCACGCCGTGCTTCCGCTCACCGTAGGACGGGAAAGCTCCGTCGAGTTGATCAATTCTCTAGGTGAGGACAAGACCATCGTCGTCGCCGCCCAGCGTGAAGCACGCGTTGACGCACCTCAGCCAACCGATCTTTTCTCCATCGCGACCCTTGCCACCGTCCATAAAGTCGTCAAGATGCCGAACCAGAGCCTCTTCGTCTTTGCTGAAGGGCTCTCCCGCGTCAAGTTAGGTGAGTTCAGCCAGATCAATCCCTTCATGAAGGCCACGGTCACTCCGCTGGCCGATAAGGAAGACGAGAAGAGTCCTGAGATCGAGGCGCTTCAACGCAACGTGCTGAATCTCTTCCAGCAGATCGTCTCGGGGTCGCCGACTCTTTCCGACGAACTGCAGACCGTCGCCATGAACATCGATGTCGCCGGGCGCCTGGTGGACTTCATTGCCTCATCGCTACCCTCACTGAACACGATCGATAAGCAGGACCTGCTCGAGACGGTCGACATCAAGGCACGGCTCGCCAAGATCAACCAGCATCTGGCCAAGGAGCTCGAGGTCCAGCAGCTTCGCAACAAGATCCAGTCCGAAGTCCAGGACCGCGTACAACAGACCCAGCGCGAGTACTACCTGCGCGAGCAGATGAAAGCCATTCAGAAAGAATTGGGCGAGCAGGATGAGACCCAGCGCGACGTCGAGGAGCTGAAGCAGAAGATCGAAGCTGCCGGTATGCCGGAGGAAGTAAAGAAAGAAGCGCTCAAGGAACTGAACCGCCTGGCGCGCATCTCGCCCATGGCTGCCGATTACTCCATCACTCGCAACTACATCGAATGGCTCGCGGTATTGCCCTGGTCGAAATCAAGCGGCAGCGAAGTCGATATCGTCAAAGCGAAAGGGATCCTTGACGAAGATCACTACGACCTGCAAAAGGTTAAGGACCGCATTCTCGACTACCTCTCTGTCCGCCGTCTGAAGCCCAGCATGAAGGGACCCATTCTCTGCTTTGTCGGGCCTCCTGGTGTCGGCAAAACCTCGCTTGGCCGCTCCATCGCGCGTTCGCTCGGTCGCAAGTTCCAGCGCATGTCCTTGGGCGGCTTGCATGATGAGGCTGAGATCCGCGGTCATCGCCGCACTTATATCGGCGCACTTCCCGGGCAGATCATTCAGGGCATCCGTCGCGCCGAGACCAACGATCCGGTCTTCATGCTCGATGAAGTTGACAAGCTCGGACGCGATTTCCGCGGCGATCCGTCCTCGGCGCTGCTGGAAGCTCTCGATCCCGAGCAGAACGCCACCTTCCGCGACAATTACCTCGACGTTCCCTTCGATCTCTCGAAGGTGATGTTCATTACTACCGCTAACATGCTCGACCCGATTCCCGAGCCGTTGCGCGACCGCATGGAGATCATCGAACTGCAGGGCTACACCGAAGACGAGAAGGTGCACATCGCCTTCCGCTATCTGATTCCCCGCCAGATCGAGGAGAACGGTATCAAGGCGGAGCAGATCGACTACCCCGAAGCTTCGGTGCGCTTCATCATCAGGCACTACACCCGCGAAGCTGGCGTTCGTAACCTGGAGCGCTTGATCGGCACCGTCGCGCGCAAGCAGGCGCGTCGGATCGCTGAGGGCAAACCATGACAAGCTGTTGGTTACTCCAGAGATCATTCACGACTTCCTCGGCGCCATCAAGATCCGCGTTGACACCGAGATCGCCGAACGCACCAAACGACCCGGTGTTGCTGTGGGATTGGCTTGGACTCCGGCCGGCGGCGACATTCTCTTCATCGAGGCCAACAAGATGAAGGGCAAAGGTGGGACCAATATGACCGGGCAGCTCGGCCAGGTGATGCAGGAGTCCATTCAAGCGGGACTCACTTGGGTACGCTCGAATGCTGCTGCGCTGCATATCAGTGACGACTTTTTCAGCACGCACGATCTGCACATCCACGTGCCCGCCGGCGCTATCCCGAAAGATGGTCCGTCCGCCGGCATCACCATGACCACCACTCTGGTATCGCTGCTCACCGACCGTCCGGTGCGTCCGTACACCGCGATGACCGGCGAAGTCACTCTAAGCGGTAACGTGCTTCCCATCGGTGGCGTTAAAGAAAAAGTGCTGGCCGCTAAGCGAGCAGGCGTGCGCACCATCATTCTCCCCGCGGACAATAAGACCAACGTGGAAGAGGACCTCACGGCTGAACAGCTCGAAGGTTTGAGCATCCACTACGTCAGCACTATGGAAGAAGTCCTATCGATTGCGCTGCCCAGCTCCGCGGCTGAGCAGCGCGTCGACGATCACGAGCGCGAAGAGGCGCTTCGCCAGGTCCCGGCATAATCAAGCTTCGTTCACTTCCTTGGCTACTCTTAACCCCGAATGAAGTGCGCCCTGCATCCATCCCGGCCACGGTGAAGTGTGCTCGCCGGCAAAATGTAATCGATCTACCGGCGTCGCCAGTTGCGCCACAACCGAATGGTATTGCCCCGGCAGGGTGACCATGTAAGCTCCGCGCGCGTAGGGGTCGTTCAGCCACGACCACGTGGTCGCACTCTCGAACTCGTTTTTGAACCCAGGATGGATCCGCTCGTAGAGCTCTAGCGTGGTTTGAATCTGTTTGTTCTCGCTCATCTCTGAATACTTCACCGCCAAGTCTTCGTAAATGTATGACATCACGATCCCGCGAGTGCCCGGCTCATTAAAAGTTGGGCTCCACACTTCCATCGGCTGATCCACGGTCGCAAAGCCATTGCGCCCGTCCTTCTCCCAGAAACGACTCTTTGTCTGCGCGAATACCCGCGCCACTGGGCCCATGTAGATGCTCTGGATAGCCCGCATCTTCTCATGCGACCATGCCGGATACCACGATGATGCCGCGAAGAACGGAAAAAGGGAGCGTGCAGATCACGCGGTCCGCGTCGATGCTGCGCTGCTTCCCTGCTTCGTTATAGAAAACCGTTATGCCCGCATCTTTTTGCGCCAACCGGCTGACGACGGAACCGAAGTGGATCTTGCTGGCAACCACTTTTGCCATCGCGTACGGAAGCTGATCGTTGCCGCCACGGATCTTAGAAAGTTTTGGGACAACATGACTGATCGAGTCGTGGACAAAATCCAACAGCGAGTCTTTTTCGAATCCTAGCGACAGATATTGGATCGCGTCCGAAGAAGCTCCCTGCTTCTTCAAATAATCCGCGAGATTGATGTTTGCAAATTCAGCCATCTGCGGCAACGGCCACGAATCCTCGGGCAGAGCGCGCATTTTGTCCTGCAAAGGTTTTAGATATTTATCTTCCAATCCGGCAAAGCCGACGCTACGTTCGTCGGGAGTGAAGTTCAGGGCAAGTCCATCGAGATTCGGATTCCTTCTGAAGGGGACCACCTGTCGCTTTCCGCGCCACAGGAACACATTCGAACCCGACTCTGGCCAGAACGGATCTAGTTGCAGTCCGAAGCGCTTCACGTATTTCAACGTGAGCGCGTGCGTACTGGGGATGCGTCCCGCGCCCGCTTCTGCGTACAGTCCGTCGCGGAACGGTTTACGCAGCGTATACACGCGTCCGCCCGGACGTGTCCGTGCTTCCAGAATCGTGACCTTATGGCCGGCTCTAATGAGCTCTTCCGCCGCTGCCAGTCCCGCTAGCCCCGCGCCTAAAATGACGATCTTCTTTGCCGGTCCGCGTCGTGTAAGCGCGTCAAACCTTAGCGCCTCTGATTGTTGAGCGTATGCGCCAACGGCGGCAATCGCGGTAAGCTGCAGGAATTCCCGACGGTTCATTCAGGTCTCCAACGTGCGCTGAGTAAGGAATGTCCGGTATTCTATCCACGATGCGCGTACAAGTCCTCTTTTTTGGACAATTAAAAGATTTGACCGGGCAGTCGGCTGAAACCTTGCCGCTTGGGGACCGCGCGACTCTGCGCGACGTCCTGCAGCACTATTCTGAAAAATATCCGCCGATGCTCAAGCTCTCCCCATCCTTGGCGCTTTCTATCAATCAGGAATATGCCGCACAAGACACTCCCTTGCACGACGGTGACGAGATTGCGTTGCTTCCGCCCGTGAGCGGAGGCGCTCCGCGTGCCGGCATCGTGCGGGAAAAGATCGACCCGCACCAAATCGTTCCACCCATGGAGCGCCCCGAAGATGGCGCCATCGTAATGTTTGACGGCGTCGTGCGCAACAACAGCCGCGGACGCAAGACCCTTTATCTCGATTATGAGGCCTACGAATCCATGGCCTTGAAGCAGATGGAAGAGCTTGCCGACGAGGCATTAAAAAAGTTTCCTGTACGCGACCTGCGCATCGTCCACCGGCTCGGCCGAATCGAAATCGCCGAAAGCAGCGTTTTCATTGCGGTGGCCTCGGCGCACCGTGCGGCCGCCTTTGACGCATGCCGCTGGCTCATCGACACGCTGAAAAAGACCGTACCCATCTGGAAAAAGGAATACTTTGAAGACGGTGCAGTCTGGGCGGATGGCGAGCCATTTCCGTCCGAGATCACAAAAATTCTTACAACTGGACGAGAAGCTGCATCCAAGTGAATACCTCGTCCATGAAGCACCTCTGCATGCTGCTGGGTTGTGCGCTGCTGGCTACGCTCAGCTACGCCCAAGATACGCCTGCCCAAGACACCTCTTCGCAGGAACCCACCACCACTTTTAAGTCGAACGTGAAGCTGGTCAGCGTCTTCACCACCGTAGTCAACAAGCGCGGCGCTCCGGTTGCTGGACTCAACAAAGAGGATTTCGCTGTCGCCGAAGATGGTCAGCCGCAGGATATTAAGGTCTTCGATCGCGAATCCGAACTGCCGCTGAACATCGTTTTGGCGATCGATACAAGCCTCAGTACTAGAAAAGACATCACGCTTGAGCGTGAATCGGCGCGGCGCTTCGTCCATTCGATGTTGCGGCCGGTTGACTCGCTATCTCTACTCCAGTTTTCCGAAAATGTGGACGAACTCGTCCCGTTCACATCGAGCATGCAGCGTATCGATAAAGGCATTGATCGCGTCCGCATAGGCGCGGCGACCGCGCTTTACGACGCCGTCTATCTCGGTTCGCACTCCCTTGTGAATCGCAACAATCGCAAGGTCATGGTGCTGATCACCGATGGCGGCGACACCGTCAGCCGCATCGATTTCAACGAAGCCGTGCGCGCCGCGCAGGAATCGGAAGCCATCGTCTACAGCATCATCATCGTTCCTATCGAAGCCGATGCCGGCCGCAACGTCGGTGGGGAGAATGCTCTGATCCAGCTCTCCGACGATACCGGCGGCAAGCATTACTACGCCTCGGGCATCGCCCAACTCGATGCCGCCTTCCGCCAAGTCTCCGACGAGTTGCGCACGCAATATCTGATCGGTTACTACCCCAAGAAGAAGCTTTCCGACTCCGACTTCCGCCGCATCGAAGTCACCCTCACCAAGCCCGGCTTGGATTACAAAGTTCGCCACCGCACCGGCTACTACACGAAATAGGGAAGCTAAAATATCGCGCGTAGAGACGCGAGAAGCCGCGTCTCACGATCGGTAACTCGCCGGAGGTCATCCCGAGCGAGTGAAACGAGTCGAGGGATCTGTATTTCTCTCCCGCCCTGTAAAATTGCCGCGTGCCCACAACGTTCATCTCGCCCATGGAATCCATCGCACGCGAAGCGGGCGCGCTCCTCATGTCCTTCTTCGGCAAGATCTCCATCGAATACAAAGGTGACGCCGATCTGGTCACCGAAGCCGACCGCGCCGCCGAGCGCCTGATCACCGAACGCATTGTCGCGCTCTGGCCAGACCACGATCTCATGGGGGAAGAGGGTGCGCGACGCGAGCACGGCAGCGATTACAAGTGGTACATCGACCCTCTCGACGGCACAACGAACTTCGCCCACGGCTTCCCTGTCTTCTGCGTCTCGCTTGGCCTTACTCGTAAAGGTCAACGCGTCGCCGGAGTGATCTTCGATCCCACTCGCAATGAGCTGTTTCGCCGCCGAGAGCGGCTCCGGCTCTTTTCTCAATGGCAGCGCCATCCATGTCTCAAAGACAAAAAAGCTGGTTGAGAGCTTGGTAGCCACTGGCTTCCCCAGCCATAAGCGGCACCAGAACCCTAATATTCACTACTATCACCAGATCACTCTTCGCTCGCACGGAGTGCGCCGTGCAGGCTCCGCCGCTCTCGATCTTTGCAGCGTCGCCTCCGGTCGAGTCGATGCCTTTTGGGAATTCAAACTCAATCCATGGGACACTGCGGCAGGGGTCCTGCTGGTCGAAGAGGCGGGCGGGATCGTAACCGACATGACCGGCGGACCCTTTAACCTGGACAGCCGCGAGGTACTGGCCTCCAACCGCCTGGTCCATGATGAGTTGCTGAACGAATTCGCCGCCATCCGCGCCGGACGCGTCGAGGGCCTGCCGGACGCCACGCGCTGAGCGAATCATTTAAAATCAGTCCTGTGACTACTTCTATCCAAGACCGCAAGATCGAGAAGCGCCCCACCGAAGTAAAGCTGCAAGGTCGCATCCTGTTCCTCACCGAAGATCCTGAGCTCATCAAGCGCCAGCTTGCCGGTGAAGACCTCCCTGGGATACCAAGAACCCGGCCAACAATCCCAAGCTGCGCGATGACATTTCCACCGACGAGATTACGCCCGCGCACTATTGCTTTTATTTCGATCAGACTTTGGGCGAGATTCCCTACCTTGGATTGAAGTGCGGCAACGAGACTCCCATCACGCGCGGTTCGGTGAAGAAGGGCGGATTTGTCGCTGCGGTCAGCGGCAAGCGCCGTGGCAAAGGATCAAGCCGCGAGCAGTCGCCTTATGCCGAGATGTCGGCCGGCATTCAGCTCGTGATCGCTGAAAACATCGAGCGCATCTACAAACAGAATTGCCAGAACCTCGGCGTCCTCACCTCTACGAATTTCAGTTTGATCGACAAGATCCGCGCCGGAGAAGAGATAGCGCTTAGTGAATTTACCCAGGGCGAAGACGAGATCACACGCGAGGTCATCGAGTACGGCGGACTCTTTCCCTTCAATGTCGCACGCCTGCAGAAAAAAGTAGCGCTACCGCCGATTACAACTGCAAAGCGTTCGATGACGGTGGCGGAAAAGATCTTTGCCCGCCACATGATCACTAGCGATGGCTCTGTCGGAGTGGCCTACGTGAAGCCCGGCGACACAGGCTTCGCACGCACCGACCTGCGCTTCAGCCACGAGTACGTCACCCCCATGGCGGCGATTTTCTACGAGCAATACATGGGCAAGGAGACGCCGGTCAACGATGCCAAGAGCATCCTCTTTTTCCGTGACCACCTTACCTTCCTTGACGAAGTCATCTCGGAGGAGAAAAAGAAGATTGGCCTGCTCGATCTCGCCACCCAGCTCAAGCTCAAGCAGGAGACGTTCGGAAAGGCCCAAGGGATCAAGCTGCACGGCGAGCTGAAGGACCGCAAAGGCTCCGAAGGCATCTGCCACTCCGTCATCGCCGAGAGCTATGCGCTGCCCGGCCAGCTCAACGTCGGGTCTGACTCGCATACTCCTCACGTCGGCGCCGTCGGATGCATCGCCTTCGGTATCGGCACTACTGATGTCTTTAACTCCTGGATAACCAAAGACGTACGGGTGAAAGTTCCAGAATCAGTTAAGGTTGTCATAAATGGCGAGACCCGTCCTAACGTCACCGCCAAAGACCTCATTCTCAAGCTCCTCTCGCTCGATTACATCAAGAGCGGCAAAGCACTCGCGAAGGTCATGGAGTACTCCGGCGAAGCCATCGAAGCGCTTGGGGTCGACGAGCGCGCCACCATGACGAATATGGCGGCCGAGATCGGCGGATTCACCGGCATCGTGGCACCGGACCAGAAGGTGGTCGAGTTCCTGAAAGAACGCCGCGGGCTCAACCCTGCGGACGTTCGCAAGCTGATGGACGGCATCTTCAGCGACCCCGACGCCGAATACGCGCACGTCATCGAACTGAAGGCCGAAGACATCTACCCGATGGTTGCGACGCCTGGCGATCCCGGCAACGGCAAGTACATTCGCGACCTCAACACATCCGGTGCCCGTCGAGATCGCCTATGGCGGCACCTGCACCGCCGGCAAGAATGAGGACATGGACATGTACGCCGCGCGTCCTCGCTGACGCTCTCAAAGCAAGGCAAGCGCGTGGCCGAGCTCCTGCAAGTTCTACATCCAGTTTGGTTCGCAGGAGACGCGCGAGTACTCCATGCGCAAGGGCTACGTCGATATCTTCAAGAAGGCGGGAGCGATCATCATCGAGCCCAGCTGCGGCGCCTGCATCAACGCCGGCCCCGGCGTCTCTACGCGTCCTGACCAGATCGTGATCAGCGCTCAGAACCGCAACTTCCCCGGCCGCAGCGGCCCCGGTCAAATGTACCTAGCGTCGCCGCTGACCGTGGCTGCTTCTGCTGTCGCCGGTCACATCGTGGAGTATCAACCCGCAGAATCTAAGGAACTGGTTTCGGCCTAACTCTTTACGTAGAGACGCGGCATGCCGCGTCTCAGGCCCGCAAGAAATGTCAATCCACCGAAAGCGCTAGATCGCGTCCCCTGAAAACAACCGCCGCAAGCAGGAAGAACACTCCAATCTCAGCGATTCCGATGACCAACAGATACGGCGGTATCGCAAGCGGCTGGTGTGGCTCCCATCCGAGTAATCGCGCCCGATATCGCATAGACAGGCACCATCGCGTCGAGCCCAGGCGCCACTACCTTGGCCAACGCATGGGGCACGGTCATGGTGATCGCTGAGAACATGACGGCGAGTAGCGGATGCATCATCGTCGAGTAAAGCAGCGCGATCGCAGAGCTCAGCAGCGCCGCCACTGTGGCGGCCACGATCAGTTCGTTTAGGGAACTAGACGGCTGACCGATTCGCTGAAGCAAAATCCTCGAGGCCAACCACGAGAGGGCCAGATAGCCCACCAGCGCAGCCGCGCTTCCAAGATAGATCCCTGCCAGATATTGGCTTCGGTCGATTCCCTTCGCAAGGACCATCAGGATGCGCCGGGTGCGCCGATCGGTAAAGATAGCTCCAGACACCATGAACAATCCGAAGACAATGGCGTATCCGGCTTGTTGCTTGACCAGGAAACTTAGGTCGTCCAGCTGGGGCGTTTCAGATGACAGCGCAAGCCACCCGGTGCCCGCAGCAAGATAGATCGAGAGCACAATGATGAAGACCTTTTGTTCGCGAAGGTAGTTCCACGCCAGCAGAAGCACCGGCCTCATGCATTCTCCTTCTTCTCTGCGGCTTGGGCGAGTTCGAGAAACATCTGCTCCAGCGAAGCGCGCGCAGGATTCACACTCACGACTTCACCCCCCTGTTGCCAGATCGATTCCATGACCTCGCGCGTACGATTCTTGTCGGCGCGAAATCGCACGAGGCTCTCGGAAGTAGTGAGTGCCTCCACTCTGAGTGCGGCGAGGCCCGCTTGCGAGACACTGCGCGCCGCGATCTCAACCTGGCTCCCTGCCGCGAGCAACTCGGCCAAGGTGCCCAATCGGGCAATCTGCCCTTTTATGACAAACGCGACTCGATCACAAACGTTCTCCACCTCCGAGAGCAGGTGCGAGCTGAGGAAGATGGTCTTCCCTGCCGCCTTCGCGCGCAGCAAGAGTTCCCGGACTTCAACCCGTGCAACCGGATCCAGTGCAGATGTTGGCTCATCTAGTACCAGCAGTTCGGGATCGTTGACCAATGCCTGGGCAAGTCCTACACGCTGTAACATTCCGCGCGAGTAGTTCCCCACTTTCCTTCCGCGGTCCTTCTCCAGGCCAAGCTCTGCGAGTAACGCCCGCGTGCGCTCGCGCAATCCAGGATCGCGGACTCCGTTGATAGCGCCGTAGAAGCGAACACACTTGTCGGCCGGCAGATTGTAGAGTGCTACATTCTCTGGTAGAAAGCCGATACGTTTGCGTGTAGGCGCATCTCCGAAGGGCTTGCCTAGCATGGTTCCGCTTCCGCTCGATGCCTTCACGAACCCCATGGCGATGTGCAGTGCCGTCGTTTTGCCTGCGCCGTTCGGCCCGAGAAACCCGAATATCTCGCCCGGCTCCACGCTGAGCGAAAAATCTCGCAAGGCGGTCGCTTCCACTTTGCCAAGCAGACTCTTGTAGCTCTTGGTCACGCGTTCGAATTGGAGCGCTGCCGCCACCGACCCATTCTAGCCAGAAGCCGCAATAAAAAAGCCCCCGCCGGGGCGGAGGCTCTGTCGAAGCTACTCTTACGCCGTGCGCAAGAAGATCAACACGAAAGCGAAGAGCACCAGTGACTCGATGAACGCCAGTCCGATGAACAGCGCCAGTTGAATACCGGCCCGCGCTCCCGGATTGCGCGCGATCGACTCCGCCACAGCGGCGGCCACGCGGCCCTGGCCCATTCCGGCGAGGCCGGAAGCAAGTCCCATGCCGATGCCGGCGCCGATCGGGATCGCCCAGTTAAAAGTCGGAGCAGTGGTTCCGCCTTGGGCATACATAGGCGACGCAATCGACAAGATCGCGATCACCAGGAATAAAAACGTTAGCTTACGCATTGTTGTTCTCCAGTTATAAATTTCCGGCAGGAGGTGGTTGACGCTACCGTGCAAGCGCCCTCACACTGCGCGGACACTTCTAAACTCTAATGTTCGTCGCCCACTGCGCCGGCCAGATACACGGTCGCTAGGACCACAAAGATGAACGTCTGCACCAGCGAAACGCCAAGATGCAGCAGCAAAAAGATGATCGGCACGCCGATCGGGATCAGCGAGAAGAACGCCAATGTCACCATGTCGCCGGCGAAAATGTTCGCGTAAAGACGGACGGTAAGCGACAGCACGCGCGCGAAGTGACTGACCACCTCGATCACGAACATCAGCGGCGCCATCAGCCACACCGGTCCGAGGAACTGCTTGATGTAGTGGTGCTTATGTTTGCGCAATCCGTGGAAGTGGTAATAGATGAACGTACACACCGCGAATCCCAGCGGAACCGTTGGGGTCGCAGTTGGCGACACAAATCCCGGGATCAATCCGATAAGATTTCCAACAAGAATGAACAAACCGAGCGCGACCAGGTATGGCGTGAAGCGCTTGTAATCGTGCTCGATGATCTCGTGGCTTTGGTTGTCGATGAACCCGTAGACACCTTCCATCACGTGTTGCAGTCCGCCCGGGCTCTCCACCGAAAGCTGCGAGCGCACCAACACGAAGAACACAAATAGCAGCCCGACGACCAGGATCTCCATCGCCACAAAGTTATTGATGGGCGCGGTCGGATATGCTGCCGGCTGATGCACGGCATTGAGCAAAGCATTCGCCGGCCCCGCAAGGTAGCGGTTCAGGAGCTCGGTGAACCAGAGTTGTTCAGGCATCGATCAATTTCCAGGCGTTGGAATCAAAAACGGTTTCGGGTCGCAGCCATCGCTTCGTAGAACCCTTCGCACATGGCCGCCGCGATCGGTACGAACAACCCCGCGCAGAAACCATAAACAGCGTGACTGGAACCTCTAAATATAACATAGGCAAGCAGCGCGATGAAGATGTAACGCCAGAAGAATCTGAACATTAGCGCCGCACCTGAGGGCGCGTGACGTCCCGCAGCCATCTTGTCCACTATGCCGTAAACAGCCAGCTTCAGCCAGGCGAAATTGGCGTACGCCGCCCCGCAGCCGGCCAGGAATCCAGCTCCGAACTTCCAGCCGAATCTCCACCCCACCACCGGCGTTGCCATCAGTGCCAAGGCGATGATCCCGCGCGAGATCCGCCGGTATGCTCCTGAATAGAACTCTTCCACCTTCGGATCGACGGGTACCTCGATGACGGACTCCTCTTCGGCGGGCGGCACCTCGTCTTCTTCCATCACTCTTTGCTCGCCTTCATCATCACGCGAATCAGCTCCACAAATCCGGCGACGCTTCCCAGAATGATTCCTACCAGCATCAGAGACTTTGTCCCCAGCCATTTATCCAGCGCGGCACCCATGAGCAGACCTATGAAGACGCACGCCGGCAGAATGAATCCAATGTGTCCGTAACGCGCGACCAGCAGCCAGACGTTTTTCTTCTGCTCCGGCGTTTCTTCCGGAGTTTCAGGCGCATACTTGTTCGGATCATCCATGCGGCCTCAGTCTATCTGAAAATCTTTCACGTAGAGACGCGGCATGCCGCGTCCCAGGAGCGGCAAACACAACCCACTGCTTTATAATCATTGGTTTTCCCGACAGGAACGAACCCACTTGGCACTCGACGAAAATATCTACGAACTCCGCCGCGAGAAACTGAAAAAGATCGAGGCTCTGGGCCACCCCGTTTACCCGCACAAGTTCGCGACCACGCATTCTGTCCCGCAGATCCTCGCTGAGTACACCCAGAGCAGCGGCGAGCAGCTCGAGCAGTCGCGCGTCAATGTCCACGTTGCCGGGCGCATCATGTCGATGCGCCTGATGGGCAAGGCTGCGTTCATCCATCTGCAGCAGGGCGGTCAGCGCCTGCAGTGCTACGTCAAGAAAGATGCGGTCGGAGAAAAAGGGTTCGAGCTTTTCAATCTGCTCGACCTTGGCGACCACATCGGCGTCGCCGGGTATTTGTTCCGCACTCGCACCAACGAATTGTCAGTACACGTTGACCAGATCACCTTTTTATCCAAGGACCTGTTACCGCTTCCGGAAAAGTGGCATGGGCTCACCGACGTGGAGCTACGTTACCGTCAGCGCTATGTCGATATGACGATGAATCCCGAGGTGCGCGATGTGTTCGTGAAGCGCGCCAGGATCGTACAGTCGATGCGCCGCTTCTTCGACGCTCGCGGCTACGTTGAAGTCGAGACGCCGATGATGCAGCCCATTGCCGGTGGTGCGGTCGCGCGTCCGTTTGTGACACACCACAACACTCTCGACATGGATCTCTACCTCCGCATCGCGCCGGAGCTTTATCTCAAGCGCCTTGTGGTCGGCGGACTGGAGCGTGTCTACGAGATCAATCGCAACTTCCGTAACGAGGGCATTTCCACTCAGCACAATCCTGAGTTCACCATGCTCGAGTTCTACCAGGCTTACGCCGATTATCAGGACATGATGGCGCTGACCGAGGAGTTACTTTCGCAGGTCGCCACGGCCGTGAACGGGACAGCCGTCGCTAAGTTTGGCGAGCACGAGATCGATTTCTCAAAATGGCAACGCCTCTCGATGCGCGAAGCCATCATCAAGTATTGGCCGGAGGCTGCAGGCGCAAAACCCACGATGCCTGATTTTGCGAGTAAGGAATCAGTCGGCTCCTTAGTGAAGCGGCGCAATGCCGCGGTCACCCCTCACATGCCATTCGATCCGGCCGACCCTGCCGGTAAAACGATTGCCGCGTTGTTCGAGGCGGTTGCCGAAGAACACCTGATCCAGCCGACCATCATTTACGACTTCCCTGTCGAGATCTCGCCGCTCTCGAAAAATAAGCCAGACGAGCCGGCATGGGTGGAGCGCTTCGAGATTTTTGTTGGCGGCCTTGAGATCGGTAATGCGTTCAGCGAGCTGAACGATCCTGAGGAGCAGCGTCGACGATTCCAGCAGCAGCTCTCTGAAAAGGCGCGCGGCGATGAAGAGGCTCACGCGATGGATGATGACTACATCCGTGCTTTGTCCTACGGACTTCCGCCCACAGGCGGCGAGGGTATTGGCATCGACCGGCTTACCATGCTGCTCACCGACTCACGCTCCATTCGCGACGTCATTCTCTTCCCCTTGCTGCGCCCCGAGCAAAAGCAGCATGAGGAAGAGAAACCCAAAACGTCGTAACCGCTTCGCACCAGATAATCTCGCGTACGTATAATCGAGAGCAATCCCCTCATGGCCAACGCAGATTCCCATCCCAAGCCACGCCCACATCGCTTGCGTAAGATCTTGGTTCGGGCATTCCTAGTCTTCTGGCTCGCGGTTCTGCTCGACGGATACTTCACTCATCTCCCCATCAAGGATCTTGGCCGGCGTTCTCCAGGTGAAGTGGTCGGAATTCTTCACGTCCACACGCGCGTCAGTCACGATGGTGGCGGAACGCTCGAAGGTGCTATCCAAGCCGCTCGCGATGCGGATCTCGACTTCATTACCATCACTGAGCACAACATAGCCTTCGATCCGTCGCGACTCGATCACCTTGCGCACGACGTGATGGTATTGCCGGGAGAAGAGGTCAGCACCCCGAACGGGCACTTCATCGTACTTGGCGTAAAGCCCGGATGGCGGGACGCCTCGCCGCATCCGACGGAAGAGCTTCTGCAGCAGGCGGGCCGATCCAATGGCATTCGCATCATCGCGCATCCTTTCAATGGCGCTCCGCGATGGAACTACTGGAACACGGGTGCCTTCGATGGCATGGAGATCTGGAACGACGACGCGCAATGGCGGCGCTCTGCCGGTCAGTTACTGGTTACCGCACTGATGTATCCCGTGAATCCTGAGCTGGCGCTGACGCGTCTGGCTTCCCGGCCCGATCCAAATCTTGCCGCGTGGGATGAATTGCTGCGGACGCGCCATGTCGTCGGTACCTGCGGCAGCGACGCGCACGAGGCCATCATGGTCGACCATGAGCTGTTGTGGCATTTTCCAAAATACACAAATGTCTTTCGCATCTCGCGGCAACATGTCTTGCTGGCCTCAGTAACAGAACCGACAGAGCCCGCGCCGCGCACTCCGGAGGCGATACTCGACGCTCTGCGAAAAGGCCACACCTTTTGCGCCGTGGACTCGCTCGCCTCCGCTTCTGGCTTCCAGGAGACCCTTACGTCCGGCGCCGCTACGGCTGGCATCGGCGACAGCGTTCCCTTTGATCCCAAGTCGCTGCCAAAACTTCGCATCATGCTTCCGCCGACACCCTCCAGGCCCCTCATTAAGGTATTCAAAGACGGGAGGGAATGGCAGAGCTCATCGGATCAGATCTTCGAGAAAGAGATTGCCGAGCCGGGCGTTTATCGCGTGGAAGTCTGGCTACGACAACCCGGGCTCACTGGATGGAACCAATGGACTCCATGGATCATCGCCAACCCGATTTACGTGGAATCTCTGAAGCAGTAACGATCTGGGTGGCACAGGCGCCCCCGCCTGTGCACTTCGTACGCACTACTCGGTACTCGCGACTCGTATGCGGTTCTTCCACCTTGTCCAGAAAAACCAAATCGTTCCAACCACCAGCAACAGCAGGATCACCGCATCAAACCGGTGGAACCACATCTTCAGTCGTGGGTCTTTGTCCCATTGCTCGCCGAGCAACAACCCAACATAAGCAAGCCCTAAGCACCAGGGGAAGGATCCCACGAAGGTGTAGACATGAAACTTTACGCGCGGCATGCGCGCTACTCCTGCAGGAAGAGCGATGAACGTACGTATCACCGGCAGCATGCGGCTGATCAGGATGGTGATCCCGCCATGCTTTTGGAAGAGACGGTCTGCCATATCAAGCTCGTGCCGGCTCAACCAGATGATCCTTCCGAACCGTTCCACAAGCGGCCGTCCGCCATAGCATCCAATCTCGTACGCGACCACCGAGCCAAGATTGCATCCGATCGCCCCCGCCAGCGCCGCCAGCCACAAGTTGAAGCGGCCCTCATGCACCAGGAAACCCGCATAAGGCATGATGAGTTCAGAAGGCAGCGGAATGCAGGCTGATTCGATCCCCATCAGGAGCGCCACGCCGGGATAACCAAGCGTGGAAATCACAGTCACTACAAAGTGGTGCAACGCGGCGAGTATGGATTCGACCATGGATTTTATGAGTTGCGGAAAGGAGACGTACTACTCACAAGCACCCTGCGCGGCTTCATACGCGGCAACAGCGTCGGAAACGTCGGTCTCGCAGCTACTGCAGATCGCCTGCCCGCCGTCGTTCTCTACCGACTCGCTGTCCAGGATCACAGTGCCTGCGGATTCGTACTCGCCCGCTTCGGCATTCCAGCCGAATGATTCCTGCAGCGTCGCACCCGCAACATTACACCCCGTCAGCACGATGGTGTAGTCATTGCCGCTACAGTTCGGACACTTGAATGGTTCAGCCATAGGCTTGAGTAAAAGAGGGTTTGCGTTTGACTATCTGAGTACTGGTACTGAGTACTGGATACTGCTTTTAGAAGTCCTGCGCATCCTGCGTATAGGTGTAACCAGGCAGCGAAGCGCTGTCAGCGCTCTTTTGTACCTTGATGCGCACCGTTTCTGCGTTGGCCGCATTGGAATTCGCCTGCCGCAGCATGGCGTATGTCGCAAACACCTCGTTATAGAGTTTGGTGACCAGAAAATCCTGGCCGCTCTGGTCGTTGCGCCACACTTGCCCGAGTTGGATCGATTTCACTGCCATGACTTGAAAGACTACTGAGAGACAGTTGATGCGTCAACCTGCGCTGTGCTTCGCCGGCAACTTCCCTTCCAGCAACTCCGACAACTTGTCCGCTGGTACCCGCACGCCAACGTAGAACTTGCCGAATAATCCATACACCGCGCTCACTTCATCGAAGCGCATCTCGTAAACGATCTTCTTAAAGATGAGAGCGTCGTCGGAGAATAGGTCCACTCCCCATTCCCAATCATCTAGCCCCACCGCAGCGGTAATGATCTGCTTCACCACTCCGGCATAGCGGCGTCCGTTCTTCCCGTGTTCATCCATCTGCCGCTGGCGCTCGTCGATGGGCAGCATGTACCAGTTCTTGTCTTCTCCGCGACGGCGATCCATCGGGTAGAAACACACGTAACGCGAGTCTGGCATCTGCGGCAGCAAACGCGCGCGCATGGCTTCGCGTTGCCGCTTCAGCAGCTCTTCGACTTCCGCCTTCCATTCATCCGAGTGCGGTTCGATCCGTCTTTCAGCAAGCGAACGAAACAATTTGACCGACGATTCGTACAGCCCTAGCTCGACCACGGATAGGAACGAGGACACCGGCTCCAGGTAATCGCCGATCTTGAGAGAGGAGAGCTCCAGCTCCGCTTTTTTTAATTCATCCAGCGACTCGCGGAAGTGGATCAGCATCAGGTCGCCCTTATGGCCGACCATGGAAAACGCTGCAGACTGCCCATGGGCTCCGGTTTCAAGTTCAGAGAGCCAACCCTGTGCCTCCGCCATCACCTGTTTGCGCGCGACCGCATCCAGTTTCCGCCATTCCGTCCAGCGGAAGCGCAACATCTGGTGCAGAACGAAATATCCTTCGACGGATAGAGGCACCGGATACAGTGCTTGTGGTTTGGTATCCATTCAATCTCTCTGCTAATTTGAGAACGGAGTATTGTAACGTGCCGATTAAGAAGCGATCAGCAATCAGCCGTCAGCCATCAGGTAAAAAGTCAGCCTCATCGCCTGCAAAAGGCACTGTGGGTGCATTTTCTCGAAACCCGAAACTCGAAACTCGAAACTCTACAAACCCGCAACGGGTAGCGGAGATTCTGCGCCGCCTCGAAGCTACTTACGGCGGCGCCACCTGCGCCTTGCATCACAAGAATGCCTGGGAGCTGCTGGTCGCGACCATTCTCTCCGCCCAATGCACCGACGTGCGCGTCAACATGACGACGCCCGAACTCTTTCGCCAGTATCCCGATGCCGCGCATCTCGCCACAGCTAAGCCGGAAGAGATCGAGCCCATCATCAAGAGCACGGGGTTTTTCCGTAACAAATCGAAATCCATCGTCGGGGCTGCCAAAGCGGTGACCGAACAATTCGGTGGTAACGTCCCCAACGACATGGAACAACTGCTCTCGCTGCCAGGCGTAGCCCGCAAGACGGCGAATGTTGTCCTCGGCACGTGGTTCAAGAGGAATGAAGGCGTCGTCGTCGACACGCATGTGTTCCGCATCTCGCGCCGCCTCGAGCTGACCAAAGCCGATAATCCTAAAGATATTGAGCAGGATCTAATGCGGGTGATCCCGCGCGAGAAATGGACCGACTTCTCTCACCAGGTCATCTGGCACGGGCGAGCTCTCTGCGTTGCCCGCAAGCCCAAGTGTGCCGAGTGTCCGCTGGAAAATATCTGCCACGCCGCCGACAAGACGTGGAGCACCGTCGAGATCCACAAGGCCGCTAAGCCCTAAGCATCTCGGCCATCAAGACTTTTTTTAGTATATTTCCACCTTCATCGAGTCCACATACACCGAGTAGGGGTCCATGGCGCCATCAGAATCGAGCTGGAACGCGTTGGTGAATCTATCCGCGAAGCCGGTGTTCTTCGCCGTGAAATGAGAATTCACCGCGTGCTCCACGCCATCGATGGTGATCGACGTGTTCGTGACCATGGTGTCGTCGCGCGAACCTTCCACGCGGATCAGATGCCAGGTATCAGGGGTCAGCATAGTTAACGGGACGCTCGTCGCTACCCACGTGCGGTTCGCGTAATCGAAGTTCCTCCACACGCCTCGCGAGAAATTCGCCTGCCATGCGAAGTTGTAAGTCATTCCACCACTACTCTGCTGGAATTCGAATTCCACCGCCTGGCTCGCCTCTCGAGCGCTCGAGGGGATGTAAAGTTTGAATTCGTATGCAACGTGCTTCGAGGTAGCGTAGGCGGCACTGTTCACGTACCACCAATACGCATTCGCGTACGGATTCGTCGCCGCAATCGCGAATTTTGAGGACTGACCATCCACGCTCGGTGAAGCAGCGTCAGCGACTGAGTAGTCAGCGCTCGCAGCGTTGCTGCTGCCGCCGGTATTTCCGCAGGTTCCACAGGTCTGCCATCCGGAGATCGGAAACGTATCCAGGACAGCTATCGGAACCGAGCTGCTGGAACTGCTCGGCGCGGCTTGAACCTCCGATGCGGAACCCGTCTTTGCAGGTGCGCCGCACCCGGCCAGGATGCCGCACATTACCGCAAGGATGACAAATCGACTGCGATGCATGGCTCACTCCAAATCAGGTCTCCACCACAGAAACCAGGCACCGGAGTCCAGCTATACGCTTTTCGGTCAGCGAACAGTATGGGATTCAGAGACTTGCAACAAGTCCCTAAAGGACAAATCCAACTGGGAAGAGTTTTTCGGCTTTAGTAATAGGCGTTCGCCTTAGGGCGAGGGATGGAGTACGGTCGAGATACACAAGAACGCCAAGACCCAATCTTGGGTGGCACAAGCGCCTTGCCTTGTGCGGATTAGACTGTACAGGCACGGCGTCTCGCCCGTGCTCATGTTGGGGCGACAAATTACCACCCCAGGGTGTCATCCTAAGTGACCCAAGAACCTTGCGTTTGAATTGTGCACAAGGCACCCTCGGCTTTGCGATAATTCTTCAGCCCCCGATTCGAATCCATCCGAACCGCAAACCTACCCAGCACGTGGTATCCAGCAAAAACAGCACGCATCCCAAAACCACGACAATATTCCGGGTTAAGTGTTTCTTCGAACGATGTGCTGCCCACGCAAGCGTCGCGAAGATCGCAGTTAGCCATAAATAACTGAGCGCTACAAACAAGCCGGCTGATGCAACAGCAGTGACTAGCGACGTGTACAACCACAACGCCCCACCCAAAGCGCCCGCGAGAACCCCGAGCATGGCCTCAATAGCCTGCTGCGTTTGTGAACTCACAGATTCACCAACTCGCCCTTCGCCCACCCCGCCTCAGCCCGCTTCCTTAGTGGCTCGAGTCGCGTCTTCTCCAGTTCGTCGCGATAAAACATGTTGTAGGTGTCAAACGGTATCAATCTTCCGTCCGGGTGCACGATGTGCACGCACGTCTTTTTTACGGAGCGCACGTCGAACGAGTGCGCATCGATGAACTGCATGATGATCACGCGGAAGATGTTCTCGTATCCCAGCGAATCCGGCACCAGCACCTTGGGCAGGCAGCAAAGCAGTTCGCGCAGCGACCCGGCACCGGACTTCGGCGAGTGGTTTGTCGCAAATAATTTGAACAGCGACGCCCTTACGGCTTCTTCCTGCTCATACAGGATGGTGTTTCGTCCGGCATTCAGCAGGACATCCGGCGGGATCATCGAAGTCAGCGGCGTGACCTTGCCGCCCAGCTTCAGCGCGTACGCCATCGCCAGCGAATCAGGATGGCACGGTACCGGGATCACGTCCTCTGGCTGGAAGACATCTGTCTGCGACAGGATCTTCCGCCGCACCTCGGTCAGCGTCAGCCGATCGGTGGCTGGGTCGAAATGCTCCGTGCGTCCGGCATTCTGTATCGGCTGAAAAGTCACGCCGCGAACGCAGGGCTGATCGAGAGCGTAATCGATCACCGCGCCGATCTCGTCGTCGTTCATTCCCTTCTTCAGCGTGACCACCAGGTTGGTCGAGACGCCGTACCGGTTCAACTTCTCCAGCGCCTGCTCGCGCACGGAGCGCAGGTCTGCGCCGCGCAGGTCCAGCAGCGCCTCTCGCTTAAAGGAATCAAACTGTAAATAGATTTCAAGGTCTTCTCTGTGCTCGGCCAGCTCGCGAACAAACTCTTCTTCTTTGGCGATGCGCACACCGTTGGTATTGATCATCAAGTGGCGAATAGGACGCGCTTTGGCCAACTCGATCACCTTGAAGAATTCCGGATGCATCGTCGGCTCGCCGCCCGAGATCTGTACCACGTCCGGCTTGCCTTCGTTGCGGACAACAGCATCGAGCATGAATTCAACTTGTTTGAGCGAACGAAACTGTTGCCGCTCCGGTCCGCTCTCGGCGTAACAGATCGGGCAGCGCAGGTTGCAGTAGTCGCAGATTTCGATCAATGACAGGCAGGAGTGTTGTTCGTGATCAGTGCACAGCCCGCAATCGTAAGGACACCCCCACTTCACGGGCGTGTTGTACTTCAGCGGCATCTCCGGAGCCTTAATGAAGATCTCGCGGCAGCGCCGGTAATAGTCGACGTCGTCGGCAATGAGGACGCGTTCGCGCCCGTGCTCCATGCAATGCTTCAGCATGAACACCTTGTCATCTTGAAAGATGATCTTAGCTTCGCACTTCATGAAGCAGCGCGAGCAGATGGAAACCGCAACATCGTAAAAAAGATAAGGACGAACACGCTCTGCCATGGTTTCTCTAAAAGGGCCTCATCCGGTACAAAAAAGTCGTGACCGCGTATGCCAGAAAGGTATAGATCAGCGCCACCCCGCCGGCCGCAGCCAGCGTGGAGTCATCGTCTGACTGTCGCGGCATCGCCATGCGAGCGCGCCAGCCCGTGATCACCACGGCAATCTCGGCCGCTGCCGGCAGTAGCCATCTCGGAAAAAAGATTTGGATCTGGTGCGGATACCGGAAGAAAGTTGTAAATATCCACATCATCCAAAAAAAACTCACGCCGGCGTAAGTCACGGTAAGCAACACTGCAAAACGATCCAGCCTTTCACGGATGCGCCACAACACAAACCCGTTCGGAGCTTCATAGATCAGGAACCCGAGCACCGCCGCGATCAGCATCTGCCGTCCATAGGGCGAAGGCTGAACGTGCTGGTAAACCACCATCGCCGCGCTCAGCAGGATGCGCGCTCCCACTGCGATCCGCAGATGCAGCAGCGGCTCCACCTCCGCTGCAAAATCCCTTGCCGCCGGAGCAGTGTCCGCCACGGAAGCACCACCCATGACCACCGCCATTGCCTCGCGTCGGCTGCGCGCGATCCCCTTGGCTAACTTCGCGATCAGGAAGATTCCGACAATGAAGATGACTGGGCAGCCAATGCCGAGCCCCAGCTTCAGGCCCTCGTCCGCCGAGGAACTGGATGTCCATACGCCGCACATAGTGGCGATCACAAAGATCAGCGCGGTCACAATGATCACGATGCTGACCGCCACGATTCCCAGTACGCGAAGTGCCTGCGCTGCTACTCGGTCCATTCAGTTCACCTCTTGAACCTTATGGTGTTGCTCGATTCGATTTGCCCCTAACCACCGCAGAATGTCAGGCAAGTAAAACAGAACTGCTATTAGGCATGCCCACTGCAAAGAACCCATCCCCAAGAAAACCGCCGGATCGCTCGGCTTCCAGAAATCCAAGACCAACCGAAATCCCAGGTACGAGATCATGAAGAGCTTGAACACGTCACCTGAACGTATCGAGGAGGCGAGACCCTCGCTCGTAGAGACGCGGCATGCCGCGTCTCGGACAGGCAGGAGGTTGTAAAGAGCGACTGCGAGGAGGATGAGAAAAGCGAATTCGTAGAGCTGCGTCGGATGCCTGTGTACTCCGTCGCCAAAATCCACACCCCATGGCAGGTTGGTCGGCGTGCCGTAAGTCTTGTCGCTCAATCCCGTCAGAAAGCAGCCGACTCGTCCCACGGCGATGCCGACCGCCAGCGGCACCGCAAACAGATCCCCGGTAGACTCCTTGATCCCGGCGTACTTCTTCATCAGCTCGACGGCGATCCATCCACCGATCAATCCGCCCACGATGGTTTTGCCGCCCATCAGATACGTGAATTCGCGCCAGTGCATAGCCGTGGCTACCGGGTCTTCCGCCCAGTCCAAGATCTTGCTCCCAAGCGCGCCGCCTACGAATGCCGCCGCGACCATGCTCCACCGCAGCGGGACGTCGAGGGTGTCCCCGCTCTTTCCTCTAGCCCACAGAAAGATGATGAGCGCCAGAACGTACCCCATCCCTTCGAACAGAAAATGTGGATGGATTCCCTCAATGTAGACAGGAAAATGCACGCGCGGCTCCTCGTTCAAGATTTCGGTTTCACAGGATAGTAGCCGACGTGAGTAGAACGACCTAGAGGAAATTTCTTGCAGATTTGAAATGTAGGCGCGCACGTCGCGGTGCGCGCGGTTCTTGCGCTACCTACGCGCCGTCTTTGTGAAGGCTTTCCGCAACGCCGCAACCAAACCTTGCATGGTGTACTCCTTCGCTTGCACGCCCGACTTCAGTCCGCACTCGCGGAGCGTTGCCGAGGTCACCGGCCCGATCGACGCAAGTAGTATTCCGTGCAGGGACGTTTTGCCCACCATCTTCACGAAATTCCTGACTGTGGACGAGCTTGTGAAGGTGATTGCATGCGGCCTTCGTTTAGCTTCGTTCAGTAACGTTCTGATTTTTGATTCGGAAGATCGTGGCAGGATGGTTTGATATGCGTCCACCACCTCCACTCTGGCGCCCGCCTTGCGCAACTCGCGCGGAATCACGTCGCGCGCAATGCTCGCTCGCACCAGGAGCACCCTCTTCCCTTTTACTTTTGAACGCAAAGCCCGCACCGCCGATTCCGCGACGTATTGGCGCGGCATTACATCCACGCGCAACCCCTCTTGCTCAATCGCGGCGCGCGTCGCTGGCCCGATCGCTGCCACTCGCAACCCGCTCAGGTTTGCCGACTTGATCTTCTGCAGGCGCGAGAAAAATACTTCCGCGCCATTCACGCTCGTCAAGATGAGCCAATCGTATCGGCCCAACTGCTTCAGCGCTTCGTCGAGGCGCCGATACGACTTCGGAGGCTTGATTTCGATGAAGGGGATTTCGATTACCGAGGCGCCTTGCTTACGAAGCAATGCGCTTAGCGCCGATGCCTGTTTGGCTGCGCGCCCTACCACGATCCGCTTTCCCGCAAGCGGCTTCATGGCTGCTCCGGCGCAGGCGCCGCCGACCCGTAGATCGAATCCAAGATTTCTTGCGCCCCTTTACCTAACAAAAGCCCTGCGACCGAGTCTCCGAGCGATTGCGGATCTTTCCCCAATTGCCGTTCACGCAGCATTCGCGTTCCGTTTGGGGATGCCACTACCGCTGTGAGTAACAATTCATCTCCGCTAACTTCCGCATGCGCTCCAATAGGAACCTGGCAACCGCCGCCGAGTCCATTCAAAAGCGCCCGCTCGCAAGAAGTGGTTGCGCGCGAAACCGCATCGTCCATAAAGGACACTGCAGTGGCGCAGGCCGAATTGTCCGCGCGAACCTCGATGGCCAGCGCTCCCTGGCCCGCCGCCGGGCACACCTGATCGAGCGACAATCGCTCGCGGACCATCTCTTCTCTCCCTAATCGCTTCAACCCCGCGGTCGCCAAAATGATCGCGTCGAATTCACCGTTCTCCAACTTGCGAAGACGCGTGTCCACATTTCCGCGCAGCGAAAGCACCTGCAGGTCGGGACGCATCGCCCGCAGCTGCGCCTCGCGACGCAGGCTACTCGTCCCCACGCGCGCCTGCTGCGGTAAAGATGCCAGAGACTTGAAGTTCTGCGATACGAAGGCGTCACGTGCGTCCTCCCTGCGAAGGATTGCCGCCAGCGTGAACTCAGGCGACAATTCGGTCGGCAAATCCTTCAAACTATGCACCGCGAGATCGATGCGCTTCTCGACCAGCGCCTCTTCAATCTCTTTGGTGAACATGCCCTTGGTGCCGACTTTGGACAACGCTACCTCGGTGATCTTGTCGCCCGTCGTCTTGATGATTTCGATAGAAACCTGGTGCCCGCGAGCGCGCAGCAACTCCGCCACGTAGTTCGCCTGCCAAAGCGCGAGTTGAGATCCACGCGAGCCGATCCGTAAGCTGGACATTATTTTGGTTGGTCTTTCTTGGGGTCTTCGGATTTCAAGTTGAACAACCGGCGGATGGTGTCTTCGAGCGTCGTCGACTCTGCTTCGCGCGCCGCTGTCTTCAAGGTTGTGATCGGCGTATGCAATATCTTGTTCACGATCGCCTTGGTCAAGCCGTCGACAGCCATCTCCTGTTCGGGCGTCAGCGATCCCAGTCTGCCGCGGGCGCGATCGATCTCCGCCTGGCGAATAGTCTCGATCTGCTCCCGCAAAGAAACGATGGTCGGCACTATCTCCTTCTCGTTGAAGCGAGCAAGACACCGGTCGACCTCGGCTTCCACGATCTCTTCCGCGCGTTCTGCCTCAGCCTTGCGGTCGGTCAAGTGGGATGACACCACCGACTGCAGGTCGTCGATGTTGTAAACGAAGATCCCGTCGAGGCGATTCATCTCCGCGTCGACGTCACGCGGCACCGCGATATCGATAAAGAACATGGGTCGGTTCTTACGCCGCTGCAGGAACTTCAACCCGTGCTCTTTTCGAAAGATCGCGTGCGGCGCCCCGGTGGAAGAGATCACAATGTCGGCACGATCGGCGGTGTCGTAGAGTTCGTCAAAGCGGATGGCTTCGCCTTGAAAGCGTCCCGCGAGCTCGACCGCGCGTTCGTGCGTGCGATTCGCCACAAAGATCGACGCTGCTCCGTGCGCCAGCAGATGCTTGGCCGCTAGTTCGCTCATCTTTCCCGCGCCTACCAGGAAGACATGTTTGCCTTCCAGCGAGCCAAAGATCTTTTTGGCTAACTCCACCGCCACCGAGGCCACCGAGACCGAAGACGACCCCACTTGAGTTTCGCTCCGCACTCGCTTTGCGACTGCGAACGCTCGAGTGATCACCGCGTTCAAGTTGGAATGGATCGCGCCAACACCTCGCGCAACCGCATATGCTTCTTTTACCTGTCCTAAGATCTGCGGTTCACCGACGATCATCGAATCCAGACTCGCGGCCACACGGAACAAATGTCGGACTGCGTCACGCTGGTCCAACTCATAAAGATGTGCCGCGTAAGGCGTCAGATCAGCTTTGAAGTACTCCTGCAGGAAGCCGCGCAGATCGGTGCGGCCGTTCTCCGATGAAACCAACAGCTCCACCCGGTTGCAGGTGGAGACAATGATTCCCTCTTCAACTCCCGGATGTTTCGCCAGTCGCTGCGTGGCTTCCGCCAACCGGGATTCCGGTATGGCGAACCTCTCCCTGATCTCCACCGGAGCAGTGCGATGATTCACGCCAAGCAGTGACAGTCTCATAGCTGCAGGAACTTATGCACTCCGCTGAAATAGTTGGCCGCCCACGCACCCACAGCGATCAGGAAGGCAAAGCTGGAAAGGAATGCCGCGCGCCGTCCGCGCCAGCCTGAGTTCCAGCGCGTGAATAGCAGAGCATGTAGACCGCCCACATCAGCAGCGAGAGCAGTATCTTCGGATCCAGAAATAAATGTCTAGCAATACGTACTCGAACCAGTAGGATACACAACCA
>CAVQGF010000024.1:0-39892 GCA_963711965.1 uncultured Acidobacteriota bacterium | reverse complement strand
TTGTGATCACCGGCGCATCGGCCGGTGTGGGTAGAGCAGCCGTGCGGGAATTCGCTAAACATGGCGCAGACGTCGCACTGCTGGCGCGCGGCAAAGATGGATTGGAAGGTGCGCGGCGGAAGTGGAAGCGCTTGGCGGGAGAGCGCTGGTGCTGCCAACCGACGTCGCCGATGCAGAGCAGGTGGAAGCAGCGATCGCTCGCACCGAGGGCGAGCTTGGGCCCATCGACATTCTGATCAATGACGCGATGGCTTCAGTCTTCTCACCCATCAAAGAGATGACGGCGGCGGAGTTCAAGCGCGTCACTGACGTCACCTATCTTGGGTACGTCTACACGACGCTAAGTGCATTGCAGCGGATGTTACCGCGCGACCGCGGAACCATCGTCCATGTAGGGTCGGCGCTGGCCTATCGAAGTATTCCCTTGCAGGCCGCATATTGCGCAGCGAAACACGCCGTGCTCGGTTTTCACTCTTCCCTTCGCACCGAACTGCTGCACGATCACAGCAACGTACACACGGTAATGGTGCAGATGCCTGCCCTAAACACTCCGCAATTCGGCTGGGTCAAGAGCCGCTTGCGGCGCAAGGCACAACCGGTGCCGCCTATATTTCAGCCCGAAGTCGCGGCCCGCGCCATTTACTATGCGGCACTTCATCCTGAGCGCAGGGAATACTACGTAGGATGGCCGACCGTGAAAGCGATCGTAGGAAATAAACTGGCGCCGTCATTTGCTGACCATTACTTAGCGCGCACCGGGTATGAATCGCAGCAGTACGATGGCCACGAAGATCCAAACCGCCCCAACAATCTTTGGGAGCCGGTTCCTGGTGATCACGGTGCGCATGGAGATTTCGATTCGCGCGCACACTCACTTAGCGCCGAATGGTCGGTACGCAGCCATAGCGGCTTCCTGGGTCTGGCGGCGGGGCTTGGGTTTGCAGCGGCCGCCATCGGTTGGGCCCGGCGTAACACGAAGCCCAACAAACATCGGCGTCATACAGAACGCAGAGCAGCATGAAGAGAGGTCTTTCATCTGCGCCGGTCGATCGAGTGCGCGTGGACACGTTCACCATCCCCACCGACTCCCCCGAGAGCGACGGGACCATCGAGTGGAACAGCACCACGATGGTGCTGGTGGAAGTCTCTGCCGGAGGGTAAAGACCGGACTCGGCTATACCTACTCTCACGCTGGCCGCCGGTGAATTGATCGAGAGCAAAAAAATCTGGATCCAAGTGCTTGTACGGCAAAGATGCTTTCGATATTCCCGCGCTCTGGTCGGAGATGGTGCGCGACGTGCGCAACATCGGACAACACGGACTCGCGGCTTGCGCGATCAGCGCGTTAGACAATTCTCTTTGGGGATTTGAAGGCGCGCCTGTTAGAGCTTCCTTTAGTCAAGCTGCTAGGGGCGGCACCAAGATCGGTGATCGCGCGTATGGCAGCGGTGGGTTAACTTCGTATTCGATCGAGCAGCTGCAAAAACAGCTAGGTGGATGGGCGGCGCAAGGATTACAGCGGGTGAAAATGAAAGTGGGCCGCGATCAGCAAAGGCCGACGCTGAGCGGGTGCGTGCCGCCAGGAAGGCGATCGGCGACACCGTCCAGCTCTATGTTGACGCGAACGGCGGATACACGCGCAAGCAGGCGCTCGGGCTTGCTCGAAGTGTTCGCAAAAAATTGTCACCTGGTTTGAGGAGCCGGTCTCATACAGGGCCTGGAAGGCCTGCGGTTGATGCGCGACCGCGCTCCCGCCGGGGATGGATCATCGCCGCCGGCGAATACGGATACGACCCTGTTTATTTTCGGCGCATGGTCGAGGCGGGTGCGGTCGACATTTTGCAGGCCGACGCGACGCGGTGCCTTGGCATTCAGCGGATTTCTGCAAGCCGCGGCTCTGTGCGAGGCGCACTGCCTTCCACTTTCCGCGCACACTGCGCCCACCATCCATGCGCACGCGCTGCGCGGTCGTTCCCGCCTACGACGTTGAATATTTCCACGATCACGCGCGCATCGAGCAAATGCTTTTCGACGGAGCTGCGCGCCGGCAACGGGAATCTTCGCCCGATCTGAGTCGGCCCGGCTTTGGCATCGAACTTAAGCGAACCGACGCAGAACGCGTTGCCGCCTAAGGAGGAACAATGGCGACTCTACATTCCGATCTTGTCAACTTGAGCCCCACCGCCGCCGGCGCCGTGGTCGGGCGACGCCGCGCCCTCGCGGAAGCACTGAAGAACAGGTGAGCGGTGAGGTTCGCTTCGATGCGGGAAGCCGCGCTCTCTATGCCACCGACGGCTCGAACTACCGTCAGGTGCCGATCGGAGTGGTGATCCCCGGAGTATCGATGACGTACTCGCGACCATCGCGACTTGCCGCAGATTTGGCGCCCCCGTTCTCTCGCGCGGCGGCGGCACCAGCCTCGCCGGACAAACTTGCAACGTCGCTGTCGTGATGGACTGGTCGAAATACGTGAACCAGATTCTCGAGGTCAATGAGAAGGAACATTTTGCCCGCGTGCGTCCCGGCCTGGTCCTCGATCACTTGCGCGCGGCTGCAAAACCCTACCATCTCACCTACGGCCCCGACCCTTCCACCCATGCGTGGTGCACGCTGGGAGGCATGATCGGCAACAACTCCTGCGGCACGCATTCGCAGATGGCTGGAAAGACAGTCGATAACGTCGAAGAACTCGACATCCTGACATACGACGGATTACGCATGCGAGTTGGATGGATGACGCAGGATGAACTCGCCGCAAAAGCAAAAGGGCCGGGGCGAGTTGGAGAAATATTCCGCGGCATACAGCAGATACAAACACGATATGCGGGTCAGATCCGCGAACGCTATCCACATATTCCCCGTCGCGTCTCGGGATACAACCTCGATCAGCTTCTTTCCGATTCCAACGGGCGATTCAATCTGGCGCGGGCACTTGTTGGCTCTGAAGGGACCTTGGTCACGGTTCTGGAAGCCAAGCTGCGCCTTGTCCATGATCCTGCATTCCGTTCCCTGCTCGTCTTGGGATATCCAGACATTTACGCTGCCGCCGATGCAGTTCCTGATCTGCTGCACTCTGATCCGATCGCGCTCGAAGCTATCGACCACCTCCTCTTCGAGAACATGCGCAAGAAGCACCTTCACGAGGATTACCTCGGTCTGCTGCCGAAAGGTAAAGGGTGGCTGCTGATTCAGTTCGGAGGGGAAAGCCGCGAGGAGTCGAAAGCAAAAGCCGAAGAGCTGATGCAAACGTTGCGAGCGCAACCCGATGCGCCCGACATGAAGCTTTACCCCGACAACGCCGATGCGAAGCATATTTGGAAGATCCGCGAGTCTGGCCTTGGTGCCACCGCGTTCGTTCCCGGCGAGCCGGTCACGTGGGAAGGCTGGGAGGATTCCGCCGTCGCTCCACAGAAACTAGGTGGGTATCTCAGGGATCTCTGCAAACTTTACGAAAAGTTCGGCTACATCGGCGCGCTCTACGGACATTTCGGAATGGGCTGCGTGCACACCCGCATCAGCTTCGACCTATTCACACCGCGCGGCGTAGGACACTACCGCAAGTTCATGGAAGAGGCCGCGGACCTGGTGGTCTCTTATGGCGGGTCATTATCCGGGGAACACGGCGATGGCCAAAGCCGCGCCGAGTTGCTCCCGAAGATGTTCGGCACCGAGCTGGTCGAGGCCTTCCGCGAGTTTAAGCAACTGTGGGATCCGCAATCGAAGATGAATCCGGGTAAGGTGGTCGATCCCTATCGCATCGACGAAAACCGCCGCTTGATGCACGAAGCCGAGCGATGGGATCCAAAGACGCATTTCCATTTCCCCGACGATGAGCACAACTTCAAGCGCGCTACCTTGCGCTGTGTGGGAGTCGGCAAATGCCGCCGCACTATCGGCCAGGAGCCCGGTGACGACACCATGTGCCCATCGTTCCTGGTCACTCACGAAGAAAAGCACAGTACGCGCGGACGCACGCATTTGCTCTTCGAGCTTCTCAAGGGAGAAGAGCTCGAGCCCAAGTGGCGCGATGAACATGTCAAGGAAGCGCTCGACCTGTGCCTCGCGTGCAAGGGATGCAAAGGTGATTGCCCGGTGAACGTCGATGTCGCCACCTATAAGGCGGAGTTTCTTTCTCACTACTGGGAAGGAAGATTGCGTCCGCGCCATGCCTATGCATTCGGTTGGATCAACAAGTGGGCGCGCTTGGCCTCGATCTGGCCGGGTGCAGTGAACCTGGTAACGCAAACACCCGGGCTCGCGTATCTTGCCAAGATCGCTGCTGGCGTGGCCCCGCAGCGGGAGATCCCCAGTTCGCCCCGACAACCTTCAAGTCATGGTTCTTCTCTCGGCCCAAGGCGAGCCACAGCGGACGCAAGGTGATTCTCTGGGCAGACACGTTTAATAACTACTTCCATCCCGAGGTGGCGCAGGCGGCGACCGAAGTCCTCGAGAGGCTCGGATTTGACGTCAGCGTGCCGCGAGGACACTTGTGCTGCGGCCGTCCACTGTATGACTTCGGCATGCTCGATCAAGCCAAGCTGTACCTTCGCCGCATACTGAAGCACTTGGGTCCGCAGATCGAAGCCGGCGTTCCAGTGGTGGTGCTCGAGCCGAGCTGTGCCTCCGTCTTGCGCGATGAGATGCACAGCTTGTTTCCGGATGACGAGGCCGCTACGAAGCTTGCGGCGAACACTAGCACCTTCGGAGCGTTCCTTGAGAAGCACACAGCGGAACTGGATCTGCCGCGAATGAATCGCAAGACTTTGGTCCAGGCGCATTGTCATCACAAGGCCATAATGAAGACCAAGCAGGACGAAGCGCTCCTGACAAAAATGGGAGCCGACTACGAGCTGCTGAACACCGGATGCTGCGGCATGGCCGGCTCTTTCGGATTCGAGAGCGACAAGTACGATGTCTCGCTGGCGATCGCAGAGCAAGGGATCCTTCCGCGTATTCGTGAAGCCGAAGCCTCCAGTGTCATCGTGGCAGACGGATTCAGTTGCCGCGAGCAGGTCGCGCAGCTCACCGACCGCCATGCATTGCACACCGCTGAATTGGTGAACATGGCGCTGCAGCGCTCCATGCCACCGGCAGGGCATCCCGAGGAGCAGGTAGTCCGAAAACGAAACGATGAGCTACGCAAATCGCGGCGACGTGCGGCCACAGCCCTGGGCTTTGCAGCCCTGACCGCGGTTGCGCTGCCATTTCTCTGGCGAAAGATCCGCAGTTAGGTAGGGCAGAAGGAGCTAATGATGAGATCGATCGGCGAAAAGATTTGGGCGATAGCTGAAGGTTACATTCCTGGAACCAGTCAAGGACCCGAGCCGGCAATGACGAGCCACGAAACCGCGTGCTTGCTGAATGCTAGTGATTACGACGCGCACGTAGAGATCACCATCTATTTTAAAGATCGCGAACCGGTAGGGCCGTATCGGGTCACCGTGCCCGCGAGGCGCACGCTTCATGTTCGCTTCAATGATTTGAAAGACCCTGCGCCGATTCCGCACGAAACCGATTACTCCAGCGTTATTGTCTCTGATGTCCCCATCGTGGTGCAGCACACACGACTGGACTCGCGACAGGCTGCCAATGCTCTCCTCACGACCATCGCGTTCTCCCAACTTGCCGCCTAGCGCCCATCGCTGACGGGCGGCCTCTCGGAGCGCGAGAGACTGACTGGACGGTTCCTCTAGCCGCTCTCCGAGAATTCAGGAACTCTCGAAATTCTTTGCATTCAGCTCTGGATTAGGCGCACAATGTGCCGCTACCTCGAAATGGGTTTGAATCAATTCATCTACCGCAACAGGTCTGATCATCCATTCGGTATTGAGTAACGACAAGGGTATAGCTGTCACCAGCTTAAGGAGAGGTTATGACGCGGGCAGTTACGATTGCGGTTCTGTTGGTTGGCTTGATGGTCGCACTGCCGGTATCGGCGGCTGACGGCAACATTTATTTAACTGGTCACGACCTGGATTTTCACTGCGCTCTTCAGGCAGCTCCCACGCAGTGCAACGCTTTCAAGATAGCACTAACACTCGCCAGGGCAGGCGCACCCGATTCCAGCAAGAAAATCTTGTTTGTCGATGAAGGCATGTCGCCGGATACCGCTGCGGCACTCAACTTCCCGCAGGGCACTTCTGAGCTGGCACTAGCCGCCGCACAGATCGGTTTGCCGTCTACCGCATATCAGGTAGTAAGCCCAACCAGCGATACGTTCACCGGTAATAGCGATGCTGACCCGTCAATCCCTCCGTTGGCGCTCGATACGTCTTCTTACAGCGCTATTGTTTTTGCATCCGATGAGACCTGCGGCGGTTGCGATAACACTTCGGCCGGCGAAACCGCGATCAATAATCGCACTTCCGATATTGCATCCTTCTTCGGTAGCGGTGGGGGGCTTGTTTACCTCGCTTCCGGGCCGCCGCCAGCGGAGGGAAACACGATCGACTACAACAGCGTGCCAAGCGCGTACGCAGTAAGCATCACCACCACGCCCAACGACTTCGCATACACGCTGACTTCAGCCGGAAGATCTTTGGGCCTTACCGGTGACGACGCCAACTGCTGCGAAACCCACAACAGTTTTGCTGCACCGGTGGTGATCGAGGCTCCTGCGCTTGAGAGCGCTACAAATTCCAAACTCATCTCTGCGCAACTGATTTTACCGGTAGGGACGAGACTCTTTACGCGGTCGGGGCAAGCACAGGTGGCCAGGCAGCGGTGCTGACCTTTACACCGAGCCAGACTTCCCAAACCGCAACCTTCAACTGTACTTCCAATGTGACTCCATGTCCTGACGCTGATGCTCACTCGATGAAATCTCAGTGGGCGGGGTAAACTCAAGCTTCACGTTGGTTCTAACCGCGACTGAGGTGCAAGGCGACGGAACCTGCCAATCTGGCGATCCGAACGATCCCACCGACTATGATTGCCGCTTTGCCAAGTTCTTCGGAAAACCCGCTCCTCCTGCTGCCAACAACAAGGTGCCTTTTTGCTATCCCTACTCGCACGGCAATTGCGTTTTTTATGACATTTCGGGCGCGCCTGCCCGAATTCCTATTTGTCGCCTGTTCTTGAGTAGGTAGCTCGGAATAACGTGGTGACTCCTCCGGTGGGGTATCTCAGCACCGCACATATGTATGACACCCAGCGACATGCAAACACCTGCGCGTGCTATCCCACGACCACACCCGGATTCCATCAGGCCCGAAGACAATCGATCCGTCTTTGACATCACCACCTTGTACAAGGACGAAGGGATGCAGGTCGGAAAAGATCCCGGCACCGGTGGAAAGACCGTCACATTCAACCAGTTCGGGATCGCCTTTCCGTTGTCCGTAGGTGATTCCTACAAATGGATCGCGCCGCTGTCAACGAGCTCGAGCGTGACAACCGTCAAAAAAGGAAGCACTCTTCCGGTCAAGTTCCAACTCAGGGACTCAACCGGCAGCATTGTATGCGCCGTGGTTCCACCAAACTTCGTTCGCATCGCGGTGTTGGATCCCAATGGGGTGAGCCAGCCCATTTTAGGCACTGGGGCGTTCACCTATGACCCGGCCAAGCAGCAATACCAATTCAACTTAACGACGTCACCCTTCACTCCGGGGATAACCTACACGATTGTTGCGCAGCAACCTGTTCTCGCAACAGGTTGCTAAGTTCAAAACCTCAAAATGATATTCAGGGAAAACCGAGCAGCCGGGTGCACTTGGCCCGGCTCTTATTTGCTCGTGGAAGGACTCGCCCCTCGGATTGATTGATCGAAGATGGACTTTATGTCGACGCGACGTAAGATGCTTTCGCCCGTATCCTTTTTCATTTCCTAAGGGCCTTCAGGGTGGAAGCATATTCGGTGGCCGCCTCTGTGACGTTGCCGGATTGACGCAATAACTCAGAAGCAAGAAGTGGGCTCTCGCTACAAGCTGCCGAGCTCCCAATTTTTCGGTGTCAGCCACCAGCCGCTGAAGCATTTGATGCGCCTCGCTGTAGTCGTGCGACTGTATCAATCTTTCTGCAGCATAGAGTGATGCTTCCGCAGACACGGATTTAACCCGGCGTTTGCTGCCTGCTCAGACAGTGCTTTCAGCCTTGCGACAGCTTTGCCGGCGGACTCCGTGTGCAACGATGTTCTGAAGGAGTCGGCCTGCAGAGTTATACGCAAAGCCTCGTCTGACGTTTTGGACGCTGACTTGAGAGCCTGATTATGCAACGACAAGGCCTTCGAGTCGCCCGCATAAAAGAAGTTTTCGCTCTTCCACGCCAGGATCTGTGCGATCAGGTCGGTGTTTTTTAATTCCCGCGCGAGACCAAGCGACTCGTCCAACGTCTTGTTCGCTTCCTCGAAGTTGCCTGCCAGTGAGAGAGCGTTGCCATAACCACCCAAACTTTCGGACATCCAGAAACTGCGATCGCGGATCGCGCGGAAACCGTTCACCGCATCTCTTCTCGATTTCAGCGCCGCCCCGTAGCGACCTTGGTTGGCAAAAACCATCCCCATGCTGTCCGATTCCTGGGCAGCGCCTGCGGCATCATCCGATCCCCGGCGCAGATCAAGCGCGCGCAGGTACTGCGAAAGGGCCTGATCATACTGTCCAACCCTGACGAGTGTTTCGGCCAGGTTGTGTAACGTATCAGCAATATCAGACGGCACCTTTATCTTTTCCCTAAGCTGCAAAGCCTGCTCGAAATAGGTGCGCGCGTTGTCGTATCTTCCTTGAAAAAATAGCCATTGCCAATGTTGTTCAGGCATAACCCCTGGTAGTTCTCGTTTCCGAGGTCGCGCTGGATCTGCAATGAAGATTTGAATAGCTTCAGGGCATCGTCGTACTTTCCACGATCGTGGTAAAACTGCCCTAAATTAAGTTCCACGTTGCCGACGTCCTGCCTATCGCCGATCTCTTTGTACGTCGCCAGCGCCTCGTTGTAATTCTTCAAGCTAAGTCGGATTTTCCAAGTCCGTCGTATGCAGAGGCGATCATATTCAGGCTGTCGGCGATCCCTTTCTTCTGACCCAGCCGGCGCTTGATCTCCACAGACTGCTCGTAGTTGCGCAGCGCCTCTTCAGGCTTATTGAGAAGAGAATAGGCGATCCCGAGCGCTTGCAAGATCGCGGCTTTCTGCTCTTGATTATCGACTTGAATCGCCAGGCTGAGGGCACCGGACAGCGCCTGGGGAGGCCGATGCCCTCAGCCTGGCGATTCAAGTCGATAATCAAGAGCAGAAAGCCGCGATCTTGCAAGCGCTCGGGATCGCCTATTCTCAACTCTCGATGAGCCTGAAGAGGCGCTTCACCTACGAGCGGTATTTGTGGAGATCAAGCGCCGGCTGGGTGAGGAGAAGGGGATCGCCGACAGCCTCAATATGATCGCCTCTGCATACGACGGACTTGGAAAATCCGACTTAGCTTTGAAGAATTACAACGAGGCGCTGGCGACATACGAACAGAGGGCGATGGACGGGGCATAGGCAACGCACTAGAACTTAATTTAGGGCAGTTTTACCACGATCGTGGAAAATGCGACAATAACCTGAAGCTATCGATACCGTCAAATCCAGCGCAACCTCGGAAACGAGAACTACCAGGGGTTATGCCTGAACAACATTGGCAATGCCTATCTTTTTTAGAGGAAATTAAGAGAACGCGCGCACCTATTTCGAGCAGGCTTTGCAGTTTAGGGAAAAGATAAAGGTGCCGTCTGACCCTGCTGATACGTTTACGCAACCTCGGCCGAAACACTCGTCAGTCTTGGAGCAGCTGTGATCAGGCCCTTTCCCAGATACCCCTGCGCGCGCTTGATCTGCGCCGGGGATCGGATGATGCGGCAGGCGCTGCGACAAGGAATCGGACAGCATTGGCAGTTTTTCATCCAAGGTCGCTACGGGGGCAGCGCTGAAATCGAGAAAAGATGCGGTGAACAGGAAACCGCGCAATCAGCAATCGCCACCGTCTGGATGTCCGAAAGTTTGGGTGGTTATGGCAACGCTCTCTGCACCTGGCAGGCAACTTCGAGGAAGCGAACAAGACGTTGGACGAGTCACTTGGTCTCGCGCGGGAATTAAAAAACACCGACCTGATCGCACAGATCCTGCGCGTGGAAGAGCGAAAACTTCTTTTATGCGGGCGACTCGAAGGCCTTGTCGTTGCATAATGAGGCTCTCAAGTCAGCGTCCAAAACATGAGACGAGGCTTTGCGTATAACTCTGCAGGTGAACTCCTTCAGAACATCGTTGCACCGGATGGCCGGCAAAGCTATCGCAAGGCTGAAAGCCTGTCTGAGCAGGCACAAACGCCGGGTTGAAATCCGTGTCTGCGGAAGCATCACTCTATCTGCAGAAAGATTGATACAGTCGCACGACTACAGCGAGGCGCATCAAATGCTTCAGCGGCTGGTGGTGACGCCGAAAAATTGGGAGCTCGGCAGCTTGTAGCGAGAGCCCACTTCTTGCTCGCTGAGTTATTGCGTCGATCCGGCAACGTCACAGAGGCGGCCACCGAATATGCTTCCACCCTGAAGGCGCTTCAGGAAATGAAAAAGGATACGGGCGAAAGCATCTTACGTCGCGTCGACATAAAGTCCATCTTCGATCAATCAATCCGAGGGGCGAGTCCTTCCACGAGCAAATAAGCGCCGGGCCAAGTGCACCCGGCTGCTCGGTTTTCCCTGAATATCATTTTGAGGTTTTGAACTTAGCAACCTGTTGCGAGAACAGGTTGCTGTTCACAACAATCGTGTAGGTTATCCCCGGAGTGAAGGGTGACGTCGTTAAGTTGAATTGGTATTGCTGCTTGGCCGGGTCATAGGTGAACGCCCCAGTGCCTAAAATGGGCTGGCTCACCCCATTGGGATCCAACACCGCGATGCGAACGAAGTTTGGTGGAACCACGGCATTGCTTACAATGCTGCCGGTTGAGTCCCTGAGTTGGAACTTGACCGGAAGAGTGCTTCCTTTTTTGACGGTTGTCACGCTCGAGCTCGTTGACAGCGGCGCGATCCATTTGTAGGAATCACCTACGGACAACGGAAAGGCGATCCCGAACTGGTTGAATGTGACGGTCTTTCCACCGGTGCCGGGATCTTTTCCGACCTGCATCCCTTCGTCCTTGTACAAGGTGGTGATGTCAAAGACGAATTGATTGTCTTCGGGCGTGTATGGGAATCCGGGTGTGGTCGTGGGATAGCAAGCGCAGGTGTTTGCATCGTCGCTTGGGTCGTCATACATATGTGCGGTGCTGAGATACCCCACCGGAGGAGTCACCACGTTATTCCAAGCTACGTACTCAAGAACAGGCGACAAATAGGAACTTCGGGCAGGCGCGCCCGAAATGTCATAAAAAACGCAATTGCCGTGCGAGTAGGGATAGCAAAAAGGCACCTTGTTGTTGGCAGCAGGAGGAGCGGGTTTTCCGAAGAACTTGGCAAAGCGGCAATCATAGTCGGTGGGATCGTTCGGATCGCCAGATTGGCAGGTTCCGTCGCCTTGCACCTCAGTCGCGGTTAGAACCAACGTGAAGCTTGAGTTTACCCCGCCCACTGAGACTTTCATCGATGACATCAGCGTCAGGACATGGAGTCACATTGGAAGTACAGTTGAAGGTTGCGGTTTGGGAAGTCTGGCTCGGTGTAAAGGTCAGCACCGCTGCCTGGCCACCTGTGCTTGCCCCGACCGCGTAGAGAGTCTCGTCCCTACCGGTAGAATCAAGCTCCGCAGAGATGAGTTTGGAATTTGTAGCGCTCTCAAGCGCAGGAGCCTCGATCACCACCGGTGCAGCAAAACTGTTGTGGGTTTCGCAGCAGTTGGCGTCGTCACCGGTAAGGCCCAAAATCTTCCGGCTGAAGTCAGCGTGTATGCGAAGTCGTTGGGCGTGGTGGTAATGCTTACTGCGTACGCGCTTGGCACGCTGTTGTAGTAGATCGTGCTTCCCTCCGCTGGCGGCGGCCCGGAAGCGAGGTAAACAAGCCCCCCACCGCTACCGAAGAAGGATGCAATATCGGAAGTGCGATTATTGATCGCGGTTTCGCCGGCCGAAGTGTTATCGCAACCGCCGCAGGTCTCATCGGATGCAAAAACAATAGCGCTGTAAGGAGACGTATCGAGCGCCAACGGAGGGATTGACGGGTCAGCATCGCTATTACCGGTGAACGTATCGCTGGTTGGGCTTACTACCTGATATGCGGTAGACGGCAAACCGATCTGTGCGGCGGCTAGTGCCAGCTCAGAAGTGCCCTGCGGGAAGTTGAGTGCCGCAGCGGTATCCGGCGACATGCCTTCATCGACAAACAAGATTTTCTTGCTGGAATCGGGTGCGCCTGCCCTGGCGAGTGTTAGTGCTATCTTGAAAGCGTTGCACTGCGTGGGAGCTGCCTGAAGAGCGCAGTGAAAATCCAGGTCGTGACCAGTTAAATAAATGTTGCCGTCAGCCGCCGATACCGGCAGTGCGACCATCAAGCCAACCAACAGAACCGCAATCGTAACTGCCCGCGTCATAACCTCTCCTTAAGCTGGTGACAGCTATACCCTTGTCGTTACTCAATACCGAATGGATGATCAGACCTGTTGCGGTAGATGAATTGATTCAAACCCATTTCGAGGTAGCGGCACATTGTGCGCCTAATCCAGAGCTGAATGCAAAGAATTTCGAGAGTTCCTGAATTCTCGGAGAGCGGCTAGAGGAACCGTCCAGTCAGTCTCTCGCGCTCCGAGAGGCCGCCCGTCAGCGATGGGCGCTAGGCGGCAAGTTGGGAGAACGCGATGGTCGTGAGGAGAGCATTGGCAGCCTGTCGCGAGTCCAGTCGTGTGTGCTGCACCACGATGGGGACATCAGAGACAATAACGCTGGAGTAATCGGTTTCGTGCGGAATCGGCGCAGGGTCTTTCAAATCATTGAAGCGAACATGAAGCGTGCGCCTCGCGGGCACGGTGACCCGATACGGCCCTACCGGTTCGCGATCTTTAAAATAGATGGTGATCTCTACGTGCGCGTCGTAATCACTAGCATTCAGCAAGCACGCGGTTTCGTGGCTCGTCATTGCCGGCTCGGGTCCTTGACTGGTTCCAGGAATGTAACCTTCAGCTATCGCCCAAATCTTTTCGCCGATCGATCTCATCATTAGCTCCTTCTGCCCTACCTAACTGCGGATCTTTCGCCAGAGAAATGGCAGCGCAACCGCGGTCAGGGCTGCAAAGCCCAGGGCTGTGGCCGCACGTCGCCGCGATTTGCGTAGCTCATCGTTTCGTTTTCGGACTACCTGCTCCTCGGGATGCCCTGCCGGTGGCATGGAGCGCTGCAGCGCCATGTTCACCAATTCAGCGGTGTGCAATGCATGGCGGTCGGTGAGCTGCGCGACCTGCTCGCGGCAACTGAATCCGTCTGCCACGATGACACTGGAGGCTTCGGCTTCACGAATACGCGGAAGGATCCCTTGCTCTGCGATCGCCAGCGAGACATCGTACTTGTCGCTCTCGAATCCGAAAGAGCCGGCCATGCCGCAGCATCCGGTGTTCAGCAGCTCGTAGTCGGCTCCCATTTTTGTCAGGAGCGCTTCGTCCTGCTTGGTCTTCATTATGGCCTTGTGATGACAATGCGCCTGGACCAAAGTCTTGCGATTCATTCGCGGCAAATCCAGTTCCGCTGTGTGCTTCTCAAGGAACGCTCCGAAGGTGCTAGTGTTCGCCGCAAGCTTCGTAGCGGCCTCGTCATCCGGAAACAAGCTGTGCATCTCATCGCGCAAGACGGAGGCACAGCTCGGCTCGAGCACCACCACTGGAACGCCGGCTTCGATCTGCGGACCCAAGTGCTTCAGTATGCGGCGAAGGTACAGCTTGGCTTGATCGAGCATGCCGAAGTCATACAGTGGACGGCCGCAGCACAAGTGTCCTCGCGGCACGCTGACGTCAAATCCGAGCCTCTCGAGGACTTCGGTCGCCGCCTGCGCCACCTCGGGATGGAAGTAGTTATTAAACGTGTCTGCCCAGAGAATCACCTTGCGTCCGCTGTGGCTCGCCTTGGGCCGAGAGAGAACCATGACTTGAAGGTTGTCGGGGCGAACTGGGGATCTCCCGCTGCGGGGCCACGCCAGCAGCGATCTTGGCAAGATACGCGAGCCCGGGTGTTTGCGTTACCAGGTTCACTGCACCCGGCCAGATCGAGGCCAAGCGCGCCCACTTGTTGATCCAACCGAATGCATAGGCATGGCGCGGACGCAATCTTCCTTCCCAGTAGTGAGAAAGAAACTCCGCCTTATAGGTGGCGACATCGACGTTCACCGGGCAATCACCTTTGCATCCCTTGCACGCGAGGCACAGGTCGAGCGCTTCCTTGACATGTTCATCGCGCCACTTGGGCTCGAGCTCTTCTCCCTTGAGAAGCTCGAAGAGCAAATGCGTGCGTCCGCGCGTACTGTGCTTTTCTTCGTGAGTGACCAGGAACGATGGGCACATGGTGTCGTCACCGGGCTCCTGGCCGATAGTGCGGCGGCATTTGCCGACTCCCACACAGCGCAAGGTAGCGCGCTTGAAGTTGTGCTCATCGTCGGGGAAATGGAAATGCGTCTTTGGATCCCATCGCTCGGCTTCGTGCATCAAGCGGCGGTTTTCGTCGATGCGATAGGGATCGACCACCTTACCCGGATTCATCTTCGATTGCGGATCCCACAGTTGCTTAAACTCGCGGAAGGCCTCGACCAGCTCGGTGCCGAACATCTTCGGGAGCAACTCGGCGCGGCTTTGGCCATCGCCGTGTTCCCCGGATAATGACCCGCCATAAGAGACCACCAGGTCCGCGGCCTCTTCCATGAACTTGCGGTAGTGTCCTACGCCGCGCGGTGTGAATAGGTCGAAGCTGATGCGGGTGTGCACGCAGCCCATTCCGAAATGTCCGTAGAGCGCGCCGATGTAGCCGAACTTTTCGTAAAGTTTGCAGAGATCCCTGAGATACCCACCTAGTTTCTGTGGAGCGACGGCGGAATCCTCCCAGCCTTCCCACGTGACCGGCTCGCCGGGAACGAACGCGGTGGCACCAAGGCCAGACTCGCGGATCTTCCAAATATGCTTCGCATCGGCGTTGTCGGGGTAAAGCTTCATGTCGGGCGCATCGGGTTGCGCTCGCAACGTTTGCATCAGCTCTTCGGCTTTTGCTTTCGACTCCTCGCGGCTTTCCCCTCCGAACTGAATCAGCAGCCACCCTTTACCTTTCGGCAGCAGACCGAGGTAATCCTCGTGAAGGTGCTTCTTGCGCATGTTCTCGAAGAGGAGGTGGTCGATAGCTTCGAGCGCGATCGGATCAGAGTGCAGCAGATCAGGAACTGCATCGGCGGCAGCGTAAATGTCTGGATATCCCAAGACGAGCAGGGAACGGAATGCAGGATCATGGACAAGGCGCAGCTTGGCTTCCAGAACCGTGACCAAGGTCCCTTCAGAGCCAACAAGTGCCCGCGCCAGATTGAATCGCCCGTTGGAATCGGAAAGAAGCTGATCGAGGTTGTATCCCGAGACGCGACGGGGAATATGTGGATAGCGTTCGCGGATCTGACCCGCATATCGTGTTTGTATCTGCTGTATGCCGCGGAATATTTCTCCAACTCGCCCCGGCCCTTTTGCTTTTGCGGCGAGTTCATCCTGCGTCATCCATCCAACTCGCATGCGTAATCCGTCGTATGTCAGGATGTCGAGTTCCTCGACGTTATCGACTGTCTTTCCAGCCATCTGCGAATGCGTGCCGCAGGAGTTGTTGCCGATCATGCCTCCCAGCGTGCACCACGCATGGGTAGAAGGATCGGGGCCGTAGGTGAGATGGTAGGGTTTTGCAGCCGCACGCAAGTGATCGAGGACGAGGCCGGGACGCACGCGGGCAAAATGTTCCTTCTCATTGACCTCGAGAATCTGGTTCACGTATTTCGACCAGTCCATCACGACAGCGACGTTGCAAGTTTGTCCGGCGAGGCTGGTGCCGCCGCCGCGTGAGAGAAGCGGAGCGCCAAATCTGCGGCAAGTCGCAACCGTTGCGACGACGTCATCGATACTGCGGGGTATCACCACTCCGATGGGCACCTGGCGGTAATTCGAGCCGTCGGTGGCATAGAGAGCGCGGCTTCCTGCATCGAAGCGAACTTCACCGCTCACACTTTTCTTCAGTGCTTCCGCAAGGGCGTTGGCGTCTCCGGACCACGGCGCCGGCGGGCGGTGCGGCTCAAGTACGACAAGATCGGAATGTAGAGTCGCCATTATTTCTCCTTACGCGGCAACGCGCTCTGCGTCGGACCGCTTAAGTTCGATGCCCAACCCCGGCCGACTCAGATCGGGCGAGAGATTCCCGTTGACCGGCGTCGCCGCTCCGTCGAAAAGCATTTGCTCAATGCGCGCATGATCGTGGAAATACTCAACGTCGTAAGCGGGAACCACCGCACAGCAGAGATGAGCGTGAAGTGTGGGCGCAGTGTGCGCGGAGAGCGGAATGCAATGCGCCTGGCACAAAGCCGCGGCTTGCAGGAATCCGGTGACTCCGAGACAGCGCGTCGCGTCGGCCTGCAAAATGTCTACCGCCCCAGCTTCGATCATGCGCCTGAAGTAAACCGGATCGTAACCGTACTCGCCTGCGGCGATCGCCATCCCCTCAGGCGCGCGATCACGGATGAGGCGCAATCCTTCAAGGTCTTGCGACGAGACCGGCTCCTCGAACCAAGTGACACGTTGCTCGGCAAATTCCTGTGCAAGCCCGAGTGCCTGCTTGCGCGTGTACGCTCCGTTCGCATCCACATAGAGTTGGACGTTGTCGCCGATCGCACTCCGCGCCGCACGCACACGCTCAACGTCGCATTGCGGCTCACGCCCCACTTTCATCTTTACCCGTTTGAGTCCTTGTTGTGCCCAGCGCCCAAGTTGAGCCTCCAATTGCGGAATGGAGTAAGAAGTGAAACCTCCGCTGCCATAAGCGGGAACACTTTCTTGTGCGGCGCCTAAGAGCGTTACCAGGGGCAGGCCGAGCAATCTTGCTTTCAAATCCCAGAGCGCATTGTCGAGGGCGCTGATCGCAGTCGCCGCGATACCTTGCAATCCAATGTTGCGAACCCCGCGGACCATTTCGAACCAGATCGCGGGAATGTTGAAAGCGTCGCGCCCCAAGAGGGAATCAGAGAGTGTGGCGCGGATGAGCTCGGCTGCGGTCACATGGGAATACGTGTATCCGATACCGCTTTGACCTCCCGCATCGATCTCCACCAGCACCATCGTGGTGCTGTCCCATTCGATGGTGCCGTCACTCTCCGGAAGATCGGTGGGAATTGTGAACACCTCTACGCGAACCCGTTCGACCGGCGCAGATGAAAGACCTCTCTTCATGCTGCTCTGCGTTCTGTATGACGCCGATGTTTGTTGGGCTTCGTGTTACGCCGGGCCCAACCGATGGCGGCCGCTGCAAACCCAAGCCCCGCCGCCAGACCCAGGAAGCCGCTATGGCTGCGTACCGACCATTCGGCGCTAAGTGAGTGTGCGCGCGAATCGAAATCTCCATGCGCACCGTGATCACCAGGAACCGGCTCCCAAAGATTGTTGGGGCGGTTTGGATCTTCGTGGCCATCGTACTGCTGCGATTCATACCCGGTGCGCGCTAAGTAATGGTCAGCAAATGACGGCGCCAGTTTATTTCCTACGATCGCTTTCACGGTCGGCCATCCTACGTAGTATTCCCTGCGCTCAGGATGAAGTGCCGCATAGTAAATGGCGCGGGCCGCGACTTCGGGCTGAAATATAGGCGGCACCGGTTGTGCCTTGCGCCGCAAGCGGCTCTTGACCCAGCCGAATTGCGGAGTGTTTAGGGCAGGCATCTGCACCATTACCGTGTGTACGTTGCTGTGATCGTGCAGCAGTTCGGTGCGAAGGGAAGAGTGAAAACCGAGCACGGCGTGTTTCGCTGCGCAATATGCGGCCTGCAAGGGAATACTTCGATAGGCCAGCGCCGACCCTACATGGACGATGGTTCCGCGGTCGCGCGGTAACATCCGCTGCAATGCACTTAGCGTCGTGTAGACGTACCCAAGATAGGTGACGTCAGTGACGCGCTTGAACTCCGCCGCCGTCATCTCTTTGATGGGTGAGAAGACTGAAGCCATCGCGTCATTGATCAGAATGTCGATGGGCCCAAGCTCGCCCTCGGTGCGAGCGATCGCTGCTTCCACCTGCTCTGCATCGGCGACGTCGGTTGGCAGCACCAGCGCTCTCCCGCCAAGCGCTTCCACTTCCGGCCCGCGCACCTTCCAATCCATCTTTGCCGCGCGCCAGCAGTGCGACGTCTGCGCCATGTTTAGCGAATTCCCGCACGGCCGCTCTACCCACACCGGCCGATGCGCCGGTGATCACAACGATAGGTTTCCTGGTCATATTGTGATGGATGCAAGGAACGTGCGCTTCGTTTCCTAAGCGGCGAGCGGGTTACTTCAGGTGATAGAAGGCACCGAGGATGGCGCCAAAGAGAGCGTGCGACACCAGCGCCGCGATGGGGGTGTTCACTCCGTAGTGCATCGCCATGAACCCGGGAGGTTCAAGAAGCCTGTGTGATGACGGCCCGTGCTGCTCGCTCGCCATGCGCGGATGAACTCCGGGAATCACTGCCATCATCGCCATTAGAACAAACAGCGCGTGCACGATACCGATGATGGCCCCGCGCCACCATCCAGCCGCTCCGAGCGATTCAAAGATCAAGACGTAGATCAGCGAGAAGACCCAGCCAAAGAAGAGGTGTGAGAGCAATCCATAAAACTTGGCCTTTTCGCGGTTGGGCGTGAACACCGTTCCCAGAAGATAAGGCAGATTCATGCGCGTGAGACCGAGGCTCTGAGCGCCCACGCTGATGGTGGTTTCGACCAGAGTTGCAATGAATCCCCACAGCAACCAACCGCTCCAGTTCACGCTGCCTCCGAACTCGATCGCAAACGTTGCGATCGCTCTTCGAGCGCCAGTGCGGCGCTGATCACGCCGAGGTGGGTGTAGGCTTGCGGGAAATTCCCGAGCGCGTCGCCAGTCCCGGGATCGATCTCTTCGGAAAACAAACCCAGGTCGTTCTGATATTTCATAACGCTCTCGAACTCCTGGTGTGCCTGCTTGAACGTGTCTCCACCGATGGCAAGATATTCAATCTCCCAGAAACTGCAGATGCCAAACGCGCCTTCAGGCCGAGGACGCTTATAGCGATATAGAAGGCCGTCCCCGGCTCCCAGCTCGAGCCGGACGCGCAGATGGGTCGAACGCATGCGATCGGAATCCGCCGGTTCGAATCCGTACCAGGACATCAGCAAAAGAGTGGCATCAACGTCGTCTCCATCCAACTCGCTCACATAACTCTGTAGATGCCGGTTCCATGCACGCGCATGGATCTCCTCGCTAATGCGCTCGCGTTCGCGCGCGAAAACCTGCACGGGAGCGTCGTTGAGGATGCCTTGTTCCGACATGCTGATCAGCCGATCGAAGGCAGTCCAGCACATGAGGAGCGAATGGGTATGGTGCCTCTTGCCCGACCGCGGTTCCCAGATGCCTTCGTCCGGCAGCGCCCAAGTGTTCACCAGTTCCTCGCCGAAACGAATCAGAGTTTGTTGCATTCCGCGATCGATGGCTCCGCCATCACGTCCATAGTGCTCGGCGGCATTGATAACTTCACCGTAAACGTCGATCTGCAACTGCTCACGTGCCTTGTTTCCGGTACGTACCGGACGAGAGCCAGAGTGGCCACTTAGATATTCAAGAGAGCGTTCACGCGGAGCGAGGCTTCCAAACAGGTTGTAGAGCACGCGCAACTGAGGGTGCGTGGTGCGGGTAGCGAGCAACAGCCAGGTGATGAAACTGGCAGCTTCGTCTTTGTACCCCAGGCCGAGCAGCGATCGGACAGTGAAGGAGGCATCGCGCAGCCAGCAGTAGCGATAGTCCCAGTTCTGATCTCCGCCTAGAATCTCCGGCAGCGAAGTGGTCGGCGCGGCGATGATCGCTCCCGAAGGTGAATACGCCATCAGTTTGAGTACCAGTGCGCTCCTTAGTACCTCCGGTCGGTAAGGCCCGTGATAGGTGGAGCGTTCAGCCCATTCCTGCCACCAGGCGACTGAACGCTGTATCCGCTGTCCAACAGCCTTACCAAGCAACGGCAACACCGCAGGCGACTCTTCCGCGTATGTGAAGGAAAATTGCAAAGCTTCACCTGCTTTCAATCGAACGGTGGATCGGGCTTGGGTATCATCGACGGTTAGAGGCGCACTGCCGCGCAACCAATAAGCGCCGCGGCCGCAATCCATACGCAAGCCGAAGCCGTGTACTGATCTGATCCGGACAGGGGAGCGGCCGTAATCCGAACGTGGGCGAAAAATAACTTCAATCTCTACATTCCCACGAGTGCATCGCATCTCTCGCAGTAATTCGTGCGCAGGCCAGAGCGATTTGCGTTTGTATTCTTCGGAAGCGACCGGCATGAGGTCGGTCAATGTGGCGTCGCCTTCAGGGGAAGTGAAGCGTGTCTCAAGGACATTCGTATTCTCAATGTAGCTGCGCGCAGTCTCATATCTGCCAGTAGGAGTGATGCTCCAGAACCCTCCTAGCTCCGGATCGAGCAGTGCGGCAAAGATGGATGGACTATCGAAGCGCGGCCAGCATAACCAATCGAGCGAACCGTGCCTGGAGATCAGCGCTGCCGAGCGGCAGTCGCCGATGATTCCATAATCCTGGATCTTGGGTTGCGGCTTGGGCGTAGGCACTAAGTGAGTAGATGACGGCGGCACCATGGCGCGATGCCCATGCCTCAGTAGACCTCTCTCTGCTGGACCGCAAACTTTCGTTCGAGTGAGAAGCGCTGTTCAGGGTCGCCCGCGCCCAGGACCCGTTCAGCCACGTAGTTTCCGACAGCCGGCCGTGCTTGAAGCCGTGGCCTGAGCCTCCTCCCACCAGCCAAATGTTATCGATCTCGGGATGACGATCGATCAGGAAATCGCCATTTGACGTGTTCTCGTATTGGCAGACGCGTGTTTCGAGCGGCGGGGAGCCCTGCAGTTGCGGCAATCTGCGGCCCACGTAGGTGCACATCTCCTGCAAGCTTCTATTTCCGACCATGCGATCGTTTGTCTCCGGGTCGACCGACTCACCGCGTTTATCGCAGGCGATCTTGATCCCGCGATTCTCGATGTCCGGCAGGCCGTACATCTGGTCGTCATGATGGAGCCATACCGGCATTGCCGGCGATTTGTATTGGATGGAACCAGGGGGTGGGCCGAAGAAGAAGACCTCTTGTCGTGTGGGAAAGATGCGATCGCCCAAAATCTCGGGAAAGAGGGAAGGCAGCCATGCTCCGCACGCGAAGATGAAAGTGTGCGCGGTAATCTTGTCTCCGTTGCGAGTGTGAAGAAATTCGAGGTGAGCGCTTCCGCGTACCGGCGGAACGATCGCCTCAACAACGTACTGCACGCCCAACCGTATGGCGTCGTCGAGCACGGCTTGGACCGATCTACGCGCCAGCAAGACGCCGCTCCCGGGTTCGAAGACGCCATACGAAACGTCTTCAAGGCTGATCTGCGGAAACCGCTTTGCTATCTGCTGGGCGGAGAGGTCCTCGTGTCTAATCCCCTCTGCTGTGAGAGCATCAGCCATTTGGCGGGTGTAAGGATCTGCGGCACTACCCAGCCACAGCACACCTGTGTTGATGAAGAGAGCATTACCGGTCGCAGCAAAAAGTTCCTGCCATAGGTGAAGCGACCGCGACGCCCAGCGCGTATAAAGCGTGTCGGGACCATATCCCATGCGGATGATGCGCGACTCGTCTCCCGAGCTCGACCGATTATTGCCCGCGCCGTAAGCATCTGCCAGCACGACACTGTGGCAACGTCGTCGCAGGAAATGCGCGATCCATACTCCAAATACTCCGGCGCCAATCACGACGAAATCAGCGGTGCGAGTCTTCATCTTTCTATAGCTTACATTCCACAGTGACTCCGAAAGAGGGGATAATTGAGAGCTTATGCCACAGTCGAGCGTCATCCCGAATCCATCTGCCGTGACCGATTGGCCCGAGCTGCCACTCGCCGAATGGGAAGATACCTACCACACGTTGCACATGTGGACGCAGGTCGTCGGCAAAGTGCACCTCGGCCTCACGCCGCTACAGAATCATTGGTGGAATTCTGCGCTGTACGTGAACACGCGTGGGCTCACTACTTCGCCCATCCCCTACGAGGGCGGGGCTTTTCGGTTGCAATTCAATTTTGCCGACCACCGGCTAGAGCTCGAGACCTCGGGCGGCGGCCACGCGGCCATTGCGCTCGCTCCGAAGTCAGTGGCTGTCTTCTACAAGGAAGTTTTTTCCATGCTGCGCAGCGCCGGCATTGACGTAAGCATCAACCCTAAGCCGCAAGAAGTCCCCGACCCGATCCCGCTGGATCGAGACGAAACGCACTCTTCATACCAGCCCGAATATGCAAATCGGTTGTGGCGGATCCTGCTCTCGACGGACACAGTCTTCAAGGAGTTTCGAGCGCGATTTGTAGGCAAGTCGAGTCCGGTACATTTTTTCTGGGGAAGCTTTGATCTTTGCACCACCCGGTTCAATGGAAAGAAAGCTCCGCCGCGCAAAGGCGTGATCACCTCGGAAGCTTATTCGCACGAGTGCAATAGCGTCGGATGGTGGCCGGGGGGAGGGGAATTCAAGTCGCCCGCGTTTTATGCCTACAACGCTCCCGAACCGGCAGGCTACAGCGAGCGCAAGCTCCGCTCGCAGGGTGCGCACTATCACCCCACGCTGCATGAATTCGTCCTGATGTATGACGATGTGCGTGGTTCCAAGTCGCCGGAAAGAGAGATCCTGGAATTTGCGCAGAGCGCCTATGAGGCGGGTGCGGACTTGGCAGCTTGGGACCGCAAAGCTCTTGAGCGGGATTGAAGCAGAACGTGCGCAGTAGAGCGATCGAGCTACTTACCTTTGATAACGCCTAAGGTGAGCACGAGAGTGTGGGCAATTCGGCACCGTGCTACTCACTACTGGCAGCCGACCCACCTTCCAAGAAAAAATAATCAGCAGCGACACTGAAGGCCGCTGGCATCCGAAGTGCACTCACAAACGGCGCACGGTGCAAGCAAATCCTGAATCGATAGGTCCCCATGAATCGCCTGCTGTCCGCGTTGCTCATCCTGTTGTGCGGTGGTTGTGTTTCAGCTTTTGCCAATTGCAGCGCTCCTTCCGATCCCGGCGTGCGCATCTGCACCCCGACAGCGAACGCCACCATCTCCGGTGGATACATGGAGATCAATTCCACACCTAAGGGCGGCTCGATCCATCGCTTTATCGTTTACGTCGACGGCAAAGCCCACTACGAAGGTGATCCCTACCAGACGGGTGTGAACCTCGGGGACGGGAGTATTTACAACGGAACCCACTCCCTGACCGTGCGAGCGTGGGACACGGGCGGAAATGTTCTGGAGGCTCACCGAACATTCACCGTGATCAACGCAGGGACTGGTCCCTGCCATAAACCGAGTTCGCCCGGGATCAATCTTTGCGATCCTGCAGTGAACAGCTTTCAGCCGAATCTTGGGATTCCGATCTCAGTGGCTGCGAGAGGCTATTCCACCATCTCGAGCCTGAAGTTCTATGTGGATAACAAATTCTTGCTAAGCACGAATGATAATCCGGTCGGAACCAACGCCGCAGCGACGGCGGGACCGCATACGATCAAGGTGGTCGCGAAGGACTCGACCGGGCACACATTTTCTGTGAGTCACCTTGTGCACGCATACTACGAGTTCACCTGCGATCCCAAAGGCGGCACGTGCACTCCAGGGGTGGTCATTCAGGCACCGTACGACGACCAATACGTAAGCGGCTCGTTCCTGATCGACGCTGCGGTACAGAACAACACCAGTCCGATCACGTCGATGAGGGCCTATGTCGGCAATACGCTGGTGGCAAGTTCGAGCGGGCCGACGCTGTATCAGCACGTCTCCGCTTCGACCGGTACGCACGTTCTGCGCGTGGACGCCAGCGATAGCAAAGGGCGACTCTACCGATCAATGATGAACGTGAACGTCAACGTGTCTCACTGAGGACGGCGGTCAGCCACCCACATGCAAGCTTTGGATCATCTTTTGGAAGGTCGGCTCCAAGGCGTTGAAGTGCGGCTCGGGAGCGATGAACAACATCCAGAGCACACTTCCGTCGTTCCGCTGCAAGGTGAGCAACACGTCTCGCTCAGCGACAGCTTGACCGTCTTGTGATGACAACGGTGATTGTGCTACCAGATTGACGACCGTTGCAGGCAGTCCATTCACGTTCATATTGCTCTTTGCGCCTACCGCACGCATGCCAGGATTGGACTGCTCCAGCGCGCGAAAGACCTGTTGCGTTGTCTGCTCGATCGATTGCGGTTGTTGGGGAGTGTATCCACTAAGGACCACGCCATATGCGATGGCATTGGCTCCCACGCCTGCTTCGGGAGCTATCACCACAGAAGATTGGCCCTTCATCACCTTCCAATTGTTGGGATAGGCCATTTCAAAGGATCCGCCGCGCAACATCTGGAATTCGCCGCTTGGAGCGATCTGTGCCAAGGCGCTTTGTTGAAGCTTTGCCTGACGGTCGCGCTGCATCTGTGCAACTTGTTCGGCTGAATAGGGCTTCATGGTGGAAGCGACTTGCTTCGCTTCCTGGAAGGTCTTGCTGGTTGGGTTGAACGGACGCTGCGGCAATTCCGCTATGGCGAGCTTCACCGCGGCAGCACGATTTCCCGGATTGGGGTGATCGGAGAGAAACTGAGGTCCACCGCTACCTCCTTCCTTCTCAAGCTTAGCGAAGAAGTTTGCCATTTCCATTGGGTCGTAGCCGGCTTCGTACATGATCTTGGCGCCAACGCGGTCAGCTTCGCTCTCCGCGTCACGCGAATACTTCATGAACACCGAACCTAATCCGAACTCAAGTCCTAGACGCGCAAGTTGTCCGCCCACACCATTGCCAGCAATGCTGCCGAGGATCGCCGCGGGAAGTTGCGCGATGCTGGCCTTCGAGGCATTGCGGGTCCCATGCCGCATGTAGACGTGCGAGATCTCGTGCGCGATGACTCCGGCGAGCTGCGCTTCGTTATCCGCGGCCTGAATGGTCCCGAGGTTGACTCGCACCGGTCCACCGGGAAGGGCGAAGGCATTGATGTCTTTTTCGTTGACCACTTTGAAGCTCCAGTCATAGTCGTTCGGCGGCAATTGCTTGGCGAGCTTGAATCCGAGAGTGCTGACGTAATCCGAAATCGGTCCCCGAGCGGGCAAGAGCGGCATGGAAGCGTCAGCTTCGGCAGCGGCCTGCCTTCCGATCTGAACTTCCTGTTCGGTGGAGTATTGGTTGAAGCCGCCGGGGGTGGGAAAGGCGTCCCGCCCGGCGTGCAACGGCCCCGCCTGGCGCGCGGCACATCCTACGAGCAAAGCGATTGCCAGCAGCGAGGAGGCACGACTTTTGCGGACGAAACAAGTAATGGCGGAAGTTGTCATATCAGCACCTGCTTGTGAGATGCCGAACGGAATCATCACGGCGATGAGGTTCGTGCAGCCAGTGGCGGCGCGGCGGCCCGGTAAGCAGAGTTACCAGACACCCTTATCACTGCCCGTCAACTTGAACGCTACTGCCGCAGCGACCGCAAGCGGTGGTAGCAATTGCAATCTGAAGGTCGCAGGTACGTCACCGCGAAGAGCGGTCCGCGTGACCTGCTCGCTGTAGAGTGCCGCGCCCTGCGGCATGATGGGGACGCGGATGAATTTTCCGCGCACATAAACCTTCTCGACTCCAAAGCGCGCGCCGTCAACTACGAGCCTCGGTAGATCCAAGGCCTGCCCGCGATAACGCTCTACGTAACCAGAGACAATCATCAAATAAGTGGCGACGCCAGGCCAGATCCCAGCAAAGGTGCTCACGCGCTTGAGTTCGCCGTAATTGATGGTTCCGGATTCGACCAAGGCAGCGGAGTTCACGATGTCGCAGACCCTAAAGTAAAAGTGCCGGTACATGCGCTGCAGCGTTGCGACGACGATGCGCTCTTCCGGCGCGGGAACCCAGAAGGTCTTTCCGTCCACTGTTTTCTGCTGGCGGCGAGAGACGAAGCGTTTTGCGAGATCGGTATGTTCGCCAGTCTGCCCGAGACGTTGGACGTGGACCTCGATCGGCTCCTTCAGATCCTGGTACAGCAAAATTCCATTTATGCGCGAGACGGTCGCCCCAGCTACGCGGTTCGACCTCAGCATCGAATTGTTCTTTCATTACGCGACGATCGCTGGTCGTCGGCGGTGGAATACATATCAATGTCGTTGCCGATGTCTGGCCAATGGTCGAGCGTCTTCATGACGGTCGTAGGGCATCCCGCGGCTTCGAGGCCATCGCACACGCGTTGCATGTGCTCGAAGCGTTGCCGATGCGGGCGCGCTCGGTGGTCATGGCGTTCTCCGCCCACGCTGCCAGCTGAAGACTCCTTTCTCGAGCGGCGCGCTCGTGCAATGGCTTTAATGCGCGCATCATGACGTGGTTGGAATCGGCCAGGAGAGCAGTTCAGCGCGTTCCGCATCGCTGAGAACGGCCACAGAGCGGTATCGTCCTCTGAGTTTTCGGGGTTCAACGATAAACGAGACAGAGCATCAATATAGGACCGCTCATTTGCTTTTTACGAAGACATGAAGATTGGGACCCTTAGGCGCGTAGCGCAGCAATAGATTCGAAGCTGTTTCTGAGATGAGCCTTGGCGTGAGAGTTGGCAGCAGCTCTGATGGGCGTCGAAATTTCCTCGATCACGACCTATATATAATGTCGCTTCTACCTGGAGAGCATTTAAGTGGCCTACAACGACCTGAGAGAGTGGATCGCCGCGCTAGAGCGCTCGGGCGAATTACGCCGCATTAAGGTGGAGGTCGACCCCATCCTGGAGATCACCGAGATCGCGGACCGCGTCTCTAAGGCCGGTCGCCAAGGCCAAGTTTCTCTCAACAACTATGCCGAGCCGGGAGGCCCTGCTCTCCTCTTTGAAAATATCAAGGGTCAGCCCGGCGCAAAGGTACTGATCAATCAGTTTGGCTCAGCCAAGCGGATGAAGCTGGCGCTGGGCGTTGACTCGCTGGACGAAGTCGCGGGGCGTATCCACCAGTTTATGGACGTGAAGTCCCCGCAGGGCCTGCTCGACAAGATAAAGATGCTACCCATGCTGGCCGAGATGGGTAAGTTCTTCCCGAAGACGGTCGCGACGGTCCATGCAAAGAAGTGATCAAGAAGGAAAACGCTCTCACTGCTCGATTTTCCCGTGCTGCAGTGCTGGCCGAAGGATGCCGGACGCTTCATCACGCTGCCATGCGTTATTACACGCGATCTCAAGACGGGGAAGCGCAACATGGGCATGTATCGCATGCAGATCTACGACGGCAAAGACCGCGGGCATGCACTGGCAGCGGCAAAAAATCGGCGCCGAGCATTACCGTGAGGCGATGCGCGCGGCTGCTGCGGGCGGGATGCTTCGGAACTTCCGCGGCAGTAGACATCATGGCTCGCTCGTCTGGTGGTTCGGTGTTGGCGGATGGGCCCCGCCCGGCGGACGGATGGATGTAGCAGTCGCGATCGGCACTGATCCCGCGCTTACGTTCTCAGCAATCGTCCCTGCGCCTCCAGACATCGAGGAGTACATGATCGCTGGGTTCCTGCGGCAGTCTCCAGTCGAGTTGGTCAAATGCGAAACCGTGGATCTGGAAGTTCCGGCAAGCGCCGAGATCGTGCTGGAAGGTTATGTGAAGCTAGATGAGCTCCGCACGGAGGGTCCATTCGGCGATCACACTGGCTTCTATTCGCTCGCAGATGAGTATCCCGGTCTTCCATCTGACCTGCGTCACTCATCTGAAAGACCCGATCTACTCGACGACCATCGTCGGCAAGCCCCCGATGGAAGATGCCTGGATGGGCAAAGCCGTCGAACGCATCTTCCTGCCGCTGATGCGAGTGACCATTCCCGAGATTGTGGACGTGAACCTTCCGGTCGAAGGCGTCTTCCATAACCTGATGCTGGTCTCGATCAAGAAGTCCTATCCTGGGCAAGCGCGCAAGGTGATGAACGCCATTTGGTCGCTGGGCCAGGCCATGTTCACAAAGGTAGTGGTCGTAGTGGATGAAGACGTGGACGTCCAGGATATTGCGGACGTCACTCTCAAGGCACTAAACCACATCGATCCCGAACGCGATATTCAGTTCATGCTGGGCCCAGTGGATTCACTCGACCACGCCTCGCGCCTTCCGAACTTTGGCTCGAAGATGGGCATTGACGCCACCCGCAAGTGGCCAGCGGAAGGCTTTACTCGTCCGTGGCCGGACGAGATCAACATGGACGAGAAGACCAAAGCGCTGGTTGATAAGAAGTGGCGGGAGCTGGGGCTCTAGGACAAAGCATAGGAAGGACGACTTAACGTGAAGACTCTCTACGATTCGTCAGCAGTCGAAGAATTAAAGCAGCGGATAGGGGTGCTCAAGCCGGATAGCAAAGGTCTTTGGGGCAAGATGAATGCGCCGCAAGCCCTGGCACATTGCTCTGCAGCAATGGAGACGGCGGTGGGAGATTTGCGGCCATCCCGAATGCTGATCGGCCGGGTCATTGGACCACTTGTTAAAACCAAAGTGCTTCGCGAGCCCTTGGGACGCAATGCGCCGACTGCGAAAATATTCATCGTCAGTGATGAACGGGACCTACGCAAAGAAGGTGAGCGGCTCTCACAACTGGTCGAGCGTTTTGCATCCGGCGGCAAAGCGGGATGCACCACGCATCCGCATACTTTCTTTGGCCAGATGACCCCGACGAGTGGGGCGTCTTGATGTACAAACACATCGACCACCATCTCCAACAGTTCGGGGTATGACCCCGGTACTCGCCACCCGGAACTCCTTCATTTATACTGACAAAACATGCAAGTCCTGAAAGACATTGCCGCCATCGCCAAGGGTATGAGCGTAACCTTCCGCGAGATGTTCCAGCCCACGGTGGTTGAGAACTACCCGGACGGCCCTGGCCCGCTGAGAGGCGCGAAGTTTGAGGAGCGCTTCCGCGGAGTCCACGTCCTGCAGCGCGACGAGAACGGACTCGAAAAGTGCGTTGCCTGCTTCCTGTGCGCGGCAGCATGCCCGTCGAATTGCATTTATATCGAAGCGGCCGAGAACACGGCCGAGCGCCGCATCTCCGGCGCCGAGCGTTACGCACAAGGTCTATAACATCGATTACAACCGGTGCATTTTCTGCGGATACTGCGTGGAGGCTTGTCCCACGGACGCCATCACACACGGCCACGGCTTTGAGATCGCGACCTTGAACGCTACCAATCTGGTTTATCGGAAAGAGCAGATGCTTGCACCTATGCCGGCCTACCAGGGTCAGAATGCGGCTTTCAGCACTGTCGGACCAGGAGAAAATAGGACGATAGGCGCAGCGGAATTTGAACCACAATGCGCCGCCGCAAACGGCGCATTTTTTGTTTAGAACGAATGTCAGACTTCCTCAAAACCGTTGCCGAGCGGGTCGTCATATACGACGGCGCCATGGGCACTTCCATCCAGAAGCACAATCTGAGTGTGGACGACTATTGGGGCAAGGAAGGCTGCAGCGAGATTCTGGTGCTCAGCAAGCCGGAAGTGATCCGCGGGATCCATGCGAGCTATCTCGCAGTCGGTGCTGACGTTGTTGAGACCAACACTTTTGGCGCGACCTCGATCGTGCTCGGCGAATACGACCTGCAGGATAAAGTCCGCGAGATCAATATCGCAGCAGTGAAGCTGGCGCGCGAAGCGGCTAATTCGTTCAACGGACGCAAGCGCTTCGTCGCCGGGTCGATCGGCCCCACGACGAAACTGCCTTCGCTCAATCACATTTCCTGGGACGCGATGCTCGCAGCTTTCGAAGAGCAGACGCTCTCGCTGATCGAGGGCGGAGTCGATGTCCTGCTGATCGAGACATCGCAGGACCTGCTTCAGACCAAGTGCGCTATCGCTGCCGTGTTCGATGCCATGAGTAAAGCCGGCAAACGGCTCCCGGTTACGGCGCAGGTCACGCTTGAAGCCACAGGGTCGATGCTGCTCGGGACCGAGATCGGTGCTGCCCAAACTGCGCTCGAGACTTACGACATCGACGTTATCGGCCTGAACTGCGCGACCGGCCCGCGCGAGATGAATGACGCCGTCCGTTTTCTGTGCCACAACTCGACCAAGCACATCTCCGTCCTGCCCAATGCCGGACTGCCGCAAAACGAAGGCGGACGTGCCGTCTACAAGCTCACGCCCCGAGGAACTCGCCGACTTCCATCACGCTTCGTCACCGAATATGGTGCGCGTATCGTCGGCGGATGCTGCGGAACGACTCCTGAACACATCAAGGCGGTGGTCGAGAAGGTTGCGAACGCGCAGCCTGCGAACGCGATGTAGAGCCGGTAGCAGCCGCCGCCAGCGCCTACACCTCTGTGCCGCTCGATCTCGACCCCAAGCCGCTGATCGTCGCCGAGGAGATGAACACCACCACGCGCCTCGAGACCTTCAGGAATCTTGTTCGCAGCCAGAACTATGACGAGATCCTGGCGACTGCAAAGCGCCTGGTCGGGCACGGGTCGCACATGCTCGACCTTTGCTGCGCGATCGTCGGTGAGGACGAAAAGGGGTACATCACGTCGGTGCTGGAGAAGATCGCCACCCGCGTTCCGGCGCCCATCCTGATCGATTCCACCGAAGCCGACGTGATCGAAGAAGCGCTCAAGCGTGTTCCCGGCAAAGCCATCATCAACTCCATCAATTTGGAAGATGGCGAGAAGCGCACATCGAAAGTCCTGCCCATGGCCAAGCGCTACGGCGCCGCCGTGATCGCACTCACGATCGACGAGCAGGGAATGGCGCTGACTGCGGACACGTAAGGTCGCGATCGCCAAGCGCATCTTCGAGCTTGCGACGAAGAAGTACGGCATTCGCCCGGTGGACCTGATCTTTGACGCACTGACTCTGCCCATCTCCACCGGCCAGGAGGACTACCGCAAAGCGGGCATCGAGACTCTGGAAGCGGTGCGCCGCATAAAGGAAGAGCTGCCCGAGGTGAACACCATCCTAGGCGTCAGCAACATCTCCTTCGGGCTGAGCGTTTACTCGCGGCAGGTGCTGAACAGCGTCTTCATGCACGAAGCGGTGAACAATGGCCTCGATATGGCCATTGTCAACTACTCCAAGATCTACCCGTTGTACAAGATTCCTCAAGCAGAGGTTGAACTCGCAAAGCGGCTCATCTACTTCGACCAGAGCCACGGCGATCCGCTGCAGGCTTACATGGCGCACTTCTCCGGCACGCAAAAGAAAGCGGACGCGACCGCGGAAGAGGTGGAAAAGCTAACCGTTGAAGAACAGCTGAAGCACCTGATCATCAACGGCGAGAAGGCTATTGGCACAGGTGCACACCGGCGTTCGCTGGAGCAGGTTCTCGAATCCGCGCTGGAGAAGTACACCCCGCTCGACCTGATCAACAACGTGCTGCTCGATGGCATGAAGACTGTTGGCGACTTGTTCGGCGCGCGCAAGATGCAGCTTCCCTCCGTGCTCGATTCCGCTTCCGTGATGAAGCAGGCGGTCGCTTACCTCGAGCCCAAGATGGAGAAAGCGGCAGGCTCGCAGAAGGGAACAATCGTCCTCGCGACCGTGAAGGGCGACGTCCACGATATCGGCAAGAACCTGGTGGACATCATCCTCAGCAACAACGGCTTTCGCGTCGTGAATCTCGGCATCAAGCAGGCGGCCGACACCATCATCGCCGCCGCGCAGCGCGAGAAGGCAGACGCCGTCGGGCTGAGCGGATTGCTGGTGAAATCCACGCTGGAGATGAAGTATGTCCTTCAGGACCTGGAAACGCAGAAGCTCGCGTTCCCGGTGATCTGCGGTGGCGCTGCACTCACGCGCAAATATGTGGAAGATGATCTGCGGCGCGAGTACTCGTCCTCAGTCTTCTATGCTGACGATGCGTTCGCCGGACTGCACATCATGGAAGACATTTCCGGCAACGGAGACAAGCGCCAGAGCCGCCTGGCCGAAGGCGCGAGGTCAAGACGTTTGCTCGCCCGCAGGCGGCTACCGCAACAGAAGCATCACAGGAGCGCTCGACGGCGATCGATCCTGCGCCCAATATCCCACCGCTCCGTTCTTCGGCGTTCGCGTCCGCCATGATTTCGATCTTCCCGAGATCTTCACCTACCTCAACGAGACCGCGCTCTTCAAGAACCATGGCAGTTGAAGACCGCTTCCGCGAACGATTACCTGCGTCTTGTGGAAGAGAAGTACCGGCCCGTGCTGCGCGACCTGAAAAAGGAAATGCTCGAGGTCGGATGGTTCCATCCGAAGGCGGTATATGGATACTGGCCGTGCAACAGCGAGGGAATGACGTTGTTCTCTATGACGCAAGCGGCTCCGGGAAAGAAGCTGCAGCGCATCACCTTCCCGCGGCAACGCGAAGGGCGCAAGCTTTGCATCTCCGACTTCTTCCTGCCGGCGGATTCCGGCGGCGCGACGTGATCGGCTTATCGTGCGTCACTATCGGCGAGCGCGCGTCTGTGAGACCAAGAAGTTGTTCGATGCCGGCGAATTCACTAAATATCTGTACGTTCACGGTCTGGGAGTGGAAACCGCTGAGGCGCTCGCTGAGTACGTCCACAAGCTCATGCGGGAAGAACTTGGCATCGGCGGCGAAGACGCCGCTCGCATCAGCGACCTCTTCCATCAGAATATCGCCGGCTCGCGCTATTCGTTCGGATACCCGGCGTGTCCCAATCTGGAGGATCAGGTGAAGATCTTCGCGCTGCTTCAAGCCGGAAGAGAACATCGGTGTGCGGCTGACCAGTGGATTCCAGCTCGAGCCCGAGCAATCTACTTCGGCTATCGTCGTACATCATCCCCAGGCGAAATACTTCGTGGCCTATTCAGACGGCTGAGCGCGGCGCTTCGCGGAGCCGGCCAACTCGTCATAGAGTTGTGTGATTTCCTTTAGCAGTCTCTCGCTGCCCCAATTCTTCACCGCGTGTTCCCGGCCGCGCTCTCCCATTGTGCAACCTAAGGACTGCATTGGTCGCGAAGTTTTTCAGGCACTCTACGAGCGCGCGGGCATCTCTCTGAACGATGAATCCGTTCTTGGCGTTCTGTATCCCCGCAACGGGCAGCTGCAACTCCACTGCGAGTTCGGAAGTGCCACCTGCATCCGTCGCAACGAACGGTTTGGCGGCAAACATTGCTTCGATCAGCGCGGTGGGTGTGCCCTCGTTAATTGAAGTGAGCAGGACGACATCGCAGGCCTTGAGAAGCGGTGCAATATCTCTCTGCCAGCCAACCATGCGAAGGTTGCCGCAGCCCCGGGTGTTCGCTTCAAACTCCGGCCGCAGTAGTCCGTCTCCGCGACAACGAACATCAGTGAGTCCAACTGCGCTGCCTGCTTGACCACATCTGCCAGCAATTCGATTCCCTTGATGGGTACCATGCGGCCCATCCAAAGGCCGCTGTCTGGTCTTGCTTCGAGATTCATTCCGCTCGACCTCTGCGCGCGAGCCGGGCGAGGCGCTCCATTCGAAACCATTGCGCATAACTTGAATATTTGAGCGTGGGGCGACCCGGTAAACATCTGCAAGCTCCGCAGCTTGCCCCTCGGAGACAGTAACAATGCGAGTGGTGAAGCGCGCGAGCAATCGCTCGATGCCCAAGTAGGTTCGCGTCTTGAATCGCCGAAAGTATCCAGCGAAGACGTGCCCGTGAAATGTGTGCACCCGGACTGGGACCCCTGCCAATATCGCCGCGATTCTTCCTAAAGCGCCGGCTTTTGCGGTGTGAGTGTGGACGATGTCTGGTTTCTCTCGCCGCAGAATCCTATAAATGGAAACCAGAGACCGCAGGTCGGAAAAAAAACGCACTGGCCGAGACATGCTGTCGATCCAGTGCACGCCTTCGTGAGAGTCGAGCAGATAGCTCATGTCCTCCTCGCCTTTATCCGGGCGTCCCGAGATAAGCACCGTCTCGAACTCAGGGCGTAATCGCTCGTGGAGAAGGCAGGCCTGGCGCGCGGGACCGCCGACGTTCAGCCTGGCGATGATTCGGACGATCTTAAGTGGAACTTGCGGCGACATGGGGGAGGGCAGTGACTTCAGTCGGGAAGATTTCCGGAAAACTCAGAGGGTGAGGATTCTATAGGCGTCGTCAGTGACTCCACTGAAAAATGGAACTGGCTGATGCCGATATTTTTCTGCGAGCAGACCTCCATCACGAATTCGCGGACAGCTCTGGGCAATCGGGAAGTATTGCGGCACCCGCTATGACCTGCTTTTCCAGGAGCGATTCCAGCTCCGAGAAGGGAACGATGGGAATTCCCATGATGTAGTCGGTGCCGTTGGTGAATTCAGATCCGGGCGTGAGGATTGCGATGATCTTACTGCCGGGTGCTTCCATTCGAAGTAGCGACAGAAAAATTGTGAGCTCATGCCGCCGACCAGGACGAACTGTTTGCTGGGGCTGCTGATGAGCTCACAATTTTTCTGTCGCTACTTCGAATGGAAGCACCCAGGCAGTAAGATCATCGCAATCCTCACGCCCCGATCTGAATTCACCAACGGCACCGACTACATCATGGGAATTCCCATCGTTCCCTTCTCGGAGCTGGAATCGCTCCTGGAAAAGCAGGTCATAGCGGTGCGCAATACTTCCCGATTGCCCCAGAGCTCTCCGCGAATTCGTGATGGAGGTCTGCTCGCAGAAACATATCGGCATCAGCCGGTTCCATTTTTCAGTGGAGCCACTGACGACGCCTATAGAATCCTCACCCTGTAGTTTTCCGGAAATCTTCCCGACTGAAGTCACTGCCCTCCCCATGTCGCCGCAAGTTCGCTTAAGATCGTCCGAATCATCGCCAGGCTGAACGTCAGCGGTCCGCGCGCCAGGCCTGCCTTCTCCACGAGCGATTACGCCCTGAGTTCGAGACGGTCTTATCTCGGGACACTCCGGATAAAGGCGAGGAGGACATGAGCTATCTGCTCGACTCCACGAAGGCGTGCACTGGATCGACAGCATGTCTCGGCCAGTGCGTTTCTTTTCCGACCTGCGGTCTCTGGTTTCCATTTATAGGATTCTGCGGCAGAGAAACCAGACATCGTCCACACTCACACCGCTAAAGCCGGCGCTTTAGGCAGAGTCGCGGCGATATTGGCAGGGAATTGCAGTCCGGGTGCACACATTTCACGGGCACGGCTTCACTAGAATTGGGCGATTCAAGACGCGAACCTACTTGGGCATCGAGCGATTGCTCGCGCCTTCACCACTCGCATTGTTACTGTCTCCGAGGGGCAAGCTGCGGAGCTTGCAGATGTTTACCGGGTCGCCCCACGTCAAATATTCAAGTTATGCGCAATGGTTCGAATGGAGCGCCTCGCCCGGCTCGCGCGCAGAGGTACAGAGCGGAGTTGAATCTCAAGCAAGACCAGACCGCGGTTCTTGGATGGGCCGCCTGGTACCCATCAAGGGAATCGAATTGCTGGCAGATGTGGTCAAGCAAGCAGCGTAGGTGGACTCACTGATGTTCGTTGTCGCCGGCGATGGACTACTGCGGCCGGAGTTTGAAGAACACCGGGGCTGCGGCAACCTTCGCATGGTTGGCTGGCAGAGAGATATTGCACCGCTTCTCAAGGCCTGCGATGTCGTCCTGCTCACTTCAATTAACGAGGGCACACCCACCGCGCTGATCGAAGCAATGTTTGCCGCCAAACCGTTCGTTGCGACGGATGCAGGTGGCACTTCCGAACTCGCAGTGGAGTTGCAGCTGCCGGTTGCGGGGATACAGAACGCCAAGAACGGATTCATCGTTCAGAGAGATGCCCGCGCGCTCGTAGAGTGCCTGAAAAACTTCGCGACCAATGAGTCCTTAGGTTGCACAATGGGAGAGCGCGGCCGGGAACACGCGGTGAAGAATTGGGGCAGCGAGAACTTGCTAAAGGAAATCACACAACTCTATGACGAGTTGGCCGGCTCCGCGAAGAGCCGCGCTCGAGCCGTCTGACTAAACCACAAAATATTTCGCCTGCGGATGATGTACCACCAGCGCCGAGGTCGACTGCTCGGGCTCAAGCTGGAATCCCGAAGTCAGGCGCACTCCGATGTTTTCCTCGGGATGAAGCAATGCGAAGATCTTCGTCTGGTCCTCCAGATTGGGACATGCCGGGTAGCCGAACGAATATCGCGACCCCCGATATTTCTGATGGAAGAGGTCGCTGATTCGCGCCGCGTCCTCGCCTCCAATGCCGAGCTCTTCGCGCATCATTTTGTGGACGTACTCCGCTAGCGCCTCAGCCGTTTCTACTCCTAAGCCATGCACGTACAGATACTTTGTAAACTCTCCAGCATCGAACAGCTTCTTCGGTCTCCACGGAAGCACGCTCGCCGATCGTCACGCACGACAAGCCGATCACGTCGCGACGCTCTGAATCTACCGGCAGGAAGAAGTCGGCGATGGAAAGCTTTCGGCCTTCGCGCTGCCGCGGAAAAGTGATCCTTTGAGCCTCGCTGCCGCGTTCGTCATAGAGAATGACGTCATTGCCCCGGCTGTTGCACGGCCAATAACCATATACCGTCTTCAGCTCGAACCAACCCAACTCGATCATCTCTTTCTTCAGATCGCGCAGCACCGGCCGGTACTTCTCTTCGACCAGCCGCAGATAATCATTCGCTGATGCGGTTTTGAGCTGCCACTGGTCCTTGAACAACGCCGTCTCGTTGAGATAGGTGAATATCTCCGGTAGATCGAAATCTTTGCGGACGCGCGCTCCGAAGAATGGCGCGGCTGGAATGTTTGGTGCTGGGCCCACGACGGCCGAGCGCTCTTGTGATTCCTCTGTAGCCATCGCCGCCTGCGCACGGGCAAAAGCCTTTACCTCTCGCCCTTCCGCCAAGCGATGCTCGCGCTTTTTCTCATTCCCGGAAATGTCTTCCATGATGTGCAGGCCTCGAACGCGTCATCTGCGTAAAAAACTGACGACGAATACTCCCGCCGCAAATCATCTTCCACGTACTTGCGGGTGAACGCTGCGCCTCCGCAGATCACCGGAAAGGCGAGCCCCTGGCGTCTCCAGGTCCTGCAAACATATTTCATTTCCAAGGTAGATTTGACCAACAGTCCGCTCAGCCCGATGCGTCCGCCTTCGCGCTGCGCGGCTGCGATGATGGTGTCCGCCGCCTGCTTGATTCCCAGGTTGACGACTCGTAAACCGTTATTGCTGAAGGATGATGTCGACCAGGTTCTTGCCGATGTCGTGGACATCGCCCTTAACTGTTGCCAGAACGATTGTGCCCTTTTGCGAGCCACTCGACTTTTCCATCTTGGGTTCAAGATACCTACCGCCTGTTTCATCACCCCGGCCGAGTCGAGGACCGAGGGCAGCTGCATTTTGCGCGCGCCGAACAGCTCACCAACCGTCTTCATCCCGTCGAGCAGAACGTTATTGATCAGATCGAGCGGAGTGTATTTCTCCAACGCCGAGTCCAGTACCTGCTCGAGCGATGCCGCTTCGGTGCTCCCGCCGATCGCCTTCTCACCGTTAACGATGAGGACTTCAGCTGCTCCTCGACTGGAGAGTTGCTCCACCTCTTCTGCGGTCGTCTCCTTTTTTTGCGCGCCCGGAGAAGTGCGCCATGTAGGCCTGCAGCGGGTCCCCGTGCGGCTTGTCGTAATAGATCAGCCTTTCGCATTCAACCTCTGCTTGAGGAATCTTTATAGCGGGTATATTTTGGTGTAGTTAACGATCGCCATATCGAGACCATTGTTGACCGCCTCATGCATGAAAACAGAGTTCAGCACCTGCCGCGAGTAAACGCTCAGGCCGAACGAAATGTTGCTGACGCCGAGGATGGTCTTCACCTCGGGCAGCTCTTCCCTGATCCGCCGCACCGCCTTCGAGCGTCTCGATTCCGGCCGTCCGGTAGTCTTCCTGGCCGGTAGAGATAGGCAAGGTCGAGGCGTCAAAGATCAGGTCCACCGGGCGAATCCCATACTTCTCTGTCGCCAGCTCGAAAATCCGCTTCGCGACGGCTACCTTCTTATCCGCGGTCAGGGCCATTCCCTGTTCGTCGATGGTGAGCGCGATGACCGCCGCCCCGTACCGCTTGGCCATCGGCAGCACCTTTGAGGTTCGCTTCTCTCCATCCTCCAGGTTGATGGAATTGATGATGGCTTTGCCAGGAACGCGCTTCAGCGCTTCTTCTATTACATCGGCTTCGGTTGAGTCGATCAGCGACCGGCGCCGGAACGCGAGTGGCGATCTTCTCCAGCACAGAAGTTATATATCCCTTTTCGTCTTCGCCGACGATGGCGCAGCACAGGTCCAGCATGTGCGACCCGTGACTTACAAGGCGCTTGGCCGTCGCCAGTATCTCGTCATAGTTCCCCGTGCGGACCAGGTTCTTGAATGTCTCCAGCCGCGTCGTCGTGTTCATCTCTTCGGCGACGATCAGCGGCTTGGGATCGAGATCCAGCGGAACCGAGGTGTACGCGCTCGCGGCAGCGGCAACTGACTCCGCTTCGCGCTTGGCAGGTGTAGCATTCGCAACTTTGTCGACTACCGCTTTGATGTGTTCGGGAGTCGTCCCGCAACATCCACCCACGATTCGGGCGCCATATTCGGTGACGAATCGGTGATGATAGTCCGCTAGCTCCCCCGGGGGTGAGTTTGTAGACTGCACGTCCACCCTCATTCTGCGGGAGCCCTGCATTCGGCAACACGGAGATGTGCTTCATGGAGTTGTGGCAAAGGAAGCGCACTGCGTCGTTCATCTCGTGCGGGCCTGTTGCGCAATTCAGACCGATCACATCGATGTCGTAAGCCTCCAGCGCCGTTTGTGCCGCACCGATCTCGGTCCCCAATAACATCGACCCGGTGGCTTCGAGTGTGACTTGCGCCGTAACCGGCAACCGTTTGTTGGCTTTTCTCATGGCATCGAACACCGCCGCGATGGAGCACTTTGTCTGCAGCAGGTCTTGCGAGGTCTCGATGAGCAACACATCGACGCCGCCCTCGATCAAGGCGAGAGCTTGCTCTTCATACGCGGCCAGCATAGCGTCCCACGAAATGTGATTCAGCGAAGGAAGTTTGGTTGTCGGACCGATCGAGCCGGCAACAAACCGCTTGCGGCCATTGAACGAATCCGCTGCCTCCCGCGCCAGCTTCACCGCAGCGATGTTGATCTCCCGCACTTTGTCCTGCAGGTCATATTCGCCGAGCACGATCGACGTCGCACCGAAGGTGTTGGTCTCAACAACGTCTGCCCCAACCGCGAGATAGCTCTCATGGATGCCGCGGATCACGTCCGGCTTGCTCAGGACCAGGATCTCGCTGCATCCTTCTTTCCCCCAGTAATCATCGACACTTAGATTGTGTTTCTGGATGGACGTGCCCATTGCGCCGTCGTAGATGACGACACGTTCGGCGACGGTTTTGAGAAAGTCTGACATTCGTTCTAAACAAAAAATGCGCCGTTGGTAACGGCGCACCGCGGTTCAAACCTTTTTGCGCCTATCTTCCTATCTTCTCCATGTCCGAAGTGCTGAATGCGGAGTTCTCACCCTGGTGGGCCCGCATAGGTGCCAGCATCTGCTCTTTGCGATAGACAAGATTGGTCGCATTCAGCGTGGCGATCTCAAATCCGTGGCCGTGAGTGATCGCGTCCGTAGGACACGCCTCGACGCAATATCCGCAGAAGATGCAGCGGTTGTAATCGATGTTATAGACCTGCGCGTAGCGCTCGGCGCCGGAGATGCGCTGCTCAGCCGTATTTTCGGCCGCTTCTATATATATGCAGTTGGAAGGACACGCCGCCGCACACAGAAAGCAAGCCACGCACTTT
>CAVQGF010000023.1:0-108084 GCA_963711965.1 uncultured Acidobacteriota bacterium | reverse complement strand
TCAGCATCTTGAGCAGCTCGTCGCGCACTCGCTCCCGGCTTACCTGCGTGATCTGTCCCGCAAGCTCTTGAATGGCAGCAAAGGTTTCGGGCTCCATCTTGTACTCGAGGCGTGCTGCAAAGCGCACCGCGCGCAGCATGCGAAGTTTGTCTTCATCGAAGCGCCGCACAGGATTGCCGATCGCCCGAATGATGCCGTTCTTCAAATCCATCTGCCCGCCCACGTAGTCGAGCACCTGATTGTTCTCGGGATCGAGCAGCAGGCCGTTGATGGTGAAGTCGCGGCGCTGCACGTCTTCACGCGCGACTGCGTGTATCGAACCGCATCGGGATGCCGCCCATCGGAATAACTCACGTCCGAGCGGAAGGTGGCGACCTCAATGAAGTCTTTATTGCCGATCTCCACCAGCACCACACCGAACTGCGCGCCCACCGGGTAGGTCTGCGGAAAATACTGCATCGCACAGGTCAGGCGTAGCGGAGGTAGCGACGTCGTAGTCGGCGGGTTCTTTCCCGAGCAGCAGGTCGCGCACACATCCGCCCACCAAGTAAGCCGAATGGCCCTTCTGGCGCAGCGTGCGGACGATCTCAGTAGCGGCTTGCTTCACGAAAAAACACCCTGCCGATACTATAAGAGATATGGCGCTGCCCATCATCCTGGGGATCGAGACCTCGTGCGACGAAACCGCGGCGGCGGTGGTGCGCGGCGGCGAAGAGTTGCTCTCGAATGTCGTCTTCTCGCAAATCGCGGCGCATCAGCGCTTCGGCGGCGTCGTGCCGGAGATCGCCTCGCGCGAGCACCTGCGCGGAATCGTTCCCGTGGTGCGGCTCGCGCTGGAGCAATCGAAGCAGAGTTACTCCAGCATTGACGCTATCGCGGTCACGCAAGGCCCGGGACTCGCGGGCGCGCTGCTCGTCGGTGTGACTTACGCCAAGGCGCTCGCCTTCGCGGAAGAGAAGCCGGTCATCGCGGTGAATCATCTTGAAGGACACATCCACGCGGTCCTCTCGGAGGAAAAGCAGAAAGGGAATCGCGAGCTCGAGTTTCCCGTGCTGGCGCTGGTGGTCTCCGGCGGACACACACATCTTTATCTGTGCGAGCAGAGTGGCAACGGCGGCGCAAGCTGGAGCTACAAGAACATCGGCAAGACGCGCGACGACGCTGCCGGCGAAGCCTACGACAAAGTCGCGAAGCTGCTCGGCTACGGATACCCCGGCGGACCGGTCATCGATCAGCTCGCACCGCATGGCGACGAGCGCGCGGTGAAGTTCGCTGCGTCCGCAGATCAAGCATCCGAACCGCGGCGAGCGCGACGCCAGCGCCGCGCGTGTGGACTTTTCTTTCAGCGGGATCAAGACTGCCGTGCTTCGCTACGTCGAGACGCACGACATGAAGGCGGCGATCGAGGCGCGCCGAGCGAAGCTCTCAGCCATTCGCAAAGCCGAAGCTCGACGACTACCTTGGCAGCCAGCGACAAGCAATCGCTCGATCTCGTTGCATCGTTCCAGCGAGCAGTGGTCGAAGATCTTGTCGGTAAAACGCTCGCCGCTGCGGAAGTGTTCAACGCAGCCACGCTCTTCGTCACGGGGGTGTAGCCGCGAACTCGGCATTGCGCACGCGCTTCCAGCAGGAAGCTACGTTGCCGGTCTTCTTTCCTTCGCGTGCGCTCTCTACGGACAACGCTGCGATGATCGCGGCGGCGGCATATCCAAAATTTCTTGCGAAAGATTTTGCGGAAGCCGAGTTCTCGGCCGAAGCCAGCATGGCACTGGGCGGAAATTAATTGGTCTTGCGCCGCTGAGCGCGGCCGCGAACGCCTTCTTCAGTTGCGCTTCGATATCAATATCTTTGTAGATGGTGTAATTCGCGCGCGTGTCTCTTGCGGGCCGTCAGACGAAGTCTTTTTTCCGGCCAGGACCACTATCGGAATCTCCCGCGTTCCCGGTTTCTCCTTCAGCTCCGTGATCAGCTCGCTGCCGGACACCTTCGGCATCTGCATATCCGTGACGATCAGGTCCGGGTGGTAATCGCCTTCAGCAGGTCCAGCGCCTCCTGACCGTTTGTCGCCGCTTCGACTTCATAGCCAATGCCTTCCAAGTACCGGCAAACGGTATGGCGGATCAGCATGGAATCATCGACTACAAGGACTGTGCGAGACATAGAGCTCCGGGAGTGCTGAACACGGTATCAGCCAGCCGGGCCGCGAGCAAGCGAGCGGCGGGTTATCGGGGCAGCCACAAGTCAAAATGGGACCGGGTCGGTTAGGCGTCGGGGTCGTCGGAGACCTTTTCTTCGATGTCCATGTCTTTGAATTCACTGGACTCGAAGACTTCGCGGCACTCCAGACATTCGACGTACTCAGCCTCTTCGTCGCGTGAAACGATCTGCACGCGCGGGTGCTGACATGGTTTGTCCATTGGCTTGTTCTGCGGGGTAGCGTTCGTGGCTGATGGGAATTGCGGGGTATTCATTGGTTCTCAGCCAGCGACCCTGTTCGTCCGCGCCAGCCGCTCACCCGGTCTATACGACGGGTGAATCCGCGTATTCTCCGCCGTCCCGCAGTATCGTGTCAAGACTTTAACAGGAAAATAATATTGCCCTGGTTAGGGCCATGTCCCCGACCAGGCTACTTCAAGCGGGCGGCTGAAGTGGTTGCAGCCGGATGCAGCGACGGCACGCCTTCCTGCATAGGGAAGATGCCGGCACGACGCGATTCGCTCACGTCGATGCGGTTGATCTCCGATGACGGTCGTTCGCTCAGGCCTTTTTCCGCGGCGTGAACGGACGACTCGAAATCTTCACGTCCGGTGAGCACCGTATCGAAATAAAGATACTTGCTGCCGTTCTCGGAGCTGCGCACGCCGACATAAGCGTGCCCGGGGATAAGGACGATCTGTGCGTCGAGCCCCAGGTTCTCGAACATGGAGGCGTACATCACCGCTCCGTCGATGCAATTGGCCGAAGTCTGCTTCAGCGACTCGTGCGGCATGCGTATGCGCTGTGTCATCTCGTTGCTGCCAAAGTTGGTGGAACTCTTTACATACGAGATTCCCAGCTTCTGCAGTGCGCGATAGATAGCGCGTGCCTGCTGGAAGGTTGATTTTTCCTGATCGCCCTGCGACTTCCACTCTTCGTAGCCCGGAAGGCGACGGCCAGGCATCAGTTCCTTGGCTTCGGTCAGCATCTGCTCCACAACCTCATCGTGAGGCGTAACCCATGAAGCGATGAACGGAGCAAACTTAAAATCTTTTCCCCACAACATGTCGTCAGCTGCGCGCAGGCGGACGGGAGTAGCTTGCGAAAAAATCATTTTTCCGCCGCGCTCACGCACTTCCACCACTACCGTTGCGGAAGTCAGCTCGCGGTTTTGATAGAGCCGCTGAAAAAATGCCGGCGCAAAAAGGTAGGTGTGGATCTCGCCTGCACTCATTTCCGCGGTCTGGATCTCCTGGTCGCTCCATCCGGGTACATGCACGGTGATGCGCTGGCGCAAAGGAACATCGCTGGAATTCGTCACCTTCACCGCGACTGTGCCCCAGGTGCGCGCTGTGGGCTTCTGCAGCGCGGCTTGATGCGCGAAAACAGGGAAGATCTCTCCATCGAGCCCGACCTGCACGGAATATGTGGGCTCCATGCTGCGTGGAGCGGGAGCGGGCGAGAGCTCGCCCTTGTCCGCAGCAAATGAAAATGTCGTGATCGCGGCCAGTGCGACGGCCAGACGCACGCAGCCTTTCAAGCGCAACGAAGCAGGCAAGCTTTTACGCATGCATCGAGAGTAGCTTTTGGTGATAGAGGCGCAATCAGCTGGACACCTTAGAAGGAACCACTCCTGTACATAAGACCAACGGCTAAGGACATGGGTCCGTCGCCCTTATCGCGGGGTGAATTGGGCCAGGTCGTAGATCCCCAGCTGCTTCTCGATCTCCGCGACCCGAGGCACCATCCCCTCAAACCCTTCCTTGCCGAACATCTCGTGCTCTTTCTTCTCGAAATCTTCCCCCAAAGCGTCATATTCGTGTGGGGTAACGATGGTGTGCAAAGCGGGGAACAGCACCGTGTCTTCTCTCGCCTCATGTGGGGCGTACATGCGGACGAACTGGTAGAGGTCGTTCCCAAGCTTCTCTTTATCCCCCTTCGTCTTCGCGCCGGCGGAAGCTGTTGCAATGATCCTCTCAGTCACGCGCCGCCCCGCCTCATGCTGCTTTTGCAGCGTGTCCACCAGCTCGACCAGTAGATTGTGCTTTCGGAAGCGCGGGAACAGGTGTTCTTCTTCAAGCTTCTCGTGGTACTGCTCGATGAAATCGCGAATGATCTTTGCAGAATTTGACGATTGCCTCAGGCGGGAAGTCCTTTTGGGCAGCGATCCGGGAACGGACCTCGTCGTAGATCAGCAGAATGCGTTTCAGAAGCCCGTGCTCGCGCATCAGGTCTTCGGTGGGCGTGACTTCCACCAGCTCTTTGCCTTGTTCTTGCCCAAAAGCGCAGTCCGACAGTGCCAGTGCGACACCCGCCGCTGGCGCAAGCCACAATAAGGACCTTCGTGTCACCTCAGAATTGTCCATGGAATCCCCCTACATAGGTCTGATGGATTCAGATTCGCCCCTTCGGAGCACTGCGTCATCTTCCGCTGGGTATAGGCCAAATACGACCGTTTTATACCCATTTCTAATCCCATTCAGGCACAATGACTTACCATCCAGGTAGTTGTTGAAGCCATTCCCTGCGAGGGGTTGCTTTTCCCCGTCAAGCGCATCTAAAATCATATACGACCGAAAAGGTCTTATATATGTTGAAGCTCACTAAGAAGGCCGACTACGGGCTCATCGCCAGATGCGTCATCTTGCTTTGCGGAGGCGTGGTGGTTCGTTCCCACTGCTAGCGCGAAAGACATTGCCGACGAATACGGCATTCCGCAGCAGGCGCTGGCGAAGATCCTGCAGCGGTTGGCGAAGTCGCAGCTCTGATCTCGCATCATGGGACGAACGGCGGCTATTCGCTGGCGCGTCCGGCGCGCAGCATCTCGGCGCTCGAAGTGATCAAGGCCATTGACGGTCCGCTGTTTATGACTGCTTGCTCAAGCGACCACGATTGCGTGCAGAATTCAAGTGTACCGTCCGTGAGCCGCTGCGCAAGGTGAGCGAAAAGATCCAGGAAGCGCTGGAGCAAGTGAAGCTGGCCGACATGGGTGAAGACGATTCCAGAAGCCGGCTGCCGCGTCGCCCAGCATCGCAGAATTAGTACGCCTGACATAAGGATTTTGGAGAAACGATTGAGCGATGACAGTTGACCAACCCGAAGTTCACACCAAGGTGCCCGCAGGCGTGAAGCTGCCCATCTACATGGACAACCACGCCACCACGCCGCTCGACCCGCGCGTGCTCGAGGCGATGATGCCGTACCTGACCAACATCTTCGGCAACGCCGCCAGCCGCAACCACCACTTCGGCTGGGAGGCCGAGGAAGCCGTCGAGAAGGCGCGCGAGCAGATCGCCAAGCTCATCGGCGCGACCGCGAAGGAGATCATCTTCACCTCCGGCGCTACCGAGAGCAACAACCTCGCGATCAAGGGCGTGGCCGAGATGTATCGCGAGAAGGGCAACCACATCATCACCGCCGGCCACCGAGCACAAGGCGGTGCTCGATACCTGCAAGCGCCTGGAGAAGTACGGCTACACGCGTCACCTATCTGCCGGTGCAGACGGATGGACTGGTCAACCTCGACGACCTGAGGCGCGCGATCGACGACAAGACCATCCTCGTGACCATCATGTACGCGAACAACGAGATCGGCGTGATACAGCCCGTCGAACGAGATCGGCAAGCTTTGCCGCGAGCGCGGCATCCTGTTCCACAGCGATGCGACGCAGGCTGTCGGCAAAGTTCCGGTGGACGTGAACAAGCATGAACATCGACATCATGTCGCTCAGCGGCGCACAAGATGTACGGGCCCAAGGGCGTTGGCGCTCTCTACGTGCGCCGCAAGAATCCGCGCGTGCAGCTCTCGGCGCATCATCGATGGTGGCGGCCACGAGCGCGGCATGCGCTCGGGAACGCTGAACGTCCCGGGCATCGTTGGACTCGGCAAAGCTTGCGAGCTTCGCTGGCGAAGAGATGGCAGACAGAGTCAAAGCGCCTCACCGCGCTGCGCGACCGGCTTGCGAGACCATCGAGAAGAATCTGGACGAAGTCTACGTGAACGGTCACTACGAGCACCGCCTGCCGGGGAACCTCAACATGAGCTTCGTCTATGTGGAAGGCGAGTCGCTGCTGATGGGCATCAACGATATCGCGGTTTCGAGCGGTTCGGCGTGCACCTCGGCGACGCTGGAGCCATCCTATGTATTAAAGGCGCTGGGACTCGGCGACGATCTGGCGCACAGCTCGATCCGCTTCGGCCTTGGCCGCTTCAACACCGAAGCGGAAGTTGATTACGTGGCAGACAAGATTGTGGAAGTGGTCAAGAAGCTGCGCGAACTCTCGCCGCTCTACGAGATGGTGAAAGAAGGCATCGACCTGTCGAAGGTGCAATGGCAGGCAGACGTATCGCACTGAGTTTGGGAACCGAAACAGCAGGGTAGGACGGCACTTGTGCCGTCTCAGAAGCACGAAAAAGTTTAGGAGAACACAATGGCATATAGCGACAAGGTACTCGACCACTACACAAATCCCCGCAACGTGGGCTCGTTCGATAAGACGAGCACCGAAGTGGGCACCGGCCTGGTCGGCGCGCCCGAGTGCGGCGACGTGATGAAGCTGCAGATCAAAGTCAACGCCGCTACCGGAGTCATCGAAGACGCGAAGTTCAAGACCTTCGGCTGCGGCTCGGCCATCGCTTCCTCTTCGCTCGCCACAGAGTGGGTGAAGGGCAAGACGGTCGACGAAGCTCTCACCATCAAGAACACCGACATTGTGAAAGAACTGGCTTTGCCGCCGGTGAAGATCCACTGTTCGGTGCTGGCTGAAGACGCGATCCGCGCCGCCATCGGCGACTGGAAGAAGAAGAACGCCTCGGCGAAACCGGCGGAAGCCGCGGTCGAGACCAGAGCATAAGTTTTTATGGCAACCACTGAGCAGATCCCGAGCGTGATCACCGGCGCCGACCGCGACATCGTCGTCACCGAGAAGGCGCTCGCGCGCATTCGCGTGGTGATGGCGAAGGAGAACATTTCTCCCGAACAGGGAGGCCTGCGCCTGGGTGTGCAAGGCGGCGGATGCTCGGGTTTAACGTACAACGTGCGCTTCGATAGCAAAGCGCGTGCGCGTGATCGCGTTTATGACTACGAGGGTGTACACGTCTTCGTCGATCCCAAGTCGTACATCTACCTCAAAGGGATGATCCTCGATTGGGAGCAGACGCTTTTGCAGCAGCAGTTCGTCTTTAAGAATCCGAACGCTTCGAAGTCTTGCGGCTGCGGCACAAGTTTTTCGGGATAACGGACGATTGACGATCGCGGGATTGACGGTCGTGTCGGATTCGTCAATCAGCGCTCCTCAATCGTCAATCGTGTTTTTGGGTGCTTGAAAAACGGCATGAAATACCAGATAGAAGAGCACAATTCGACGAAAGTGATCGAAGGCGAAGCCGAGTGCTGGTCGTGCTCGGCGGCACTCGCCCTCAGCGAGCACTTCTGTTCCACTTGCGGCAAGGTGCAGCCGGTGCGTCCGATGACGCATTTCGAGTTCTTCGGCCTCCGCAAAAAGCTGAACGTCGACGAAGCTCAGCTGCAAAAAGATTTCTACACGCTCAGCCGCAAGCTGCATCCCGATGTTTACGCGCGCGCAGCCTCAAACGAGCAGGAGTGGAGCCTGCAAAAGACTTCGCAGCTCAATGACGCCTATCGCACTCTGAGAGACCCTGTAGCGCGTACGCAGTACTTGCTTTCTCTGGAAGGCATTCAGCTCGAGGAGCAATCGAAATCCGCGACAGACGCTGCGCGCCAGAGCGGCGAAGAAAAGAAGCAGGCGGTCCCGCCCGAGCTGCTGGAAGAAGTCTTCGAGCTCAACATGCAGTTGCAGGAGCTCAAGATGGGCGAGCGCGATCCCGCGACTATCGCGCAGCTTGAGTCAGCAAAGAAACATTTCGAGCAGAAGCTGGAACAATCTACCGCCGAGCTGAAACAGTATTGGAACGAGTGGGATTCGGCGGCCGGCGAAGCGGCGCAAAAGCAGGCAATGGACCAGATGGTGGCGCTGCTGAATCGTCGCAGCTACATCCGCAATCTGGTGCGCGATGTGAACGAGGCATTAGCCTAATGCGACGCTTGCGGTGGGAAATTCGACGCTTGTTCAACGATGGTAGCTACTTTGTGGATGGTCGATTCGCTACGCGAGCCGAAGCGATTACGGAGTTCGAAAGGCAAAAGGCTGCTTGCATCGGAAGGCCGACGATAGATCGGGAGACGAAGACGTTAACCGGTCCCTCGCATACAGGTTGGCATTACGGGGAATTCGTCCAGATTATGTGGCGCAAGATAGGTGACTACAGCAGGTCAATAGGGCATCGCGTCGAATGAGCGAAGAGAAAAAAGCTCCGGTGGTCGGCATCGACCTGGGAACGACCAATTCCCTCGTCGCCTTCATGCAGGGCGACACGCCGGTGGTGATCCCCGGCGAAGACGGTTCGCGACTGGTTCCGTCCGTCGTCGCGCTCGACGAAAAAGACGAGCCGGTTGTCGGCAACGCTGCCCGCAAATATCTGGTGGAAACGCCGACCCGCGCGATCTACTCCGTAAAGCGCTTAATGGGGCGGGGCGTCGAGGATGTTGAAGAAGAATTGAAGCTCTTCCCATTCAGCGTCTCAGAAGATTCGAAGCCGGGCGCGATCCTGAAGCTCAAGCTGGGCGCGCACGCTACCACTGCTCCGGAAGTTTCCGCCATCATTTTGCGCCAACTCAAGCGCAACGCCGAGCGTTACTTCGGCGCGCCGGTCACGCAGGTGGTCATCACTGTTCCTGCATATTTCAACGACGCCCAGCGCCAAGCTACCAAAGACGCCGGCCGCATCGCTGGACTCGAAGTCCTGCGACTGGTGAACGAGCCCACTGCCGCGTCGCTCGCCTACGGCCTCGACAAGAAGCGCGAGGGCATCGTCGCCGTGTACGACCTCGGCGGCGGCACCTTCGATGTCTCAATCTTGAAATTGCACGAGGGCATCTTCGAGGTCATCGCCACCAACGGCGACACACATCTCGGTGGCGACGACATCGACAACCTGCTGATCGCCATCGCGCTCGACGACATCAAGGGCGACATGAATCTCGACCTTCGACGTAGCGGCGAATCGGTAGCGGCCATCCGCAACGCGGTCATCGAAGCCAAGATTGCGCTTTCTTCTGCGGGCAAAACGACGATCCATGTCGATCTCCCCAACGGCAAACGCTACGACCGCGAGATCACGCGTACGCAGTTCGAGCAACTGATCGAGCCGGTGATCGCGCGCACCATCGCGCCCGTGAAGCAGGCTCTCGCCGACGCGAAGCTCAAACCGACTGACATTAACGAAGTCGTCCTGGTCGGCGGCTCGACCCGTATCCCTCGTGTACGCGCGCTGGTGAAGCATCTATTTCAGCGCGAGCCACACACCGAGTTGAATCCTGATGAAGTCGTTGCCCTCGGAGCGGCGGTACAGGCCAACATCCTGGGCGGCACCTCGCAGGCGACCAAGGACATGTTGCTGCTCGACGTGACTCCGCTCTCCCTCGGAATCGAGGCGCTCGGCGGCGTGGTGGCGAAGATCATTCATCGCAACTCGACCATTCCCGCTTCCGCCACAGAGCACTTCACTACCGGCGTCGAAGGCCAGACCAATGTCGCCATCCACGTGCTGCAAGGTGAGCGCGAACTCGCGAAAGATAACCGCTCGCTCGCCCGCTTCGATCTGAAGGGCATTCCTCCTATGCCCGCCGGACTACCGCGCATCGAAGTGAAGCTGCTCATCGACGCGAATGGCATCCTGCATGTCTCCGCCAAGGAGGCGCGCAGTGGCAAGGAAGCCGAGATCGACGTGAAGCCCACCTACGGACTCACCGACGAGCAGGTCGAGTCGATGATCCTCAGCTCGTTCGACAACGCCGAAGAAGACTTCCGCTTGCGTCAGATCGCCGAGGCGCGCGTCGAGTCCGACAACATCCTGAACGCTCTGGAAAAGGGAAGCGCAACGCAGCGTGGCAGCACCTCTCGAACGAGGAGCGACGCGGCATCCAGCAGCTAGAAAAAGAATTGATCGCGACACGTGTGCACGATGACTACAAGAAGATCCGCGCTGCGATCGATGCGCTCAATAAAGCGACGACGAAACTCGCGGAGATGATGATGGATTCGGCTGTCGGCGAAGCCCTGCGCGGAAAAGAGATGAAGGACATTGAGAGCGATGGACCGAAGTCGCCGCACCCCATAGCTCCGGCAGAAGTGCGCGAGCGATAAAAGAAGACCTATGGCAGAGACTAAAGACAAATCCGGCGCGACTGCGACTGCGGAGATCCCGAAGGAAAACCTCGTTCGCATCACCTTCATGCCTGAGGGCCGCACCGTCGAGTACGAGCATGGCAAGCTGCCGTATCAGCACCACGGCAAGCCAGAGTCGATCCTCGACGTCGCCATGAACAACGACGTCTTCCTCGACCACGCCTGCGGCGGCGTCTGCGCCTGCACTACCTGCCACGTTTGGGTGAAGAAGGGCGCGGAAAATCTGAGCGAGGCCGACGACGACGAACTCGATCGCATGGACACCGCCGCCGACCTGCAACTGAATTCGCGCTTAGGATGCCAGGCCGTGATCACGAAACCGGGCGAAGTGGTCGTCGAGATTCCAGCATGGAATAGGAACTATGTGTCGGAAGGGAAGCACTGATGGATTCGAAGTGGACCAACTCGGAAGACATCGGCATCGAGCTGTCGGAGCTTCATCCCGAGACCGATCCACTCTCGCTCCGCTTTACCGACCTGCACAAGCTGGTGACCGGGCTGCCGAATTTCCAAGACGACCCCAAGCTTTCGAACGAATCCAAGCTCGAAGCCATCCAGATGGCATGGTACGAAGAGTGGAAAGAGAACCACGGATGAGCCGAACTGACCTTCTTGCGCCTAAATTGAAGTCTTTTTCGGTTTGGTTCGTTTCGATTTATTTTTTATGTTTCGTGATCGTCGGTCTCGCGCTGCTTTCTCGAATGCGAGTTGATCCAGTGGTTACACTGCATTCATTGTTCCGATGGAAATTGCATCGATTCCTGCTTATAGCGTCGGTCGCTCAAGCTGCTGTCGGCTCTATACTCCTTTGGGTCTTGCCAATTCGCCGAAACTGGGTGGGCATTGGCGTCGGCGTACTCACGGCGGCCTTAGGAGTTGCCGCTTACGCTTGCCTGGCGATGCATTTCTTCGGTGGATTTGAAGAAAATGTGGACATAGCCGTGACTGCGTTGCTACTTCTTCTGCCGAGTTGCATCGGGGGCGCATACGCAGGCCACATTCGAGTCAAGGCGAACGAAGTCACAGCCCATTAATATTTCTTATGCCCCAACCGGCTCCGCAAGCGGCGCTTCCACGCGACACTCGCGCAGATACTGCGCTGCCTCTTCCGGCGGCGTTGGATTGATGTAGAAACCCGACCCCCACTCGAATCCTGCGACCTTGGTCAGCTTCGGCAGGAACTCAATGTGCCAGTGGTAGTAGTCGTTGCTCGAATCGCTGATGGGCGAGGTGTGGATCATGAAGTTGTACGCCGGATGATCCAGCACGCGGTCCGCCTTTTGCACTAGCGTCTGCAACGTGCGCGCCAAATTTTCATACATCTGTGACGACGAATTCTCAAACGCCGACTCATGCCTTCGCGGCAGGATCCAGGTCTCGAAGGGAAAACGCGGCGCGTAAGGTGCGAGAGTGATGAAGTCAGAATTTTCCGCGATTACGCGCGTCTTCGTCTCCAGCTCCTGCTGGATCACGTCGCAAAAGATACAGCGTTCTTTGTAGTTGTAATACTGCTTGGCGCCTTCCAACTCCTCCGCAACATTCTTCGGCAAGATGGGCAACGCGATCAGTTGCGAGTGCGGATGCTCGAGCGACGATCCCGCGGCCTCGCCATGGTTCTTGAATGCGAGGATGTATTTGAAGCGCTTGTCCTGCTTCAGGTCGATCATGCGGTCGCGAATCGCCCAGATCACATCCTCCACGCGCTTGATCGGAAGCGTTCCCAGTGTCGCAGCGTGATCAGGTGTCTCGATGATCACTTCGTGCGCGCCCACGCCGTTCATGCGGTCGAACATGCCGTCGGCCTGGCGGTCAAGATTGCCTTCGATCATCAGCGCTGGAAATTTGTTCGGCACCACGCGCACGCGCCATCCCGGAGAATCTTTCGGAGCAGCCGGGCCACCCGCTGCGGACGAGCGATAGCCCAAAATCTCTGGCGGTGTCTTTGATTCGTTGCCGGGGCAAAAAGGGCAGAAGCCGCCCTTGATCTTGAACGATTCGCGCGAAAAATCGGAGGGCCGGCGGGCGCGGTCGGTGGAAATGATCACCCAGCGCCCGGTGATGGGGTCTTTACGAAGATCAGGCATTACTGATTATTTTACGAGAAAAACGGTTTCACCGCAGGGGTGCAGAAATCACCAGTGTTCCGACATTGGGAAAGCATTCTTGAAGAGCGTGAACTCCGGTTTGTCTGGATTTTCAAAGTACACCGATAGAATGTCGAACCGCGTCTTCGGCTCGCCAATTACCTTGCGCAGATATTCACGTGCAACCTCGCGCAGGTCGTGTTGTTTCTCGGCGTTCACTGCAACTTCGGCAGGAATGTAATCCTTCGAAGATTTTGTCTTCACTTCGATGAAGCAGAGCTCGTCTTTGTCCCAGCCGACAAGGTCGATCTCGCCGCGACGGCGCGGCGAGCGGTAGTTGCGCGCCACCATCACGTAGCCGAGCTTTCGCAGATGGAAGTACGCAGCCTCTTCACCGCGTTCCCCGGTGTAAAGATGCGCGGTGCGCTTGCGCGCCGGCGAAAGGCGGTCGAGGCTCTTCAGTACGGATTGGACAATTAGTCCGCCCATCTACTTCGTCGCACTTCCCACCAATTTCTCCACGTCCACCATTTCCTTCGGCACATCTGACGACAGCACCTCGTGGCCGGAATCGGTGATCAGGATGGTATCTTCCACGCGGAAGTGCCAGTGCTTCTCCGGTATCTCGATGATCGGCTCGACCGTCAGCACCTGTCCGGCTTTAATCGGACCAGTCAGCGGACCGCTCACGTCGTGCGTGGCCATTCCTACCCAGTGTCCGGAGATGCCGGGCTTCCCATTCGTGCTCGGATACTGGTCTTTGCCATTGATCTGCGGCACGCCGTACTTTTTGTAAACTGCGGCGCCCGCTTCAGCCGCCTGCTCGTAAGTATTCCCCGGCTTCAGCATGTCGATGGTCGCCTTCTGCGACTCGAGGTCGGCCTGGTACCACTTCGCCTGCTCGGGCGTGAACTTGCCATCGATAGGGAAGGTGCGGGTGATGTCCATGGTCATCTGGTGCAGGTCAGGGGAGAAGTCGAAGACGACCACGTCCCCGGCATTGATCTTGTGGCGGTTCGAGAAATAGTGCCAGGTGTTCGCGTCCGCGCCGGAGCCGACGATCGCCGTGTACGCCCAACCTTCGGCGCCGCCCTTCCTGAACACGTAGGCCGCTTCCGCTTCTACTTCGTACTGCATCATGCCGGCCTTGGCTTTTGAGATGGCCTGCTTCAATCCGGCTGCGCCGAGTTTGCCGCAGCGGCGAATCATCTCGATCTCCGACGGGCGCTTGATGTTGCGCATCTCGTCGATCAGCGGCGTCAAGTCGTGCACTCGTGCCGCGGGATAGCGCTGGCGCAGTTTGTTCGCCGGAGCCAGGTTCGATGGCTCTTCCGCACCATAGGGATCGTTGTAATGCCGCGCGTTGTCGAGCCCAGTCTCGAGACGCGCCCCGTCCGCTTTGTCGGGGAAGCCGAGCCGGATCCAAAGGTCGGAATCAACGCCGCCGTAGAACAGGCGAGCGAGAATGTTGTCAAAATCGGTGATCGGCAGCACGTTGGGGAAGCCTACAGCCGCGCGCTCTTCGGGCGACATCGCCAGGATGGTCTTGCCCAGCACCTGGATCTCGCGCTCGGAGTGCGCAGGTTGGAAGATGGTGGTGCGGCCGCTCGCGGCATCCATCATCATGGCAGCACCGGGCTCGCGCAGGCCGGTGTAATAGAAGAAGTCGTTGTCTTCGCGGTAGTGGTTCGACTCGGGCAGCGTGACGCGAGCGAACAGCAGCACCGTCCCCTTGCCGCCGATCTTTTTTGCCAGATCAGCGCGACGCGCGGCGAACTCCTGCGGTCCGCCGTACTCGTTGATCTCAGAAAGCTGGGTGTACTGCGCGAAAGCGGTTGTAGTGAAGACTGCGAGCAGAAAAAATAGTCGGCGCATGAAAAACTCCTTCTCGGAAGAAGGAGTAATGTACGCCTGACATTGTCGGAAGAGCAAATTCACTCACGCGGATTCCGCGGATTCAAACCCGGATCTAAAATCCGCAGCAGTCCATGCAAATCCGCGTGAGCTGAAGTTATGCTCCGGCCTGCTTGCCGCTTGTATTCGGCGAAGCGCCTTCTTTTTCGACGATGCCGATGCACTCTTCCAGCACGTCCATGGCAACATCGGCTTCTTCCTGACTCACGATCAGCGGAGGCGACAAACGCACCGTCGATTCGCCCGCACCCAGGAACAGCAGTCCGCGCTCGAATGCCAGTTCTACAATGCGGTCGCGCTGCTTGCCGGCGATCGTCTTCTTGGCTTTGTCAGCCACGATTTCCACTCCGAGCATTAGGCCGTTGCCGCGCACGTCGCCGACCATCGGGTGAGTATCCACCCACTTCGACATGCGTTGCTTCATGTGAGCGCCCACGTTCGCCGAGTTTGCTACGCCTTCGCGCTCCAGCACGTCCATAGTCGCGAGTGCAGCGGCGATACAGACGGGATTACCGCCAAAGGTGGACGCGTGCGAGCCGGGGATCCAGTCCATGATCTCAGCCTTCGAGAGCGTGACGCCGAGCGGCATACCACTGGCGATACCCTTCGCGATGGTGATGATGTCTGGCTCGACGCCGGTATGCTGAACCGCCCACCACTTGCCGGTGCGTCCGCAGCCTGCCTGCACTTCGTCGCAGATCAGCAGGATGCCGTGCGTATCGCAGATGCGCCGCAGCTCTTGCATGAACTCGGGCGGAGCGGGAATGTATCCGCCTTCACCCTGCTGCGCTTCGACTACGATGGCAGCAACTTCTTCCGGCGGCAGCGTGGTCTTGAACAGCTTGTCTTCGATGAAGCGCGCGCACTCGATCGCATATTGCTTCGCGTCGGTGCCCTCCGGACGGCGATAGATGTTCGGGAAGGGAACGTGGGTCACTCCCCGCACCAGCGGCGAAAAGCGGCGACGCTGTTGCGGCTTGGATGCGGTCAGCGAGAGCGCGCCCATGGTGCGCCCGTGGAACGCGCCGAAGAAGGCGATGATGTAGTGGCGTTTGGTGTGATAGCGCGCCAGCTTCAGCGCAGCTTCCACCGCTTCGGTGCCGGAGTTTCCGTAATACACCTTGTGCGGTCCCTTCATCGGGGCGACTTTCGAGAGCCGGTCGGCGAGCGTGATCATGCTCTCGTAATAAAAGTCGGTGCCCGACATGTGGATCAGTTCGCCAGCCTGCTTCTGTATGGCGGCAACGACTTCCGGATGGCAATGCCCGGTCGAGGTGACAGCGATGCCGGCAGAGAAGTCGAGGAACTCGTTGCCGTCCACGTCTTCGATCACGACGCCGCGGCCGCGCTTGGCGACCAGCGGATACGAGCGTGTGTACGAGGGCGAGATGGCGCGCGCGTCTTCTTTCACGATGCGGGCGGCGTTCGGCCCGGGAAGCTTGGTCTTGATGACGGGACCTACGGTCTTGGTCATAGTGGTCATAGTGTTTTCCTCAAATGTGGTTAGGTCGCGCGCAGGCGCGAGTAGGTTGATGACAGATCGATTCAGAAGTTTGAGGAAGCCGGATTAGTCGCCGGAAAAAAGATTCGGACGCGAGTTCGAAGGCAGATAGTGCTCCCAGCAGCGCGGACGGGAGCGCATCTCAGCTCGCGGATTTGCGTAGAAGAACATCATTTCGGGCCAGCCACCATTATAGTCCGTTACGGGTCGCGGCGGAACCCCTCCAAAGCAGGGCTGACCCTGTCCCACAATTAATAATGTTTTCAGATACTTAACACCCCAAGCGGTTGACGCATCATAGGTTAAAGCACATACTTACTGCCTGCCCGAGGCAGTTCTTCCCTCGTCGGGTAATCGGCCCCACAACTCCAATGACTAGGTTCGCTGGTATCCCGCGCCTCGTTGTCTTTTGTGCAGCTCTGGTTCCCGTGCTTGCGTACGGCCAAGGACAGGGGCAGGGCAGGCGCACAAGTTCAAGACCACCGACAAGTACGTTCCCGGCCAGGTCATAGTTCGCTATAAGGATGAGACCGTCGCTCCCCGCGCCGGAGCCGCGATCTCGATCACAAGCGCAGCGAGTCCAGCTTTGTCCGGCGCCCGGATCGTGCGCTCGTTCAAGAAGGTGCACAACCTGCGTGTCGTCGAACTGCCGGAAGGAACGTCGGTACAGCAAGCGATCGACCAGTTCCGCGCCGACCCCAACGTACTCTACGCTGAACCGGACTACATCGTGCGTACCAACGAGGTCGTGCCTAACGACTCCCTCTTCGGTTCGCTTTGGGGATTAAGAAACACAGGTCTGAATAGCGGCACGGTCGACGCCGACATCGACGCCACCGATGCATGGGAACTTTCCACCGGCAGCAATAGCGTGATCGTAGGAGTGATCGATACCGGCGTTGACATCAACCATTCCGACTTGAATGCCAATATTTTTTCCAACCCGGCCGATTGCAACTTCAACGGGATCGATGACGATGGCGACGGCAAGATAGATGATTGCCATGGGATGGAATGCGGTCAATAACAACAACGCAATGTATGACGATGTGGGACACGGCACCCACGTATCCGGAACCATCGGGGCGACCGGCGACAACGGCTTGGGCGTTGTCGGCGTCAATTGGCACGTCACCATCCTGCCCTGCAAGTTCCTGTTTAATGACGGCTTCGGCAACGGTGTTGGCAACACGTCAGATGCCATCGAGTGTCTCGACTATTACGCCTCGATCAAGGACGCTGGCTACAACATTGTTGCCACCAACAACAGTTGGGGGGCGGGAGCTATTCGCAGGCGCTCTACGACGCTATCAAAGAGAACATGGATCGCGGCATACTCTTCATCGCCGCGGCAGGGAATGGCGGGACAGATCACGTGGGCGACAACAATGATCAAGTCGCCAATTACCCATCGAACTATGACCTGCCAAACATCGTCGCGGTGGAGGCGACCACCCGCACCGATGCCCGTGCCGGCTTTTCCAACTACGGGAGGCGTACGGTAATATTGGCGCCCCCGGACTCGATATTCTGAGCACGCTCCCCGGAAACGAGTACGGGATCTACAGCGGTACCTCGATGGCGACCCCGCACGTCACCGGCGCGGTCGCGCTCCTGAAAGCATGGAACCCCGCGCTCACCGGATAGGAGATCCGCAACCTCCTGTTGGCGAGCGGTGACAGCAAGGTGGCAACCGCTTCGACCCTCAGCGGCAAGCGCCTGAACGTGAACAATGCGATGCATTGCAGCAACTCCACCCTTGCGCAGCGCACGCTGCCCGTTCAGAACACACTCACGGCAGGGGCGGGCGTGCCCGTGTTGCTTGAGTTTCTCAACATCAACTGCAACGTGGGCGCGGGTAACGTGGTTGTCTCGGTGTCGCCAGGCGGGGGAACAGTAACGCTTACCGACGATGGCAGCAACGGCGACCGCGTCGCCAACGACGGCCTCTATTCTGGGCGATGGGCTCCTCCGGCAGCGGGAACCTACGCGCTGACCTTCCCGGGCTCAGATGTCGTCACCCTCACGGCTTTGCAGCCGTACGCGTACCTTCCTGAACCGTACACCTATCTCAACTTCACCGGTACCAATCTCAACCTCGGTGACGATACTTCGGCGGCTATTACCTCGCCCTTCGCCATAGATTTCGGAGGGAAGAGCTTCACCCAGTTGAAGGTCGGGAGCAACGGAGTACTAAGTTTTCTCAGCGGCTACAACTCCTCGTTTAACGAACCGATTCCCACCAATTCCACCATGGATCTCATCGCGCCTTTTTGGGTCGACCTGATGCCGCAGGGCAGTGGGAATGCGAAGAACGCTTTCTGGACCACACTAGGAACAGCCCCGAATCGCGAGCTTGTCGTCGAGTGGCGCAACGTTCCGCTCTGGTCGCCGAATGTGGACCTCACCGCCACCGCTAAGTTCCAAGTTGTCTTCTTCGAGAACAGCAGCGATATCGTCTTCAATTACGCTGATGTTCTTTTCTCCGATGGAAACTTTGACGGTGACAGCGGTGGGTATGCCACCGTCGGTATTCAGGTCGGTGCAAATTCTGGACGCCAGTTCAGCTTCATGGACAAGGCACTCGAGAACGGGATGTCGCTGCGCTGGAAAGCGGGGCAACCGGACTACGTTCTGGAAATAGAGGATTCTCAGCAGCGCACTGCTCCTGACTCCCCGGTGACCTTCCATGGCAAGGTGAAAGGGGCGCCCGGATACGCGGAATCCATAGCGCTGTCTTGCACGAGCAGGACCACCGACCCGCCGCCCATCTGCACCCCCTCTCCAGCTTCGGTCAGTGCCGGCGACGAGTTCACTGTGCAGGCCTCCAGTGCAGCCTACGGTCTATTCCGTTTCAATGTGTCCGGAGACGATGGCACGTTCCCAAGGGATGCGAAGAGCGAACTGCAAGTAGGCGATTTCATCTTCCTTCCGGTAGCTGCGCCTGATTTCAGGATGCCGCGCCGCTCGTTCACATCCACAGGACTGGCGGTCTCTGCGACCCGAATCTCCACAACCCAGGATTACATCTTGATAGGGTGCCTTTCTGGCTTGCCCCCCGGCATGACCTGCTACAGCGCCCCGCTCGGTCCCGCGCAAGGACAGACGAGTACCCAGTACATTTACTTCGGCGCGGGTCCGGACGTTGTGCCGGGAACTTATCCGGTGGTCCTCCGGGCATTCATGAATGGTTCCCCGGAGGTCCAGACTCAGACCATTTCGCTCACCATAACGCTCAATCCTTCTCTCGATATCAACTTCCCGGGAGTGGTAGGCCTGTTGCGCGGTGGCAGCGTTTCCGTCCCATTCACCACGCAAGCGCTCGACGGCTACAACGGCAACGCGAAGCTGGTGTGCGAACCCTTGAACTCGATTCCATTGCCAGTCAGCTGCATTTTCGATCCGCCTATTGTCCATGGCGACGCCGACGTCTCCGTCACTCTGTTCGCGCCTTCCACAGACAGCCTTCAGAGCACCAATATCTTCCTGAGGGCATACGACAACGGGACTCTGCTCGATTACACCACTCCTCAGATGAACATTTATGACTTCACCCTGAGCGCAAGCCCCAGTACAACGTCGCTAGTTATCGGGGGCAGTGCCAACGTCGCCGTGACCATTGGTGGAGGCCCCGGAGAACAGGTTGTGATCGGCTGTTCCGGTCTTCCCGTCGGCATCTCCTGTATCCCCGTGCCGCTCTTCGCTTGGCCGTGGACTCCCGTGACTGTAACGCTCAATTCCGATCCGGCAAGCACCGTGCCCGCAACTACCACCTTCACGGTCACAGGCTCTTCCATGGGAGGAGTTCGGCGCAGCGCAAACCTTACCCTCAGATCGACAGACTTTTCACTCTCCTCGACCACTAGCGGCGATCTTCTCGTGAATGTGGCCGGTCCCGGCACTCGTTCCGTCCAGGCGAAAGCGCTCGCCGGTTTTACGGGGAACCTGGCACTCTCCTGCTCGATTGATGGATCACCCAGCGGTGTGAGCTGTTCTATCCCCTCTTCTGTAACTCCGACCAGCACCGGAGCCGCCTTTCCCGTCTCTGTAGCTGCAACTCTTACTGCCGTCCCAGGGCCCTACACGATGAAGGTGAACGGAACGGCTTCAGGAAGGAGTCATAGTTACTCGTTCACCGCACAGGTGCGCGATTACCACCTCACATCCGCGCCCACCACCCGCACGGTTGGCACGGTTCCGCCCGGCCAAACCGACCACACCACCTACGCGCTTTCCATGTTCGCGGATAACGGATTCTCAAGCTCTGTTGCTCTGAGCTGTGTGACGCCGCTTCCGACGGGCGTAACCTGCGCCTTCAACCCGGCTTCGATCGTTCCAACCGGCGCCGGCGCTGCCAGCACTCTTACCGTTAACGTTTCGAGCACGACGCCACCTGGTCCGCACACACTCAACGTGAAAGCGGTCTTTGGAGCGATCACCCGCCAGATCCCTCTGACCCTGACCACCGGCGGCCCGAACTTTACGCAAGCCCTTACCCCCTTCACCTCCTCGGCGATTCGCGGCAATGGCGCGAGTTACACGGTTGTTTACACTTTGCTCGGCGGAATGTCGGATCCGATCGCCGTCGGATGTTCGCTGCCCGCACCGGGAACTTCTTGCTCGGCATCTCCGGATACGGTGCTCCCAGGCGTGACCCCCGGCAATCAATCGATCGTCACCGTCACAACGTCAGACGCAACTCCGCCGGCGAACTCTACCGTCACGATCACCGGCTCGGCGCTGGGAATCGTTCGCTCCAATGCGGTCACGCTGTCGGTGAAGGACTTCACCCTGACTTCCTTGACAGCCGGAGATCTTTCCATCAACGCCGGAGCCACGGCGACGCGGGCCGTGCAGGTGAAGGCATTGAATGGCTTGACCGGCATGGTCGCATTGTCTTGCAACGTGAGCGGCTCGCCTGCAGGCGTCACCTGCACCGTGCCTGCGAGCGTGACGCCGACAGCCACCGGTGCCAACATCAACGTGACCATTGCCACCACCTCCGCAGCAACCGCAACTCCCTATTTGGTAACAGTCAGCGGCAGCAGCGGCGGACAAACGCGACAGTATCCGTTCACAGCGCAGGTCCGGGATTACACCGTGACCCTGCAAGATCCCGTCCTTATCGGCGCCGTGCCCGCCGGGCACACGGATAGCGCGGACAACCTCATCTTCCTTCAGGCTGCGAATAGCTTCAATTCGAGCGTCACGCTGAGTTGTTTGGGCCCACTACCTACCGGGGTAACCTGTACCTTCAGCCCGGTTACTCTTGTTCCTGCTCCGCACGGGCAGCCCTCCTTGCTGTCGGTAAAGGCGTCCTCCACTACCCCGAACGGCTCCTATCCGATCACGATACGCACCGCCGCAGGAGCGTTGGTCAAGAACACGACCTTCACCCTGAACGTTGGTGGTCCTAATTTCATTCCGACCGTCACTCCGACAACGGCGGCTTCTTTGCTGGGAACGCCTGCTACCTACACCGTAACGTTCCTCATCGCTGGCGGTATGACCACGCCGATAGAGGTCACTTGTCCGAGTACTGCTCCCGGCATAACGTGCACCGCGAATCCATTCCAGGTTCTGCCCGGAGTGACTCCCGGGAACCAATCGATCGTCACGGTGACCGGCACGCCTGGCGTAACACCGCTTTCGAATGTAGGAGTCATGATCGAGGGTCGCTCGTTGGATCTCGCTCGCCGCAAAGTGTTCCTTGCGCTATATACACCCCGCGACTTCGCTCTCTCCACCACCACGCCCGCGCGCGTCGTGAATGCCGGCGCCTCGATCACAACCGGCGTCACTACCAAGGCGTTGAATGGATTCAGTGGTGTGGTCACCCTCGCCTGCGCCATCGATGGCGCGCCTACCGGCATGACGTGCACCCCGCCGGCTTCAGTAACTCCCTCGTCAACGGGAACCGGAGTAGGCGTAAATATAGCGACTACGGCGCTCACGCCTGCCGGCACTTACACCCTGCATGTGAACGGTACGAACTCCGGGCAGACACGCTCTGTGGCGTTCACGGTCGACGTTCGCGATTTCACTCTCGACGTTTCGCCTTCAACTCAAACGATCCCGGGAGCAGCCACTGGCTCGACCACATTCGCACTCACCCTGACGTCACTGAACGGATTCGTGTCATCTGTCTCCTTAAGTTGTGGAGGCCCCGTCCCCGCAGGCCTGACGTGCGCCTTCAGCCCGAGCTTGTTGGTCCCTGCGGGTGGCGGTTCGTCTTCTACGCTCACCGTGAACGTGACCGCTTCGAATACCCAAGGCGATCACCCGCTGACGATTCGCGCCGCCTCCGGACTCCTCGTCCGCCAGCAGACGGTCACTGTTACTCACGGACCGTAGCCCCCGATCTCATAATCAATTGCCCGCGTGGGGTTTCTTGGCGGAAATTATTTTAAGCATAAAGCAATTTTCGGGCGTATGCTGTCAGGGTGAAAGTAGCGATTATTGGCGGCGGCCCGGCCGGGCTCTACCTGGCACTGCTGCTCAAGCAGGCTGACCCCAGGCACCAAATCACCGTCCTCGAGCGCAACCAGCCTGACTCAACCTTCGGCTGGGGCGTCGTCTTCACCGACCAGACGCTCGACAACTTTCGCGCGGCCGACGAGCCCACCTACCGCCAGATCACCGAGAACTTCGCCCACTGGGACGACATCGACGTCCACTTCAAGGGCGCACTGATCACCACCGGCGGCCACGGCTTCAGCGGCATCGCACGCAAGAAACTGCTGCACATCCTTCAGGAGCGCGCAGAGCGAAGTCGGCGTCGATCTGCGATTTCAGACGGAGGTCGCGAACTGACGTCACTGAAGCCGCTATGGGCTGGCCGACGCCGACCTGTTCGTCGCCGCCGACGGGATCAACAGCGACGATCCGCCGCCAGCTCGCAGACACATTTCCAGCCCGACCTCGATGTACGTCCAGCAAAGTTCATCTGGCTGGGCACCGATTTCAAGTTCGACGCCTTTACTTTTTACTTCGTTGAGAACGAGCACGGCGTTTTCCAGGCGCACTGCTACCGCTTCGACGAAGACACTTCCACGTTCATCGTGGAATGCGACCGAGCTATCGTGGCGGGCGGCCGGCTTCGACAAGATCGACAATGCCGGCACGATCGCCGCGTGCGAGAAGATGTTCGCGCCCTGGCTCAAAGGTCACCAGCTGATGACGAACGCGGCGCATCTCGCGTCGCCCTGGCTCAACTTCCCGCTCGTGCGCAACGCGAGTGGTTCCACGAGAACGTCGTGCTGATCGGCGACGCCGCCCATTCCGCGCACTTCTCCATCGGCTCCGGGACCAAGCTGGCGATGGAGGATGCGATCGCTCTCGCTCGCATCCTTAACGCACGAGCCTCGATCTGACGAACGCTCTGCCGCGCGTATCAGGACGAGCGCATGACCGAGGCACTGCGCCTGCAGAACGCTGCGCGCAACTCCATGGAGTGGTTCGAGAACGTGAAGCGCTACGTCCATCTGGAGCCGGAACAGTTCACCTACTCGCCTGCTCACCCGCAGCCAACGCGTCAGCCACGAGAATCTGCGCCTGCGCGATCGAAAGTATCTGGAAGGCGTGGAGCGCTGGTTTGCGCCGAGCGCGCGAGACGCTGCATGCGTGCCGGTCAAGCCCATCCCGCCGATGTTCACGCCATTCAAGCTGCGCGAGATGACGCTTCCGAACCGCGTCGTCGTCTCGCCGATGGATATGTACTGCGCCAGGATGGCACGCCGAACGATTTCCATCTCGTCCACCTCGGCGCCCGCGCGCTGGGCGGCGCGGGACTGGTCGTTACCGAGATGACCTGCGTCTCGCCGCAAGGCCGCATCACGCCCGGCTGCACCGGAATGTATATGCGACGAACACGCGACTGGCGTGGAAGCGCATCGTCGATTTCGTCCACGAGCACAGCGCGGCGAAGATCTGCCTGCAGCTCGGCCACTCGGGTCGAAAGGGTTCGACCAACTGCCCTGGGAAGGGGCGACGCGACGAGCCGCTGCGAGACGGCAACTGGGAGGTGATCGCGCCTCGCCATTCCGCATCGCCGCGAAGCATGCAGATGCCGCGCGAGATGACGCGCGCCGACATGGACGCAGGTCCGCGACGACTTCGTGCGCGTCGACGCGCATGGCGGATCGACTGCGGCTTCGACATGCTCGAGCTGCACTGCGCGCACGGGTATCTGCTCTCCAGCTTCATCACGCCGCTCAGCAACCAGCGCAAAGACGAATACGGCGGCTCGCTCGAGAACCGTCTGCGCTTTCCGCTCGAGGTTTTCCGCGCCATGCGCGCCGTGTGGCCGAAGGAGCGAGCCGATGTCGGTGCGCATCTCCGCGACCGACTGGGTCGAAGGCGGCATCACCGGCGACGACGCGGTCGAGATCGCGCGCGCCTTCGTCGCCGCGGCGCCGACATCATCCACGTCTCCACCGGACAGACGTCGACCGACGCGAAGCCGGTCTACGGCCGCATGTTTCAGACGCCGTTCAGCGATCGCATCCGCAACGAGGTCGGCGTCCCGACGATCGCCGTCGGCAACATCACCGAGGCCGACCAGGTCAACGCGATCATCGCCGCCGGCCGCGCGGACCTCGTGCGCGCTCGCCCGCCCGCACCTCAGCGACCCGCATTGGACGCTTCACGCCGCCGCCGAGCAGGGCTACGAGCAGCAGCCCTGGCCGGTGCAGTATCTGACCGGCAAGCAGCAACTCGAGCGCAACCTGAAGAAGAAGGCGGCGACGCGTGAGTAGGACAAATCGACACGCCGCGACGCCGCTGCGCATCTGGCTGCGCCTGCTTACGTGCACGAATCTGATCGAGTCGCGCGTGCGCGGACGTCTGCGCGAAAATTTTGCCAGCACGCTGCCGCGTTTCGACATGCTGGCGCAACTCGATATGGCCGCGCGCGAATCGCGTGAAGGGCTTACCATGGGCGAGTTGGCGCGGCGTCTTCTGGTCAGCAACGGCAACCTCACCGGACTCACGACCGCGACTGGTGAAGGAGGGCCTTGTCACGCGCACCACTTCTTCGCTCGATCGGCGCGCGCAGCGCGTCCGAATGACCGCCGCCGGCAAGCGCGCCTTTGATGCCATGGCCGCCGACCATCGGGCGTGGATAGGATCCATGCTCACAGGTATGGACAAGGCCGATGCGAAGCAGCTTTACGAACTCATGGGCAGATTGAAAGATACGGTGCAACATTGGAACGAGAACGGAAGCGCGGAGAGCGCATGAGCAAGCTAGACGAGATCCGGCCACAACATTTCGGGTGGAAGGTCGAGGGCAAAGTAGCGACCATCACTCTGAACCGGCCGGAGAAGAAGAATCCGCTGACCTTTGCCTCGTATGGCGAACTGATCGACACCTTTCGCCGATTGAAACGCATGGGCGACGATGTCCGTACCGTCGTCCTTACTGGCGCGGGCGGTAATTTTTGCTCCGGCGGAGATATACACGAGATCATTGGACCGCTAGTTGAGATGAAGGACAAAGAACAGGGCGATAAGCTGCTTGCCTTCACCCGCATGACCGGAGGCCTAGTGATTGCGATGCGCGCCTGCCCGCAGCCCATCATTGCGGCGGTTGACGGAATCTGCGCGGAGCAGGTGCGATTCTGGCCATGGCTTCCGATCTGCGTATCGGCACCCAGCGCTCGAGAGTCGCCTTCCTATTCGTCCGCGTTGGTCTCTCAGGTGCCGACATGGGAGCGTGCGCGCTGCTGCCCGCATCATTGGACAAGGCCGCGCCAGTGAGCTGCTCTATACCGGTAGGTTCATGTCGTCGGACGAGGCCGCTGCGTGGGGCTTCTTTAACAAGACGGTCGCGCCCGGAGAGTTACTGAAAGAAGCTGGCGAACTGGCGCGATCCCTTGCGGAGGGACCTACGATAGCGCACCTCGATGACCAAACGATGTCTGGAAGCCGAGTGGGATATGGAGCTCAACGCGCTATCGAATTCGAAGCCGAAGCACAGGCCGTTTGCATGGAGACGAAGATTTGCGCGCGCCTATCGCGCCTTCGCCGCTAAGCAGACGCCGAAATTCGAGGGGAACTGATGCCTGACAGAACTTTTCTGAATTGGCCGTTCTTCGAAGACCATCATCGCAAGCTCGCGGCCGATCTCGAATCATGGTGCGGGCGCGAGATGCGCGACTTCGATCACGGCGAAGACGTGGACGGTGCATGCAAGCAAGGTGATCAAAAAATTCGGCGACGCGGGCTGGCTGAAGTATTCAGTGCCCAAGAGCGGCGGGGACATACACGAGCGTCTTGACGTGCGCTCATCTGCATCGATTCGCGAGAGGCTAGCTCGCCAGTCTCCGGCCTCGCAGAATTTTCCTTCGCTATGCAGGGGCTCGGCTCGGGACCGATCTCGCAGTTCGGCTCCGACGAGCTAAAGAAAAAATATCTTCCGGGTGTGGCCGCGGGCGAGCGCATCCCTGCTTTCGCTATCTCCGAATCCGACGCCGGCTCCGACCTCGCGCCATGCAGACCGACAGCAAAAAAGACGGCACCGGTTCGTCATTAACGGCACGAAGACTTGGATCTCGAATGCCGGCATCGCAGACTCCTACATTGTCTTCTGCCGCTTCCCAAGGCGGAGAAAATTCCTTCGTTGCATTGGTCGTCGAAGCGAACAATCCGGGGATGAAGGTTACAAAACGCATCGAAGTCATCGCACCGCATCCGCTTGGCACGCTCGAGTTCAAGGATTGCCGTGTCGCCGCCGATGCCATGGTCGGAACGCCGGCAAGGGAATGGGAGTTGCGCTTGGCACGCTTGACATCTTTCGTCCCACCGTCGGTGCCGCCGCGCTCGGCTTCGCGCGTCGCGCGCTCGACGAATCCATCGCCTGGACGAAAAATCGCAAAGCCTTCGGCCAAAATCTCTCCGATTTTCAGCTCACCAAAGCGAAGCTTGCCGACATGGCGCTCGCCATCGACGCCAGCGCGCTCCTCGTCTACCGCGCCGCGTGGACGCGCGACAGCGGCGCCGATCGTATCCCGCGCGAAGCTGCGATGGCGAAACTATTCGCCACAGAATCCGCACAGCGAGTGATCGATGATGCGGTGCAACTTTTCGGCGGTATGGGCGTTGTATCCGGCCATCCGGTCGAGCGCCTGTATCGCGAGATCCGCGCGCTGCGCATTTACGAAGGCACAAGCGAGATACAAAAGCTGATCCTCGCCGAGCAGTTGCTGAAGGAAGCGTCGCATGCATAAGCTCGCAGAAAAAACTTACACCGCGCACCTCGACACCTTTTGCCGCGACCATCTTCCTTCGCCAGAGCTGTGCCCCAAGTTCGACTACTCCGCCATTCCCGAGCTTGCCTATCCTGAGCGCATGAATTGTGCCGTCGAGCTGCTCGACAAAATGGTCGCGAAACATGGGAACGACACAGTCTTCCATTTCGCCTCAGGCAAATGGACTTACAGACATCTGCTCGAGACCGCCAATCGCATCGCGAACGTTGTCATCGAAGACTTCGGCATGGTTCCCGGCAACCGTGTTCTGCTGCGCGGCGCCAACTCTCCCATGATGGCCGCCTGCTGGTTCGCGGTGATCAAGGCAGGCGGAGTGGCAGTGTGCACGGGCCCGCTGCTGCGCGTGCGAGAGCTGATCTACGCCGCCGATAAAGCCGAGATCAAACTCGCTCTCACCGATAGCAAAGTTGCGGGCGATTGCGAGTTGGCGATGAAAGCGAATGCCAACGGCTCTCCTCGCGCCGGCGCGCGAGTCATTCACTTCAACAGTGACGCCAAAGATTCGCTCGAGTCGCTGATGAGCCTCAAGCCTGCAACCTTCAAAAATTGCGACACCGCCGCCGGCGATGTCGCCATGATCGCCTTCACCAGCGGCAGCACCGGGCGAGGCAAAGCGGCCATGCACTTTCATCGCGACGTGCTCGCGGTAACCGATTGCTTTCCGCGCTACATTCTGCGTCCCGACCAGAATGACATCTTCGCCGGATCGCCCCCGTTCTCCTTCACTTACGGACTTGGCGGACTTGTACTTTTCCCCATGCGCTTCGGAGCGTCGAGCGTTCTGCTCGAGCACGCCTCACCGCCCGAGCTGCTGCAAGGAATGATTCAGCATCGTGCTACCGTTTGCTTCACGTCTCCAACCGCATATCGTGCCATGCTGAAGCTGCTGCGTGGAAAGGACCTCTCCGCGTTGAAGAAATGCGTCTCCGCCGGCGAGACCCTGCCGCGCGCAACTTACGACGCATGGCTCGCCGCTATCGGCATCAAGATCATCGACGGCATCGGCTCCACTGAGATGTTGCAAATATTCATCAGCGCATCCGGCGACGACATCCGCCCCGGCGCAACCGGCAAAGTCGTTCCGGGTTACCGTGCCAAAGTTGTCGACGATGACGGCAACGATCTCCCGCCGGGCTCGATCGGCCGCCTCGCTGTGCAGGGACCAACCGGTTGCCGCTACCTCGACGATCCCGACCAGCAGCGCAATTATGTGCAGCGAGGATGGAACCTCACCGGCGATTGCTTTCGCATGGATGAGCACGGCTACTTCTGGTATCAGGCGCGCACTGACGACATGATCGTGTCCTCGGGCTATAACATTTCCGGACCAGAAGTTGAGAATGTTCTGCTCGATCATCCTCAAGTCGCGGAGTGTGCCGTGGTCGGCGTGCCCGATGCAGATCGGGGACAGCTCGCGAAAGCGTTCATCGTGTTGACTGCCGACACGCAAGCCGACGATTTTATGGCCAAGCGTCTGCAGGATTTTGTGAAGCAGCAGATCGCGCCTTACAAGTATCCGCGCGCCATCGAGTTCGTCGCTGCTCTTCCCAAGACGCCGACAGGAAAATTGCAGCGCTTCCGTCTGCGCGAACAATCAAAGTCAGCGATCGAGTTTGTGCAGCCGAAAGAATGGCCACGTCCTCACGGTTACGCCAACGCCACCGCTGCGACAGGGAAGCAGATATTCGTTGCGGGCCAGATCGGCTGGGACCCGCTCACATCGCGATTCGAAAGCGACAACTTCACCCAGCAACTCCGCCAAGCGTTGAAGAATGTTGTCGCCGTGCTGCAGGCCGCCGGCGCCGGCCCTGAGCACATCACCCGTATGACTTGGTTCATCACAGAGAAGAGCGCATATGTGGCTTCCCGTCGTCAGGTCGGCGAGGTTTATCGCGAGATCATCGGTAACCACTTTCCCGCGATGTCAGTCGTGGTAGTGAGCGCGTTGATCGAAGACCGCGCGAAAGTCGAGATCGAGGCAACAGCGGTCGTCCCCGGGTGATGGCCCATCTTTGGCGAGATCGTCGTCTTGGAGCGGTCACGGCTTGGCTTGCATCCCAATCGCGAACGCTGCTGATTGCGATCGGGGTGGCGATGTTCGCCGCTCTCACCGTGCTTCGTTACAACACGAGTCGTGGGCTCGTCTTTGCTGTTCTATTCCTGGCGCCTATCACCTTCTTTACCTGGTTCATCGGCTTTAGGAGCGGCATCGCCACCACGTTTGCCAGCGCCTTATTGCTCTTGTTCTTCGACCTGTCGCATGGGGTGCGTGCGCATCCTTATTGGGACACGCTTATGAACTTGGGCATGTTTGTGTTCATCGTGTTCATTCTGTCGGAGGTGAAGGCACTTTATGAGCGTGAGCGCGATCTCTCCCGCACCGACGCGCTCACCGGCTTATTGAACCGCCGCGCCTTCGTAGAAGCGCTGGATCGTGAATACGCGCGCAATCGACGCTTTCCGCGTCCCTTGACGCTCGCTTACATCGACGTCGACAATTTCAAGGGGATCAATGACGCGCACGGCCACGCTGCCGGTGATGCTTTGCTCGTCGCGATCGCGCAGGCGATGGGGAACTCGGTGCGTGACGTCGATTCCGTCGGCAGGTTGGGCGGCGACGAGTTCGCGATCTTGATGCCGGAGACCGACGCTGAAGCCTCGAAGGCGGCGATCCGGAAAGTTGAGTCGAAGTTGAAGGAGAGCGCCGCCAGACGCTGGGCGGTCACTTTCAGCGTGGGCGTGATGACCTTTGACACAGTTCCAGATTCAGCGGAAGAGATGGTCTGCCGGGCAGATGAGCTGATGTATTCGGTGAAACAAAGTGGCAAGAACCGCAGCGAATTCCGCAGATTTCCGCTAGCTTCCTAGGCGTCAGTCTCTGCCGGAAAATGCTCGCCCCAGAAATCCTCGTCTTCATTGAAGCGAAAGCCCATTTCAGCCAACCCATCGATGCCGCGGATGTTGCGGGAGACGATGGTCGCGAATGAGCCCTTCTTGTGCGCCGGTGACCATAAGTAGATCGCCTCATCGGCCTTGAATCTCGCCCGTGTGACCAGCAACCCGCCATGCAGGCTGATTAGAACGGTCTGCGCCATCTCGCCTTCAAGGTCCCCGCGCTGCGCCGACTTCTGGATCATCACGTTGAATTGCCGCGGTAAACGCGCTCCGCGGCGGGTGTAGCCGATGATGCGCCGCGCCAGCTCCGATATCTCTTCGCGCGCTTCCTGGGTAAGCGCCAGCATCTCCAGTCCCATGCCGTATCCGCTTTTAGCGTGCGCAACGCGTGCCGGCGTCTCTACATAAAACCCGTTGGGAAGATTGAAGCGGAGCTGGATCTCAGTCCCGCGGGGCAGCACGGGATCACATTCGACCAGTAGTCCTCCAGCGCTCACGTTGTCGGTGGTCGCCATCAGGATCTTGTCTTCGACGCGAAGTTCTACCTTAGTCTGTAATGGAAAGCGGGGATAACGACGCGGTGCTTGCCACGAGGGCCCAACCGGGGATTTGTCGTGCATGCCGTAACAAAACTCTCTCTATATGAAGATTTATGAAGGGCGCCTGAAACTCGGCCTGTCTTTGATTACATCTGACAGTTCCGATTTGGGCAAGCCTTCAGCAGGTTACTTCAGGATTACTCCCCATGCGCGGAGCTCGATCAAAAAAAGTGTGACGAAAACTCGAGATCGTTTCCGCCGGCTCCGGCATTAGTGCTCGAACCTCGCTGAGTTAGACTGATATCCGCCGTTGTCCGTCGCGCAAACTTGCTGTCTTTCTCGCGATCACCCGCGGGCCCATAGCTCAGCTGGTTAGAGCAGGGGACTCATAATCCCTTGGTCCTAGGTTCGAATCCTAGTGGGCCCACCAGTTTTTGGGAAGATTACTAAGGTCACTTTATCTGAATTTGATTGTCGAACGGCCGCAAGGGGGAAGAAGCTTATGACGTTCAAGGTGCCAACGTGGGTTCTTGGGTTGGTCCTATGTGGATGGACGTTGGGCGTCGCTCAAACGTCAACTGCTCCAGCGCAAGCGGCGTCACAACATACGGCCAACGAACATGATGGACAGCACGATTTTGATTTCGAGATCGGAGCCTGGAAGACTCACCTGAAGCGCCTGCAACATCCCCTGACCGGGTCAACCTCATGGGTCGAATATGACGGCGCGTCAGTCGTGCGCAAGGTCTGGGATGGCCGCGCGAATCTTCTGGAGCTGGTCGTCGACGGCCCGGCCGGCCACATCGAAGCACTGAGTCTCCGCTTGTACAATCCCCAGTCGCAGCAGTGGAGTCTGAATTTTTCCAATAGCAGGGGCGGTACTGTGAGTCAACCGACCATCGGAGAGTTCAAGAATGGTCGCGGCGAGTTTTATGACCAGGAAACGCTGAATGGCCGCGCCATCCTGGTGCGCTTCGTGATCTCGGACATCACGCCGGATTCCTGCCACTTCGAACAGGCATTCTCGGATGACGGCGGAAAGACCTGGGAAGTGAATTGGATCGCAACCGACACGCGTGTTAAAGAACAAACTGCTAAGTGATTGCCGGATTACTCGTATCGCAACGCTTCCGCTGGCGCAATGCGCGAGGCTGACCATGAAGGATAGATGGTTGCGACGAACGAGATCAGCAGCGCGACCGTAGCCACGATAACGCCGTCCATCAGCCGCGGCGCAAACGGCACGTAGTCGATGGAGTAGACCTCGGCCGAGAGCGCGAGGAAGTGGTAGTGCCCGCCCAGCCACGAAAGCCCAAATCCTACGATCAGGCCCGCGACGGTGCCGATCACTCCGATCAGCATGCCTTGCGCGATAAAGATGCGGCGCACCTGGCGGGTGCGCGTCCCCATCGCCATGAGGACGGCGATGTCGCGTGTCTTCTCCATCACCATCATGATCAGCGAGATCAAAATGTTCAGCGCCGCCACGAAGACGATTAGTCCGATGGTAATGAATGTGACCACGCGCTCCAGGCGCAGCGCGCGGAAGAGAGCTTTGTTCTGCTCCATCCAGTTGGTGGACATGAAGCCGCGCCCCGCCGCCTCTTCCAACTGGCTCCCGATCTGGTCGGCCTTGTAGATGTCATCTACTTTGAATTCGAGCACGCTCACTACGTCGCCGAGTCCGAACAAGCTTTGCGCGTCCTTCAGACGAATGAATCCCCACGATTTGTCGTAGTCGTAGAAGCCGGACTTGAAAACGCCGACCACCTTAAAGCGAATGTATTTTGGGACAAGTCCGAACGGCGTGAGCTCACCTTGCGGCGATGTGACTAGGACGACAGAGCCGACGGTCGCGCCAATGTCGTCCGCAGCGTCTTTGCCGAGCACGATCGGAGGAACCCATTTTTCCGCATCCTCACGGAGCTGCCTATCCAGCTCCTTGTTCAACTGCTTGGAATCATCAGAAACGTAAAATCCCGTCATTTCGGGGTAAGCAGAAAGTGCATCGGCGCTGCCGAACTTCACATCCTTCAGCAACTCGCTGACCTTGTTTTCATACTCCGGCAGCACGCCCTTGATCACCATGCCGGTGGCGCGCGCCCCGCGCGAGACCAATACTTGTTCGTAGAGCGCGGGAGCAGCAGCCACCACGTGCGGCTGCTTCGACATACGCTCCAGCAGCGCGCGCCAGTCTCGAATCCCATCAGCCTGCACGCGCAGCAGGTTCACGTGCGCGGTCGAGCCCAGCAGGCGGTCCTGCAGGTCTTGACGGAATCCGTTGTTGATGGCGAGCGCGATGATCAGTGACGCGACTCCCGCCATCACTCCGATCACCGATATGCCCGTGATTACGCCGATAACGGCCTGCCGGCGCTTGGCCCGCAGATACCGCGACGCGATGAAAAGTTCAAACTGCATCCGCAGGTAGTGTAGCAAGTTGGAACTATTTCGCCCGAACCACGACTTTCGCGCTGCCCATATTGTCGAATCGGTCGTAAACCCGCACGATCACGACGTGCTGGGCGGCAGGCGCGCCCGCCGGCAGCGGAATCACGAAGTCGTAATTCTCCCCCTTGCTATCGGAGAGCAGTCCTACGGGTTCCACAAACTGCCAATCGCCAGCGTCGAGTGAATACTCCGCGCGCTTGATGGGCGAGTAGGAATCTGCCGCGCGCAATGTCACGTGCACCACCGGCCCCGCAGCCAGCGTGTTGCTGCTGCCATCTTTTCGTCGGACCGGGTTCTTCTTATTGTTTTCCGGCGACGCCGGCTCGGCCTCGAGCGCTGCATTTAAGTCCGCGATCGCCGGGGGCGTGTTATCCACCTCGAAGCGTGCGCTCTCTTTTTCCGCCGACAACGATTCGTCGGGCGAGTGCCCCGGAGCATCGCTCGCCACTACCTTGATCACGTAGCCGCCATCAGGCAGTAGGCCATTCTCAAAGGAGTAGGCACGGTCGGTGATCTTCTCGCGCGAGCCGAGCGGCTTCCACGTGCTCTCGTTGTCGCCACGATAAAACAGCGTGTAGACCAGGTCGTCGTCGTTATCATCGTGCGCCGACCAGCGCACGCCCACCGAACTCGAATCTTTGATCGGCGCGGGCGGCGCATCGAAGCGCGGTCCGTTGTTACTGTCTCCGCCAGGGGCCACGTTAGTGGCTGCTTTCGGCTGTAAAGTGAACCGCGTCCCCGGCTGCACAACCACTTCATCGATCACCGGCGCGACATTTTTTGGGCGATAATTCAGGACCACAGTCTGGATCTGCGAGGTCGCGCGTCCGCCCGTGGGATGCAGCACCGCGCGCCATTGCACGAATCGCGCAGGTGGCGCGTCCATGTTGCCGGGATCTTTGCCAGCGAAGTCGATCTTCTTCCATGGGCTCCAATTGCGATCGGGATTATCCACGTTGCCGCTGCGGGCATACAGTTCGTAAGCGCCTTCGCCACGGACTTCGAGCTTCCCCCAGCGCGAAAAATTGCGCGCATCGAAGACGTCGCTGTCGTACGTGCCTTCGCGCTCCGGCCCCGAACTAATCGACAAAGATTTTTCCTAGATTGCTCGACGAGGCATAAAGATTTCCGTTCGGCGCCTTGGCGAATCCCGAGATCTGGTTGGCGCTGCCTTTCAGCAGATCGGTGAACTCACCATTACCGTCGGGACTGATGGCGAAGATGCGGCCTTTATTACCCGTGCCTGCGAGCAGGTGGTGGTCCTTATCGAAGGTGAGCGCGTACACCAGATCATCATGCGACGACCACAAGCGACGTGGCGAACCATCAGGCGCGATCTGATAAACCTCGGAATTGCCTGGGTTGGAGGCAGCGAAATTGGGCGCAACACCGAACGGCGAAGGGCCGTACAGCGGGTGCTCCACCGATCGGCGTCATCGCAGGATTGACGGGCGGCGCCACGGGAGTGATCTGCACGATCGTTCCCGCGGGTGGTGCGCTGTTGCGTTTTTCTCCGCTGGCGGCGGCATAAATGTTCCCGGCGTCGTCGAGCGTGATCGCAGTGATCTCTTTTTTATTCGCGCTATAAAGGACGAACGCCTCTCCCGCTGGCGAGATGCGGTAGACCAGGCCGCTACCGTCGGAGCCAGCGATCAGATCTCCCTTGCGGATCAAGAGCGAGCACGCGGATATGTGCTTCGTCGCTCTTGAAGAAAACTGTCCCCTCGCCCGGCTTGGTGACTTTGAATATCTGTCCCTGGTCACCCGTCGCGGCGTAAAGATTTCCGTGCACGTCGAGCGCGAGGTCCCAGATGTATTTTGTCTTCGGATCGAAGTAGATGGAAGACGTGTAACTCGAGTCAGCAACGACCTCCGCCGGCTTCGCTTCCCCGGCCGTTGGCTTCGCGTCGGCAGCCTTTTTTGCCGCTGCCTGCGAATGTTCAATGCGGTAGATCTTTCCATCTGGCGACGTAGCCGCATAGATCGCGCCATTTTTCGCGATCACTACCGCCTGCACCTGCAATTCCTTGGGTTCGAAGATGATGCTCGCTGAACCATCGGGCGCGATGCGGTAGACGCGCGCCGGTGATCCCGTCGCGGCGTACACGTTACCGGCATCGTCAGAGGCGATTGCCCATATGTAGGTGGAAGGTGTGGTGATCAGTGGCTTGAACGCGGGCGCAAGTTCTAGTGCGCCGTTGCTGCGAATGGCCACACCTTTGCCGGTGCCTTTTTCGAAATCATCGAATGAAGATTGTTCCCAGGTCTTTGTTCCTTGGGCGAGAGCTACGAGGGAAAGTAAAAATATTGAGAGTAGAGTTTTCATGAGGAAAGAAAGAATTACTGATTTGCGATTTGTGATCAGCGATTGAAAATCTTAGGGAAGGCCATTGAGCAGAGATGAACTCGCACCAATCACCAATCGCAAATCACCAATTACTTCACGTTCACCGTGATCACCTGCGACCCGGTCACCACATAGTCGAATGGTGTCGACGATTCATTCACCGCCGATTCGCCGGTCACGATCATGTCTTGGGTACCGCGCATGCCGTCCATCACATTCATCACCGAGAGCGGCAGAGTGGGCATCACTTTATCTTCCACCATGGCTTGCGGGTTGGCCTCGAGCATCGAGACGTACAAGCGATGGTTGGCGTGCTCCTTATTCAGCAGCGCGATCGTGGTTCCGAGGTCCATCTTGCGTCCCAATCCGGCCGAGACGCGACGCATGCGATCGAGCGTTTCGCCGTCACTTACCAGGATGCGCAGGCTGCCCCGCGGCGTTGAAGTTGGGATCTTGATCGGTATCTGCCGCACGATACGCTCACCGCGGTAGGGACGCAGCACGGTCTCGAGGATGATGTCGTCGCCCGGTCGCGCTTCCGTCACATCGGTACGCGCGGTTTCCAGGCGCAGCCAGCGGCGCTCGTTCACTAGCTCCACGTCGAGATCGACCGACTTGATGTCCGGCGTCGATGTTGGATTATCGAAGACGCGGCTGAAGCGATCGCCCAGCGATAACGCGACCGCATACGCCGTCGGCGCCCCGCTATCGAGCGGCGCAAACATGTTCTGCAGGCTCACGTCAGGGAAGCCGGCGACGCCGATGTGTCCATTCAACCGGTACGTGGTCTCTTCGCCGTACTCGTTCACTCCCTGCAGCGCGTTGTAGAAGGTGGCCATCATCGCGACGGGCGTCAGTTTGGAGTTGTTCAGCACTTCGTAGTGAAATTCTTTTTGCTTTTGGCCGCTGCGGATGGTAAGCGTCACCGGCACCATGCGGGGTGTCTGATTAAAGCGCCCCAGGATCCCGGTCTTGCGGTCCTGCACGAAGCTGCCGATCGATTCGGTGGTGTTGATGATCTTGAAGGCGTTCATCGGTGAGGGCAGGGTCGCGACCACGCGCGACTTCGTCATCGGCATCTGCACCTGGCCGAACTGCATGAGCGGATGTCCGCACGCCAGCAGGCGCTCGGCGTCGTAATAAGTAACGGTGCAGGTGGCAGCGATGTCCATATCACCGCGCACCAGGATAGCGCTCACCGATGATCCGGGCTCGATCGGCTCGGGTTGCTTCTCGTTGCTCGCAGAACCAGCGCCCATCACCGGAATCACTCCGGCGGATGCAAACTGCGGCGAGAACTTCCGCAACGCGTCTTCAGAAAATCCGCTGAAGACCAGCGGCGCCTCGATCGGTGTCAGCAGGTTGGCATAGTTGTTGAGCGGCTGGTCAGGGGACGCGCCGGCAGACGTTTTGCTTGCCTGATTTTTCGGTGCGCCATTCCCGTTCAACGCCTCGGCAGGCATGGTCTTATCAAGCTCGTTGATCTCGAGCATCTGCGCGATCGGGGTCACGCCGGCGATCGGTTCCTTGGAAAATTGTCCTATGCGATAGGAGAGAGCGCCCACGAGTTTTCCGTCTATATAGACAGGGCTGCCGCTCATGCCGGCGACAACGCCGGTGTATTCGGGCTTTGTCCCCTTAAGACGCACCAGGATCAGGTCGCTTTTGGGCCCGTTGGCGTTCTTCAGCACGCCCAAAACTTCCAGGTCCATGGGTTCCGGCTTGGTGCCCTCGAAGACGGTGTAAGCCACGCCCTTCATCCCGGGCTGGATCTGGTCTACAGGAAGGATTTTCGGCTCTTGAGTGGTATCGGCAGCGAACGAAACAGAGAGGAGGAGCAGAGCAACCAGGGCAAGCGACAACAAACTTCTCATAGGTTCCACAATCTCTGTCCCACGAGTTTGGTGGGACAAAAGGTCGAACAAAAAACGGGGAAAGTGCATCTATAGTAGCATAAGCAGCTCAGCTGATTGAGACCGTTATGTTCCAAAAAACCTTAACTTGCACACACTTTCCGTCCCTATTCATGCGGGTTTTCATCGTAGTACTTGCGATGTCGATTTCGGCTGCTCTGCTGCCTGCGCAAGATACCACTGCGCCAGCCGCCGGTCAGACACCTTCTACGCAAAAGCCTTCCGAGACTCCTCCTGCTGAAGCCGGAGGGCCCACCGGTGACGTTGGCTCCATCGCCGTTCCCAAGAAAAAGGGCGAGCCGCCACCGCCGAAAGAGCCCAAAGTCAGGAATCCTCCTGAGATCGGCAATTACTCCCTACGCAAAGACGTTTCCATCGTCAGCTTAGACGTACAAGTCAAGACCAAGGACGGCATGTTCGTCCCTAACCTGAAACCGCAGAATTTCAAGATCATGGAAGACGGCGTACCGCAGCAGGTTAAGGATTTCAAGATCCAAGACGACGTGCCTATCACCGCCGTGCTGCTGGTGGAGTTCGGGTCCACTAATTACTACTTCATGCTCGACGCGCTGCGCGCCTCGTATTCATTTGCCAGCACGCTGAAAAAAGATGACTGGATCGCTGTGACCGCGTACGACATGCGTCCCCACATCTTGGTCGATTTCACGCAGGATAAAGCACAGGTTTATGACGCTCTGGGTACGCTGCGCGTCCCCGGCTTCCATGAGTTCAACCTGTTTGACTCCCTCTACGACACCATCGATCGCCTGGAGCGCGTCGAGGGACACAAGTACATCATCCTGGTCTCCAGTGGCATGGATAGCTTCAGCCGCCTGCGCCTCGACCAGATCTACGAAAAGGTGAAGAGCACACGCGACATCACGATTTATTGCGTCGGGACCGGCGGCTTCATCCGCGAGATGAACGATCAGAACACGGGGGCCGTTACGCGCATGAATTTCCTCCAGGGCGACAACCAGCTCCGCACCTTCGCCAAGTGGACCGGCGGCCACGCGTACTTCCCCCTGTTCGCTGCGAACTTCAAGGAAGTCTTTGCCGACATCGCGGCTGATATCCGCAATGAATACGTCATCACCTATAGCCCGACCAACGCCAAGCAAGACGGCACCTTCCGCAAGGTGAAAATCCAGTTGCAGGCGCCCGATGGCGGACCGCTCACGCTGAAGAACGAGAAGGGCAAAGACGTAAAGTACGACATCGTTGCCCGCGACGGGTACACCGCTAAGCACGAAGTGGAATAGGAGTTGTGTCTGGGTCGCTCCTCCTTTTCAGTTGAATGTCATCCTGAGGAGGGCCTCAGCCCGACGAAGGACCCCCGAACTGCTGCTCATCGGCAACCCCGCTTAGAGTTTTCAACGCGAATCTCCGCGTAGAGACGCGGCATGCCGCGTCTCAGGGCCCCGATGAAGCAGGTTCCATCTGCCCCCTGGTGTATTCTCGTCTCGCGTGAATCCCATCCTTATTAGTCTTCTGCTCGGCCTCACCGCCGCGGCCGCCAACGCATTTGGCGGCGCAGTCATCGTGCAGCGCAACTGGGAGAAGCGCTACCTTAAGTACTTCATTGCGCTTGGCTCCGGCTTCATGCTCGCGACTGCGTTGGTGGAAATGGTGCCGCAGAGCCTGAAATCCCCACCGCTCATCCCGAGCGCGCGCCGTTCCTTATTCTTATCGGATACCTGCTGGTTCACTTCTTCGAACACACCCTCGCCCCGCATTTCCATTTCGGCGAGGAGACCCACGCGGAAGAATTCGCGCATGCGCATCGCAGCTGGTCGGTGCTGCTCGGACTGATCATCCACACTTTCTTCGACGGCATCGCCATCGCTTCGGCGTTCCTGGTCTCAAACTGGTTGGGCTGGGTCGTCTTCATAGCAGTTTTCCTGCACAAGATTCCGGAAGGTTCCACGGTTTCGTCTGTGATGTTGGCCAGCGGAAAGACGAAAAGTGTGGCGTGGGGCGCATCTGCGTTGCTCGGCGCATCAACGCTGGCGGGTGTGCTCACGATGGCTCTCTTCAAGAACTCCGTCAGCGCCGGCCTGCCGCTTGCTGCCGGAGTGACGATTTATGTCGCCGCCTCCGACCTGATTCCGGAGGTGAACAAGGAGCCCGGCATCCGGATGGCGTTGGTGGTTTTCTTGGGAGTGGCGCTGCTGTTCGGGCTGGATCTCTTATTTCACTCAGCCTAGCCACTGTGACGTATATGCATCACATCGCCATCCTTCACAATATAATCCTTGCCTTCCAAGCGCAGTGTGCCCTTTGATCGCGCATTCGCTTCTGATCCCGCCTCAAGCAGCGTGTCCCAGTGGATGGTTTCGGCGCGGATGAAGTGCTTCGACAGATCGCTGTGGATGGCGCCGGCGGCGTCTACCGCTTTTGAATTCTGTGGCACCGTCCAGGCGCGGCATTCGTCTTCACCGACGGTAAAGAATGACATCAACCCGAGCAACTCATAACTCTTGCGGATCAAGCGCGTGAGCCCGCTTTCGGTCAGTCCGTAGCTGCCAAGAAATTCGGCGGCTTCTTCGTCGCTCATTTCCGCGAGTTCCGCTTCAACCTTGCCGCAGATCGCAGTCGCACCCGCGTTCGGACGATTCGCTACATCGGTGAGCTTGTATTTCGCGACTGCTTCTTCCAGATCTTTGCCAAGCGTGGTGCTCTCGTTGATATTGAGCACGTACAAGATCGGCTTTTCGCTCAGGAACATGAATCCCTTGACGCGTTTTTTGTCCTCGGCATTCATCTCCATCTCGCGTAGCGGTTTTTCCGACTCCAGCTGCGCCTTGGCGCGCTTGAGCAGGTCATTTTCTTTTTCCAGCTCCGCCGTGCGCTGCTTCTTCAGATCTTTCTCCAGGCGCTCCAACCGCTTTTCGATCTGGCCGAGGTCGTTGACCATCAAGTCGAACTCTACGTTCTTGATGTCGCGCAGCGGATCGATCTCCCCGACGTGCGGGATGGCCGGGTCGTCGAAGGCGCGCAGCACGTGCGCGAGCGCGTCCACGGTGCGCAGGTTGGCGGCAAAGGCGGTTTCCTTCAGCGCCTCTTGACCGATCGCAGCAACATCGGCGTATTCCACTGACGTGTGCATCAGCTTCTTGGGGTTGTAGAGCGCGGCGAGTTTGTCGAGACGCGCGTCCGGCACCTTGGCGATGCCGATGTGCGCTTCCTTGGGATTCGAGTATCCGCCCGCCTCAAGCTTCGATTTGGTCAGGATCTTAAATAGCGATGTTTTGCCCACCTGCGGCAGGCCAATGATTCCAGTCTTCATGATTGTGAGTTCTTACAGGAGCGGAGGGCAGCCCGCGGAGAACCTTCTAGTGTAAATGGTCGGCGGGAAAGAATCGAAGGGTGGCATTGCGCCACCCTTCGCTGGTTGGGACTTTAGTTCTTGACGCCGTCGCTGTGAGAATAACGCGTCGGCTTGGAGTGCAGCCAGGCATCAATCTCCGAACGGAATGCCACCACCGGAGTCCTCGCCGGGCCGACGCGGTGCACCGGAAGACCTGCGTACAGGTTCCAGCGCTGCACCGTGCGAACGCCACGATTCAGATACGAGGCGATCTGCCTCCACGATTTCAGTCTATCTTCTGGATTCGCATTGCCAGGAGACAACGGCTTTTGTTGCAGAGTTGCCATGATTCGCTCCTCCCCGCTTCGTCGCGGGTAGTTGAAAGGTCCATGAGTAAGGCAGCGGAAAGTTCAGCCGCCGATCGTCAGCGGGAGCTAGCTGAGGGCGGGAGGTGGCAGGTCGTGCAGTGTAGGAGGGAAGCTGGCCGGTTTGAGCTTTAGCGCGGAGACCGGTTCGCGGACTTCTTCGAAATGAAAAATCTTTAGGGCTGGAATGGTCAGCGGGAGGGGGACGTCCAACAGCGCAGGCATTGCGTCGATGTGTAGCCGCGCGCATTCCATCCGGTGCTGCAAGTCATCTTTGTACCGCGGCTCTTCGCTGGTGACCTTCGACTGATTTTCATGCAGATCGTCGCTGATGGAGACCACGGGGAACAGTAGCGCTATCAATATGACCAGCGCCAAGAACGAAGCCCGGTGTGCGCGTCGGGCCGTGGTCCGGTTCGCCGACCACGCCCATCCCATGCTGAGCAGCAAGGAAAGGACTAGCCACGCGAGATTGAATCCAAATTCCATAGAGACTCAGGACTGTACTGGATTGGACGCTACTTTATTATCCCACCGTTGCCTAGACGGGTACAGGCACCCCGTCGACGATTTCTCGCAGCACCTGTTCCGACTGCTCACTTTTCTTCATGGTCGAGGAATAGCGGGCGTTCACCAGCACGCGGTGCGCGAACACGGGCACGATGAGCTGCTTGAAGTCATCCGGTGTGCAGAACGAGCGGCCGTGGATGAAGGCCAGCGCCTGGGCTGCACGATAGAGCATCTGCGCGCCGCGTGGCGAAACGCCAAGCGAAAGCTGCTCCGATTCGCGCGTGCGCTTCACGATCTCCAGCGCATAGTTCACCAGTGCGTCATCCACGCGGACGTGAGTCACGTCGTTCTGCATGGCTGCGACTTCGGCGCCGGTAAATACTGGCCTCACATCATCGAGCCTTGCCGCGCCCGCCTCCCATTTCAGGATCTCGCGTTCGCTGCCCGCCTCCGGGTATCCCATGGAGACGCGCATCAGAAAGCGGTCCATCTGCGACTCCGGCAGCGGATACGTCCCATGGTGCTCCACAGGATTCTGCGTCGCGATCACTAGGAATGGGTCAGGCAGTGCATACGAGCCACGATCCACGGTGACTTGCCGCTCGCTCATCGCTTCCAATAAAGCCGATTGCGTCTTCGGCGTGGTCCGGTTGATCTCATCCGCCAACAGAATGTTGCAAAACACCGGCCCGCGCTTGAACTCGAATTTCTGGTCGGCGACGGAATACATGCTGATGCCGAGTACGTCGCTGGGCAGCATGTCGCTGGTGAACTGTATACGCTGAAATTCGCAATCGAGAGCGCGCGCCAGCGCTTGGGCGAGAGTGGTCTTGCCAACCCCCGGAACGCCTTCGATGAGCAGGTGTCCACGGGCAAAAACCGCGACCAGCGCCATGCGGACTACGCTGTCGTTCCCGCGAATGACGCCGCGAAGGGCTGTTTCCAACTGGATAGCGCGGTTCTGGGTGGTGGGTTGGGCCGTGGCCATGAAGGCCGATTCTACCCGCTTCCCGGTTTGCATCAAAGAATAAGGAATTCAGGTTATGCCTATCTCCTACACCATCGACCCGCACGCCAGGCTGGTTCACACCCGGGTAGTAGGGAACGTTCAGCCTGGAAGATGCCTTGTCTCACACCTACACCCTCAAGAGCCGACCCACTCTTCCGGCCGGAATTCTCCGAGCTGATCGACCTGACGGCTTCTCCGGAACCGATCTGAATCTTGAGGCAATGAAAGCCTTTGCTCACGGATTGCAAGGAGAAGTCTTTTCGCGCCAGGCCAAGCGCGCCGTATTTGCACCCGCCGATTCGGCCTTTGATCTTTCTCGCAAGTACCAGAACATGCGCTCCGATACCGAACACTTCCAGGTCTTCCACTCCATGGACGAAGCGCATCCATTGGCTCGGGCGCCGCCCCCACAAGCCATGCTGTTTGAATAGGCCGGGACTCCACGATCTGACATTTACCCCCTCTTTCCATCCTGTTCGCTTGACTCTTTCGCTGCGCCCGGTCTCATGTGATTTCTTATGTTCTCTTCAGGAGCTCTGTTGTCTTGTCATTATTTCCGTCGTCCGCTTTCGCCCTGAAAAAGCCGGCCGCACCCGCCAACAATGCCCGCGCCGCTTATTCAAAGATCAGTCCAGACGCTTTGCGCGCGCACGTGCGCTTCCTGTCCGACGATTTGCTCGAGGGCCGCGGCACCGCCACTCGCGGGCACGAGATCGCACGCCAAATACATTGCCAGGCAATTCGAATCCATGGGATTGAAGCCCGCCGGCGATGATGGAACTTTCTTCCAGCGCGTGCCGTTTCGCCAGGCCATTTTCAAGCCGGAGCAGAGCTCGGTTGCGATCACGGTGGATGGCTCTGAGCAGCCGCTGCGAAACGAAGACGATTACCTCACCAACGGCGATTTTCTCCTCACCGATGCAACCGCGGAGGGCAAAGTCGTCTTTGTCGGATTCGGCATCACCGCTCCCGAGTTGAAGCACGACGATTACAAGGGCGTCGACGTAAAGGCAAGATCATCGCCGTCTTCCCAGGCGCGCCCGCCAAGTGGGAGTCGACCCAGCGCGCCTACTACTCCTCGACATATTTAAAAGGACAAGCCGCGGCGAACATGGTGCAGTGGGTGTGATCATCGTCTGGGACCCTGACTACGAGCAGTCGCGCCCCTTGGCCGCGCATGATCCGCCAGAGTCCGCCTGCCCGCGCTACGCACTCTGGCGCAACAAGGCCAGCCGCTCGATACCTTTCCGGAACTCCACGGCGCATCATTCTCAGTTTGGCGAAGGGAAGAGAAATCTTCAAAGCCGCGAATCGCGATCTCGACCAAGTTTTAAAGATGCTGAAGCGGATAACGGCAAGAGCTTCGATTTGCCGATCACGCCAAAATCCATCTCGTCTCCGAGCACAAAGAGACTTCCAGTCCGAACGTCCTCGCCATGCTCCCGGGCTCCGATCCCAAGCTTAAAGATGAATACATTGTGCTCAGCGCGCATCTCGATCACCTGGGATCGGCACTCCGGTCAATGGCGACAGCATCTACAACGGCGCCTTCGACAATGCCAGCGGCTCGGCCGCACTCGTCGAGATTGCGCGCGCATTCAGCAAGCTTCCCATCGCACCCAACGCTCGTTGATCTTCTTAAACGACACTGGCGAAGAAAAGGGATTGCAAGGCGCGTACTACTTCGCCTTCAATCCGACGGTGCCGGTTGAGAAGATCGTTGCCAACATCAACATGGACGAGCTGAATTCGTTCTTCCCGCTGAAAGATGTTGTTGGCTTCGGCGCCGAGCACACCTCAATGAAAGCAGACCTCGATGCGGCGGCGAAGGTCGTCGGCTACCAAGTCACTCCGATCCTTTTCCCGAAGAGACCATCTTCATCCGCAGCGACCAGTTCCCGTTCGTCCGCCGCGGAATTCCTGCCATCTTTGTGACTCCCGGCCTCACCAGCTCCGATCCCAAGATCGACGGCCCTGCCGTTTATAAAGATTGGCTGGATCACCGCTATCATTCGCCGCAAGACGATATGTCGCAGCCTTTCGACTGGAAGGAAGGCGCGCGCCTCGCTGATGTCGATTTCCTAATCGCGCAGCGCGTTGCTAACGCGCCGCAGCGTCCATCGTGGAATAAGGGTGATTTCTTTGGGGAGAAGTTCGGGAAGAAATAGTGTGTAGGCGCGCACATCCTCGTGCGCGCTTTTTTTTTGGGGAAATCTCTACGCAGAGACGCGGCATGCCGCGTCTCAGGATCGGCAGAGCACTCGCGTCCACAGAACAGCTCTTTATTACGGCAATGTTAATGCTGGATACTTTCTCCAGCCGCGGGCTTATACTGCCGGGCAGCCCGGTAAGGCCGCCCCCGCGTGTTCATCAAGAATCTGAATCGGAGACCTCGCCGGCGAGGAGGACTCCATGAAAACCCGCAAGTCACTATTCACCGGCTTGGCCATATTTGCAGCGGCCATCCTTCTGTTGACCCTTAGCGCTCCCAAGCCTGCTCTGGCGAAAAAGACCGTTGTCACTACGCCGAACGTGGTTGGAGCTTGGTTCGGAATTGCCAGACCTTGCCCAGCCAGTCCCACTGCCGATTCTGCAGATCACGTCGCGTTCTGCACTGCCGTTTGCGGACTTTGCCCCAACTCAGGCATTCTCCCGCCCGAGATCCCGTTCAATTCCACCCTCGTTGACGACGGAACAATGATCGAAGATGATGCGGGTGAGATAGGGCTTTATCACACGACCGCTCACGGCAAATGGGTCGCGTCCTTGAATGACGGCCTGCTGGATCGAACCGGCACAGACCGGTTTAAAGCAACATATTTGTGGATGGGGCAAACCCCACCCGCCTTTGGTCTGTTGGGTAATGCCGTTAGGACCAGGTTCGTTACCTACTCCGACCCGTTGAACCCCGACATCATGATCGGCTACATTCAACCTTACTTCTTCCCGATCGCAACGGGCGGATTGGTCGTGGTTAATCCTACGTCGGATCCGTTGGGCGGCAATCACATTCCGACCATCGATCCCTTAGCGTCGCCACTTCCTGCGGGATGCGACCTCTCGAAAGGTTGTTTGGGAACGTACCACTTCGTGATCCGGAGGATTAAAGAGGAATAGAAAAGTGATGCAGGGTAGAGACCGGGCTTGCCCCGTCTCTTACTTCACCGGCGTTAGTAAATACGCCCGCGTCGCGCCTGAGTGATGATCATTATCCATGTTCGCTTCGCGGTCATTCGCTAGGTCGTGTTGCCGGCTGCCCACCGCGAGTATCTGGCCATTGTTGTTAATGGCCACAGCTCCCGTCAGTACCAGATTCGACGATGACGGGATCAGCGTGTTCAAATCGCGCAAGCCGTCGGTCGCGTCCCAAATGAATGCACGCAATCCCATGTTGCTGCTGGAGCTGCCAACGACTTCGCCGGCGTCATTGATCCCCGTGGCTTCGCTGTAATTACCGCCTGCAAGCCCGCCCAGGTTTTGCATTCCGCTGGCGGCCGTCCACAAAAATGCGCGGCTGCCATTTCCGCCGTTGGAGATACCTACCACCTGTCCATTTTTATTAAGAGCGAGCGCTTGCGCCGACCGGTCGCCCGCCAACGTGCCCAAGTCGCGAATCCCCGTACCCTGTGCCCACAACACCGCGTGAACATCGTCAGCGGCGCCGGAAGAGCCGGCTGCGTCATTGTTATCGTTCACTGCGAATGCCTGCGACTCACTTGCTCCCGCAAGGCTCCCGAGGTCAGACACTTGCAATTTCGGGTTCCACAAAACAGCATGGGTGCCCTTTGCGCCGGAAGACGATCCCGCGATCCATCCCGCACTATTCACCGAGAATGCTGCACTGGTGTTGTCCCCCGCCAAGGCGCCGAGATCGCGCACGCCGCTGGATTGTGTCCACAGGAAAGCGCGCATGGCCGTATGTGTGTTCATCGATCCCACCATCTGGCCCGCGTCATTGATGCTCTTAGCTTCGGCGTAATCGCTCGACGTCGCGCGCTGCAACTCCCTGGCCGCTGGACCTCGCTGCGAGATGAAGACGCGGATATCGCCACCGTGCGAGAGTCCCGCCCCACCCACCGCGTCGCCATTGTTGTTCAGACCGTGGGGAGTCATGCTGGCATCGCTCGCCGGCAGAACCTCTTGCACGCGATACTTATCGGCCGCAGCGGCATACGAGCCGCAGAGCACCACGAATGCCACCAGCGTTGTCCAGAATTTCGTCGAGTTCTTCATTGGTCTCATTGCTCTCTGCTCACATGGTGAAGTTCACAGTTGTGGTCGCGCCCGTGTTCACTGTCGCTGTCTTGCTTTGCGTCGTGTGTCCCGTCTTCGACACCGTGATGGTGTACGTTCCCAGCGGGATCCACGTCGTCCCATATTGGCCCGTCGAGCTTGTGGTCGTGTTGACCGTGGTCGCGATCTTGCCGCCAGTGATCTTTACGGTTGCGCCGCTGATGGCGGATCCGGAAGACGTCTTCACCACACCCGCGAGCTTGCCCGCGGTCGCCAGTGCGAAGTTCGCGGTCGACGTGGTGTTCGACGTCACCGTGACGTTCGAACTGCGGCTCAGGTAACCGGTGTGCGCCGCGGTCAGGTTATAGGCGCCCGCCGCGACGTTATTCAGCGTGTAGATGCCGCTCGTATTCGTCGTGGTCGATCCGCCACTGTAGCTCACAGTCGCGGCGCTCACCGAATTTCCGCTGGCGGCGTTCGTGACTTTGCCGGTGATCGTGCCGGTACCGCCGGTCGTCGACGCTGTCAGTTGGAAGTTCGCGGCGCTGTTCGCGCCCGAGTTCACGGTGACGGGCTGGCTCTTGGTTGCAAAACCACTCTTGGAAGCCGTCAGTGTGTATGTGCCCGGTGCTACATTCGCGAGGCTGTAATTGCCATTGGCGTCGGTGGCCGTTGAGCCGCCGCTGTAGCTTATGGTCGCGCCGCTGATAGCGGCTCCTCCCGAGGCGTTGGTGACTGTGCCGGAGATGCTGCCCGGATTCGGCGGTGGCGGAGGTGCGCTGCCACCGATATTGATGATCTTCGCCACCGAGGGTACTCCCGCAGAGTTCAGCAGGAACAGCATGTAGTAGCCAGGAGGGCTGATGTTTGCGCTCGAGGGGAACGTTACGTTCACTCCGCCGGTGCCGGCTGTAAAGCTCAGTGGAATGAAACGTTGCTCCTGGTTGAAAGAATGCGTCACCGCTGACAACCGGATCCAGCTGGCCTTTGCGATGGCATCACTGGTCCCGATCAGTGCAGTTTGCCCGTAACTCACGCTGGTTGGAGCTGATGTGATGGTCGGGCGCGCGCCTTTGAACAAGTAGGGCGGCGAGAAAACCTGCGCGTTTGATCCATTCGCTTGTCCCGCCTGATTGAGCTGGCCGCCGCCGTTCAGTACCCGTCCGTCGGGCAACAGTAAAGCCCAGGAGTGATATCCGCGATATTTTGCAGCGCTCGCTAGAGTGGTCCAGGTGTTGCTTGTTGGATTCCATAACTCCGCCGCAAAGACTGCGCCGCTCGGTGTGTCGAAGCCGCTGGCGTTGCTACCTCCGGTCACGAGCACCGTGCCGTCGGGGAGCACGGTGGCGTTCTGTTGCCGGCGATGGTTCACCATCGACGCGACCGCATGCCACGCCGGTGTGGCCGCATTCAGGTCGATGACTTCAGCAGTGTTAGTAGGCGTACGTGCTGATGTGTCGCCGTCGCCGCCTACGAGCAGGATTTTTCCCGGACTGTACATCACGGCCGAACCGTAATTCCGCCAGCCATGGACAGAGTTGGCGACGAAAGTCCAAGAACCGGTCCCGCTCGTATTGAGATAACGCGTGTCCGGGTTCCATCCCGCGAGAAAAACTTTTCCGTTCGGCGCCAGGAACATGAACGGATAAAGCTGCAAGTGCAGCACCGCGCTGCTCAGAGTGCGCCAGGAATTGCTCGATCGCTGATAGACCTGCGGCGTGTTGTTATAGACCTGCGATGATGCCGGCCCGTGGATCGTTCCCGAGACCACGAGAACATCTCCGTTCGCAAGTGTCGTATTCGTCGGATACCAGCGCCCGGCATTCATGTCTGGCACTTGCGTCCAGGTGTTGGTGAAGGGATCGTAAATGCTGGCGTGGATGTAACCGACGTAATCGTCGATGTGTCCGCCACTGACGAAAAGTTTTCCGTCAGCAAGGAACGAGTGGCCGGCACAAAAAATGTTGTAGCCCGGAAGCGCAGCCGCGGTGACGGCGTTGGTCGCTGGATCCCAGAAATGGGGATTCAATCCGTCGCCGTAAGACGACCAATAAAGTACTTTGCCCGTTGGCAACACCATGACGTGCGTCGGTACCCAGCCCGGGCTGGCATTGGGCCAGGTCTGCACCGCTGACCACTGACCGGTCACGGACGTTTGCGCCTGCACGAGGGCTGGCAGCAGCACGGAAATTGCGAGGATCAATACGCGCGAGAAGAATCGGGAGGTCACAGGTGCGCTCCGGTCAGAGTTGCTGGGGCCCTGATTGGGCGGAAGCTTAAAACGTAGGATGCAGCGTTTTCCGCGCACGTTCGCTGCGGGACGGCGTCTAATGTCGCGTTTCGTCACATCTTATTCACCTTCTGTAACAAGGAAAAATACCAAAGCCTCTCTACCCCAGTCTTAGGGTTTATCTTGGTCACCTTAGGAGAATTGAACAAAGATGCGTATTCGACTGTTTTTCGCAGCCATGGCTCTTGCCGCGACTGCCCTCGCCCAGGCCGCCAAGCCTGAAGACTCCATCACCGCGGAAGGGCTTAAGGCTCACGTCCGTTTCCTCTCAGACGACCTGCTCGAGGGACGCGGCACGGGCACTCGCGGACATGAGATCGCCGCTCATTACAGCGCTGCTCAATTTGAAAGCATGGGCCTGAAGCCCGGTGGCGACGACGGCACCTTCTTCCAGGCAGTGCACCTGCGCCAAGCCATTTTCAATTCGGAGCAGAGCACATTCTCCCTCACCACGAATGGCAACGAAGAGAAGATGGTTCTCGAACAGGACTGGTTTTCGGCTGGCGATTACCTCCGCACCGATACCTCGGCTGAGGGTGCTGTTGTTTTTGTTGGATTCGGACTTACCGCGCCTGAACTCAAGCACGACGATTACGCTGGTGTCGACGTGAAAGGAAAGATCGTCGCCTATTTTCCCGGCGCGCCCGCCAGTTGGGAATCGTCGCTGCACGCCTATTACTCCTCGACTTACTTGAAAGCCAAGACCGCCGCCGAACACGGCGCCATCGGCGTTATCGGCATGTGGAGCCCTGCGCTGGAGAAAGCATTCTCATGGCAGCGCGCGGTGCGGAATTACAAATTACCGCTCTTCAAGATCGTCGATAAGAATGGCCGGCCCAATGACACCTACGAGCAGATCCGCGCCGGGGTGGCTATTCCACTTCCTCGCGCCAAGCAACTGCTGGCGACTGCGAACAAAGACGCCGAGCAGCTATATAAGGATGCTGATGAAGGCAAAGTGCAAAGCTTCGAGCTACCGGTCACGGCCAAGATTCATCTGCTCACCGAGCACAAAGACAGCACCAGCCCTAACGTAGTGGCCGTTCTGCCAGGCTCCGATCCGAAACTGAAAGACGAATATCTCGTCTACTCCGCTCACCTCGACCATCTCGGCATCAGCGCCACCGACAAGGGCGACAACATCAATAACGGCGCCTACGATAACGCTTCCGGTTCGGCATGCCTCATCGAGATCGCCCGTGCCTTCTCGCGAACGAAGGTCCATCCCAAGCGGTCGCTTATTTTCCTTAATGTGACGGGAGAAGAGAAGGGGCTACTCGGTGCGTACTATTATTCGCTTAACCCGACTGTTCCCAAAGACAGCATCGTTGCCGACATCAATATGGACGAGCTTGCATCGCTGTTTCCGCTCAAAGACGTCATCGGCCTCGGGATTCGAGCATTCCTCTCTGCAAAACGATTTCAAGATCGAAGCCGCTAAGATGGGTTTTGAGATCAGCCCTGATCCGTTTCCGGATGAGAACGATTTCATCCGCAGCGACCAGTTTCCCTTCGTGCGCGCGGGCATTCCTGCTGTCTATGTCGGCCCCGGCATGAAGAGCACCGATCCTAAAGTGGATGGAAAGGCCATCTACATGAATTGGTTGCAGAACATCTATCACACGCCGCACGATGAGATCACGCTGCCGTTCGATTGGCCGTCGAACGTGCGTCTCGCCAAGCTCGATTTTCTGATCGGGCAGCGCGTTGCTAACGCGCCGCAACGCCCAACCTGGAACAAAGGTGATTTCTTTCAGCAAAAATTCGGCGGCCCCGTCGGAAAATAACCTACGAAACCCGCGCGGGAGGATGTTCCTCCCGCGTTTTCCTCGCAATCCACAGTTGCACAACATTTGGGTAATTGACCCACCATCTACTCACGCGTACTCTCGCGTACTGTTTTCCTTCAGAAATTTTTTCCAGCCGCAGTATGTCACCGCGCTCACGCGCAAAGTTGTTCGAGAGGGAAGTCTCATGCCGGTAGATGTTCGCCACGCCGTCGCTCTCGCCGAATGTGCAACCTGTCCGGAGTGCGAAAAAGTTTTAGTGCTCGGCTTGCTCGCTCCGGAATATAAACGCCCGTTCGTCGAAGGCCAGATGCAAGGCTGGGTACTCACCTGCACCGGCTGCGGCGCCGATTTTCCGGCGCGAGTCGGTGAGATCTTTCACACGCCTGTGGAAATGCAACGCGTCCATTAAGAGGGACCAAAGAACCACCCAGCCTGAAATCCTTTGAGTGCAATCACTTAGGCTTTCCTTGGAGCATCAGTGTAGTAACGGTACAATATATTGTGTTTTGTTCTTGACAGGCACCATATACAGGCGTAATTTGCATCTCACTACGACGCTGCACCGACGGTTCCCCGCCGACGCAACGCCAAAGGGTGAGAGGCCAGAGGTGACCTCAAACCTGCCCGTGAAGTTCACGGGGTGTTGGGTGTGTGGTGAGCGGACAGCGCGAGCTGTCGCGCTCGGGCTGGACGCGAGGGCGTAGCGGTTCTACCGCGAAGCCCTTGAACAAAAGCCGCGGTGGCCATCCCGGACTGACCGTTCCGATCAGCCGTTGGGGTGACTCAATTGAAAACTTGATGGCACGTGCAGGGCGGGATCATCCGCCCCGCGCGCGTCCCGAAAGCAACCGGCACCTTCGCGCAATCTGGCGAGGGACAGCCCTCTATCCCCCGAAAGAGGACTCTATACATGACGAACGAAGCCGCAGTCGCGTGGACCAAGTGGTCGCAATATCAATCCAGCTTCAGCCTTATGCTCGTCCCTCATCGCGCGGGAGTCTTCGCATTGGCGGAAGAAGTCGTTTCGCCAACCGACGCGAGCAAGCGCATGCTCGCGCTCGTCAGCGTGACTGAAGCCGACGATCTCGCGCGCATCATCAGCTCGATGTTCCATTCTTCGACCGACGTGCAGCGCCGCATGGGCGAGCTCAAGCTCTTCATCCGTTACGCCGTCATCGATGATGCTGATCAGCGCCGCGCCGTCGCCGCGACGTTGAATCTTTGGATCCAGGGCGTAGTGCAGTCGGGGACAGGCGTGGTCGAGAATTTCGTCGCCGAACCCACACCGGCAAAGGAAGCGGCACTCGAGTCAGAGATCGAGGGCAAGGGCTTCGCCGGTTTGCCGACCCTGCCCGCTGGCTTTTAAAGCAGGGTAGAGACGGGACTTGTCCCGTCTCAGATTTAAAACTGGTATCAGGGCACGCCTTTAGGCGTGCCGAGAACGTGACATAAGAAGCGGCTTTAGCCGCTGAGAAAAGCAAGCGAAACACCAGTCTTTACGGCCCCGAACGAATCTAATTAGGAGCGACCAGAATGGCCCCTATGGACACGAAACACGACATCCGGACAGCAGCGCCCGCGAGCGCACAGCCGCGCACATCCAGCGCGCCCGGCCTCGAATTCCAGCGCTTCTTCACCAAGCCAGGCGTCTCTCCTTATGACGAAGTCGAGTTGGAGCTGCGCACTGCCTCCATCACCGACGCCAAGGGCAACAGCATCTTCGAGCAGAAAGATGTCGAGGTCCCGAAGGACTGGTCCATGACCGCCACCAACATCGTGGCGTCGAAATATCTGCACGGCACCATCGGGACACCTGAGCGCGAGACCGGCGTTCGCCAGTTGATCGCGCGCGTCGCCGAGAGCATCCGCGATTGGGGCTTAGCGCAGGGTTACTTCCGCACTCCGGAAGCGGGCGCCATCTTCCACGACGAGCTCGTGCACATTCTCGTCCAGCAGAAGGCCGCATTCAATTCGCCGGTTTGGTTCAACGTCGGCTGCGATCGCCTGGAACCTAACTCCGACGCCACCAACTGGCACTGGAGCTTCGCCGACGCGAAAGTCGAATTCGGCAAGACCGGTTACAAGAATCCGCAGTGCTCTGCGTGTTTCATCAACGCCGTACAGGATTCGCTCGACTCCATCCTCACGCTCGCGAAGACAGAGGGCATGTTGTTCAAGTGGGGCTCCGGCACGGGCACCAATCTTTCGCCGCTGCGCTCGTCGGCTGAGGGTCTCTCCGGCGGAGGCACCGCTTCCGGTCCGCTCAGCTTCATGAAAGGTTTCGACGCATTCGCCGGCGTGATCAAATCCGGCGGCAAGACGCGTCGCGCCGCCAAGATGGTCATCCTCAACGTCGAGCACCCTGACATCATCGACTTCGTCGAGTGCAAGATGAAGGAAGAAGCCAAGGCCTGGGCGCTGATGAACGCCGGTTACGACGGCTCCTCGCCCGACGCCGAGGCTTACAGCTCCATCTTCTTCCAGAACGCCAACAACTCCGTCCGCGTCACCGACGAGTTCATGAACGCGGTCGAGCGCGATGGCGACTTTTCCACTCGCGCCATCAAGGGCGGACATGTGGTCCACACTTACAAGGCCCGCGAGCTGATGAAGAAGATCTCCGAAGCCACGTGGAACTGCGGCGATCCGGGAATGCAGTAGGATTCAACCGTCAATAAATGGCACACGTCGAAGAACACCGACCGCATCAACGCGTCGAACCCGTGCTCGGAATACATGTTCCTCGACGACAGCGCCTGCAACCTTGCATCGCTGAACCTGATGAAGTTCGCGCCGAACGGGACGTTCGACGTGCCTGCATACCGGCACGCGGTCGACATCCTTATTACTGCGCAGGAGATTTTGGTCGACAACGCCAGCTACCCCACGGAGATGATCGCGCGCAACTCGCACGACTATCGCCCGCTCGGCCTCGGCTATGCCAACCTGGGCGCGCTGCTCATGGCGACCGGGCTGCCCTATGACTCCGACGCTGGCCGCGACTACGCCGCTTGCGTCACCGCCATCATGTGTGGCGAGGCGTATCTGCAGTCGGCGCGTATCGCGGAGCAGTGCCCGCGTATCGCTCCGGCGACAACAAAAGTGGATCCGAAGGACGTCACGGGCGGCGCCTGCCCCGGCTTTTACATCAACCGCGAGCCGTTCCTCGACGTGATCCGCATGCACCGCGCCTCGGTCAACAACATTAATAAGACCACGGTGCCGAATGCGCTCTTCGAAGGATCGCGCCAGTGCTGGGACGAGGCCCTCGCCCTCGGCGAGAAGCACGGCTACCGCAACTCGCAGGTCACCGTGCTCGCACCCACCGGCACCATCGGCTTCATGATGGATTGCGACACCACCGGCATCGAGCCCGATCTCGCGCTGGTGAAATTCAAGAAGCTGGTCGGCGGCGGCATGATCAAGATCGTGAACCAGACCGTCCCGACGGCGCTCTTCAAGCTCGGCTACTCCAGCGAGCAGGTGAACGCCATCGTCAGCTACATCGACGCCACCGGCACCATCGAAGGCGCGCCCGGCCTCAAGGACGAGCACCTCGCCTGCTTCGATTGCAGCTTCAAGCCGGCCAAGGGCACGCGCTCCATCCACTACATGGGACACATCCGCATGATGGCCGCCGCGCAGCCTTTCATCTCCGGCGCCATCTCGAAGACCGTGAACCTGCCCGAGAACGCCAGCGTCGACGACATCGCCGAAGCCTACCTGCAGTCCTGGCGGCTGGGCCTCAAGGCGGTCGCCATCTACCGCGACGGATCGAAGAAGTCGCAGCCGCTGATGGCCTCCGGCGGAGTCAACGCACAAGACCACGGCCGACCGGCCACCATAGCTACACCGGCGCAGGAAGAAGTGAACCGCAGGTCCGCCAAAGCGCTTCGTCAAGCGGCTGGCTGACGAGCGCCTCAGCGTCACTCACAAGTTCTCCGTCGCCGGGCACGATGGCTACATCACCGTCGGTCTCTACGAAGACGGGCAACCCGGGCGAGATCTTCATCCGCATGGCGAAGGAAGGGTCCACCGTCTCCGGCCTCATGGATTCGTTCGCAACGGCGATCTCCATCGCGCTGCAGCACGGCGTGCCGTTGCGCCTGATGTGCGAAAAATTCGCGCACACGCGCTTCGAGCCGAGCGGCTGGTCGGGCAATCCCGAGATCGGCTTCGCCAAGTCGATCATGGATTACATCTTCCGCTGGATGCACCTGCGCTTCCTCACCGGGCAGCAGCAGGCGCTGTTCGACGGGCTGCGTCCGAAGACCATCGGCGCCATGCCTCCGGGCGTGCCGGATGAGAACGGATTGCTGGCCAGCGGGACCACGCCGCCGCAGGGCGGAATACCCAGCGAAGCTGGCACCTCTAGTCTGGGAACTGGGAACCGGGAACTGGGAACCGCACCTGTCGATCGCGGCTTGTTTCACGCCGCCGACGCCATGAAAGACTTCGTCGACATGGGCGACGCGCCGTCGTGCCACGTTTGCGGCGCCATCATGACTAGAAATGGGAGCTGCTACCGCTGCATGAGCTGCGGTTCAACCTCGGGGTGCTCGTAGCAGCAGGGTAGAGACGGGGCTTGCCCCGTCTCCTGGTATCAGGGCACGGATTTATCCGCTGTAGGCCCAAAAATTTCCGGTGGCCGCACCGCTTCAGCGGTGCGGCCACCGCAGGATAAGAACCCTGGGGTGCCCCATCCAACGCGCAGTGTTCGGTAGGGGATTCGATTGCGGTCCTTCGCTCCGCTTCGCACCAGCCTTCGGCAGAGCGGAAGAGCTCTTTCAATCGTTCTTTTCACCCCACTAAAGTGGGGTGCTTCCTCCGGCACGACTAAAGTCGTGCCCTGATACAAGGGCGCGGATGAAACAAGTATCAGGGCACGGTTTTAACCGTGCCGAACAGGACGGAAGATTTTTGGGGAGGTCGGGCTTCAGCCCGACCTCCCCAAAGGAACAATGGGTGGCTCGATCCGGCGCGACTAAAGTCGTGCCCTGATACAAGCGGCAGAGTAGGGTTCTGATAACAGTGTTTTCCCCACCGCGCTGCGTCGCCCCCGACTGAAGTCGGGGGTCTGGGCCGTGGGCTTACACAAGGCGGTGGATGTCAGGTCTAAAGACCTGACCCGCCCAGACGATTTAGGAGCAAGCATTCATGCAGGCATGAATGCTTGCTCCACCCGAGGGCTTACGTCCTCTGCGATCTCTGCGGTCTCTGCGGTTAAAAGCTTTTCACCGCCGAGCGCGCGAAGAAGAGCGCAGAGAAAATACGGAATGCAGGTCCCTCGACTACGCTCGGGATGACCTTCCGGCTAGCTAGAGGCTCTCGGTACTCAGTAACTCGGTACTCGGTACCCGCAACTGGAAACTGGAAACCCGCTACTCGGTACTCGCAACTCGCAACCGGTCATGGCATCGCACGAACAACTCGTCACCTCGGCGATCGTGGCCACGCAACACGCCTACGACCTCGCCGAGCACGTCCACGACGCCGACCTGAAGCAAAAGATCAGCGAGATCTACGACCTGGTCATGATCCTGAGCCGCCAGTTCGACGCGCTCCAGGAGGAGAACCGCGAGCTGAAGCGTGAGCTCGGCGCGCGGCGGCAGGTCACGGCCACGCGCCGCGGCGTCTTCGGCTACTGGTTCCTGGAGAACGAGACCGCGCCGCTGTGCCCGGTCTGCTGCGAGCGCGACGACACGCTCAGCTACCTCACGCAACTGGAGCGCGTCAGCGATGGCTCGCGCCGCCGCTGCGCCACCTGCGAGTCGGTCTTCTGGGAGCAGCGGACGAGCGAGCTGCCCGTCATCCCCGGCTCGCCCATGTGCCACGTCTGCGGATGCCTCATGCTGCGCCTCGGCCGCTGGTTCCGCTGCCGCGGATGTGGAAGTGCGAGAGGGATTGGGTAGGCGGACAGGTTCGGCGGTTCAATTTGGGAATATTTCGAAGCTGGGGGGATCAAGACTCTTGACAAGGCACAGGAACGGTGTAGATGATGTAGCGAAGAAAGGGCGAAAGTCAATGATTTCACTATCACCCGCCGAAGAACTGCTGGCATTTGTCGATGGTCAAAGATTCCGGACCATCCTTGCAGATCCGCCTTGGCAGTTTCAAAATCGTACAGGCAAAGTGGCGCCGGAACACAAACGCCTCGCGCGCTACGGAACCATGTCGCTGGATGAAATTAAGACCCTACCTGTTTCGATGATCAGTGATGACACCTCTCACTTATACCTTTGGTGTCCGAATGCGCTTTTGCCCGAGGGGCTCGCTGTAATGCAAGCCTGGGGCTTTCACTACAAGAGCAACGTCGTCTGGCACAAGATCCGAAAGGATGGCGGATCCGATGGGCGTGGTGTAGGCTTCTACTTTCGAAATGTCACGGAGATAGTTCTCTTCGGTGTGCGAGGTAAAAACGCGCGGACTTTGCAGCCGGGGCGAAGCCAAGTTAATTACCTCTGTAGTCGCAAGCGTGAGCACTCTCGCAAGCCCGATGAGCAGTACGCAATTATTGAGTCTTGCAGTCCAGGCCCATATGTGGAATTGTTCGCCCGCGGAGCGCGAGACGGTTGGGTAAGCTGGGGAAATCAAGCGGATGACAAATATTTTCCAAGCTGGAATACATACTCGAATCATTCACGGTCTGCCCAAAGCCTTTTCGATCGAGAAATGATGGAGAGATTGTCCACTAAACCTAACTGATGGGTCTAAACCTCATACCCGCCGCCGTTGTTAAGAAATTTGAAGTAGCCGAAAAGAATCACGCGACTGCGATTCTGCATGAGGATTTTCCGCACGAATGGGAAGATCTCATGACTATGCTTTCTGAATTTGTTCTCCGAAAATCACACATTATGCAGCCGGGTGGTCGAAAGTCCCCGATCGCAATCTCGATCGATGGATTTTTTTATGGCAGAGGCTGGCAAGAGCATAACTTCGAAATTGAAGTTAAAGCAGATGAGGCTACTACTCTTGCCCCCACGCACCACGTGGACTATTTCAGGAATCGTGTCGCCATAGAAACGGAATGGAATAACAAGGATCCATTCTTCGACCGCGACCTCACTACATTCCGATTGCTTTTCGACCTCAATGTGCTAAGTGTTGGCGTGGTCATCACCAGAGCAAGTGAGCTCCAAGAAATCTTCGATGAGCTCGGAAGGGGGGCTTCGTTCGGTCAATCAACAACGCACATGGGAAAGCTTGTCCCTAAACTGGACAATCGCGCTTCCGGCGGCTGCCCAGTGCTCGCGTTCGGGATCAAAAAGCAGGCTTACGACGAGAACAGCTGAACCTCATTTGACATTGTTGGTCTCTCGGTTCACAATGACTGTGCTTTGTCCAAAGGATAGAGCGTGGAATCTGTAGGGAACGGTCTTGGTACCTTAGTATCGAGCGAGAAGTTGGATTGATCATAGTTCTCATCCCGCCCGAGTACCTTCGATATTTCCTGCCCCACAACTCATAAGCTTGGTGTAAATCATCGAGCGCGAAAGGTATCACCATGTTCACCACCCAAAACATCCCCAATGCAGCGAAGCTAATGGACTCGCTCCGTTTCCTCGGCTACGACAACTACGCGGCAGTCTGCGACTTAATTGACAACGCGCTCGATGCAGAAGCGCGCAACGTTTGGATAACCATTCATCAAGAACTTGGCGAGCCAGTAATTACCGTCGCAGACGACGGTGTCGGCATGTCCAAGCATGTGCTCGATGAAGCACTCAAACTGGGCTCTTTGACCGAGCGGAATACCTCTTCCGATTTGGGAAAGTTCGGCATGGGTTTGGTTACGGCTGCGTTATCTATTGCACGACGCACGACCGTGCTTACGCGACAAAACGGGAAGGTCCTAAAGAGTGTCACCGACATTGACGAAGTCAAGAAGCGAAATGAATTTTGCAAGTTCCTCGGTGAAGCAGTCGTGCATGAGGTTGCTGAATTCAATCGAGTCGTTGGAAACGGAACGGGAACCATCGTGGATCTGACGAATTGTGACGGGCTTCAAAATCGCAACACTTCCAATTTCAGCAAAACGCTCAAGAATAAGGTTGGGCAAATCTACCGCAAGTTTCTTGAAGCAGGTAAAAGCATTTACATAAACGGTGAAGCCGTGGGAGCGGTGGATCCTTTGATGCTTGATCAAGAAGCGGAACTGTTCAGCGATGAGACCTACGACATCAAGGTTAAGAATGCCGGCGGCGTCGAGGTGCTGGAAAGCATTCGGGTCCGTTTGTCCATTCTGCCTGATTTCGGCATTGATGGAAATAAGTCCCGGGGCATCAATCAAAAGAACTCCGGTTTTTCGGTATTGCGGAACAACCGCGAAATCAGCTCTGGAGAAACCCTCGAAGTCTTTACCAAGCACAACGATCTAAACAGATTTCGTGCTGAGCTCTACTTCTCCAGTAGCTTGGACCAGGACATGGGCGTCAATTTCACAAAGGACGGAGTTGATCCTAAGCAAGCAATTCTCGACAAAATTAAGGAGGCTGCGCAGGGGCAAGTAAGAACGATTCGAGACCGTCTCAAAAAGGCGAGAGTTTCGAAGGAAGATCAAGAAATCGTCCACGGCGAATCGGAAAAGCTGATCGACCAAAAAGCTCACCTTCTGATTCGTCCGCGCCCAAGTAAGAATGGTGATGGAGCCGAGGGCTCTGAGGGAGAATCGCGAGACTATGTGCAGTTCTTATCAGAGCACCTGGGAAAGAACGGACCAATTTACGATGCGGAATTGAAGGGTAGAGTAGCTGTAATCAAGTGGAACGTCGACCACCCTTTTTACGAGCGCTTCGTACTTGAAAACAAAAGTGACCGCACCCTGATCAGTTCGGTTGATTTTTTAATCTACTCGATGGCCACTGCGGAACTGACGGTTCTGAACGAAGAGACGTTCGACACAATACAGGCGATCAAGACGGTAATGTCGTCCAACTTGCGAAGCCTGCTCGCGTAAACGAGTCGACCATAAAGGAACTCCCCGTGTTTGCGGGGAGTTCCTTTTTCTTGGTAGGCCGGTGGGCGAGTGGCCCATGTTGCCCGCAGCGACAAGTTGGCTATTTCCTGCTCCACTGCTCAAAAACTTCAAGCATCTGAGTGTGTTTGGTGCTGCCGGCCGGAACTCTCCATCGATCATTGTGCTTGTGCCACGAGAAAGCGGCTTTTCGCAACGCGCGGCGGAAAGATTTCTGATCGCTAAGATCGCCTCCCGCCATTCCATTTGCGGTTATCCAACTCATAGATTACCTCTCAAACTAGCTGCTTAAAAAAGCATCGTCGAAGCGCACTCGAAACTCTTCGAGCGCCTCTTCAAAACGGGAAAATCCCTCTTGCCGCATCAAAGCCGCAAAGCCGACGCTTCGTTCAGTTCCAATGATGGCGGACCAATAGTACTGGATCATGCCTTGAGCATCTCTCTGCTCGAGGCGGATTATTGTCATTCGGACACCCTGTTTGAGCTTCTCCGAAGCTGCGGGAGAGCTCAGGATTGGATCGAATACCCGCTGGTGCAAAAAGCTAAGGATTTCTTGTTCCTTCTTGCCGAGAGTTGCGGTCGCCATGTGCTTCACCTCGAAGGAAGGCTAGTCTCTCTCTAATCCAGCTCTGATTCAAGCGGCGGGCTACTCCACATCTTCGCCCCTCATCTGATGCCTTCCACGATCAACATCTGAGTTTCGGCTATGGCCTGGCGGAGGGCTTTGGCTTCCGCGTATTCGTCGGACTGCCACCAGCTGCGCGCATTGGACTCCGCTCAGGGCAGGCTCTGCGGCGGCGTTGATTTGGATGCTCGCTTCGCGCTCCTGCGCGGTAGCTCGCCTAGGTCCTTCGACTCGGCATAAAGAAAGATCGCCTCGCTCAGGATGACGAGTGGAGGAGCGCGGCGGGTTCCATCCACCTTCGAGCGGCTCGGTGCGTCCTCCGCGGACGATGAACTTGCCGCCGTACGCCGCTAGCGAAGCAGGCACCATGCGGCGGTAATCCTCGTAGCGTACCGGGTCGTTGATCTTGACTTGCGCGATGATGTAAGCAGGCATAGGAAGATAGTACCTAGTACTCAGTACCCAGTACCCAGAAAATCAGGAGGCAGGAGGCAGCTACGGGCAGTCAGCAGTCAGCAATCAGCAATCAGGAAAGTCAAACGCAAGGTCCTTCCCCTTCGACTTCGCTCAGGGTCAGGATGACAACTGCATGCGCCCTTCGACCAACAGTCAGGGCAGGCTTTGGGTGGGATTTTCTGTGTCAGCACACGACTTCAGTCGTGTGATCTGCCGAAGGCCAGCGCGAAGCGAAACGGAAGCGCGAGAGTCAGTCAACCTCTACCAATTCACGTTCAGGAACTTCGCGCACCTCGCCGTCGGCGTAATGCACCTTGTAGATCACCGTTCCGGGCGGTTCGGGGACGAGGCGATGGCTGTCGCGGGTCACGACTTCGAATCCATCGACGGTCACTAGTGACGCGGGCCGCAATTCTTTGGCCGCGACCGAGCTCATCTGCGCCTGCTTTCCCTTGCGGAACTTAAAGCTCAAGCCGAGCCATTCGGAGACTCCATCAACGGCAATTTTCACATGCAGCTTAGACAGAACGGCGATCACACCGATGCCTCCGGTGAAGAACAACACTGCGGCAAGGAATCTGCCCAGCCAAAACGACGCGGGGTGTGACGCGAATAGTCCCGGATACTTCCACCAGCGATAGATATAAGCGGCGAGCACGCCCACAGCGACGTCAAGCACGACAGCGAGCAGGAGCCACCATCCGTCGAAGAATACAAAGTCAGCGATCAGCATTCCCACAACGACGACCACGAAGACGACCAGGATCAGCAGAGCCAACGCGAGATTCTTGACGAAGTTCATGGGCGCGAGGATTGTACCTCGATTCTTCTCGCGCTTTGCTTTGCTCCCCGCGGGCCTGCGGCAGCGCGGAAGGAATCTTTGATCGTCTTTCACCCGACTGAAGTCGGGTGCTTCTACCGGCACGGCTGGAAGTCGTGCTCATCCCTTGCTTGGCTCGGGACCACGGACCGGAGGCCCGTGGCTACACAAACTTAAGCGTCGGATGAGAACAACCAACTGCCCAGGGCTTCCCAAGCGGCCTGAGCGCGGCGTTGCGGCAAGGTCTTGCCCAACTTCTTCTCCAGTGCGGTGCGGTCGCGCTCGCGTTTGGACTGGCCGTCCTGGCGTCCGCGCTTCGCGCCATTCGAAGATTTTCCCCGAAAGGGAAGGTTTCCCGATAGCTGCGCCTTGCGCGAGGCCCGGCGAGGGCGGCCGAGGAGATGCCAGGCGTCGCGGTAGATCTCGAGGCGGGCTTTTGATGCCGTGACGTGCGGATAAAAACTTGCCGTGCGAGGTCCTCGCCCGGTCGGTCGGGCTAGGGACGGGTGAAGACACGGCGGCGATCGGCATCACGTACCACGCGTCTTCGGGGATGATGTAGACGACGATGAAGTCGGTCTCGTCAGCGCGGTAGTTGCGGTGAGCATTGGAAAGCTTGACGGGATAGCCGCCGTGCCACTCCGCCCATCCGGATTTCATCTGCACCTTACATACGCGGCGGCCGGACTCGACAACGAAGTCGAAGCCGGGAGTCTCGCCCAGGGGCTTGCAGACATTGAATCCCAGGCTCATAGCTTTGGTCACGAAAGCCATCTCGGCGAGATAGCCTTTGTCCTTTTTGGTGCGCACGACGGCGCCGGAGAGCGAGATGCGAGCGCCTTTGGAGCGCGGAGGAGGCAGGACGTAGGATGCAGGAGACAGCGACAAGCAGGTCCCTCGCTGCGCTCGGGATGACAACTTCTTTTTGGACACACGTGTGCGTTGGCCGCCGCGCAAGGGCGTTTCTTGTTTTGCCATTTTTTTTCGGGAAGGCACACTCAGTCGTGCGGAGAAAACCACTTCTTGTTTCAAAAGGGCGCGGTTTGAACCGCGCCGGTAGAAGCACCCCACTTCAGTGGGGAGAATAGATGGTCGAAGCACCCTACCACTCCGCCGAAGGCCAGTGCGCAACTCGCCGCAGCGAGTGAAGCACTCGAAAAAAATCCCACCCAAGCGGAGCTTGTGTGGGGGAACCCATCCCTTCGCTTGGGATGACAAATAGCAAAAGAGAGGAAATTTCCTACTACTTCAAGCGTAGCAGTTTTGATAGGGCAAACATGACATTTTGCCGTGACTGTATTTCCCGCACTATCAGCGGCTTACAAATCTGTTGGGACGAACTGGGGTTGACAAGAAAAAACAAGCGGCAGGAGGCTCTTCGGTAGAATCTCTTCATGCCGGAAACGACCGAACCGCTGATCCGCAATATCTCTGACACTGCGCTGTGGGTCGCCGTCTATCGCGCTCGCGAGTCAGAGCGGCCGGACGCGGTCTTCAACGATCCGTATGCGCGCAAGCTCGCCGGCGAGCGCGGTGAGCAGATCGCGCAGGCGCAAACGTTCAGCGCAAAACATACGTGGTCATTCGTGGCGCGTACCTGGCTGATCGATCACTTCGTGAACCAGGAAGTTGCGGTCGGCGCGGACGCGGTCTTGAACCTGGCGTGCGGGTTGGATTCGCGGCCATATCGGCTGGACTTGCCGGCCGAGTTGCGCTGGATCGAAGTGGATTCTGCCTCCGCTACTGGCTTACAAAGAACAGATCCTTGGTGCGGAGAAGCCGCGCTGTCGGCTGGAGCGTGTCGCGCTCGATCTCTCCGACGTCGCGGCGCGTCGCGAGTTATTTGCGCGCGTCGCGGCAGAGAACAAGCGCGTGCTGGTGATGACGGAAGGCTTGCTGGTCTATCTGGAACGGGAGCAGGTGCTCTCGCTGGGGCAGGACCTTGCTGATGCGAAAACCTTCCAGCGCTGGATCTGTGATCTGCAGTCGCCTGGACTGCTGAAGATGCTGCAAAAGAACATGGGGGAGCAGATGAGGGCGACTCCCATGAGATTCGCGCCGCCCGAAGGGCCGGACTTCTTCTTGAAGTGCGGGTGGCGTCCGCTCGAGGTACGCACGCTGATGAAAGTGGCGGCGAAACTCAAGCGACTTCCATTCATCATGCGCTTCTTCGCCGCGCTGCCGGACGCGAAGGTCGCAGGCAATCGTCCGTGGGGCGGCATCTGCCTGCTTGGCAGGAATGGTAAGTAGCGCCACGCGAAAACTACTTTCCGCTTTCTGGATGGCGAGTTCTACATCTGCATCTCGGTCGGGATCTCTGGGTTCATGAGCGACGAGCCGCCATCGGCGCAGATGATCTGTCCGGTGATCCATGCCGACTGCTCGGAGCAGAACATTGCGACGGCGTTGCCGATGTCAGCGGGCGTGCCCAGGCGTCCCATTGGAGTCCAGCCGCGCTGGTGCCACTTGCGGATCATCTCCTGTACCTGATCGGGGAGAGAGTTGAGCACGCTGTCATCGACCCATCCCGGACTGATCGCGTTCACAGTGATGCCGCGAGGCGCGAGTGCGACCCCGAAGTAGCGCACCAGCGATTCCATCGCGGCCTTCGCTGAACCCATGCCGACCCACGGCTGCAAGCCTCCGGTGATGCTGCCGGCGTGATACGCGATGGCGAGGATGCGTCCGCCGGATGGCATGAGCGCGGCCGCCTCGCGCAGCGAGATCAAGAAGCCCTTGGCTTGCGAGTTGAAGGCTGCGTCCCACTGCTCGAGCGTAATATCCATGGGTGGCGCGAAGAATTGCGGTGTCTCCGGCCGTGCGTTGGCGACGAAGATGTCGAGCTTGCCGAACTCGCGCTTTACGCGCGCGAAGATGCCGCTGACTTCCTCGACGCGGGTGACATCGGCCTGCAGCACGAACCCGTCTGAGCCGCGTTTGCGGATTTCCGCCAGCGTCTCCTTCGCTGCTTTTTCGTTTTGGAAATAGTGCACCGCGATCTTTGCGCCCTGCTCCGCCAGCTTGAGAGCGATGCCGCGGCCGATGCCGCGCGAGCTTCCCGTGATCAACGCGTGCTTGCCGTTGAGTGACATAGTGGCCTCCTGCAAAAAATCCGGCCAATACTATACGCCCGCTAAAGCTGGGGCGCTTGCGTCAATGTGGGCTGACTAAGCTGCGGCGCGAGGTTTCGGTTCGTTGGGCTCGGGCTGCGGCTCCACCATCTCGAATGAAGTGTTGATGGTATTGGTCATGGAAGCGCCGGTACGGTGCAATTTTTGGCTGGAACGGCAGACCACCTTGCAAAGCAGGAAGCGGTTGGGGATCTTAAGGGAAGCGGCGAACACGAGACCGGAGCGCATGAAGGAAAACCTCGTCGAGCAAGTTTGGCTGCGTCGGCGAAGGGACTTGAGGGAAGCGTCTCCGGAGAAGTAGCTACTCCACAATACTACGGATTCCGCCGCACGCGATGGAATTGCGGGGCCACTTGGTCAAATAGTTGTCGCAAATGCAGATCCCTCGATTGCGCTCGCCCCGGCTCGCTTCGCTCGGGATGACCTCCGAAGAGGGGCTGCGGGCCGGATTGACGTCCTGATTGGTACCATGGTACATTGGTACCATGAAAACGCAAGGAACGGAGCGGCTGGAGGTCGAACGGGTGCAGACGGGCGTGCGCATGGAGAAGCGCATCCTGAAAGTCCTGAAGGGCTTTGCCGAATTGAAAGACATCACCCTGGGCGACCTGCTGGAAGGCATCGTGTTGCATGCCTTTGAAGGCAAGGCCGCTTTTTCGTCTGAACTCGCTGAAGCAGATCGAAGAGTTGAAGCGGATCTACGGACTCAAGCTTCGCGCCTCAGACAGTCATAACCTGAAGGAGAAGAAGTAATGAAGACGGTAGTGATCGTGATCGTTATTGCACTGGGCCTTGGAGTTGGATTATTGGCGTACCACTTGCGCCAGCGTAATGCGCCAGGTTCAGCTCGCGAGCGCTCAGAGTTCGAGTTTGTGGCGCACGGCCCCTACTCGCAGGTATTTCCGCTTTTCGGGGCGGAGAAGGAGCGGGTATGGGCGGGGAAGGATTGGGACCCGACCTTTGTCTACCCCAAACCGGCGAACGACGTCGAAGGCGCCGTCTTCACGGTGCAGCATGGACACGCCACAACCGTGCCGTGGGTGAATACTGCTTTCGATCAGAAGAGCGGACACGTGCAGTACGTCTACGTGATCCCGGATACGATGACGACGCTCATCGACATTCATATCGCGCCGCAGGACGCGCAGAGCACCAAGATCGACGTGGTCTATGAACGCACAGCGCTGACGGCTGGTGGGGACAGGCCTGTCCGCGGGATGGCCGAGCACGACCGCAAGGCCGGCACGGAGTGGGAAGAGCAGGTCAATGGGTATCTGAAGACAGCGCGCTAAGCATTCAGCGGTCAGCACTCAGCCAAAGTGTCTCATCGATAACTGCCATTTATTCAGATACTTAGACCGACTCTCTGGTTCTTCTAGGCTGCCGGAAAAAGCCGTGCTACACTATCTTTGTACGTTGAGATTTACGAAGCGGTTGTGCGCAGTACTTGCCTCAAGCTGGTTCCTGCCTGCAGTATCCTCCGATTCAAAATTCGACGCGTAACATCAAGCAACAAAGGAATTTGATCCATCATGGAACAAGGAACAGTGAAGTGGTTTAACGATGCCAAGGGTTTTGGATTCATCTCGCGCCAGAGCGGCGAAGATGTTTTCGTGCATTTCTCGGCTATCCAGGCGAACGGCTTCCGCAGCCTGCAAGAAGGCCAAGCGGTGCAGTTCGAAGTGAAAAAGGGACCCAAGGGCCTGCAGGCTGAAAACGTACAGCCTCTCTAAACCACAGGTCACACCCAAAAAGATCAGGCGGCCCGCCAACCAGCGGCCGTCTTTTTATTTGCCTAAATACCCGCTGACCTTTGCTGACGCCGCCCGTGCCCCGTCCAACTCAGCATCTCACTTTCTATGTTGAAGATATTTCTTTCGCGTTGCGATTCTCGCTGTTCGGCCTTCGCGCAAAACGCAACAACCCGCCGCTCCCAGCGGCGATGCCGACGATGCAATTCGGAGCCTTCGATTACCGATCCTCGAGGCGTAAGCATCAAGGCGGGGCAGAAGGTGCGCTTCATCAACAATTCAAGCTTCACCCACACGGTGACCGATGGCCCGCAGACCTGATCAGAAGAACACGGCTCTGACGCGCGCCGACCTTCTTCCCGCGGGCGAACAGCCCTTCGACTCCGGCGACATCGCAGCCGCAGCAAACTTGGGAGCACCAGTTCACGACCGCGGGAACGTACCGCTTCCATTGCGCTTATCACGAGATGGAGGGATGAGCGGAGTCGTAACGTGCAGTGAAGTGATCAAGCCACTAGCACGCTGGTGCAGAAGGCGCACGCTTTGGCGGCTATCGGAACGTCGCTCATACACTCCGGACATTTCTTCGAGGTCGGATCGGGCGGCGCCTCGCCGCGCGCGCGACGCGCGACGTAAGCATTCATGGGCGCGATGATGAAGAAGTAGATCGCCGCCGCGACCAGCAGGAAAGCGATCAAAGCGTTCAGGAAGAGCCCGTACTTGATGGGGCTGCCGTTTACGGTGACGCACGAGCGCTGAAAAATCGGGCTTGCCGACGATGGCGGCGATCAGAGGCGTGAGCACGTTCTCGACAAACGACGTGATCACCGCGCCGAAGGCGGCGCCGATCACGACTGCGACGGCCAAGTCCACAACGTTGCCGCGAAAGACGAACTGCTTGAATCCTTTAAGCATCCGGCCCCTCCTGTACGATTGGGGGCAACGATACAGCAGTGGCGGGGACAAAAAAAAGCGGGCCCTTGCGGCCCGCCTTATTTGTTCAGACTTCCCTGAAAACTACGGCTTCGGCTGCTCCTACTGGTTGCAGTGTCAGCCGGCTTATCGCTTTCGGGCATGCCCTTGGCGCGGTCTTTCTCGTCCACGCGTTCGGCGTTATCTTTCGCGGCTTCCTTCTTCTGCTCCTGGCGCTCCGCCAGCGGCCGGAAGACGGCCGAGCGGACGGTAGCCAGGAAGGGACGCGCGCCTGCCGGAGGCGGCACTTCGCCGGTCAGCAGTCGCGCTTGTACGCTTTCTCACCAGAGAGACCGTAGACCGCCTTTGTGGAATCATCGTCCTGACGGATGGCAGCACCGTTCAGCGTTGCGCCCGCGAACAGACCTTTCGGCGCGCGAGTAGGTCAGGATGCCGGTGTCAGCCTTGATATCGGTGTTGGCCGAAACGTGGCGCCCGACCGGGCCGGCAGCAGCGGAAGCGTCTCCACCGAGCTGCACTTTGTTGCTGAGCAAAGCCTTCATGCCAGTGTCGTTCATGATGGTCATGACCAGGTCAATGCCTTCAACGCCGATCTGCGCGCCCCAGCTTCCACCGGAGACAGCAAAGAACGAAGGAGCGCTCCACGCGCCGCTCGAGGTTCGGCAGGTGGCTACGCCTTTTCCACCCTGCGCGCCGAAGATGAATCCGCCCTTCACCATGTGAGGAACGACGGCGATGCACTTGGCTTTTTCTAAAACTTCTTGCGGGATGCCGCTATCCGGCGCTCCCATGACTTCTTTCAGAACGTCTCCGGCTTTTGTCGAGCCGGTCGAGGCGTCCTCTTTGGCGGTTCCGGCCCAGCTAAGGGTCGATGCCACGAGCGCCACGGTAAGAATCAGTACCTTTTTCATTTCGCAACTCTCCTCAGCGATCGTCGAGGATCGCAATCAATTAGAGGAGCAGCACGCGCGCGGGGTTCGCTGCTGCTGGCGTAAATAAGCGCTCGGACGAGGCGAAAGCTGCCCTAGAATGTGAGCCATGAGCGCGAGGAGCAGATCGAGAGTGCGCTGGCGCGGAAGGAAGCCGTGAAGGCGGCTGACCCGTCGAATTATTGTCCTACCTGTGGGACCCGGCTGAAGGATCGCGGCTGCAAGATGAAATGCGAGGGCTGCGGGTTTTACTTGAGCTGCTCGGATTTCTACTGAATGAAACCGCCTTGCAGAGCGACTTCCCAAGGCGGCGCACGCACAACAGCGGGAGTGGAACCTAAGGCAAGACAGTAAAGAAGGACCCATTGCTGACGCGCCCTTCCTGGGTGACGACTGCGACATCGCCGCTTCCTGCGCCCGCGGGAACAACTGCATCGATCTCGTTGTTGCTCCAGAAACTCACGGCAGCTGGCACGCCATTGAAGCTGACCGTCCCGTTGCCTTGCGCATTCCCGAAGCGGGCTCCGCGAATCTCAACAGTATCGCCAGGAACTCCGCTGGTCGGCTGCAACGAGTGTATGAACGGTTGAACGTCAACGGTGTAGGTCATCGCATTGCTGACCAAGTTGTTGACTGTCACACGAACCGGACCAGTTGTTGCGGTCGGCGGAACTATCGCGCTCACGAACTCGTCGTTGGCGCCGGTCAACTGCGCAGGAACACCGTTGAAGTCAACAGTGATAGTGAAGTGAAAGTTCGTCCCGCGAAGAGTGAAGGTGTCGCCGCGGTCTCCGTGGGTTGGAATCCATTGATGTGATTATTGGCGCGTTTCCGTGGGCGATCTGCAGGTGAACGGTGTGGGACAAGGCTCCCCGAAACAGCGCGGACGGTGACGTTGTTGGTCGTTATTGGGTTAGTCGCGGCGACGTTTATGGTCAGAAGAAGAGGCGAGCCCGCAGGAGAAGGAACGAACGCAGTGGACGCAAACGTGCAAGTCAAGCCGGTCGGCAAAGGCGTGACGCAGCTCAAACTGACCTGCGAGTTGAACCCGCCGAGAGCAGTAAACAGAAAATGGAAACCCACGTTCCCGGTAGTTACGATGTTTTGATAGGTAGTATCTACTTCCATTGAAAAGTCATTAATGTTTAGGGTGAACTGCGCCATCTTCGAGCCGCCGCTCGTGGTACCGGTGACTTGCACCGTGTAGCTGCCGGTCGGTGTGGTGCCTAGCGACGAGTTGATCGTGGCGGCAACACTTGTTCCGGCAGAAGATGCCGCGGGATTGACGTTGCTCAAGTTGCAAGAGGCGCCCGTCGGGGCTTCCACGATCACGCAGGTCAGTGGAATATTGCCCGTGAATCCGTTCAGCCCTTTCACTAGGATGGTATCTGTGATGTTGCTGCCGACGTGGGTCGTGACGATGGGCGTATTCGTGGTGACGGTGAAGTCTTTCACTGAGAGCGTTACGTTGTTCCCGCGGGTCAAATTATTTTGCGCCGCGCTCACGCCTTGGATGAAGACGGTTGCGTTCGCCGCCGGCGTAGTTCCGAAAGTCGTCTGCAGAGTCACGACGGACTGGTAGCCGTTCCCCGGATTTGCGGTCGCAGGAACCGGCGTGCAGGTCACGCCGCTAGGCAGCGGTGCGCCGCACCCGACGGTGATGTCGTCCGTCATGCCTCCGAGTGGGGTGTAGGTGACCGTATAGGCGGCTGAAGATCCGTTCGTAACGTTCTGCGTGGTCGGCGTAACGGCTTGGGTGAAGTTCGGACCCCACAGAGTGACCGTGATCACTTGAGTGCGGATCAGGGTTCCCGCGGTGGCCTTCACCGTGATGTCGTGCGGGCCCGCTGCGGCGGTGCTCGCGCCGCTGATAGTAAGTATGGAACCCAAGCCGCCAATGGTCGGCACGCCGGAAGCCGGGGCAAAGGCGCAGGTGACGCCCGCAGGCTGGCCGCCGCAGCTCAAGATGGTGGAGGAGTTGTAGCCGTTTTGGGCGGTCAGCGTCAGCGGGACGTGCAGCGCGCTCGATTGCCCGGGCGGCGGCTGCGGCAGCGTGATGGCATTGGTGCCCGCGCCAAGCGTGAAGTCCTTGATCTGCACGGTAAAGCTGACTGCCTTCTGCTGGCTCGAGTTCGTTCCGGTGACGTCGACAATGTAGGTGCCCTGCGGTGTCGTCGCCGCGCTCGAGATAATGGTAGCGGTGACGCTGGTGCCCGCGGCGCTAGCAGCAGGGTTCGGGTTACTTAAGGTGCAGCTCGTGCCCAGCGGCGCGCCCTCGATCAAGCAGGTAAGCGCAACGGGGCCGGTGAATCCGTTCAATCCTTTTACGACGATCGTGTCCGTAATGTTGGTACCGACGTTGGTGGCGACGTTGGCGGTGTTGCGCGTTACCGTGAAGTCTTTTACCGAGAGCGTAACGTTGGTGGAACGAGTGACGCCGATCGAGGAGCTGACGCCGGAGATGGCGACCGTTGCGTTCGCACCCGGCGTGACGGCGAATGTGCTCGCAAGAGTCACGATCGATTGATTCCCCGGCGTGGTGCCCGGCGTGACCACCGGCGGAACCGGACTGCATGTCACGCCTAAGGGAAGCGTGCCGCAACCCACGGTGATGTCCTGGTTCATGCCGTCGAACGGCGTGTAAACCACGGTGTAGGCGGCGGAAGATCCCGCGGTCACGTTCTGCGTGGTGGCGTGTCACTGCTTGCGTGAAGTTCGGTCCCCACAGCGTGACCGTGATCACCTGGTGCGGATCAGCGTTCCGGCCGTGCCCTTCACGGTGATGTCGTGGGGGCCGCCGGCAGCGGTGCTCGCGCCGGTGATGGTCGAAGGTTGAATGCAGGCCGCCGATAGTGGGAATCCCGGATGCCGGCGAGAAGGCGCATGTGACTCCCGCAGGCTGACCAACGCAGCTGAGAGTTGTCGAAGAGTTAAATCCGTTCTCGGCGGTCAGAGTTATTGGCACCGTGACCGAACTCGATTGTCCGGGTGGAGGCTGCGGGATGGTGATGGCATTCGTGCCCAGGCCAAGCGTGAAGTCCTTGATCTGTACGGTGAAACTGGCCGTCTTCTGCTGGCCGCTGTTGGTGCCGGTAATGTCGACCGTGTAAGTTCCCTGCGGCGTTGTGCCCGCGTTCGAGGTGATGGTGGCGGTGACGCTGGTGCCGGCGGCGCTGGCCGCGGGATTCAGGTTACTCAGATTGCAGGCGGTGCCTGCGGGCGTGCCTTCGATGGCGCAAGTGAGTGCGACCACTCCGGTGAATCCATTCAAGCCTTTCACCAGGATGGTGTCGGTGATGTTCGAGCCGACGTTAGTCGCGACGGTCGCAGTGTTGCGCGTCACGGTGAAGTCCTTCACGCTGAGGGTAACGTTGCTGGAACGCGTCAGATTATTCAGCGCGGCACTCACGCCGGAGATCGCGACGGTAGCGTTCGCGCTCGGCGTAGTTCCGAAAGTTGTTTGCAGTGTGACGATGGACTGATTACCCGGCGTGACGTTCGGGGTGACTATCGCAGGAACCGGAGTGCAGGTGACGCCCAGCGGCAACGCTCCACAACCGACGGCGATGTCTTCCGTCATTCCGCCCAGCGGGGTATAAGTCACGGTGTAGGCGGCTGAAGATCCAGCGGTCACGTTCTGGGTAAGCGGTGCGATGGCCTGGGTGAAGTTGTGGCCCCCAGTGGTGACCGAGAGCGGCTTCTGATGCACCAGCGTTCCGGATGTGCCTTTGACTTGCAAACTAAACACACTGACGGGCACGGTGCTGGATGAGGTGATGGTCAGATTCGAATTCACTCCGACGCCGTTGGGGATAACCGAAGCGGGAGCGAAGGCACACGTCATGCCCGCAGGCTGGCCGGTGCAGGCAAGCGCGGTTGAAGTGATAAAGCCATTCAATCCGGTGATTGTGACCGGAACGGTGACCGAACTCGAAAGCCCAGCGGGCGGCTGCGGGATGGTGATCGCGCTTGTAGCGAGCGTGACGGTGAAATCTTTGACGTTCGTGGTGGTTGTTCCCGAATTGTTGCCGCCATTCGGATCGGGCTCGTCGGCGGTTGCGGTGAAGGTCATCAGCTGCGATGCAACCAGTCCCGGTGTCGCCTTAATGGTGAAGGGCGCGCTGCCGCCGGAGTTGATAGTGCCTGCGTTGCAGATCACGGTGGTCGTGCCAGCGCAATTCGGCCCGCTTCCCGCTGCAACGAATGTGTATCCCGCGGGGACGTTATAGGTAACGATCGCATTGTGCGCGACGTCAGGTCCCGCGTTACTGACCGTGAACGTGTAGGTAAGCGTGTTGGCGCTGGTCACCGGATTCAGCGGCGATTGCGTGACTGCTCCGACCGAAAGATCAGCCTGAGCGTTCGCGACCGTCAGATTCACGGTGAAGGTTCCCGCATTTTTGAGTCGCGCGCTGGGCGTGCTGGCGTCAACCTGGACCAGCGTTGGGTTTGCGGTGGATGCACCCACTCCGGTGGTGGAAACAAAGTTCACCGTAACGGTGGGGTTTGCGCCCGCGGCCAGGGTGAGCGTGGTGCCAGCAACGCCCGCTCCGGAGAAGCTGCACGTTACTCCGTTGGCTGGAAGCCCGGGACAGCTCAACGTCAGTGTGCCGGCGTAATTGTTCACCGACTGCACGGTGAAGGTGGTGGAAGTGCTGGCGCCAAGATTCACGCTGGCGGAGGTCGCGACGAGAACGCCGACGTTGAAGTCGACTACGTTCACGCTGAAGTTCGCGGTGTGGGCCGCGGCGTACGCATCGGCGCCGACGCCATGCAGGACGATGGCGTTATTGCCGGTCGAAGCCGGCGCTGTGGCGGCAGCACTGAAATTGTTGGTCGGAGTAACCGTGCCCGAGCAGGCGATGCCGCCGGTGCAAGAGAGCGTGACCAGGCTGGCGTAACCATTCGCAGCGGTAGCGTTACCTTGCAGCGAGATCGAGCCGCTGGGGAATGCAATGACGGGCGAGTTTGAAGGCGCGAGCGAATAGTCCGGCGTCGTAGTGGTGAATGATTTGGCGTTGTTGGCGGCTGTGTTGTCGGCCGTGCCCGAGGCTACTGTGAACGTTACCGTTGTCCCCGCGCCTGAGGCGACCGGAGTGAGTACCACGGCGATGGTCTGCGAGTCGGCGTTATTCATCGTGCCGAGGTTGCAGCTGATCGGGAATGCGGCGTTGCAAGTTCCGGCGCTCGGCGTAGCCGAAACGAATGCATATCCGGCGGGAGTATTCGAGGTCACGGTGGCGTTCGTCGCCGGATTCGGGCCGGCGCTGGCCACGGTCAAGTTGTAAGTAACGTCACCGCTGGTGACTGCATTGGCTGGACTTTGGTTACCCACGACACTGAGGTCGGCGTTCGCCACCACGTTGTTGATGGTGAGCGCGTAGTTGGTCGAGGTCTTCGTGAGCGCGGAGGGAACGGTAGCTGCAGCTTTGAAGGTGATGTTAGTGGTCGCAGCCGTCGCGGTAGCGGTAGTGGTGATGGTTGCCGCGACCGTGACGACGGCGTTCGCCGCTATCGTCAAAACGTTTCCGCTCACGCCCGCGCCCGCGAAGGTGCAGGTGGTGTTCAGCGGCAACGATCCGCAGGAGAGGGTCACGTTCCCCGCGAAGCTGTTGAGCGAAGTCACATCGAAGGTGGCGGTGAGAGATGCGCCTTTGTTCACGTTGCCCAAGGCCGGGGTCACGTTGCCAACCGTGAAGTCGACGACATTCACGGTAACGGCAGCGTCGTGCGTGGCGTGCGCCGCATCGGCGCCCACTGCATGCACGTTGAAATTGAAATTGCCGGCGGCGGTGTTAGTCACGCTCATGTTGTAAGCAGCGCCCACGCCGCTCGGCGTCACCGTGCCTACTGGAGTCTTGGTGCAGGTGGAAGGCGCGGCAGTACCGCCGGCGGTGCAGGTCAAAGTGACGGCGCTCGCGTATCCGTTGAGGGAAGTGAGCGTGCCGGTCAGGTTCAGCGGCGCACCGGCGAAAACCGTCAGCGGAGAGTTGGTGGCGGCGTTCGTGAAGTCGGGAACGATGGTGTTCACCGAATTCGAGTTGTTGCCGGGCGTGTTGTCGGCCTCATCGGCAGAAGCGGTGAAGGTGTTGAGTGTTGATCCGGCGGCATTGGCAGTCGCCTTGATGGTGAAGTTCGTGAGGCCGCCGTTAAGCAGTGGCGCGGCGGCGTTGCACGTAACCGTGCCGGCAACAAGCGAACAGTTCGGACCGCTACCTGCGGCGACGAAGGTGTATCCCGCGGGAACAACGGAGGCGAGCTTCACGTTATTCGCCGTGTCGGGGCCGTTGTTGGTGACGGGGATGGTGTAAGTCACGGTGGCATTCGCGGCAACCGTGTTCAGGGGAGCTTGGGTGATCGTGCCCACCGAAAGGTCTGCGTTAGCCAGAGCACTATTAATGGTGAGTGAATAAGCCACGTTCTTGTTGCGCGCGGAAGAAAGGGTCCCGTCCGCATTGAATGTAATCGGATAAGTTCCGGCACTCGCGCCCGAAGTGGTGCTGATCGTCACTGTTACGGTCACGCCCACATCCGCCGTAGCGGCGAGCACGTTTGTAGTGACTCCCGTTCCGGAAAACGCGCACGTAGTATTTGCTGGGAGAGAGCCGCAGGATAACGTGAGGTTCCCGGTGTAGCCGGATTGAACTAAGAAGTTTTCGTTGCGTGCGGCGCCGCGGTTTAAGCTTCCGGAGCTGTTGCTGAGCGCGCTAAGGCTGAAATCAACCACATGAAGTTTGACCCCGGCGTCATGAGAAATCGTCCCGTCTGTTCCGTGAACATGATAAATAAAATCGCCGGTTGTGGGATTGCTTACGGTGTTGATGAACGGAACGGTGCCACTACTTGTATCAGCAGGGTTTGGCGTGAAAGTGCAAGTACTAGGAGCAGCGCTAATACAGCTTAAGGTCACGCTGCCGGTGTAACCGTTGGCGGGTACAACATTTCCGCCTATTGTGCCGGTATCGCCGGGGAAGAGATCAAGCGGCCAGCCGCTAGTGGTGATGCTGAAGTCGGGCGGGTTGCTGGTCGCGAGCGGTACACGCCATGCGCTTCGTCCGTGCGTGAAGGCGAATAGGTTGTTGTTGGCAGTCTTCAACGAGTAGACGGGAGCATTGGTGAAGTTGGTATTTTCGACCGACCAGAGAACCGGTGTTGCGCTTGCGTTCTGAGTGACAAAGATGCCCAGGTCGGTACCGACGTAAACGATGTTGTGATTTATGGGATCGATGAGCACGGTGTGCGCTGGTATGTCAGGGATGCTGGTGGCGGCGTTGCCGCTGTTATCGATCGCCGACCACGAGGCCCCGCTGTTGGTACTTCGCAGAACGTGCGAGATGGCTGAGCCGTTGCTGTACGTGGAGACGGTTGCAAAGACGGTGGTGTGAACAGTCGGGTCGACTGCGATCCAGGAAATGAAGTTGCCGGCGCTGGCTGTAACTGATGTCCAAGCCGTAGAAGAAGTCGCAGTGGTGCCTACGGTGGTTTTCAAAATCGCACCGTTGGCCGTTCCCGCGTAAACGATGTTGTCATTCGTGGGGTCTACTGCGAAGGCGGTGAACTGATCTCCGGAACCGGTGAGCGGGGGAGTGGGATCGAAATTGAGGCTGGCAGCCCGCGTCCAGTTCGTCATTCCGTTCGAAGTGCGCCAAATTTTGTATCCGCCAGTCCAGAGGATGTTGTGGTTCACCGGGTCCAGGACGAATGGCGGAATGAATTCGAATCCAACATCACTGATACCCGAATTCATACTGGCCGGGCCGTTGGGATCGTTGCCGCCGGTGGTCGATTTATGAAAATCTCCGTTCACATATTCGGAATACAAGATTTGCGTGTTCGTGGGATCGACGGCAGTGTAGCCACCGTCGCCGCCATCGTATTCAACCCAAAAGTTGGGGCCACCTCCGTCTGATCCTTTGTTGGTTCCGTTGTCCTGGGCGCCGCCGATATACGACGTCCCGTTCGGGAACGGAGAGCCATCGTAAAACTGGGTGACGCCGTACGTGTTGTTGAGATTTGTCCAGCTGATGCTCCCTACCGACTGGCCGCAAATATCAGTGGAGGTCGCCGCACGTGCATTCGTTGTCTTCTGAATGCCGCCGTCATCGGCCACGTACATAATTTGGTTACTGGTGCCGTTGTAGCCGGGATCAAAGGCAATGGCGTGATGGTCGGCGTGGGTGTACTGCGGATCGGTGGTATTGAACCACCAATACGAAGCGATACCCCAGCTCGCACCTCCATTGTCAGACCGGAAGAGATCAATGCCCCCAACGAAAACTTTGTTGCCGGTCACGTCGGCAGGATCAACAGCAATCACGTTGTCGTACCAGCCTTGGTTGGAGAAGCTATCACTGCCTGGGGATCCGAAGCCGCATTCAGAGAGTTGAGCGGCAACGGGGTTGGTTAGTAGAAGCCTATTGAGCAACGTGGGGTTGTTGTTGCGATCGACGGCCGTCCAAGTGAGGCCACCATCCGCCGAGCGGAAGACCGCGTGGAACCCCTCGAAGTTTACGGCGTCGTTCGGGTTAGTCTCGTCCTCGGACAACGCATAGACGACCGTCTGAATTGCAGGCGCGATTGCGAGCGAAGTACGGCTCATTCCCGCTTCAGTCAGCTTTGAAACCCAGGAACCTGCGCCCCCGGCGTCCTGGTTCACGTAAACCGTAGCAGGGATGCCGGTGCCAACTGGTTGAGGGGCAGATAGCATGCCGCAGGATGCTATGACCCAGTCGGTTGCGGTGATATCAGTTCGTATGGCCAAGTCTGCACACCCAACCGCGTTACTTGCATTCAAAACCTGGGTCCAGTTCGTACCGCCGTCTGTAGAGCGATAGATGCCTTGGCGGGTAGCAGCGTAAATATGTTGCGAGTTCCCCTTGCTGACAACGATTTTGTTAACCCGAGAGAACCCGTTGCCGGGCGACGGGAACGCAGTGTTCGCCAGTTGCGTCCAATTCGCGCCGCCATCGATTGTCTTAAATATTCCGTTTCCGCGGATCGCATCGAGATTGAAGAATCCTTCGCCGGTGCCCGCGTATAAGGTGTTGTGATCGTTCGGATCCATCACCAGGGAGTTGACGGCGATGTTGGCCATCAAGTCGTCGAGCGGGAACCAACTGGTACCACCGTTGGTCGTCTTCCAAACGCCACCGGCGACCGCCGCTGCATAAATAGTGGTAGGAGTGACCGGGTCAACTACGATGGCGCGGGTACGTCCGCCGATGTTGCCGGGGCCGAGGAACTGCCAGCTAGTCAGAAGATTTGCGGTATTGGTCGGAATGCTCGCATCTATGACTGCCTGCGTAGTTTGAAGATTGGAAGCTTGTTCTTCAGCGCTCAGGTGACGGCCGAGGCCGCTGTCGAAGCGCTTCATGTGCTTCATCTGGTCGCGCGCTTTCAGAAGCTTTTCGATCGGCAGATGCTTTTCGCCCTTGGCAATACGCCTCCGTATTTCAAATTTCTCGGCTTCCATCGGTTTGTCGTGAGCGCGTTTGCTTTCTTGCATTTCCTCCGCGATTCGCTCGCGCTGCTCAGGCGACATGGCGTGCTTCGGCTTGGCTGCTGACTTCTTCGAGGCGGAGCGATGCTTACTCTTGAGTGTCGCAGTGAGATGATTCTCAGCAGGGGCAGTTTTGGTCTTCGCGCCCTGGGCGAACGATGGCGCAGTGCTGGCGATGAGGAATAGGAAGAGGAATGCGCGCGAGACACTGCGGGCCGGAAACCGGAACATGGACTGCCTTTCCTGGACAGGAATACTGAGGCTTCCGGGGGGAGGTACTCGGGCTTGTCAGGTACTCTGAAAGTATGTCTCTGGATGGGGCAAGTGTCAACGAGAACTGCTAGTTCTCAACGTGAAATCAACACTTTAGTAACGTAAGTAACTGGTACCGAGTAGCGAGTACCGAGTATGGATGCAGATCCCTCGACTGCGCTCGGGATGACCTCCGGCGAGGTGAGTGCCACTCCCTGCCAGAGCCAACAGCCAGGGGCCAACAGCCAACCGATAGGAGCCAAAAGCCAAAAGCCATCAGCTAAGAGCCAAGGGCTAACAGCTACCGGCTGACGCGCAACGGCCAACAGCCAAGGGCGCGACCTCATCCCACCAACGTAAGCTGAATCTCTCGCATGAAGATCGTCATCTTCGGGCTAACCCTTTCATCGTCCTGGGGCAACGGACACGCCACTCCCTATCGCGCGTTGCTGCGTGGACTGCACCGGCTCGGGCATGATGTCGCTTTTACGAAAAAGACGTTGAGTACTACTACTGGCGGCGCGATTTTCGCGAGGTGGATTACTGCGAGCTGGTGCTGTACCTGGAGTGGGACGACATCCGCCAGCGCGCGATCGCCGATGCGGCTGAAGCGGATGCGGTGATCATTGGGAGTTTTTGCCCGGAGGGAGCGCGCATCGCCGACGAGGTCCTCGCGCTGGCGAAGCCGCTCAAAGTCTTTTACGACCTCGACACGCCGGTCACGCTGAAGGAACTTGCGAAAGGCGATCTTGATTATCGTGCGTCGCGACCAGTTGCCGGCGTATGACCTGGTGCTTTCGTTCACCGGCGGCGCGGTGCTCGAGGAGCTGGAATCAGCAGCTGGGGAGCGCGCGAGGCGCGTCCTTTATATGGATGCGTGGATCCGGATGTTTATCAGCGCGTCGCAGCCGAGCGCGGATTTTAGCTGCGGACTCAGCTACATGGGCACGCATTCGCGCGATCGCGAACAGAAATTACGCGAGTTGTTTCTGGATGTGGCGGCGCACAGCCTTCCGATGATTTTCTGTTGGCGGGCACGTTGTATCCCGCGGACTGGGAGTTTCCCGTCGAATGTGCGCCGAGTTGACCACGTGCGGCCGCGCGGCATCCGGAATTTTATTCTTCGTCGCGCGCCACTCTGAACCTGACGCGTGGTGACATGGCGGCGAACGGATGGTGCCCATCGGGCCGTTTCTTCGAGGCGGCCGCGTGTGGCACTCCTTTATTCAGCGACTGGTTCGCGGGGCTCGAGGATTTCTTCATCGACGGCGAGGAGCTGCGCATCGTCCGCTCGACCGCGGACGTCATTGCCGCGATGCAGCTCACGACTCCGAACTCGGCAACATGGCGCGAACGTGCCCGCGAGCGCACGCTCGAGCAGCACGCCGGATTGCGTCGCGCCCAGGAATTGCTGGGATATCTGGAACAACTTCGCGGGGCCACGGCACCTCTTATTTCCGACGGCCCTGACACCCACATTCCGCTGCGCGGAAATGCGGGGCACCCGCAGCCCTCGAGGTAATCGCAAAATGCTCGGAATCATCCCCGCCGCCGGCGCCGGCCAACGCATACAGCCACTGGGATGCTCGAAGGAGCTGCTGCCGGTGGGCTCGCGAGCGATCAAAGGCGTGGAGCGGCCGAAAGCAGTGGCGGAGTATCTAGTCGAGCGCATGATCGCGGCGGGCGCGGACCAGATCTGCATGGTGATCTCCGGCGAAAAGGGAGACATCGTGCGCTACTTTGCCGAACGCGACCACGCGGCTGAGATCTTCTACTCCGTGCAGCCGTCGCCTGCGGGATTATGCGACGCTGTTTTCCGCGCGCGATCGTTCGTCGCGCCACATGAGCACGTGCTTATGGGATTGCCTGATACGATTTGGTTTCCGGAAAATGCGTTGCTCGCGGCGAAGGCCGAGCATCCGGATGCGGCGGTGAACCTGTTGCTGCTTTCCCGTCTCCGAGCCGTCGCTTTCGACGCGGTGATTTACAACGACGCGCGGCGAAGTCAGCGAAGTGCAGGTGAAGCGCGAAGACGCAAACTTCTATATGGGTGTGGGGAGCGATGATCTTCACCGCGCGAGCGTTCACCGAGCTGCATCAGCTATGGGAGGCACGCCACCGCGAAGACGAATACCTGGGCGATCTGCTGAACGCCTACATCGCCGCCGGAAATCCGGTGCATGCGAGCCCTGTGGGCGAGACCTATATAGATGTAGGGACGATCGCGGGCTATCATCGCGCGCAGGATTTTCTGCGCGGTATGCAAAGCAAGAGTACTGCCGGCCTGCGGCTGGTCGGATAGTTTCAAAAGCGTTCACCACAAAGGACACGAAGTACACACGAAGGACCTGTCCAGCTCCTTAGTGAAACCTTTGTGTTCCTTAGTGGTGAAGGATGTTATCCCGGAGGCCACTTCAGCGTGCGTCCGCCGAGCAAATGCAAGTGCAGATGAAAAACTGACTGCCCTGCAGCGGGGCCCACGTTGTAGACAGTGCGGTATCCGTTCTCGATGTCGCGTTCGCGGGCGATCTTCGCCGCTACCAGTTGGCAATAGCCGATGATCTCCGCATCTTCGGGCTTCGCCTCTTTTAATCCAGCAATATGTTTCTTGGGAACAATGAGAACGTGCGTCGGCGCCTGCGGATTGATGTCATGGAAGGCGAACGCCTTCTCGTCTTCGTAGACTTTTTTTGTAGGGATCTTGCCGGCGATCATCTTGCAGAAGAGACAGTCTGACATGCCGCTAGTTTAGTCCAGCCGGACGAGAAGACTGCGCCCTGCGGAGCGGAATTTGCGCGCGCGATCTCTTCCGCTTTCTTGCGATCATCGAGCGGGACGCGCACGCGCACCCACCAATCGTTGCGCGGTCCGCTGAACTCAAGCACCTTCGACGTCTTTATTTCTTCGCCAGCTTGGATTTCAGTTTGGTGGCTTCGTCTTCGTCGTCGATGGCGCCGATCTGCACGCACCAGCGTCCGCCGGTGGCGATAGGCTTCGGCGACTCGATCACTTCCACTTTCACTTTCTGCGTGCCGTGCTTGTAGACGTCAACTTCCTTGGCGGCGGCTTTCGAGAGATCGATCACTCGGTCGGTGACGAATGGCCCGCGATCGGTGATGCGCACATTCACCACTTGCCCCGTCTTCTCGTTGGTCACGCGCACCAGCGAGTTCAGCGGGATGGTGCGGTGCGCGGCGGTAAAGGCGTTCATGTCGTAGACCTCGCCATTCGATCCGCGGCGATTGTGGTAGTCAGGACCGTACCAGCTGGCGTATCCGACTTCAGTCCAGATGGCTTTCGCATTTTTCGCGATACGCGGCTGCTCAGCTTTTTTCGGAACTTCCGCCTGTGCTTCAGGGGGAGCGTGGAAGCTTTCGAGGTAGAAGATGTCGCGATGGGCGGCGGGTCAGGGAAGCGCACCTTGGCGCGCTTGTCCTTCACGCATCCGGCGAGGAGGCATAGCGAGAGCAGGGCAGAGATCCACCTGCTGCGATAAGGGCGCGAGTACCTGTTATTCACGGCGTGACCGCGAAGCCAGAGAGCATAAGTATGAGCTACTTCGAAGTTAGACGGCAAGACGCCGAACCTGAGTTGCTACTGCTGTTTGGTTGCCCGGTAAGTCTCTGTTTCTAAGGTGTTAAAAGTTGCAACCGGAGAAACCCGCCTGCATCGCCCAGCTTCCAATTCAGCAGGTATTAAGGTGATGATTAAGGTGCGCTTCGGAGCACAGTGGCTGGCAGCGATCGTGATTGCAGTGGGCGCGACGTCATCTTTCGCCCAGCAAGCGCCGGTGGAAGATCCGTCAGCAACCGTCACGCTTTCTACACCCGAGCCGGCAGCTCCGGATGCGCCGAGCGCGTTGAAATTCGGAAACGGTCAGGATCTCAACCTCGAACAACGCCGCATCACGGCGGAAGATAAGTTCCACATCTTTCTCGCGACTTCAGTTTCCAGCGAAACGTTCGGCGAAGCCGCCATCAACACGCGCCTGATGGACGATTGGAAGAGCGGCCGCTTCAGCAGCACTCCCGGATACTGGACGCGATACCGCACCGAACTCGCCACCAGCGAGTCGCGCGCGTTGTTGAGCAAATATCTACTCCCCGTCCTCTTTCATCAGGACCCGCGCTATCACCGCAAGGAAGAAGGCGGAGTGTTCCACCGTGGATTTTATGCCGCGTCACGCGTGCTGTTCACGCGCAGTGACGACGGAAGTTCAACGATCAATACTTCGCATCTGCTGGGCGCGTTGGGCTCGCGGACCATGGCCAACGTTTACCTGCCTTATCACGACCGCACATGGGGACACACGCTCGAGAGCACGGGCACTGTTTTACTGACCGACATCGGGCACAACTTGCTTGGCGAATTCGGTCCCGACCTGAAAGCCAAATTCTTTGGCACTCGCCTGGGCGCAAAATTCGAGCGCATGGGCCAGCGCATCCGCACCATCGGCGTGAAACAAGAGCTGCAATAGCAGCAACTCACGTACAATCATTCCTTCGCTGAAATCCCTTTTGAATAGAGACCGAATGAGAATGTTCCTATCTTGCCCTCATGGTCTGTAGCTGCATCACGACGCAAGCGCAGCAAACCCCCACAAATCAGCCTAAACAAGACACCAGCAACACTGCGTTCCCGGATGCGCCATCGTCGTACAAGCCGCTGACCGCCGGCGGCAAGTTGAAGATCGCGGCGTTTGATGCGGTGCATCCGCTGCGCATAGTGGGCGCGGCCGTGAGCGCGGGGATCGCGCAGGCAAGCGATCCATATCCGGAGTGGGGCGACGGTGGGGAAGGCTACGCAAAACGCTTCGGTGCTGCTGTGGCTGACGAGGCCAGCGGCCACATCTTCAAAGGATTTCTATTTCCGACCTCTTGCACACCGATCCGCGGTATTTTCGTAAGGGCGAAGGCGGCGCCGGACATCGCATCGGATACGCGGTAACGCGTGTTTTCGTCACCCGCACAGATTCGGGCCATCCCACGTTCAATGCGTCGGAATTTTTGGGAGCGGCATCGTCCGCTGCGTTGAGCACGGTTTATTACCCTCGCAGTGGCAGCTCCACCAGTGACGCTGTAAGCCGCGCCGGGCTTGGCGTCGCCTCCGATATGGGATGGAACGTCTTCAAGGAATTCTGGCCCGACATCAAGAAGAAACTGCATCACTAGACTGGCTGGGTTACAATCGCCGACCATGCGCGCCCGGCTTCCAATCCTGCTGCTGTTGATGTGCGCCGCCCTGGCCGAGACGGGCTGTTGGGATCCGCCGAAAGTCAGCACCTGGTCGAACGCCACCGGCGCCGAGCAATTCGAGCGCCTGCTTTGGCAGGAGATCAAAGCCAAAAACTGGAATGCGGTGGAGCCGCGGCTGGCCTCCACTTATGTTTCGCAAACCTCCGGTGCGTGGCGCGATCGCTCGCAGAGCATGGAGCATTTCAAAGCACTGGATATTTCAGATTTCTCGCTCGGCGACGTCGAAGTGCGTCCTGCCGGCGCGGACATGGCCGTTACTTACAAGATGAACTTGCGCGGCACCTACCAAGGTCAACCGCTCGAGCTGAAAGACACCCGCATGATGACAGTTTGGCAGCAAGTCAAAGGCGGCTGGGTGGCCGTCGCCCATGCTGACAGTATTCAGTAACACCTTCTTAAAATGTAACAAAAAGTTACACTTACGCACTACTTGTGCGGTTCCGTTGCACCCCATATCGAAAGTTAAATCCAATGTTTTAAGCTAGATACCTCACTAAGATTCGGGTGGAACTCGGGATGCACTAGTGATAGCATCGCAGCCACTCAACTCCCCCAGAGCAGCCGCGAGTTTCCGTTCCAACGCGAGTTTTCGCGGCACCGGAAAGGTAATCGTTCTTATGCGACTTAAGAGATCAAGCGTCGGGCAGGGTGGGTTTTCGATGCTCGAGATGATGGTGGTTGTAACCATCATCCTGATTATCTCCGCCATGGCGCTACCAAACATCATGTCTTCGGTCTACACGATGCGCATGCGTTCATCTCTTACCGAATTGACGGGATTGATGGCGCAGACTCGGATGCGGTCCGTCCGAGACACCCAAAACTACCAAGTGTTGACCACGACCATTCAAGGGCGGCTTGTGTTCTACGCTGACTTCAATCACGACGCCACCTATAGCGCCGCCGGTGATCCATTTGTAGTTGTGATGCCGCAAGGCGTCACATTAAGCGGCATCCCGGGCTCAACGAACGGATTGGATACAACCAACGTGATTACCGGATTGCCTGCGTTCAATGTGCGCGGCCTTCCGTGCGCCTGGACAAACCAATACAACTGCACCTTCATGAACGGCGCCAATCCTTCGAAGTTCGCTTATTACATGACTACCGACAGGGGCGGAGGGCTAGCGGTCACGGTGGCACCTTCGGGAAGGATCAAGGGCTGGATCTGGGATGGAACGCAGTTCCAATAGCCGACGAGAGATCATGATGAAGCCAAAACATCGAAGTAAAGTTCGGAAGCAGGCGGGGTTCAGCTTGATTGAATTGCTGATCGCGCTTACGGTGATGACCATCGCCATGTTGGGACTCGCGATCCTATTTGCCACTGCCGTGTCAACCAATCAGCGCGCCAAGGTGGACACGACCAGCACGATGCTCTCGCAGACGGTGCTCGATGCCATCGGTGCACAGGCCCCCAATGCGACAGCCAAATTCAATATCGTAGACTGCGCGGGAAACAATGTCAGCATCAACCCCGCGGCGCCTACGGCGCTCAACACCTCAACCGGGGCAACCACCTTCGTCGACGCTTCCGGCAAAACGCAGATCGATTGGACGCAGGCTTACTCAACGGCCGTGGGAGGTCCGGCGGGCAATACCGGAAATTACATGGCAACCTACGTTTCCTGCAATGCCATCACGGCTGCGACTTTTGAATCGTCGATCACCTACGAGATCCGCTGGAACATCACGAATACCTCGCCGGTCACGAAGCTGGTTGTCGTGAGTTCGCGCATGAAGGGAACAGGAACATTGACCCAAACCGGCTCGCAGAACTTGCGCCTCTTCGCGCCGCCGACCACTTTGCGGGCAATCCTGGGCACGACTTTTTGAGGATCATGATGAAACGAAACAAATCACTTACCGATCTTTGTGGACGCAAGCGCGCCGAAGCCGGCTTTTCTCTGATCGAATTGCTGGTCACGGTCGCCATTCTGCTGATGGTAATGGCAGGAGTGTTCGGAGAGATCGGCAGGATGCAGAAGGTCTCGCGCGATGAAGATCTGAAACGCGAACTCTTCCAGAATGCGCGCGAATTCATGGACCAGTTTGCCCGTGATACCCATTCCGCAGGAGCGCCAAACGTCCGGCAATTCAGCACAGGCGGCGTAGCTTTAACGGACACTGATAGTCGCATTGCGGTGGGCTTGGTAAAGGTTTCCTCTACCGAGATCATCTTTGAGGGCGATGTCCACGGTGACGGTTTGGTCGATAGCGTGGGTTATCGGTATATCGCTGGGCCGCTGGCCAACTACACTTGCCCCTGTTTGCAGCGTGCCGAGATCAATAAGGCGAATGGAGTAAGCCCAAGCGCTCAGAATGTCGCCCCGAATTATTACGTCGCATTGGAGAATGTATTGGCGCCGACGGCGGGCACACCGGTCTTCAGCTTTTTCGATATTTCGGGAGCCCAAGTGAACGCCGGTGGCGGTGCGATCGATGTAAGTTCCGCCGCTAACGCCACGACGATCTCGAAGATTCGTTCAGTTCGGGTATTTATCAACGTGCAGGCCAGCACCCCAGATCTGCAACTGGCCCGCCGTACGGCCTCCTCCCTCACTCAGGAAGTACGCTTCAATAATTACTAGGAGTAGGACAAATGAAAAGCACGATATCAGTCCGAATTCGTATGAAGGGCGAAAAAGGGATTGCGCTGTTGACCGCGCTGTTCGCCATCCTGCTGCTCTCCGCGATCGCGTTTGGCATGATGTATATGTCGACGGCTGAGACCCAGGTCAACACCAATTTCCGCGACTCTGAGCAGGCTTACTTCGCCGCCCGCTCCGGCATCGAGGAGATGCGCGAGCGGATGCGTCCCGGTTCGGCGAATTCGATCGCTGGTTTGGCCGGCTTCCCGACCACCACCCCTACTGCTACCAGTGGCGTTCTCTATTTGGTGAACCCTAGTACTGCGTCCGTCCAGCCTTGGACAGCTGCAAACGCCTACTTTGACAGTGAGTTAGCACACGAGAATTATTACGCCGCCCCGGTCAATCCGGGTACGGGTATACCGGCGACCGCAGTGCCCGCGACCACTTACTACGTCAGCACCAATTCGCTCGCCAGCTCCAACACGATGGACTTCAAGTGGGTACGTATTGCCCACAAGAGTAATGCTTCACCCAATGACATGGCCGCCGCGACGGTCCCCGGAACCGCATACACCCGGATGGTCGACAACTCCAGGAACGGTTCGGCAGCCGATTTTTCGGCCCCAGTATGCTACGACGAGAATTCCACGACTGCCATGAGTGCCAACGGCCCGCAGGGCTATGGCAAGCAGGTCGTTCTTCCAGTCGGCGAATCCATTTGTACCAACCACGTAGTCGCCGGATCCACCGTGCAGTGGCAGCCGGTCTACACGATTACGTCGCTGGCGGTGACCCCCACGGGCGCGCGACGCATGCTGCAGGCGGAAGTGGCGAAGATGGTTTTTCCTCCGCTGCCGGCATCGCTCACCCTGGATGGACCACTTCCCAATGGAAATTACAATGGGCTGAACTCCAACAATAGTGGCATCAAAGGAATCGACCAGGCTGCCGCCCCGTGTTTGCCCGGCGGCAACAAGCCTTCCATCGGAACCTATGATGATCCTTCCATACCGAACGTACAACTTTTTCGCCCGGCAGCAACGAACTACACCGGCAACCCCGACGGAGTCACTAATATTGGAAGCGGCGGAACCAATATGCTGGGACAGTTGGGTACGGTCTCGGGACTCCAATCGCTGCTGCAGAGCCTTCAGTCAGTCGCAGATTCGACTGGCTGCTATGCTGGCGCGGTACCCGTGTGCAGCCCTCTCTCCACGGCGACATACGGGACGTCATACCCAATGGTCACGTATGCACAGGGCAATTTCAGCCTGCCCAACAATTCTCACGGCCAGGGCGTCCTGGTTGTGACCGGTGACTTCACCATGGGCGGCAATGCCACCTGGGACGGCTTGATCATTGTGGTCGGGTCAGGAAGCTATACCCAAGCCGGCACCTCCAGCGTCAATGGTGGCGTTCTTGTCGCCAACATAAATACCGGCGTTGTCGGCAATATCCCTGGCGCTCCCTATATCAACTTCAACGGCGGCGGCGGATCGGGTGGTATTTACTATGACAGCTGCAAATCGGTGAATACCAACACCACAGCGCCATTCAAGATCATTTCGATGAAGGAAATCCCGTACTAAGCGAGGACGAGTGAAAATCAGTCAACTCAGTATCATCTTCGTTTGCTTGAGCATCAGCGGCCTCGCACTAGCACAGGACGGCGGTCCATCGCTGGGCGAGGCCGCGAAACAGTCTCAGCCGGCGGCTAAGGCCAAGATCGTCATCACTGACGACGACGTGGCCGCTGGCCGCTTTCCAAGCCAAACTGCTCAAACTGACGATGGCACGAGCGAGAAGCCAGGCGCAGATGCTAGCGCTCCGGTTGCCGATGCCGCCGACCACGATGGCGCGGCCGGCGCGCCCGACACAACCGAGAGCGCTGACCACATCGCCGCTCGGAAAAGGGTCGAAAGCCTACAGACGGTCATCGACCGTGAGCAGAAGGCGGCTAAAGAGTCGGAGGAAAAATTGGCTGCCGCGGAAAGTGCATCTGAGAAGGCCGGGCTTCAGGCTGCTGTGGCTTCCCATCAGCAACATGTCGAAACTCTGGGTGACGATCTTCGAGACGCACAAATCGACCTGAAGAATACTCCTTTTTCGACGAAACCTGTTCCGTCCGCCACGGAGACCCAATAGATTTCCCGTCCTCTAGCTACTCTCGCCCGGCTGATGTGTGACATAATTTGTCGACAGAATTTGGCCAAAAAGGGTAGTTACCTTAGGACAGTGTCCGAGTGGCCAGTATGAGGCCGAGCGCCTATAGATTAAGACACAGAAAACAAAAGACTTAAGTAATTTTACAATCGCTACGTCTTAGCTATAAATTGGCATTCAATGTGCACTATCGCAGCTAGGACACGAGCTGCGCCAATTGTTTGTCTCAAGTTTTCCTGGAAATCCAGCAATAGGAGATATAGAAAGATGAAGAAACAAAAAGGTTTTTCGCTTATCGAATTGCTCATCGTCGTGGCGATCATTTTGATCATCGCGGCCATCGCAATCCCGAACCTGCTTCGCGCCCGCATTTCGGCCAACGAATCGTCGGCCGTGGGCTCGATCCGTACCATCAACACTTCTGAGATCAGCTACGCCACGTCGTTCCCGACCACCGGCTTCTCGGCCACCTTGGCCGCGCTTGGCCAGGGCGGCGCGAACCCGTGCACCCCGGCAGTCGCCGCAGGTTGCTTGATCGATGACACGCTCGGAAACGCTACCACTGCTGCCACCAGCAAGAGCGGTTACTTCTTCACTTATGTGCAGACCGCTGGTACGCCTTCGATCGGTTACACCATCAACGGCGACCCGGCAGTCGTGAACCAGAGCGGCGTGCGCGGCTTCTTCAGCGACGCATCGGGCGTGATCCGTGGCGCCAACCCGGCTCCGGCTTCGGCCACCAGCACCCCTATCTAGTCCTGGTTTAAGTTTGGCGAAGTACCTGGGGGAGGGTACAAGCCTGGGAGCACAGCACCGCAAGGTCTGTGCTCCTTTCTTTTTGTACCGCGATTCCACCCACAGCGCCGACTATAATCCCGGTCAACACATTCAATCGCTAATGCCCGAAGCAAGCTCTAACTCCCAGGCTCGATCGACCAACATCCCCCTGGCAGCCATCGTTGTCGTCGCCGCCGTACTGCGTGTCATCTTCCTAGGCGCGCGCAGCTTCTGGTCAGACGAGATCGTCAGCGTAAAGCTCGCTACGGATAACTGGGGCGGGTTCTGGTTCTGGATCTCAAGCCGTGAAGCCAACATGGCCCTTTACTATTTGCTCCTACGCGGCTGGGTGAAGGCGGGTGATGGCGAGGTTTGGATACGGCTGTTCTCCGCACTGCTGGGCATTGCAACCGTACCGCTGTTCTATGCGCTCGTAAAGCGACTTTATGACCAGCGCGTAGCGTGGATCTCAGCGCTTCTGGCAGCCACTAGCGCGAGCCTGATCCAGTTCTCGCAGGAGGCGCGAAGCTACAGCCTACTCATTCTGTTGTGCGTTGCTTCCTATTATTTATTTGTTCGGCTGATTCAGGAAGACAAGATCTGGTTGGTGCCGGCGTACATCCTGGTCAGCGCTGCTGCGTTGTACGCCCATTTTTTTGCAGCGCTGGTCATCTGTTCGCAAGCCGTGTCGCTGCTATGGCTGCCGCGGCGCACGATTCGCTTCGGCAGAGTTGCTGTCTCGTGGACAGCGATCGCGCTCGCGGCGCTCCCTATTTCCTTTTATGTTTTCAGGAGAGACGTTGGCCAGCTTTACTGGGTGCAACCTACGACATTAGCTGAGGTCTACAAGTTGACCATCTTCTTCGCGGGAGGGTCAAAGGCAGTCGCTGCGGTCCTCTCGGTACTGAGCCTGGTGGCGATCGGAGCGGCCATCGCAAGACATCGCAAACAACTGCGAACCAGGAGCGAGGCAAGCTGGCGATATGCGGTGCCCTTGCTGTGGGCGGTGCTGCCTGTGCTGCTGACGATCCTAGCCTCCCTGCATAAGCCTCTCTTCGTACATCGCTATCTGCTGGTGGCGCTTCCGGGATACCTGATTCTGATCGGGCTCGGGCTGGCGTCGATCCAGGGTCGAAAGCTGCTTTGGAGTGCCTTGATCGTTTTCGTGGGGTTATCGTCTGTTTCGATCGCGCAGGGCTACCGTCGGCCTGTTGAAGACTGGCGTGGGGTGGTTGAGCGTGTGTTGTCGCGTACCCAGCCACGCGACACCGTGCTGATCTACATTCCGTACGGGGCGAATGATTTCTTCTTCTATGCGGAGCGTCGCGAACGCCGGGGACTGCGGACTCAGCTTGCGAGGATCGATTCGGTCCAATCCGTTGCCCAACTGCAATCGATCGATTCGCCGCGAGCGTGGCTTCTGCTCTATCCCAGTCCGCACGTGGCAGAAGAAGCTCCGCTGTTCGAAAAGACGCTGACTGAGAGATATGCTTCTGTTGAGCGAACACAATTCAAGGGGATCGAAGTCTTGCTATTTTCGCAACCCCTCAAGCCGCCGCCGTCTCGCCTCCCAGCAGAGTCAGCACCTCGCCCGTGATGTAGCTGGAATCCGCTTCAGAAGCCAGGAAGACATAAGCCGGCGCCACCTCTTCCGGTTGCGCGGGGCGCTTCATCGGCACATCCGCGCCGTGCTCGGCGACTTTCTCCGCTTCCTTGTCAGCCACATTGAGTGGCGTCCACACCGGGCCGGGCGCGACGCAGTTCACACGGATCTTTTTTTCTACCAGGTTTTGCGCTAACGATTTCGTGAAAGCATGGATCGCCCCTTTTGTGGCGGAATAGTCCAATAGTTGTTTGCTGCCTTCGAGCCCAGTGATCGAACCGGTATTCACGATAGCGCTGCCCGCTTTCATGTGCGGGATCGCGGCCTTCGCCATGAAGAAGTATCCGAAGATGTTGGTGCGGAATGTCTTTTCAAATTGCTGCTCGGTCAGCTCCTCGATCGACTGCTGGTGCTGCTGGAAGGCAGCATTGTTCACCAGGATGTCGAGCTGCCGGAATTCTTCGATGGTCCTATCGACTGCCTTTCGGCAAAACTCTGATTTCGAAACGTCGCCAGGAATGAGTATGGCTCGGCGTCCCTCGTTCTCCACCGCCTCCCTGGTCTCTTCGGCGTCCACCTGCTCTTCCGGCAAGTACACGATCGCGACATCGGCACCTTCGCGTGCATAAAGCACAGCCACGCTGCGGCCGATGCCTGAGTCTCCGCCCGTGATCAACGCAACTTTGTCCAGCAACTTACCTGAGCCCCGGTAGTGAGGAGCCCAATAGCGCGGACGCGGCTCGATCTCAGCTTCTATCCCGGGATGCGCCTGGTGCTGCGGCGGCATCGGAGCCGACGGCTCTTCCATCGGACCTTTGTTTCGGCGCGGAAATTCATGCAGGGTGGCCCTATTGGGTGAACTCTTAGTCGCCGGCTTGCGTGATCTTGTAGAACTCTGCTTCTTCGCCATCTCAATCTCCCTTACCTTTGAAGATCGGGGCGAATTAGATGTTGCGTGGCGATTTGCGACTTCAGGCCGCTCTGATTTCCGCGACTCCATGCCGTGAGCAGACGATGTGTTTCAGAGTCAAAGCGTTCTGGGCGGCATAACCGGCTTGGTCGTTGTCGAAATAAAAGTAAATGGCTCGAAGTCGTTGCTGCTGCTCTGCGATCCACTCGGCCCAGCGCTCGAGCTGCGGGTCGGAGTAGCTGCCCGCGTACTTCGATTCCGTGGGGCCATGCAGCCGAACGTAGGCAAAATCGGCGGTGACGTGAAGCGGCGAGTGAAATCCGGCGATCTCGTAGATGCAAAATGCAGCTCGATATCGCCGCAGTAATTCAAGCACCGGTTCGGTGATCCAACTGGTTTCGCGAAATTCGAAGGCATATCGATGTTTCCGCGGGAGTGCTGCCAGAAATTCGTCCAACCGTTCCAGGTTGATCTTCCACTTCGGGGGGAGCTGGAAAAGGATAGGCCCCAGTTTTTTCTTGAGCTTTTCCGCGCGAGGAAGAAAGTTCTCCAGCGCATTCTGCGGGTCCTTCAGTTTTTTATTGTGAGTGAGAAAGCGGCTGGCCTTTACAGCGAAGACAAAATTCTTCGGCACCGCTTCGCGCCATGCGTCCAGAGCAGGCAAGGTGGGCAGCCGGTAAAAAGTGTTGTTCAGCTCCAGCGTGTCGAAATATTTCAGATAATAAGGCAGCATCGCCGTCATCGGCAGGTCGGCAGGATAAAAATTCCCGCGCCAATGGCGGTAGTGATAGCCGGAGGTCCCAATTCGGATGTCGCAACGCACCTAAGAGGAGATGGCCGGCTCGGCTTGCCTGTTGCTCGCCGATCGGCGCCTCTCGGCGAAGAATGCCAGCACAGCTAACACGGCCGCGGTGACGAATGAGATCACAATTCCGGCATTTCGATCGGGAGTGCGAGTGAAGATGACCTGGACCTCGTGGCGGCCGGGCGGCAGATCGACTTTGACCTGGCCGGAGTAGGTTGCCTCGTGTGCAGTGTCAGCACCGTCGATCTGTACCTTCCAAGCCGGATAGTCATACAGTTTCAGGATGAGAGAGGCGGGTGTCGCCGAAGCCGCTTGGATCTCTTCTCCTCTTCTGCCCAGAGCGTCACCTTGATCGCATCTGGCGAGCACGGGATCTCGCATTTCAGCTCGGCGACTGGCGCCTTCGGCAGTAGGTAGGGAGTGGGCGGAAGATGTACTTCGTGCGGCAGATATTCTTTGGCGCCGCGATAACCTTCCTGCGACGTTGACCAGTAAATCTCCGCGACGGAGCGCTTGCCCCAGGTAGCCTGCCGGATCACATCGCGCTCGGTGTAGCCAAGGAATGCGACTATCACAACGGCCCACACCCACCTCATCCTGGCCTTCGTGAGCGCGAACATCCCAATCAGGCAAAGCGCAAGGTTGAGCACCAGCATCCATCGCCAGGGAAACTGCACGAATTGCATCTTCGGCAGCGACCAGAGCGGGCCCGAGATCCTGAACATCATCAAAGCGGCTGCGATGCCGATAACGCCGATGCCTGCTACCCATGCTGTTCGAAGATGCGCTCTCCACGCGATCGCAATCACAAAGGCAAACAACACGGCCTGCTCGAGCGCTATCCCTGAAACCAGGAAATTGAAATAGGTGTGCGGAGGATCGGTGGCCACGGAGAAGAGAAAGTTTTCTTTTGGCGTCAGGCCGGAGCCGAAGATGCCGTAGATATTGACCCATGACTGCTCGTACGCAGCGGGCACCAGGTAGAAGCCAGCCAATCCGATTCCGAGCGCTATTCCAACGGCTCCACGGACCGGCGAACTGACCGAACGCTCAACGAATGCAATCACGAGAAGCAGTAGGACCAGCGTGTACATCAGCATAACGCCGGCGGGCGCGTTCATCAGCCAAACCGCAGCGACCGTTATCGCCAACCCAACTATTGCTCTTGGATTTTTTGCGGAGAGCAGTGCGAACAAGATGGCGACCGGGAACGTCGCACTCGCCAGCATCTCGGCAACCCGAAAATCCCAATACACGGTGATCAGGTGATAGGGGTTGATCGCATAGAGCACGGCGGCCGCCAGCGCGAAGCGCGACGAAAGGTATCTGCGAGCCAGCGTAAACATGGCGGCACCCGCCGCGAAGAAAGCGATGAACGAAAATATGGCTGGAACTGCGCGGAGGGGCAACCAGAGGGCCAGGAATCCACCCAGCAGCCACGAGGCGGGAGGATAAAAGATAAAACGCGGCTCGCCAAAACCGTAGTTCGCAGCTGCCGCCCATTGCGGCCACGCGATGCCATGCCGCCATTGCTGCGCAACTTCATTCCAACTCGCCATGTGGAATTGCAGGTCGTGTGCGGCGACGTTTCCCTTAATGAGCAAGGGAAGGATTCCAAGGAAAGCGGCTCCCAGCAGCGCAGCCAGCACCCGCAAATTCCACGAAGCGAGTTGCGGCGTCTCTTCCGGAGTGTTGGTGACAGACATGGAATGGTGGCAGTAAAGAAGATACGTTCTTCAGCGACTCGCCGCAATTGCGGAGTTTAGTTCAGGACAGCGGAGCGAAGGCTGGGATGGTGCGATGGGAGATGCTCTTCGCCGGCTCATGGCTGGTGTCCTCGGGCGCATCGAAGGGCATCGACTTGAAGGTGACTTCGCGGCTATGCGAAGTTATCTTTCCTTCTTCGTTGGCGAGGTGCTGCGTCAAGGTGCCTACGATCTGAAAGTAGCCCTCTTCCCCCGGAGATTTTGCCGTGCCGCGCGAGAGTTTTCCTTTGAACTCGTATCGCAATCCATGCACCGGCTTGGTGATGAAATAGAGCTGGTCACCATCGATGGTGCCCTTTTGAAAAAACATTGCGAGCAGCAGGTGGCGGTCGGTCTCGCCAACGCCGTGTGTGTTCACGTATCCCAAAAGGATGTTACCGGGCACGGCCGAGAGTTGCAGGTCTTCATCCTCCCCCAGAAAGGTGTAAGCATTGGAGACTCCGTCTTCTCCCACTTGCGCGAGCGCGCTGCAGATGGAGAACAGACAAAATATAAGGAGAGCCGCTCTCGTTAGGGCCATCATCACAGGAATTAAACCACGAATCAGCTGCAAGTTGCGATGGCTGTGCGGAGGTCGCGAAAACGCTGAGAAACCCAGCTAAATACCCGTAATTCCGTGAATTTACAGAGGTATAATCCAAAGTACTTCATCGCGTGCAGGCAAGGCGCGCCCGATCGAGCAAGGTTGGACCGATGGCCAGCGCGGCGAAAATCTCTTTGGAATCAAATCCCGGCGCCGCTCCGCTCAAGACACCCAGGCTACTGGTGGAATGGCAGTCAGGGCCGGCGGCCTTCGTCGAGAACCTTCGCGCTCTCCTGTTCAAACAAAAGCCTCTGATACTGAGCTCGCGCCCTGGGAGTTACTGGGCTGATGTTTTCGTTCATCGCCCACTTGCGAAGCGCGAGATCGCGCTATCGTATCTCTTGCACGCGCTGGTGATCTCCATCATTTACATGTATCCGTGGGTTGGGATTTTCACTTCCCGCAGCACGCCCGAGGCGCCCACCAGAGACACCACCATCACCTATTACAAACTGTCGGAGTACTTGCCTGCGATCACCTCTGCCAGTGAACCGGCCAAGGAAGCTCGTTCGGGCGAACCGGCATTGGCGAGGCAGCCCATCGTTTCGGTGCCGAAGATGCCCGATAATCTGGAGCAGACGATCGTCGATCCGAACAATCCGGCAGTGATCCGCGAGCATGTTGCTGTGCCGAACATGGTGGTGATGACACCCATTCCTGCCGCACCAGTGGCCGCGAATCCGGGGATCCCGAAGTTGGTGCTGCCGCCGGAATTCAAGGTAGTCGCTCCAGCAGCCGAACCGGTGAACAGCTCGCTCGCGCAAATGAAATTGCCCACGCTTCCCGACCAGCAAGTGGTCCAGCCTGCGCCTGACACCGCCAATCTGAAAATGAAGTTGAGCGACATGAGCATTGCCCAACTCGAACCGACGGTCGCCGAACCGCAGATCACGTTGACTCCGGCGCGCGCGCTTCCCAAGCTCGGCACCGATAAAGGTGAAGGGGCCTGCCCCAGCTCCTCCGCCCGGAAGCGGGACGAACGTCAATGCGGTCGGCCAGATGATCGCGTTGGGCATCAACCCAACCCTTCCGGCTGGTCCGGTCGCAGTGCCGAGCGGAAACCGCCGCGGAGAGTTTGCCGCCGGGCCGGAAGGCAAGGCAGGCGCAGCCGGAACCCCAGAGATCAAAGCTGGCGGTACAGGCAACGGTGGAGAAGGCCCAACACCCAACGGAGCGCTCGGCAAGGATGGCAAAGACGCATCGCCTGGAATCTCAGTCGGCGGGCCGGCATCTCCAACGTCGAGCGCAGTGATCGCGGCCGCACCACCGCCACCCAGCAAGCCGACACTGTCGAACGAACAAAAACAGCTGCTTGCGTCGTTGTCGCGTCCATCCATGGGCGACCTCGCGCGCGGGACTGCCGCGGACCGCACTCTGCCGGATGCTCCATCAGGCAGCTCGAAGACCGAGTCTTCAACGGTAAGAAGTATTACTCGATGACTTTGAACATGCCGAATTTGACCTCTGCCGGGAGGAAGCTGGATCGTTCGCTTTGCGGAGCTGAATCAGACCACACGCAGCGGCGAGCTCACTGCTCCGGTTGCGCTCACCAAGGTCGACCCTGCCTATCCGCCCGACCTGGTGCGAGATCGTATCGAGGGAACAGTGACGGTTTACGCGGTGATCCACAGCGATGGCACTGTGGGAGAACTGAAAGTTCTGCGAAGCGTTGACGACCGCTTGGACGCGAATGCCATGACCGCGCTCTCACACTGGCGGTTCCGCCCAGGGACGAAGAACGGAGCCCCGGTCGATCTGGAAGCGGTGGTGCAGATCCCGTTCGTGCTGCGGAAGAGTTGCCTTATTAGCTGGTGGAAGATGCGGCACGCTGCGTGGCCGCTTCGATCAATTCATACACGTCAGGATTGCTGCAGACTTCGTAGTAGCTGCGATCAGTCCACCTTTGAAAGTGAAATCGCGGGGATCGATCTGCGGAATCTTCCCCTCGCGCAGCACGATGCGGTGGAATGAACCGGCCGCCACGGGGACCAATCCGCTGAACAGCCTCACCTGTTCGCTGTCCCATACCGTTGGCAGTTGCCGATCGGTGAGTTGCAGCGAGATCTCCTGGTTCAACTTCTCGAATGCAGCCTGGTCGATGTTGATGCCGCCCATGTTGTAGCGCATCATGAATTCTTCCGGGAAGCTGGCCGGCATCGGCGTAATCCAAAGTCTGAAAAGAATAAACGTTGAACAAGCTGTCCACGCCGTCAAGGTGCTTGCGCGCATTCTTGCTGCAGGAAGAGAGCCGGTCGCTGGCGTTGAGCGCGGCTGAGATCATGATGCGCGACGTTCCATCCATCAGGTACATCGGCGCGGCTTCCTGATACGAGATGCCGATGCCGAGCTCGAGCGTCGGCAGCCCCGACTTTGCAGACTGTCTCGTTGTAGGCGCGGACAATCTCGATCATCTCCCGCGCCAGCACGCACGCCCGCGCCACGCCGAAACCGGCTTCGCCTTCGCGCTCGAAGAGCGCCAGGATCACTGCATCACCTTCGATAAATACTTTGCTCGCCCCGTACTTCGGCAGCAGCTTGTTGATGGGCTCGTAAAAATTCAGGCTGAAATACGATGCCGGATTCAGGCCCCGCTCGAACAGTGAACGCGTGAGCAGCGTTGAATCTCTGATGTCGGCCTTCACGATGACGTGGTGTGTAACCTTTTCTTCCACGGGCCTTTGTTCTTCGGGAAGGAGAAATTCGTAAAGCGTGTTGTTGATGGTGGAGAGCTGGCGCAACTTCTCGTTGCTGATCACGTTGATGCTATCCATGTGCGTGGTCAGCGCTTCCAGCCTGCGCAGGTCGCGGGTGTAGCGCATGAAGTCGCCGAGGAACCGGCCGGCGATCTTGGCTCGCTCAGGGCCTTTGCAGTTGTCGATTCGTTTCACTGCTGCATTCAAGTTCGCCAGCGAAATGCCGCCGCGTTCCTGCAGAAGTGTCTCCACACGTTTTCGCTCCGTCTTCGAGATCAGCGCGTTCTTCAATTGTTGCGCGTTGATGGGCGGCGAATATTCACCCAGCAGCGGCACCACTTCATAGGAAGCGATCACGTGCTCCATCACGTTCTCGCGCTCCAGCGTATCGACCCATCCGGTGAGGATCCCTTTTTGCGCTTTGCCGCGCGGCGTCACTTCTTCCGGATTGCCGCCGGCGATCAGCTCTTGCGCATTTTCCGGAGCGCAAAGATACGCGTCCACGGTACAGCTCGCCATCGCCTTCGATGTTGAGGGCGCGCAAGAAGGCGCTGGCGATGTCGAACATCGTCTGGAAGCGGTCGGAATCGCGCTCGTAGTTCCCGAGCATGACGTAATGTTCGGCGTTGAGGTAATCGTCGCGGCCATCTTCGGTGAACAGAAGCCGGTTGAGGAAAAGGTCGTAGCTGGCGGCGGCATCCTCGCCAAAAAGCGAGCGGCGCATCTTGCTGAGCGATTGCTTCTCGATCTCACGCAAGGTTTCAAACAGGTCCTGCCCAACTTTCCGCAAGACGGCTCTTCTTCGCGATCTGGAATTGCGAGTAGCGCTCGCGCATGGTGTGCGCTTTGTTGGCGTGCGGCTGGCGCGGGCCTTCCATGTGCTTCAACTTCGCGCGGCAACGTTCAATCACCTGACCAAATTGCAGCGGCATCTCGTTGCGCAGGAATTTGATGACCGCCAGTCGCGTCATCAGATCGATGGAGATATTTCCGTCAGACTTCGCGCGGTTCAGCGCCGCAACATGGACCTCGACGAGCATGCGCTTGAACTCGCCGGTATCCGCAGGCCTGTAGGCCTGGATCTTTTGCGAATCGCCGGGCTTGCGGAACATGCTCGGTGGGCGGGCCGGATCAGCTTCCTCGGCGGCAATATCTTCCACGTTGCCATATTTCGCAACCAGCCGGAAAAGCTGCTGCCGCGCAACTTCGCTGAATTTGGGACTCAGGTAATACATCGTGACGAACGTTGTCAACGCCGCGCACCAACCCGTCCAGCGTGATACTGCGGGACGTAGGTCGAGAGCGTCAGCTCTCGTGCGAACTCGGCGAGATTGCCCTTCTGTTGAAGGAATGAAAATGGCATACGGGCACAAGGCCGCCCAAGTCCGGAAGTCCCGGTCGTTTAATGTGTTGGCGGTGCAAGCGAAGCCTATCATGGGGCTGCAGCCCTGCCAACGGTACTTTTGGGATTCCGGCGAGTGGCGGATGTTGAACGCGGACAACTACTTACAGGAAAGCGATTTGCATAGTGGAAGCCCGCACCGCAGGCTAGTTCTTCGAATCTCAACCTGGTTTGAAAGCAGGAACGTTGTCGCTGGCGTGGACCAATTCGTTTTTATCCGCCCCGGTCGCCGCCGCAAAGCTATCACCCACTTTCTGCAACTCGTCGCCCGACCAGGCCACGGAGCTCACCTCGATCTTGCCGTCCGGCGCTACCAGGAACAGCGTTGGTACATTCGTCAGCCCATAGGCATTCGACGCAGGATACTTTTTTGTATCGTCGAGTGCCAGCGGAAAGGTAATCCCGAAGCGCTTGGCAAATTCCGCTGTGTCTGCGGCTGAATCCTGCGAGACGCCGATCACCCGGACGCTCGTCCCGCGATATGCCTGATGAAGCCGCTCAAAAAAAGGAAACGCCATCTGGCAGACCGGGCACGAGATCTTGAAAAAAGCGAGCGCCACCGGGCCTGCTTGCGAGCCTCTGAGAGAGTAAAAGTCCCGCCATTGAGAATGGGCAGGCTGATCTCGGGCGCGGTGCTTCCGGCTTCCAGTGCGGGCATAGTGGGAATTCCCTACTTGATTGATTCTAGATGATGGCGATTCGTTGCAGAACCTTGCGGGTAAGGCCGGTGAGCGGAAGCGTATTCAAGCGCTTGTAGGTGACCCACCGCCCGTGCGGTACACGAGGCGGAGTTGCTGTCCGATAAACTTCGACGGAATACAACGTGTTCGTGATGGAGTGCTTCAAGTCAAAGACCTTCTCTTCTGAGCCAGTGCGCGCAGAAGGCAATTCCCACATCACCGGCATGATGCTGGCGGATTTAGGCCGCTGCACCAAGTAGAGACTCCCCTTGCTGATCGCAAGAGCCAGTCCCTGACGAACACGCCTCGTCCGCTGCTTGCCTGTAAGGCTTTCAGTCCTTCCCTGACTGGCACACAGATTGGAAATCGGGCAGGCCTTGCAGTTTGGAGTGGGCATGCAAACCGTGGCTCCCAACTCCATCATTGCCTGATTGAAATCTCCGGGCCGGGTCGGCGACAGAAGCTGTTGCGCAATTTTCCAATACGCGCTGCCGGTCATCGCGCGTCCAAGAATGCGGGTCAGGACTCGCTTAACATTGCCGTCAACCACGGCTTCGGGCTTTGCGAAGGCAATGCTCGCGATGGCGGCGGCCGTGTACTCGCCAACCCCGGGGAGCGTCTTCAAAAGTTCCACTTCTTTGGGGACTCTGCCGCCATGCTTCTTCACCACGACTCGAGCTGCGTCTCGCAGGGAGCGTGCCCTCCGGTAATAACCAAGGCCGCTCCAAACAGCCAGAACTTCGGATTCACGCGACTGGGCGAGCGACCGCAGCGATGGAAATCTTTTCAAAAATTCACGATACCGCTCGATAACCACCGCAACGCGCGTTTGCTGCAGCATGATCTCGGAGACCCAGATGCGATAGGGCGATCGGGTCTTCCGCCACGGCAAGTCGCGACGGTGCCGTCGTACCATCCGAGCAAGCGGATTCTGAAATTGGAGAGATCTGACGGGAGCGCTGGCATTCGGTCTACAACGTACCACGGAGCTTGCAGAGGTTTATCAGTACAAAAAAGAAAGGAGCACAGACCTTGCGGTGCTGTGCTCCCAGGCTTGTACCCTCCCCCAGGTACTTCGCCAAACTTAAACCAGGACTAGATAGGGGTGCTGGTGGCCGAAGCCGGAGCCGGGTTGGCGCCACGGATCACGCCCGATGCGTCGCTGAAGAAGCCGCGCACGCCGCTCTGGTTCACGACTGCCGGGTCGCCGTTGATGGTGTAACCGATCGAAGGCGTACCAGCGGTCTGCACATAAGTGAAGAAGTAGCCGCTCTTGCTGTTGGCAGCAGCGGTGGCCTTCGCAAGTGTGTCATCGATCAAGCAACCCGCGGCAACTGCCGGGGTGCACGGGTTCGCGCCGCCCTGGCCAAGCGCCAACAGAGTGGCGGAGAAGCCGGTGGTCGGGAACGACGTTGCATAGCTGATCTCAGAAGTGTTGATGGTACGGATCGAGCCCACGGCCGACGATTCGTTGGCCGAAATGCGGGCACGAAGCAGGTTCGGGATTGCGATGGCCGCGATGATCAAAATGATCGCCACGACGATGAGCAATTCGATAAGCGAAAAACCTTTTTGTTTCTTCATTAAAATCTCTCTCCCTCAGCTGTGAAGCTGTACTCGGACTCTAACAAGTGCATGATATGTTCCAAACTCCAGAGCTTATATATCCGTTTAGTTAGTGCTGTGTTATCAATAACATACATCGTTGAAGCGCATCACTGCCACCCCATTTTGGGACTTCAGCCGCCCACGCAGTGTCCTCCAGATGACAAAAACCCACATGTACGCCAAAAATTGTCATCGCGGCTGCCCGTCGGACTGAAACAGTGAAAGCGCGCAAGGCACATCGGAAACGAGAAGCGCGAGTAGAATCGCAATCTCTATTCAAATTGATTTCGGAGTTGGGGAGGATTCATGTCGGCCGATCTAAAGAACAAGGTTGCAATCGTTACAGGCGGAACTTCCGGTATCGGTCGCGACACCGCCATCCTGTTCGCTGAGGCAGGCGCGAAGGTGGTGGTTGCAGGAAGACGCGAAGCTGAAGGCAAGGAGACGGTCGAACTGATCCGCGCGGCTGGTGGCGAGGGTCTTTTCGTGAAGACCGATGTTTCGAAGGCAGCCGACGTTCAATCCATGGTGCAAAAGACAGTCCAGAAATTCGGACGGCTTGACGTTGCATTCAACAACGCCGGTATCGAAGGGACGTGGAAACCCATCGTGGAGCTTTCAGAGGAAGACTGGGACCGCACGATTGATATCAATCTAAAAGGTGTTTTCCTGTGCCTGAAGTATGAGATCCAGCAGATGCTGAAGAATGGCGGCGGCACCATCGTGAATATGTCTTCGGTAGCAGGATTGATGGGCGCGCCATCAGCATCACCGTACTGCTCGAGCAAGCACGGGGTCATCGGACTAACGCGGACCGCGGCGCTCGAGTGTGCGAAGCAGAAGATACGGGTGAACGCAGTGTGCCCGGCAGTGATCGAGAGCCCTATGGAGAACCGTCTCTTCGGCGAACCAGAGGTGCACAAGTTCATGGCGAGCGAGCACCCTATCGGGCGCATCGGCAAGCCGCGCGAAGTCTCGGAAGCAGTGCTATTTCTTAGTAGTGAAAAGTCGTCATTCATGACGGGACACTACATGGTGATCGATGGTGGCTTCCTGGTGGGGCCGCAGGCGATACCGCAATAGAAATCCATACTCGCAGATCGAATCTGTTCGTTCGGTAAGTCGCCCCCAAGGGAGCCGGCGTACTGTTTTGCATGGCTTAATCACCTACTAGAATTGTCTACTTCGGCTGCTTGTGGTGGCGCGTTTCGGAGGCTACTCTCGGTAATCGGGGACTCTCGACCCAAAGACATTCGACTGAACAGATCCAAGGAGGAAGTAATGAGTGAGCACTACCATGATGCAGGTGACCTGCGGTTTCTGAAGGAAATGGGGAAACTTGCCCCCACCGAGTTCAATGCCTGGCTGAACCTCGACAAGATCGTTGCGCGTGAAGACGGCGCCATCCCGAGAAAATATCGCGAGCTCATTGCCTTGGGAGTTGCCTTCACTACGCAGTGCGTCTACTGCATCGAGGTGCACACGAAGGCGGCAAAGAAAGCTGGCGCTACCCGCGAGGAGATCAGCGAAAGCTCGATGATCGCGGCGGCACTACGGGCCGGCGGTGCGGCAACGCATGGCGCCATGGCGCTGAAGTTTTACGAACAGGCCGCAATCTAATAAGGTTTTGCCCGCGGCCTCTCCGCGGCTAACGTTGATCACGCGGCGACAGCGCCATCTGCCCAAGGATCGAGCACGACCTTGGTGCATTGGTCCTGCTTGTCGCGGAAGATCTTGTACATCTCCGGCGCTTGCGTGATCGGCACGCGATGGCTGATCACGAAGCTCGGATCGATCTCGCCGCGCTGCACGCGATCGAGCAGCGGCTTCATGTAGCGCATCATGTGGGTCTGGCCGGTCTTCATGGTGATGCCTTTGTTCATGTACTGGCCGAACGGGACCTTGTCGATGAAGCCGCCGTAAACGCCCGGAACAGAGATCGTTCCGCCCTTGCGGCACGCCATGATGGCCTGTCGCAACACGATCGGCCGGTCCATGCTGCATGCGCATCATCTGTTTGGCGCGGTCATAGAGATAAGGAGCCCGTGCCCATCGGCTTCCATTCCAACTGCGTCCATGCAGGCGTCTGGGCCCATGTTGCCGGTCATCTCTTTCAACGTGGTCACGACATCGTCCACCTCGTCGAAGTTCAGCGTCTCCGCCCCGCCCGTCGCGCGCCATGTCCAGCCGCTCGCGGACTTCGTCGATCGCGATCACCCGCTCCGCACCCAGCATGAAGCAGCTGCGGATGGCGAACTGCCCGACCGGTCCGCATCCCCAGATCGCGACGGTGTCGCCGGGATGGATATTGCAGTTCTCCGCGGCCATGTAGCCGGTAGGGAAGATGTCGGAGAGGAACATGCACTTGCTCGTCAGGAACGCCTTCCGGGAATCTTCAGCGGACCAACGTCAGCGAATGGCACGCGGGCAAACTGTGCCTGCCCGCCGGCGTATCCGCCCAGCATGTGGGTGTATCCGAAGAGTCCTGACGGCGAGTAGCCCATCATCTTTTCGGCGATCCAGTAATTCGGGTTCGAATTGTCGCAGCAGGACCACAGCTGCTGTTTGCAGAAGAAGCAGTTTCCGCAAGCGATGGTGAACGGCACCACCACGCGGTCGCCGACTTTCAGCTTCTCGCGGTCCACGCCCGGGCCGACCTCGACCACCTCGCCCATGAACTCGTGGCCCAGGATGTCGCCCTGCTCCATCGTCGGCATAAAGCCGTTGTAAAGGTGCAGGTCGGAGCCGCAGATGCAGGTGCTCGTGATGCGAACGATGGCATCGCGCGGGTTCAGAATCGTCGGATCCGGGACGTTCTCCACTGTCATTTTTTCTACGCCCATCCAGCAAACTGCTTTCATGCGATGCTCCTTTCGGCGTTTAGTACGTCTTTGATTTTCGCGTCTCGGACCCGCACCGGCTTGTCGGGGTCCACCATGCGCAGGGCAGCGATCTTCATCGAGCGCGGACCGTGGGTCTGCCCCTCGATGGTCGGGATCTCGCCCGTTTCCATCAGTGCCTTCAGGCGCCGCAAGTCCTGGCGCATAAGGAACTCGGGATTCTTGCCGAAGATGGTTGCGACCGCTCTCCCAAGCACTCCCGCCGGTGGAACCAGATGCGAATAGACCCTGATCACGGTTCCTCGATCGCCGGGCGCCCGCGAGAAACGGACCTGGCCATCGATATCAATGTCAGAGCCGGGAAGCGAACGCCATCTGGATCTCTTCGTTCTCGCGCTCGTTCACGATTTCCGCGTCCCACGCGATGCGAGTGCCCATGGGCCCGAGTGCGACCCAGTGAGAGCGGCGGTCAGCGGTATTGGTGACGCTCTCAAGATGATTCATGAAGAGCGGAAAATTTTCGAAGTTTCGCCAAAAGCGGAATGCTTGTTCCGGCGAGGTGTTCACAATCATGCTGGTGCGGGCGGTAAACTCGCGTTGGTCCTGCGGCTGCGCGCCGAAATACGCCAGCATCCCCCCCGCGGTTGCCAAAGCTACGCCGGCAGGTGAACGTCTGGTTAATCCGTAAACCGCGATCGAGCTGCCGGTGATCAGCGCTCCCCAGCGGCGCGCAGAGCTGTTGCGGACGTGTTCCGGGCTAGAGTTCGTACGGGAGCATCCTTGTTCCTTCTGCCATAAGACTCTCCTTCTAATTGGCTCTTAGTGTCGGATGCGGAGAGGGGATGGCGAGTGCGCGCCATGCAGAGTCGCTGCGCGATTTTGCGATTTGGATTCCGCGGCGCAGTGAAGTTTGGGCATTTTTTCCTAGGGTTAGGGGTCTTCACAGCGTGGCGCCCACGCGCGAGTGCTCATCGGTTTGTGTCAGTTGCCTGACTAAGGGGATTTTGTGCAGCCGTCCTAGACTTTGCGGGCGTACAATTCAACAACGCGATTCGCCTCTCCGAAGCGCACCTTTCTCTCTGGTAGATGCACACCCCCTGAGGCGCAACTTCCACCGCAGTCTCTAACAACCACCAAATCAGTAGGCTCTTTTAATCAAGTGCAGCGCCCTCGATTCTGGGCAAGCGACATCCTGGTGACTTGCGGAACTATTCGCACAATCGCCGCGCTGTTCGCGCTGCTTACGTTTTCTCTCGCAGGACTCGCAGCGAGGCGATGACCTCATCAACGTGAGTCGGGGCGCACGGAACCTTAGAACGTGCAGAGACCAACAATCCAAGGAGGCAGTCATGAAAATCGTAGTCATCGGCGGCACTGGACTCATTGGATCAAAGCTCGTCACAAGCTTCGCGAGCACGGGCACGAAGCGGTCGCCGCATCGCCCGACTCCGGCGTTAACACTCTCACCGGCGAAGGACTCGCGGAAGCGCTCAACGGTGCATCGGCGGTCGTTGACGTAACGAACTCTCCCTCGTGGGAAGAAACGGCGGTGTTGAATTTCTTCGAGACATCGACCCGTAATCTCCTCGCCGACGAAGGAGCGGCAGGCGTGAAACACCATGTTGCGTTGTCGGTGGTGGGAACCGATACGGCTGTCTGAAAGCGGATACTTCCGCGCAAAAATCGCTCAGGAGAACCTGATCAAGGGCTCACCCATTCCTTATACGATCGTGCGTGCCACGCAGTTCTTCGAGTTCCTGAAAGGCATCTCCGATTTCTCCGTCGTGCGGCGGCAAGGTGCACTTGCCTCCGGGGTTTTCCAGCCGATGGCTGCCGACGATGTTGCGAGTGCGCTGGCGAGGATCGCGATAGGCAGCGCCGGTGAATGGCACGGTCGAGATCGGCGGACCGGAACAGTTTCGGCTGGATGAACTGGTTCGGACGCTTGGCCGCTGGAACGACTCGCGGGAGGTCGTCGCCGACCCAAAAGCGAGCTACTACGGTGCGAAGATGAGCGAGAAGACACTCGTTCCCGAGGATGACGCACGGCTTGGCGAGACCCGCTTCGAAACCTGGCTGAGCCAGTCGAAAGCCAAGGCCCGGGCGCGAATACGCAAGCCGCACGAAAAGAAGCTAGTACATCAGCCAAGGGAGCGGTGGCGGCTCCGTTCGAACGAAAGGATAATCGATGACAATCACAAAACTGATTTTGCTGCTGGTATGTCTGTTGTCGGGAACGCTGTTGGCGCAGGAAGCTAAGGTTACTGAGCTTATGTCGAAGGATCTGCCGGATCTTCCCGGCAAAGAAGGTTTGATGATACGGTGGTGTATCCGCCGGGCAGCTCGGACCCGATGCATCGCCACAACGCTCATGCGTTTGTTTACGTGCTGGAAGGTCCGATCATCATGCAGGTGAAGGGCGGGAAGGAGGTCACGCTGACGCCGGGCCAGACCTTTTACGAAGGTCCCAGACGATGTTCACGTTGTCGGCCGGAACGCCAGCAAGACTAAGCCGGCGAAGTTCGTCGTGTTCTTGGTGAAGGACAAAGGCGCTCCGGTGTAGTGCCCGCGAATTAAAACCACAACTGTCTAACTAAAAAGTAAATTAAGGAGGAAATTCACATGAGCACGATCACAGTGAAAGACGGCACGACGATCTACTACAAAGACTGGGGCAAGGGCCCGGTCGTCACCTTTTCGCACGGCTGGCCGCTGAACGCCGATGCATGGGACGGCCAGATGCTGTTCCTCGCGCAGCACGGCTTCCGCGTCGTCGCACACGATCGCCGCGGCCATGGCCGATCCAGCCAGGCTTCGACCGGAAACGACATGGACGGCTATGCCGACGATCTCGCAGCCGTGATCGAGGCGCTGGATCTCAAGGACGTCACCATGGTCGGCCACTCGACCGGCGGAGGCGAAGTCGCTCGTTACATCGGCCGCCACGGCACGAAGCGCGTTGCCAAGGCGGTCCTGATCGCCGCCGTGCCGCCGGTCATGTGAAGTCGGCGACCAATCCTGAGGGCCTGCCGATCGAGGTGTTCGACGGACTTGCGGACGGCCTTGCCAACGACCGCTCGCAGTTCTACAAGGATTTCGCCCCGGTTCTACGGCGCCAACCGTCCGGGCGCCAAGGTGTCGCAGGGAATGCTGGATCAGTTCTGGCTCTGGAGCATGCAGGGCGGCCTGAAGAACGCGTACGAATGCATCAAGGCCTTCTCGGAAACCGATTTCACCGAGGACCTGAAGAAGTTCGATGTGCCGACCCTGGTCATGCATGGCGAGGACGACCAGATCGTGCCGGTCAATGACTCGGCGAGGAAATCGGCCAGGCTGATCAAAGGAGCGCAGGAAATCTACTATCCGGGCTTGCCGCACGGCCTCACCGCCACGCACCAAGATGAAGTCAATGCCGACCTGCTGAAGTTTCTGAGGTCGGTCCAACAAGCTCGCAAGGCCGCAGCCTGAGTCCTTTTGCCGCGGCGAGGGTTAGTTTCGGCCCCCGCCGCGGTTTAAGCTTAGACTGACTAATCGGACTATGCGCCCGGACACGCTACCAACAGATCGCGCCCCCGACGCTCCCGCCCCAGCCCGTTTGGAATCTTTTTCCGACGGTGTCATCGCCGTCATCATTACCATCATGGTGCTGGAGTTCAAATTGCCACACGAACCCGGCCCCAAGGCATTTATTGCGGACGTCATACCCACGCTAGCCGTTTACCTTCTATCCTTCACTTACACCGGCATCTACTCGATCAATCACAATCATCTCGTGCAGCGAATGAAGCATGTCGACGCTCCCATACTTTATGCCAACCTGCTATTGCTTTTTTTCTTGTCTGCGCTCCTCCCGTTCGCCACCAGTTACGTGTTGAACCAAGAATTCAACTCCTTTCCCGTTGCCGTTTACGCAGGAGAACTCTTCATCAGCGGTTTCGCCTTCCTCGTACTCTCCGCCGCCGTCACCAGACATTTCCATAGCACCGGCGCCACCGATCCAGTAAAACTTGCCACTCAGAAGGCGGAAAGACGCAAAGGTTTTCTGAGCCTCGCCCTGTATGCCATTGCGGTGCCGCTCGCCTATTGGCATCCATTCATCGCGGTTGCCGGCCTGGCAGTCGGCACTTTGTTGTGGATCGTTCCGGCT
>CAVQGF010000022.1:0-38250 GCA_963711965.1 uncultured Acidobacteriota bacterium | reverse complement strand
TGTTGTGTCGTCTTCCTTCGTTCAGGGTCCCGGTCTTGCTCACGCTCGTAGAAGCGCAGAAGCTCGGCCTCGAAGTCGTCGTGATCGACCATCATCAGGCCGACAGAAGCCTCCCGCTCCCTCCGGCCGTTGCCATCGTCAATCCGAACCGGGCGGACGATCTTTCCGGGCTGGGATATCTGGCCGCCGTCGGGCTGGTCTTTTTCACGCTGGTGGCGGTGAGCCGCGAATTACGCCGGCGCAATTTCTGGACGGCAGAACGAACGGAGCCGGACCTCCTGTCGCTTTCTTCGATCTGGTCGGGCTCGGCACCGTGAACGATGTGGTGCCGCTCAAGGGCCTCAACCGCGCCTTCGTCGTAAGTGCTGGTCACACTGCGCCGGCGCGAAATACCGGGCTCAAAGGGCTGATGGACGCGGCGCGGCTGGCAGGCCCGCCGGAGCCCTGGCATCTGGGCTTTATGCTGGGACCGCGCATCAACGCCGGAGGACGCATCGGCGGGGGCGACTCGGCGCGCGATTGCTCCCCAAATCTGATAGGCGGAGGCGGCGCGCATCGCCGGCTGAACTCGACAGGCTCAACCGCGAGCGCAAGGCGATCGAAAAAGCCAATACTTGCCGAAGGCCGAAGCGGAAGCGCCTGGCGGCGCTGGGCGCCCAGGACAGTGCCGCCGTTATCGTCACTGCGCAGCCGCGGGCTGGCATCCCGGCGTGGTCGGACTGATCGCGGCGCGGCTCAAGGAGCGTTTCGGCCGCCCCGCCTTTGCCATCGCGCTTGATGCCGAACGGCACCGGCACCGGTTCGGGCCGCTCGATCCCCGGCGTCGATCTTGGGTGCGGTGGTGCGACGATGAACGAGTGGCAAATGGGCGTAGTTCCAAACATAAGACAGGAACGCCTGCTTTTTCGTTTTGACGTGCCTCTCCGCTGATGCTTTCGCTCCGTCGAAGTACCACCACCAGGTGGCGAACGCGAAGACCATTCCCAATATCGCCGATGATGCGGCCTGGATCGGCCAGTTCTCCTGGCTTTCGATACCGTGCATGATCGCGACTACGAACTCGCCGAGAAGAATGATTGTCAACAGCCCGAAGCGCTCGGGGAAATGGGCGGCATCAGGCGGATACTTCGCGCTGTGACTCGGCGCAATGAAGGGCGTCGCCAAATCGATCGTCAAGGCGATTCCCCATAGTACGAAGCGCACAGGCGCCGGCGCTAGCGCGGAGGCAAGCCAGATCAAAGCAGCCGCACCGAAGCCGAGGGCATAACGCGTGGTAAGCACACGCGTCTGGGGAACTCGGCGAGCGCGGAGATATTGCAGAGACTCGAATGATCCGCATCCCAGCATACGCAGCGCCGAATCCTGCGGATGAGGTGCTGTCGAGTGGTCCTTGGCATTGGCTGCCATCACCGCTGCGATAAAACTTTGAACCAGCGTAAAAATCCGCTGAAGCAGATCGTCGGTATCGAAGCGCGTGAAGTAGAGTGTGTTGCCGCTCCAAGCCAGCCAGATCAACACGAAGAGGAATGTGTAACGCAGTAGCCCCATCGGGGTGTAGTGTCATGGCTGAGTGGGGTGCCGACCTGCGCAATGGCGGCAACAAAAATCAGATCAAAGAAAAGTTCGAGCCAGGTGACGCGCCGATCTTTGGCTGATTCCGCCGGCCAGAGCCGCGGGGATACGACAAGATGTCGGACGGTCATGACGCCGTGGTCGCGACGTTCTGGCTGGTTGCCGAGGCTGCCATTCGCTTTTCGTTGAACAGAGCATTTAGCGCCTGCACTCGCAAAACTTCGGCGACGCTCCATGCTTGGGCGGTGCAGCCTGCGGGAGCGTGCGGTGCGTCGGCATCGAATATTTTCGACACCTGTCCCAGCCCCGCCGTATTTAAGTGCGATTCAAAGGACCGGAGCCATGAATCAATTTGCTGCCGCGCCGAGCCGTCGTAGTGATTCACCTTTAGATAACCTTCAAAGAACGGCCCAAGCAGCCACGGCCACACTGTGCCCTGGTGATAGGCGGCGTCGCGCGCGCGTTGATCTCCAAATACTTCCCAATGTAACGAGGGTCGCTGGTCGGAAGTGTGCGCAGCCCCACCGGCGTGAGCAGCTCGCGCTGCACCGTCTCAACCACCTTGGCGGCTCTGTCGGCGGCGAGCATCGAATAATGCAAGCTGACAGCGAGGATATGATTGGGCCGCACCGAAGCGTCCGGTGGTCCTCCGTTCACAACGTCATACAAACAGCCAGCCGACTCATTCCAGAAAATCTTGTTGAAGCTCCACTGCGCCAGGATGGCCATGCGATCGAAGCGGCGGAAACCGACCTCGTCGCCAAAAGTCGCGCAAGGAACCCATGGTTCGCAGCGCGTTGTACCAGAGTGCCTGGATCTCTACCGGCTTGCCGATACGCGGCGTCACTACCCAGTCGCCGATCTTCGCGTCCATCCAGGTGAGTTGCACCCCAGGCTCGCCAGCGTGCAGCAGGCCAGTGCCCTCTTCCATGTAAATTCCGTAGCGAGTCCCTTTGACGTGCCACTGGATGATGTCGACGAGAACCGGATAAAGGTTTTCGCGAACGAACTTTTCGTCACCGCCCGCCTCAAGGTACGCGCGGATGGCCTCGAAGTACCAGAGCGTCGCGTCTACAGTGTTGTACTCGGGCTGAGTGCCAGCTTCAGGAAAACGGTTCGGAAGCATGCCCTGACTCACGTGCTTGGAGAATTCGAGCAGGATACTTTTCGCGACATCGAGGCGGCCTGTCGCAAGCGTCAGTCCCGGCAGCGCGATCATCGTGTCGCGGCCCCAATCGCCAAACCACGGGTAACCGGCGATCACGGTGTATTGCTCCCCGCGTTTGGGTGAGCATCGTTGGCACCGACGAGGTCGATCTCAGCCGCAACCACATCAGTTGGGTGTCACCTCTGGGGCGCGCGTTGATGAAGTCGGCAGCGGGCGACAGCGTAGTTCTCCAAGCGCCGGGCGGTTCAGAATACCTGACGGTGCGGGAAGTGTGTTACGAGCGCATTGCTGTGGAACCGTTCCGTGAACCACCTGGATCCGAGGCCGGGCAAGGGACTTGCTCGCCGACGCAAATCCACCTGAGGAAGAAGAGATGGAACCGGCACAATAGTCGCTGGGAGCACCAATGCCCAAACAAACGACTCCCTGGTTTCAGCCAGGGAGTCAGCTGCGCCGCCTCGAACGTCTTGTTGCCCGCGATGATGCGGCCTTGGCGGTCGGCCACGATACTGCGGCCCATCCCGAACTCGGCGAGGCTCGTGTCGAGCATGGCCCGGCCCTGCTTGGTGCCGACGTTCGCGTTTTTGTCATGCAGCGCGAGGTCTTTAGTCGACCGGATGTTTTTCAGTTTCGATTTCATAAATGGTGACCGTGTGGCCTCCGAGCCAATGGAAAAAGACGGCGTATGGCGCTGGATTTATCGGGTTGTTCGTGAACTTCGCGCCGCAACTACAGTGGCCGACCCCCTCCCGCCCAATTTCGCTTTCAAACCTACGTTGCCGGGGGACGGTACGCGCGGCGAAGCCGGTAAGTTTTTGATCCCCCTACCCACCAATTTCGCGTACATGGACGCGCGTTGCCGTGCAGCCGCTCGCGGCGACGCCATCACTGAGCCTAGTCCTATGCGATGTTGCGGCGCGCGTGCTCGCCCTCTTAGTACACGGTGGTAAGTCTAGCCTATAGATTCGATTAAGGGGAGGGAGCCAAGAGCTTCGATTCAGGGCACACATTTCCCTCTGGAAGAGGGAAGTCCGGGCCTAGAATGTCCTTCAGAGCCCATAACCGCTCGGCAACCTCGACTATCTGGTTCGAAGTTGTATCGGTTAGGGCTACCAGCCTTGCATCACAAAAACATCGGATTTGCGGAGGAAGAACTTCCAACCGCGGCAAGGAGTGAAGTGCGCCAATTTGTGTCAGTCCTGACTTTTTGTTCCTTCTGAATCCAAGGCTCAGCCAACTGAAACCAGCTACTCACATTCTTATCTCCCTACAGCGGTAAGCTTAAGCGCCAAACTTCAAATTGGCAGCCTTGCTGTAAGAAATCATGCGCAATTCGGTCGTCGTTGCTCTTGCCTGCTGCTCTGCACTGGCGAATGCCCAATCAATTGCTGTGCACGGACGCGTTGTGGACTCTGCAAACGCGGTCGTGCAGCACGCCTCCATCGACACCAACGCCGCCGGTCGTGCATTGCACGCTGAAAGCGATGACCGCGGCGAGTTCTCCCTCGCGGTTCCAGCTCTTCCGATCGATCTCCAGATATCAGCCCCAGGCTTCGATCCGATCACGCAGAAGATCAGCTCAGCAGAGACCGTTGTCTTTCGGTTGCGCCCGGCGCACCGGGACGAACGGATAGAAGTCACCACTTCCCGCTTTCCTCAGCCGCGCGCGAACTCGGCCGCAGACCTGATCGTGCTCGATAAGCCTGCACTCGAGACCACTGCAGCGCTTGCTCTCGATGATGTCTTGCGGCAGGTGCTGGGGTTCCAGCTCTTCCGTAGGACATCAAGTCTCATCTCCAATCCGACCTCGCAAGGCGTTTCACTTCGAGGGTTAGGCCCGAGTGGAGCAAGTCGCGCCAAAGTACTGCTCGACAGCATCCCGTGGAACGATCCATTCCGGGGGGTGGATCTACTGGGACCGTGTTCCTAAAGTTGCGCTTGACCGCATCGAAGTCGCGCGCGGCGGAGTTTCCGACGCGTATGGTCCCGATGCGATCGGCGGCGCGGTACAGCTGCTGCCGGTGAGCGAAAGTGCGGACCATTTTTCCGTGAGCGGCTCGGGCGGCACACGCTCGGCCTTCGATGGCGACCTCTCATTCACCGCCGTGCGAAGTAAATGGTCGGTGAGCGGCTATGGCTCCGCCTTCCAATGGGACGGGTACATTCCCATCGGCGCGCCCGACCGCGGCTCCGTCGATACCAACGCCGACCTTCGTTATCGCACCGGCGACATCCGTTTGCGGTATGGCGCCAGTCCGCATCGTGACTTCTTCGTCGAGGGAAATCTGTTTGGCGAGGAGCGGAATAACGGCACCGACCTGCAAACCAATCGAACGGAGTCGCAACGCGCGCTCGCCGGCGGCGATATCGACTTAGGCGGCGGAGTGGCCATGGTCCGGCTCTACTCCGATTGGCAGCACTACCATCAGAGTTTTTCTTCGATCACGCCCGACCGCAACTCTGAAGCACTCACTCGTCTACAGTTTGTTCCTGTCCAGCGACTTGGTGTTGTGGGTCAATGGTCCCGGTCGTTCGGCAAGATGGCGGCCGTCGCGGTCGGCGCTGATTCGTCATGGGTGGATGGTGTCGATGACGAGCTAGTCTTCGTTTCGGCGGCTCCGCAATCCAGAGTGTTCGCTGGCGGCCAGCAGCTTCAGACCGGAGTCTTCACCACGCTTTCATTGTCTCCCGTGAAGCAGATCCAAGTGGGGCTTGGGCTTCGCTTCGACGATTGGAACAATGACAATGGATTTTCACGCCGCTTGGTGCTCGCTTCACAAGCGCTGCAACGGAGCGATTTCGGCGATCGCAGTGAATCCGCTTGGAGTCCACGCGTCAGCCTGGCCTGGCACGCCGCCTCGCCTCTAACTTTTTCAGCAGCCGCCTACAAGGCGTTTCGTCCGCCTACTTTGAACGAGCTGTACCGCAGCTTTCGTGTGGGAAGCATCGTCACCCTGCCGAACCAGTCCTTGAGGGCAGAACACCTTGATGGCATTGAAGGAGGTGCGGACTATCGCTGGAAGAGGTGGCACGGTGCGGCAACCTACTTCTATAACGAACTGAATGGCGCCGTCGCGAACACCACGGTGAGCGTAACGCCTTCACTCATAACCCGCCAAAGGGAGAACGCCGGCATCATACGTTCGCGCGGAGTGGATGTGTTGACCGAGACCGGTTATGCCAATCTACGCGTAAGTGCAGGTTACGAATTCGCCGACAGCATCGTTGAAAGCTTTCCGTTACAACTCGCACTGGTAGGGAAGAGGACGCCGCAGGTGCCGCGTCATAGTTGGAGTCTGGGTGCGAATTATCAGCGGCCCTCCTGGTCTTTGGGTACTCAGGTGCGGGGCTCCAGCAGCCAATTCGATGACGACCAGAACCTTCTTCCGCTGCAAAGCTTTTGGACTTGGGATCTCTATGCCGAGCGGAAGATCTTCCGGACCGCATCCGCATTCGGAGCGGTCGAGAATCTGCTGGATGATCGCTACGCCACCGGTCGCACGCCGCTCGAAACCTTATCTGCGCCTAGACTTGCGCGGATAGGATTGAAGATCTCCTGGCCCGAGCGCCGCTGATCGCCGGTAGCACCAGCGCTACTTCTTATTTAGCGGAGAGGTTTTTCGGCGACTTCTTATTCAGCACGTCGTCGATCGCTTGTCCGCCCGGTGTGGACTGAGCTTTTCCTTCCAGCACGATCTCTTTAGCGGTTACGTCATGGCCGTATATGTTTTTGTCGGCGTCGTTGTCTTGGCGCAAGGTCGAGCCTTCCAGCGAGACTCCGGCGAACAGTCCCTTCGCCCGCGAGTAACTTAATACCTCTGCATTCATCTGGGCATCGGTTGCCGCAGTCGCGTCGCGGCCTTTCGGTCCAGCCGCTGCTGAGGCATCCGCTCCTAGCTTTACCTTGCTCGCGAGCAAAGACTCCGCGCCCTTGGGGTTCATGATCAAAAGTACGAAGTCGGTTGCAGAGCCACCCAGTTGGAAGCCGATGCTCGCTCCTTCTAGTCGCATCGCTGCTGGGGGGCCCCACGGACCGTCAAATTTCGCCCCGCCGCGACAAACCATGGCTCCTTTACCGTAATTTCCGCCGATGCCGATGGCGAACTTCTTGACCGAAGGCAGCACGATCACGCACTCAGCTTTGTCGATCAGGTCCTGCGGAATATTGTCTGGGATGTCGATGATCTCGCCCAGCACGGTTGCTGCCTTTTGCAATCGCTGTTCGTCGTCGCTGTCTTTAGCTAAGCTGAGCGCAGCCGGCACGATCAAAATTGCGATCAGGGTGAAAAGGGTACGGGTGCGAAGAGTTTTCATAACATCCTCCTGCGCGTTTAGCGCGAGGTCGGCATGATAGTCCTCGTAGGGCGGGAGGTAAACCGGATTCTGAACGGAGTATGCGGCTTATTTCTTAGTCAACAAACGCATCAGGTCGTTCTTGGCAGAGTCGGATTTCGCTTCTTCTTTGTCCTGGAAGATGGATTTGCCTTGTTCCAGACATTGGATCCCGATCTGTCCGCGGCGCCCTGTGACCGGGTCACCGATCCAAGCGATGCGGAACATCGACTTCTCAGTCCCGCGTTCTACGTTGATGATCTCGCCCGCTTCTGGAATCCATCCCGGCAGGTTGAGGCGTGCCCCTTCGGCAGAAATGTCGAGCGTGCACGCGACCACTGGCTTTGCTTGGGGTGAAGTACCGCGCACTTTCACAGTTACAGCTGCCGGCTTACGCGGCCGCCTCCGCCGGTCATTTCCTTCGTATTTCGGTGTTTCCATCACATGCTCCCGGTTCGGCCCATAGTTCTCTGCGGGGCTGCAATCAATTGCTGAGGAATATGCAACGCATCCTACGAAAGTAAGAACTAAAGGTCAACGGATTTCGCGCAAAAGCCTTAGTACTTAAGTAATTAGCCCTGCTTTATCGATTGGCAAGCGCGGGAATCAGCACACTTGCGCGAGGCGACCCGATTCCGGTCACAGTGTCGTAACCGGTAACGGAGTTGCACAATGAGCCGCACGTTCCGTTATTGCCGCTGTGGATGTCGTGGTAATCGCCATAGTTGGATTTCGCGATCGCATACAACGAATTACTCGTGTGGCTGAGGTTGGCCTTACCGGCCGCGTGCCGGATCGAGTTCGCAATCGCGAACAGTGCAGCCCATTGCGGTGCGGCGGCACTGGTCCCGCCCACCTGGAACCACCCTTTTTCGCCGTTCAGCGCGACCGTGTCGTATACGGGCACCCCGGTCGAGGGACTTGAATCATAGCCAACGTCTGGAACGGCACGCTTTCCCGTCGAATCCCGCGGAACCGGGAAGCTGGATTGATACGACGGCTCAAGCTCATATCGCGACAAGCCGCCGCCGCTGCCGCTCCACCCTGACTCGCTGAGGTAATTGCCGCTCGCGTCTACTGACAATCGAGTTCCGCCGACTGCGACTACACCTGCCGACGACGACGGCCACTCTGTTCCGTGTCCGTTGTCGCCCGACGATACCGTGAACGTCACGTTGTTGATCGCAAAGTGGAAGTCATAGTTGCGCTCGGTCGAGAATTCGCTGCCGCCCCAACTCATCGAGACCACGCTCGCTCCCTGCTGCACCGCCACATCCACCGCGTGCAGCAGCGCAAGAAGACTGTTACTGCTGGCTTCCACCAGCACGATCTTTGCCTTCGGGGCGATCACGTGCGCCCATTCCACATCAAGTGCTATCTCAAGCGACCAGTCCGCATTCGTAGCCGGCTTGGATCCGTTTGCATAAACTTTCTTGAAGCACCCGCTGGTCGTTGTGCACGCAGCCAAGCCAAAAGTTGAGTTGAAGTGACTGAGATCGGCGGCGATGTTCGGATCGTCATACGCGTCCACGATCCCGATGGTCTGCCCAGCTCCCTGATTGGCGATCGATGTAAATCCATAAGCTCGGCGAATGCGCGACGGCGAGATTCCGGTGGGCGATGTAGTTGCGTCCGTTTCGATCCGCAATGGTGGTTGCATGTATCCCGCCGCGGGACGGTATGCGAACACCGGTCGCCCACGCTCCGCGTCGGCAAAATTCCTGACTAGTGAAGTCTGCGCCGATGCAGGAGTGAAGATTGAGATTGAAACGAGGAACAAACCGAAGAGGGAAATACCTGCGAACCGTCGCATGCGCACCGCCTGGGGCCGACTGCCCGTTTGCGAATCGGGCAGCTATGTAGTTACTGGTTAGTATACGTTCGCGAAGCGCAGGTTGTGAGTAAAGACCAAGAAAAAAGGCCGCCCCGAAGGGCAGCCTTTTTCTTCTAACACCGCAAACTACGGCGTTACCTTGCTGACGTGCGTCGACCAGTTGCTCAGCGCACCACGCGTGCTGTCGCATTGGCCGGGTGTCGGGGTTGAGGCGAGATAGTCGGGGTTATAGACACAAGTCTGTGCCGCATATTCAGACGCGATCCAGATGTTGTTTCCATCTACAGCAGCCGCGCCATAGTCTCCCCAGCGTGGTCGGCCAGCCCCGAAGGCAGCGATCGAAGTGAAACCATCCCAGGAGCCGGCACCGGCAGCCGCAGTCTGGACAGGACCCATTCCGGCTTTGGCATCCAGTGCTGCAAATGAAGCTTGCGGATAGTTGTTGGCTCCTGTTTGAGTGAAGGCGATCACTCCGCGTCCACTCGCTGTCACTCCGACGGCGGGATAAGTAAGATTCGTGTCCGCTATTCCTGCCTGTCCTTGCAGCACGATCTTGTTCCCGTTCGGGTTGACCACGTAATACGCGATGCCGGCGCGTTGCGCTCCGCCAACCTCTAGTGCTGTATCCAGCGCACCCCAAACCTTGCCGTTTGCGTACATAACTTGCTGCATACGCGAATCGTTGGAGTTCAGGCTGGCGGTCGGGCCGCCAAAGCTGGCGTTATTGTGCGTACCGATGCCCGCAATCGCGGTGTTGCAGTTGGGCATGATGACCGTGTCGGCGACGCAATCGGATAGCGGCCGATTGCCTGCCGGCTGTGTTGCGCGCGGCGGAACAGCATACGTATCAACGGCTACCGTCGACACTGAGAGTCCCGGAGCCGGTAACGCCGTGTTGAGCGACGATGTATTTGTCATCGTCCACAACAGGATGGAATTGCTGGTGCCATCGTCGGAGAAGACGGCTCTGGAGCTGAGGAAGTACTCAGTCCCGCCGTTATCGGTGTTGAATTGGTTCCCCGGCGATACTGCCGGCCAAACCGTGAATCCGCCTCCATCTGGTCCCGCGCCTAAGGTATTGAACAGCACAACACTTCCGTTGCTACCACCAGTAAGCAGATTGTTTGCAATGCCGTAAACCTGCGAGCCGTAGAAACCGGGCCCGCTGAACGCAAATTCATTGGTCGTGAGGTATATGCCGTTCGCGTCCGCACCTATATGCGGATAATCGCCCAGGCAGTGCCCGCTGCCGCATTGGTGGTCAGGTGTTCCATCAGTTCCGTTGTTCTGCACCGGTAGCTGATAGATCGTCCAGCTACCCGTCGGATCTCCAGTGTTACTCACGGCGATGTCGAGATGGTTGTTGCCATTCGTCGTTGCCGTTAACCCGACGTGGTCGAGCGTGAGAACGACGTGGACGAAACGGCCGATCGCCTGATCGAAGATACAAACCGGATCGGTGATCGATGGGCCGCGCTCGCCGGCGTGGGGGCCTGTGCGCACGATAGCCGCGGGATAGTTATAGAAGGTGTTGAGGTCAACGGCTTGTCCGCCATTCAGGAGCGCGTTGCCCGAGGCATCATAAACTTGCAAAACATCGTTCACGGACTCAAGCACAAAGCCATTGCCCGCACAGAGTGCCTGGTCGGGTGGCTCAACCGAGAACTGGTTGCCGCCATTCGCAAAGCGCTGGTCGTGGAAATTCAGGCCCTGGAAATGTGTGCCCAAGCCAGGATTCGACTTGGCTTTAGCGGCCGAGCTGACCACCTTTCCCTTGCCTGTGCGAGTGCCAGGGAGTGTGCGGTCTACGCCTGACTGATGATCCGCGCCGTTGCCACCGTCGGCATCGCCGCCTTCCAGAGCCGTATCGATCTCATCCGCGGCGACGCCAGAGACATCCTTTGCTACTGGCAACGCTGCGAACGAGGTACTTCCAATTCGCTTGAGCGGTACTTTCACCGCGGTTACTTGGGGTGATACTGCTTCGACTGGGGATGTGCTTAGCAAACAAATCAGCAGAGCAAGCCCCAATGCAGAAAATAGAACGCGACTAAATCGCATTTTGCGTTTCCTCCATTGTGGGATTCGAGTTTGAGGCCGGAGCTACGTAGGAAAGGAAGGACAAGGGTCAATTACCGCCAAGAAGCAGAATGATACTCCTACTCGCGATAGTTGTCAGGCGTTCAAAGCGAAATAATGTGATTTGATTGTGGAAACGGCGCGTTTCGTCACAGCTATCGCACTTGATGAGCAATCGGTCTCAAGACTAAACAGACGAAGAAGTGTATTTAGAGCCCGAGAAAACAAGAACCTGGCTACTATGACGCATCTTGCGAGCGGCGATCCATCCTCAGCAGCATCAGCAGAAGTCCTGTCATCAGGAAACAACCAAGCATGTAAAACAGCCCGGCTTTCCCCGACCCTGTTCGCGTATTAAGCATACCCACGACCTTGGGTCCAAAATAGCCGCCGAATGAAGCAATGGTGTTGATCAGCCCGATAGAGACTGCCGCCGCGCTTCCGCCAAGTGTCAGGCTGGGTAATGCCCAGAACGGCGCGTAGAACGAATTCAAACAGGCTGTGATCACGATGAACATGGCCAGAGTCAGCCAGAGGTTTCCACCCACATATATAAGGATGGCGTACGCCGCAACCGCCACGAACATGGGAACGGCCGCGTGCCAGCGCCGCTCTGCGGTGCGATCGGAATTCCATCCCACCACTACCATCACGATCATCCCTGCTAGATAAGGAAGTGCCGCAAGCAGGGTGACGTTGAAGTTCGAATAATTCGAAGCTCTCTTCAGCATTGTGGGCAACCAGAACAACAGCGCGTAGCCGCCTGTGTATTCAAAGAAACCGATCAGTGCGAGCAGCAGGACGCGCGGATTGCGCAGCGACTTCCAGATATTGTGCAGCTTGTCGTGGGACTTGCCCGAGTTCTCGGCTGCCAGCTCATTCTCGATCCACGCCCGCTCATCTTGCGGCAACCATTTCGCCTCTCGCGGCCAATCAGTCAGGTAGAAGAGTGTCGCGACACCGAAGATAATGGCAGGAATTCCTTCCAGCGCGAACAGCCATCTCCAGCCTGCGATTCCGTGCCAGTGCACACCAAGCAATGCTCCAGCGAGCGGCGAGCCGATCACATTTGAAAGCGGGATCGCCGCCATAAAGATCGAGATCACCTTGGCCCGGTCTTCGCGTCGGAACCAATGATGCAGGTAAACGATGATGCCGGGAAAGAACCCGGCTTCGGCACACCCTAAGAGGAATCGCGCCCAATAAAATTGGTGCGCGGTATTCACAAACGCAACCAGGACGGTCAGCAGCCCCCACGAGATCATGATGCGCGCCATCCATTTGCGCGCGCTCCAACGCTCCACGATCAGCGCTCCTGGCACCTCCAGCAGGACGTAGCCTAGAAAGAAGATTCCCGCGCCCGTGCCGAAGATTTCATCCGAGAAGCCCAGGTCCTTCGACATGGTGAGGGCGGCGTAAGCGACGTTCACCCTGTCCAAATAATTGACGATGTAGAGAACGAACAGGAAGGGAAGTAGCCGCAAGAAGATTCTTCGTCGTGCGCGAGTCGCGACGGCAGATCGGGTGGTGATTTCGCTCAAGCTATCGAAAGTATCACAGGCCTACTTGAGCCGTGCCAGTGCCCAGCGCGCGTGCTCCGCCACATCAGCATTTTCATCCCGCGACATCTTCTCAAGCTGCGGAATGAATTTACGATCGCGGCTGTTGCCCATCGCCACGGCCGCATTCCGGCGCAGTCCCGAAAACTTGGCACGTTTGATCGGAGAGCGCTTGAACGTAGAGCGGAATTCCTCTTGCGACATCTCCGCCAGCCATTCCAGCGCAGGATTCACCAGCTCGGTGCGCGGGCCGAATTCCGCAGCCGTAGACGAAGGCGCTGCGCGGTTCCACGGGCACACGTCCTGGCAGATGTCACAGCCAAACACGTGATTTCCAATTCCCTCGCGCAACTCTTCCGGAATGTTGCCGCGCTTCTCGATCGTGAGATAGGAGATGCAGCGCGTGGCGTCGAGCTTGTAGGGCGCAAGGAATGCATTGGTCGGACAAGAATCCAAGCATCGCGTGCATGATCCGCATCGGTCCGGTGCGGGAATATCGGGCGTAAGGTCGAGCGAAGTTAGGATGACCCCCAGGAACAACCAGGAACCCATCTCCTGATTAATGATGCAGGTGTTCTTCCCTTGCCATCCGATGCCGGCATACTTGGCAAGTACACGCTCGACGATCGGTCCGGTATCTACATAGCTCCAACTGCGAAAGCCAGTTTCCCCGGACGCTTTTTTGATCTGCGATTCGAGCAGCCGCAATCGCACCAGCAGGGCATCGTGGTAGTCCTGCTTGCTCCATGCGTAGCGCGATATCCAACCCCGGCTCTTGTCGTGCGATTCAGTGGAGTATGGATTTTCTGAGTTGTAGTTGACGGCGCATACCACCACCGATTTTGCCCACGGTGCGGCATTCTCGAGTGAAGATCTTTTGAGTTCGCCGGAATCGTTGCGCGACTCCAAGTACTTCATCTCGCCGCCATGCCCCGCGGCGAGCCACTCAGGAAAATATTGCAATTCCGGATTCGGGGTGACCGGAGCAATGCCGCATAGGTCAAACCCCGCCGCTCGGGCGTTGGACTTGATCGTCTCTTCAACCTGGGAAATTGCCGGCACAGTACAATTATTCACCACAGGCACTCGATTTGGCGTCTAAATAGGAAGGTTTCAGCAACTCTGGGCCCGAAAAAGCATCTAAATTGCAAGATCCCAGGAATCCAGCACTCTTATGACTATCAAAAAGGCACTTCCGCGTTTGCTCGCGTTCTGCGTGCTTCTTGCCTGCGCTGCGGTGGCGCAAGACCAGGAAGGCACGATCAATCCCGCTCCCCCTAAAGGCGTCACCGTCGACCAAGTGATCCAAAAGTTTGCCGAGAAAGAAAAGGTCTTCAAGAAGGAGCGCGAAAATTACGTTTATACCCAGACCGTCAAAGTCCAGACGCTCGATGGCGATACGGTCGACGGCGAATATCAGCAGACCGTCGAAGTCACCTTCGACGACAAAGGCAGGCGCGTCGAGAACGTAACCTTCGCACCGCAGAACACCTTGCAGCGGGTCAGCATGTCGCCCCAGGATTTTCAGGACATCGAGAGTCTCATGCCTTTCGTGCTCACCTCCGATGAGATCAACGATTACAACATCAAGTATGTGGGCCAACAGCAGGTCGATGAACTTGGGACCTATGTGTTCGACATTTCTCCGAAAGAGAAGGAGATGAAAAAGGGCAATCGATATTTCGATGGCCGCATCTGGGTCGACGACCGCGACTTTCAAATCGTAAAAACACACGGCAAGCCCGTTCCTGAGACCCACAAAGGCAACGAGAACCTCTTTCCGCGCTTCACTACTTACCGCGAACAGATCGATGGCAAGTATTGGTTCCCGACCTACACCCGCGCCGATGACACTCTGCATTTCAAGAATGCCGACGTGCACATCCGCGAGATCATCAAGTACACCAATTACCAGCGCTTCAATACTTCCATCGGCAAGATCACCGTCAGCTACGGTGGTAACAAGGTCGAGGACATCAAGGCTGATCCGCTCACCAAAGATGACATTGTGGAGACTCTAAAGGGCGGCACGCCCGCCAAGACCATGACCGACATGGTTAAGAAACGCGGCGTGAATTTCGATGTGAACGCCGATGTGGAGCAGGAGATTCGCAAGGCCGGCGGCGACAATGACCTCATCCAGGCCATCGAGAACAACAAGAAGAGCTCTTGAGGACTAAACCCTATCACTTGAGCCGCCGATTTTTCGGCGGCTTTCGATTGCCTCCTGCTCTGCTCTGCGCTGGATGTGGTAGCGTAATTTGTTCGTTTCGACCCAGGAGAGTCCCATGAACGCCACCGCCGCTCCCTCAGCGCCCAAAACCAGCTCCGCCCCGGGCGCCGCCCTCGGCAAGCTCATGCAAGTCACGAACGCCTTCCTGATCTCACGTTGCCTTTATGTCGCGGCAGAGGTCGGCGTTGCTGACCACCTCGACGACGCTCCGCAAACCTCGCAAGCATTGGCGAAAGCCACCGGCAGCAATGCCGGCGCTCTGCATCGCGTGTTGCGCGTCTTGGCTTCTCACGGCATCTTCGAGCAAAAGGATGGCGCTTGGGCGCACACCGAGATGTCTCAGCTTCTGCGAAAGGACAATCCTGCCTCCATGCGCGATTACATCCGCATGATCGGCATGCCGGTTTTTTGGCGGGCATGGGAGCACATCGAGCACTCGGTACGCACCGGCGAGACCGGGTTCAAGAAGATTCATCCCGGCGGAGCATTTGCCTATCTCGCCGAGCACCCACAAGAGAGCAGCCTCTTCAACGCCGCCATGACAGCCAAATCTCATGGCGACATTGCGGCGATATTACCTGCTTATGATTTTTCGCAGTTCGCCACGATTGCTGACATTGCCGGCGGACGCGGCCACCTGTTGCGTGCGATCCTCAAACAGTGTCCTAACACCCAGGGCATTCTTTTCGACCAGCCTCACGTCGTCGCGGAGGTCTCGCCGGAAAAGGGAGAGAAGCTCACCGCAGTCGGCGGCAGCTTCTTCAGCGACAAGATGCCGGCGGCAGATTGTTATCTGCTGATGAACATCATTCATGATTGGCCGGATGCCGAGTGCGTCAAGATACTCTCCGCCATCCGCCGCGACATGCCTCAGCACGCACGGGTGTTGTTGATTGAATCGGTAGTGCCGTCATCTCCCGAGCCGCACCTCTCAAAGGAGCTCGACATCGTAATGATGGTCCTACCCGGCGGCATGGAGCGCACGAAAGAGGAATACGCCGACTTGGTTTCTGAGTGTGGATTGCGATTGAAGCGAGTCGTGGACACCAGGAGTCCTTACTCGATCGTCGAGATCGTCGCGGCCTAGGAACCTGCGTGTGGAAGAATGTGGAAGTGGGTCAGCTCCCGCAGCATCGCCGAGCGGTGCTCCCGCAGCTACCGCAGAACGGGCTGCTGTCGCCGCCCTTTCCGGAAAAAAAGATTGCGACAGCCTTGCCGGCGGAAGCCGTCCACTCCGCGCGAGTATTCATAGCAGCGATCATCAATGAACAAGGTGCTCTACAGCAGTTGCGGAGTCCCCGCCAACTCGATGACGCGGCCAAAGCGGCGATCCAGTCATTGACCCAGTGGCGTTTCACGCCCGCCTCCTTGAACGGCAAACCCGTCGCCGTAAAGGTGCTGATCGGCGGCGTTCCACAGCTGATCGGTTCTCCGTGATCTTGGGACTGATTTCGCGAACACCCACCAGTTGCGGGGCGCCCAGACGATCATCCCAGCCTGAGCGAACTTTGATTCTAAAACCGCATCGAACACAGGAAGAGGTGGCGCATGACAACGGAAGGCTATGCTGATGATGGCACCACAGTGAAAGAGTTTGCGCAGTTCGATCTCGCGCAGGAGATGATGGATTCCGAGCGAAGTAAGCCATGGGCGAAGGGCCATACCGCGAAGACGCTGTTCAAAAAAACAGACTTCAGGATGGTGCTGATCTCCATGGAGGAAGGCGCCGCTTTAAGGGAGCATCATGCGGACGGCACCATCTCGGTGCAGGTGTTGAAGGGGTCGATACGTTTTATTTCCCAGGGAGAAGCCCACACCCTGCGTCAAAATAGTATTGTGACGCTCGGCGCATCGATCACCCACCAAGTCGAGGCGATCGAGGATGCGGCATTTCTCCTTACCATCGCTTGGCCCGACAAAGACAAGCTTCGGACGATGCAACACAGGGGATACGGAACATAGTCGGAGCATCTCGTGTTTGCACTTCGCCTGGCGTTCCCCTTCCCCCCCCACCGGCCCGGGCATGATCCAGATCAGGCTTCACTCAGCCCAAATAGAACCATTAATTTTTGGTTAACTATCTTTGTCAAATTATGACATTTACCTTCACCAAATTATGGATGATGATCGTTTGTGACGGGCGAGGGCATCTGCCTGAGCGCTAACCCGTGACAGAAGATGATTCAGGAGGGAATCAGCAATGCGTAGGCAAAGCATAGTAATCACCCAAAAAGACATGAGTAGATTGGCAAACCTGATCGAGGCGGTTCGGTTTATTCGCCCTGGCGATGAAGATCATCTCAGCGCCCTGGAAAGGGAGTTGGATCGGGCAGAGATCATCTATGACGATTCGGTGCCCCCGACAGTGATCACGATGAACTCGCATGTGCGCGTTACTGATCTTGATACGGGGCGCGAGCATGAATATAACGTGGTCTATCCACGAGAAGCTGACCCGTCACGAGGAAAAATCTCGGTGCTTGCTCCGCTCGGCACGGCTTTGCTTGGCTATTCCGCAGGTAGCCGGATCGAATGGATAGTGCCGGGTGGGTTGCGGCGCCTGCGGGTAGAAGAAGTCAGCCAGGGAGACAGCCTTAGTGCGTCCAGAGCGGCATGATCGTCGCGAGTACGCCGCACAGAGGCAGTACCAGAGGGCAGACGCTGCCTTCGATGCAATCAATGATCGAGAGCGGCGCTGCCCGTCGCGGCGCTCCTGGACCGCATTCATCCTGGTGTAACCGCTGGCACCGAAAAGACATCTATCTCTGTAAGCGCAGGAATGCGAAGCCCATTGAGTGTAAAGGAGACCGCATGACCACAGCCGCCACTACGCACACCACGCAACTGCTGAGAGGCGAGGAGATCGCGGAAGGCACGATGGCCTTCCATTTTTCCAAGCCGGCGGATTTTCAGTTCCGGGCGGGCCAATCCGTCGATGTGACACTCGTCGATCCTCCCGAATCCGATGCTGAAGGCAACACACGCGCGTTCTCGATCGCCAGTGCCCCGTTCAGTGACGACCTGATGATCGCGACGCGCATGCGCAACACCGCGTTCAAGCGAGTCCTCAAGATGGCCGGTGCGCGATTGAACATCAAGATCGAAGGACCCAGCGGCTCCTTCGTGCTGCATAGGAAAGCTGATAAGCCCGCGGTGTTTTTGGCGGGAGGGATCGGGATCACGCCGTTTCTGAGCATGATCCAGCAGGCGACGCACGAAAAGACGCCGCAACAGGTCTATCTCTTCTACTCGAACCGTCGCCCTGAAGATGCCGCCTTCCTGGATAAGTTAGAGGAAGCCGCGAAACAAAATGCAAACTTCCATCTCATCACAACCATGACGGAGATGGGCAAGTCGCATCGTGAGTGGGCGGGAGAAACTGAGTTCCTGAACAAGGAAATGTTGAGCAAGCACCTCGCCTCCCTTCAGGGCCCGATCTTTTATATCGCGGGCCCTCCAGCCATGGTCGCTGCGATGCGACGAATGCTTACCGATGCAGGGGTGGATGAGGACGATATTCGCACCGAGGAATTTTCTGGTTACTAGCGGGAGTGGCGTTGACAGCATGGAACTGGCAGAGCTGATACGGAATTCGCGCCTGCACTAACAAGGGCTGCGGCAAAACCATGAACAAAGGTACTTCCCACGTGAGTCACAGACACCGGTCGCGAGTGGAATCAGTAACGTTCGGCTTGCGGCCGCTGCCGCCGTTCCGGCTTGATCTGACGGTTTGGGTGCTGCGCCGGCGCGCGCGAAACCTCATGGACCAGTGGGATGGCGCAACTTATCGGCGAGTGGTGATGATCGAGGGCCGCCCGTTTAGAGTCGCAGTGAATCAAACGGGCAGCAATGATCGTGCGCGATTGCGGGTCGTCGTCAGTGGCAGGCAGATCGGCAGCGATCTACGCGACAAAGTGCGCGCATTGCTGGTGCGCACGTTGGGATTGAGGCAGGAGCTTTCGTCCTTTTATGCCATGGCAGCTTCGGACAAACGCTTAGGACCACTGGTCGGGAGATTTCGCGGCGTAAAGCCGCCGCGTTTCCCCAGTATCTTCGAAGCGCTGATCAACGCGATAGCGTGCCAGCAGTTATCACTGACAGTTGGCATTGAGTTGCTGAACCGGCTATCTCTCCGGTCTGGTCGAGTCCTGACGGAACGGGAACCCACTCAACATGCCTTCCCCGGCCCTGAAGACGTTATGGGGCTGAAACCACGAACGCTTCGGAGTTTAGGCTTCAGTTACAACAAGGCGCGTTCCATGCTTGCAATCTCCGACGAGCTCATTGGGGGCCGTTTCGATGTGCACCGATTGGAGCAACTGGATGACGACGCAGCAATCGAGCGGTTGATGCGACTGCGTGGAGTGGGTAGATGGACCGCGGAGTACGTCCTTCTGCGCGGGCTCGGCAGAACCGATATGTTTCCTGGCGATGACGTGGGCGCGAGAAATCGCCTCGCCGCGTGGCTCGGAAACGCCACCAACCATTGGACTATGAAGGCGTGAAACGAGCGGTGAGCCGATGGCAGCCTTATGCCGGGCTTGTGTACTTCCATTTGCTGCTTGCGGGCCTGGCGGAATCTCAGCAGCTCGCTGTTCCGGCGCAATCCTCCGGCAAAACGAGTGCCGGGGAAGCAAAGAAAAAAATTGCATGAGTCTGGCGTCGAAGAGCAGGACGAAACCAGGTTCTAACGAACGATGGCGGTAGTTTGCATAAAAGGAGTTTGCAATGATCAATCTGAAGCGTGCGTACGACAAGGCGAGTCGCGGCGATGGTCCGCGATATTTGGTCGAGCGGTTGTGGCCCAGAGGAGTGAAAAAGGTTTCGCTGAAAATGACTGCCTGGCTCAAGACCGTAGCCCCAAGTACAGGACTACGGCAATGGTTCAACCATGATCCCGCCAAGTGGAGCGAGTTCCGCCGCCGCTATTTCAGCGAACTGACGGCCGAGCCCGAGGCCTGGAAACCACTGGTAGAGGCAGCACGCGCCGGGGATGTGACCTTGATCTACAGCTCACACGACACCGAGCACAACAACGCGGTGGCCTTAAAGGAGTTTCTTGAGAAAAAGATCAAACGCAAAGGAGTCCGCCAAGCGGCTTAGCAGCTTGGCCGAGTGGACGGGAAACACTGGCGCTCACGTGACTTTACCAGGGGAGGGAAGCTGCGCAGATCGGAAATGCAAAACTCTATGAGGGTGAGATGACGGATTTTATACGAGAGCGCTACTACTGCTGACTTCAAGGGCCGAATGTTCCGGTCGAAGCGTCAAATGCCAGACGCACAAGCGCGAGACTTTCTCCGCGCCGGTATGACCGCGCATGTGGGTACCGTAAACTCTGATGGCGGGCCTTATGTAGTCCCACTTGTCTACGTATATGAAGATGGCGATTTGCTCCTACCTGCACACCGGCGCGCACCAGGGACACTTTCTGACGAATGTGCAGCGCGATCCGCGAATCTGCGTCGAAGTCTCTCGATATTGGACGCATGCACAAAGGAAAGCGGTTCGCGTGCGACTCAGCGCTGGTCTATTCCAGCGTCATCGTGTTTGGCCCGGTGCGGATCCTTTATCACGACCGCGAGAAGAAATCATGGTTCCTCGATCGTTTGCTGGCGAAACACGGCGACCCATCCTGGGTGTTCGAACCAGGCTATCCATTGCTCGACCAGATCATCGTTTACGAGCAGAAGATAGAGATACTGACCGGGAAACAAAATTTTGGCTTACACCATTGATCGTGGTTTGAGATGTGCCTGGTAACGCAGGTATAGATTTTCAGCGTGGCGCTTTACCGTGAGAAGTTGAAACCACGGCGCCACACCCGGCAGGAACTCAACGCCCTCCACCAGCCCAGGCCGAGACGTGGAAGGCAAACGGCCGGCGATCTGCGGCGCCATCGTGATGAAGAGCTCATCCACGAACGCTGCAGCAAGAAACGCTCCGAAAAGAGTAGGACCTCCTTCATGAAGTAAGAGGCGCACTCCGAACTTTGAGAACAGCAACCGGAGCATCGCGCCCGGCTCGATGCGGCTGCCCGCTTCCGCAATGGTGCTGACCTCAACCGAGCTCAATCTTTCTACGCCGCGGTTCCGCAGCTCCTTCGCGCCAGCAGCCGAGGTGATGATCAATGTTCGGACCTCCGGGGTACGAAAGATCGCCCGTTCCAGCTCGAGCTTGCCGGATCCGGTGACTATGACAACCAGGGGGTGCTCCGGTTTGTGCAATTCGTTAACTCGATAGTCGCGGTATGACTCTTTGCATCCTGGATATACGAATTCCGGGATCCGAGAGATGTTTCGGGCTGACTTCATGGACTGTCCTGGAACCGACGATAACTGCATCGACTGATGCACGCAGCAAACCCATGATGAAGCGATCACCATCGTCAGAACCGCTGATCGTTTCCCCACCGGAGTGTCCCGGAAGCCTGTAGCTGACGACACCGTCAAGGGTGGAGACAAAGTTGCCAATGACGTACGGGCGACCGCCGGAAGGCGCAGGAAGATGAAGATCGCCTCCGTAGAGATCACGAAGGGCCGCGGCAGCAGCGGTTCTGCAGATCGGGTCCTCAAAGAGGGTCTTGATCGGTTCCATCACGAATTTCAAGCAGCAATCGAAGTGAAGGGAGTTCGCCGGTCGATCATGTGCCGGAACTCCGCGCTCAAAAGGGGATCATGATGATACCCACCCCGCATTACCATAGTGCCCGTGCGAGAACTCAGCTCCCGCACTCCCCGTGCCTGGGTGCAAAGGTGCTCCGCTTCAACATACACCGCTACGCCTCGCGGGTTGATGTCTTTCGTAGCTCGTTCGCGACATCCTGAGAGAGCCGCTCCTGATTGGTGAATCGCTTCGAATATAGCCTCACAATGCGAGTGAGTTTGGAGATCCCGATCAGCTTTTCCGCAGCCAGATAACCGACCCACGCATTTCCACGAATGGGCAGAACGTGGTGTTCGCAAAGAGCTATGAAGCTTATGGGACCTTCCACAACATGTGTCTTGTCTTCTTGCTCGCAGGACGGGCACTCTACGGGGAACAAAGTACTGAGTTTGGGGTCTCCATCGTAGCCTTCCGTCATGTCCCAAAGCGCGGTGACCCATCTACGCGGAGTATTCCGCCCGGCTGCGGAGTTCACGTCCATACCCATTCGGGAGAAAATGTCGGCGGCATATTTTTCGAATCTTGTCCGCTCTTCCAAAGTGAGCGGTTCGCGGGCCTTTCGTTCACTCACGTTGATCACTCCTCGAGGTTTTGGGACCTTGCGTTATCTGCGCCGGAGAATCGAAAGAATCGAAACTCGGATTCGGCAGCGTGGATAACGGATCGCTGGCTGGAAAAGTATCCGCCAGTGTCTTGTCCAGCATCTGTTCAGCATTCGTTTCGTTCATGGCGACCGGCCTCCGGGCGATGTTGGAAATGTAATTCTTCAGTACACGCGAATGAAGATCATGATCCGCTGACACGGTCACATTCAATCGCCATTCAGGTAATTCGGCATGTGTAGTTCCGGACGGGCAACTCGACCCACCATCATGCTCATCTCCTGCTATTTGATGGGCACATAACTAGCTGCTGTTGTACAAAACAGGCTTTGCCGCGGAGGGAGCAGTATGTCGCAAGCAGAAATCGCTGGTGGAACTGTCAGTTCGGCCAACGAATTGCCTTCGAAAGGCCGCCGAATCGTCGACTTCGGACTGATGACAAAGGAGCAGCAACTCATCCATCCTTCGGATTATCGAGGGAAACGAAGCCTCGTTCTCGTGTTCGCGGACGAGCGGAAGGAAACGGCAGAATTGCTAGCCGCGCTGAGCAATCAGTACCCGGAAATCAGGGAGGAGGAAGGCGAGGTCCTCGCGATCGTCTGGGCATCGGCAGAACAAGGGGTGGGCCTGAAAGAAAAGTTGAAGGTCACCTATCCTGTGTTGTTCGCCTCAGATAGCAGCATCCACCGCGAGTTTGGGGCAGTCGATCAGCGCGGGCAACCGGCGGCCGCGGTGTACGTGACCGACCGTTATGGTGAAGTCTATGGCGTATTTCGCAGCCTGGATGGACAGCCGCTGCCTGCCGTAGCCGAGATCCTCAGCTTACTTGAATTCATAAGTATCCAATGCCCTGAATGCGCGCCACCGGAGTGGCCGGTTTGATTGATAACAGAAAAGGTTTTGCCTGGGTAGATCAGCCAGCCTTAAGCATCGTCCTTTTCGAGGCAATAGAAGCGAGCAACTCGGTCCAGTCTGCGACGAATGTTTGAGCGCCTTCCTGCTGTAGCTTCGCGGCAAGCTGCTGGTGATCGATTCCGGCCTGTGCGAACTTAGCGAGCACCTCTCCAGCACCGTCATCCCCTGCCGGCATTGGCTCACCAACCGAGCCGTGGTCGGCGAACGCCAGCAACGTAGCATCCGGGATGGTATTGATAGTGAATGGCGCAGCCAGTGCTTTGATATAGAGCACGTCAGAAGCGGCTGGATCTTCGGTGCCGGTACTTGCCCAAAGCAATCGCTGCGGGTGCGCGCCGGCGTTGGCCAGTCTTTGCCATCGCTCCGAGTCAAGCACCTCACGGTAGGCTTCGTACGATTGCTGGGCAACGGCGAGACCGAGACGGTTCTGCAGTTCGGAGGGCACCTTGCCCATGGTCGCTTTGTCCCAACGGCTGATGAAGAGGGATGCAACCGATCGTACCGCTGGATTCAAGCCGGCCTGCATGCGTCGTTCGACACCGCGAAAGTAAGCGTCGGCCGATGCCAGATACTGATCGCGTGAAAATAACAGTGTCACATTGATGGGGACCCCCGCGAAGATCGCCTCCTCAATCGCGGGAAGCCCCTCTTTCGTGCCGGGGATCTTGATGAACAGATTCGGCTTGCCCGCAGCGGCATAAAGGCTCTTGGCTTCAGCGATGGTGCGTTCCGTGTCATGCGCGAACAAGGGGGAGACTTCCATGGAAACCCACCCGTCCAGACCGTTTGTCTGTTCATGGACTGGGAGAAAGAGGTCTGCGGCTTGCGCCAGGTCGGTGAGTGCAAGCTCAAAGAAGATGGCCTCATCTGATTTGCCTTGCTTGAACTTTCGCTGAATATCTTGGTCGTAATCATTCGACTTCTTGATCGCATGGTCGAAGATCGAAGGATTGGAAGTCAGGCCGGTTATCGAGAGTTCATCGATGTAACGGCGGAGTGTTCCGCTCGTCAGCAACCGCCGGCTTACATTGTCAAGCCAGAGGCTCTGGCCGAAATCGTGCAGCTGTTGTGTCGGCTTCATGTATTTCCTTTCAAGCGCTCATTCGTACTCTTATTAGAGCGGCGAACAGCTGGCGGGGTTACACCGAACGGGCTGCTCGATGCAAGTCTGCCTCCGGCCCTACCTGAACAGTTGCTGGCGCGCGGATTCACAAATTGCCACAACCGCAGGGTGTTTCAACTTTCTCTCCGCGGAAATGGCAACAAAGTAGGTACGGACATCCTGCGTCAGTCCTATTCTTCGCATCCCATCCTTCTGCTTCAATTCATTCTCGAAGACGGAGGGCACAGGAAAAACCGCCCTTCCAGACTGTCCGAATGCGCGCAGTAATGCGTAGTCTTCAAACTCACCCATCACAAGCGGGTGCAGACCGTTGACCTCGAACCAATAGTCCAGGTTCCTGCGGAAGCCGGTGTTGTCCGTGGGAAGAAACATGGGCGCTCCATCCAAACATGCCGGGAACTTCGCCTTCATTCGCTTTGCGATCGGATCGGCGGCCATGAAGGTGATCCCGCAATCTCCCAGGGGGTGGTTGTAGGCGCGCACTTTCAACGTGGGATCGGCAGGAGTATCGGAAAGCACGACGTCGAGCTCGAGAGTTGCAAGGCGCGCGATCAATTGGTCTGATGTAGCTTCGCGGCAAACGATCCTCACGTCCTCATCGAGTTGCAAAGCCGGTTGGATCAGCCATCGCGCGATCATCTTTGGAAGAACGTCGACCACTCCGATATCCACCCGGATCGGGCGGCCCGTCGGGCGGTTCTTCACCGTATCCAGCAATTCTCGACCGAGTGCAAAGATGTCCTCAGCGTAGCTGAACACGGTCCGGCCCATTTCGGTCAAAACCAGCTTCCGCCCTTGCTTCGTGAAGAGTGGTTCCCCAAGCTGCGTTTGCAACTCACGCAATTGCGCACTGATGGCTGGCGCCGAGATGCGCAGCTGCTGCGCTGCCTGATTCACTCCTCCTGCCCGGACTACATTCCAGAAGTAATACAGATGATGATAGTTAAGCCATTCCATGTTGCGCCGCCCCTTGTGAATGTTAATGAAAACCGAACAATCACCTAACCACTATGTCATTTTAATTATAGTCGTGGCTGCTTATTCTAAATGCGGGTCGAATGTTTCCCAGGAGGATGTCCATGAACCTCAGGCTTCGGGTCAAAAACACCAATGTTACGGAACTGCTGGATCGCTACATCGAAAGGAGACTCCGCTTTGCCTTGGGACGGTTCGGAGATAGCGTTGGGAGCGTCTCCGTCACCGTGAACGGCAATGCTGGAATTTCCAGTGGAACGAAATGTCATATCAAGACCGAACTTCATCCGCATGGATCGTTCGTCGTCGAGGAACGTGGCCCTGACCTGTTGACGGTGATCGCGCGCGCAACCGGCCGCGTCGGCCGGCGTGTGGGCAGTGAACTGGAGCGCATCCGACAACTCCGCAGAACGCGAGAGTCGGTGCGCGTTGCCGCGTAAAAGACAGTCGCCGGCGCAAACATTCAATAGAAGGAATAACACCCAAGTGTTGTTGAACCATCAAAACCAGGAGATCAAGATGAATCCAATGAGAAAAGTAATGGCCCTCGCTGTAGGTGTCGGCTGCGCGTTAGGAATCCCAGTCTTTGCGAATGCGCAGGCGGCAAGCGCTCCGCCTAGCGATCCCCAGATCGTGGGGATCGTGGTTGCAGCCAATCAGATCGATATAGATTACGCAAAACTTGCTTTGTCAAAGAGCAAAAACCAACAGGTGCGTGGCTTCGCGCAGCAGATGGTCACAGACCATTCTGCCGTGCAGAAATCCGTGTTCGACCTGGGCGCAAAGCTGAAGGTGACGGCCGCCGAGAGCGACACCAGCAAATCCTTGAAGTCACAGTCGGAAGAGACCACGACAAAACTGAAATCGCTCGAGGGCGCAGCTTTCGATAAAGCTTACATCGACAATGAAGTCGGATTTCACAAGTCTGTGATCGATGCGGTCTCGTCCGTGCTGATCCCGAATGCGCAAAATGGAGAACTCAAGAGCGCCCTGGAGGGAACAGTGCCTCTGTTTCAAGGTCACCTGGAGCATGCCCAAAAAATACAGTCGGAACTGGAAGCTGACCGGGCGATGCCGAACCATCAACATAGTCGTTGATATCTGGAGGTAGAAATGTCCTGTCGTCGATCGAGTGTGCGATCCGCAATACTGCTGACAACTACATGCTTGTTGCTGGTCGCATACTCGTTGGGATTTCAACCTGAGTCCCCAAGAAACCAGGAAAGCGTTGGGGTATTGAAGGCGGGTCATCGGGCGGCTAAAGCGAAGAAAGCGAAAACGGTTGTGATCGACAAGTTCTTGTTTCAACCGCAAACAGTGACTGCCCGGGTAGGAGAGACGGTGGTGTGGAAGAACGCCGGCATCGTCCCCCATACGGTCATTTCCGAGGATGGCAAGACTCTCGGCTCCGGCATCATCGCTCCAGGGACCACGTGGCGCTTTAAGGCCACTGAGAAGGGGACGTTCGACTACCTTTGCACGCTGCATCCAAACATGAAAGGCAGATTGGTCGTGCGCTGAACGGTCTTTGTCACGCCATGAACATAGTTTGCTTCGCTACAAGGTAGTGCCACTTTTAATGAAGCTAACCGGTCAATTCAAAGAACCGTTTTTGTGAAGAATCAACATGAGGGCAATCCATCTTCATGCAAATGGTGATGCGCGTTGAGATCAAAAGAAATACCTCGGCTCTCGGTCCACGACGAGCAGATACTTGTATCTCACGATGCAAGTGTGAACCCGACATCGCATCTTAGAACCTATGGTGCCGAAGAAGGGACTCGAACCCCCACACCCTTGCGAGTACATGGACCTGAACCATGCGCGTCTGCCAATTCCGCCACTTCGGCATGAAGTGAATTACAGCCAACCGGGCTGTCATCAGGAAGGGACTACTTCTCTATTTTCACAAAGCAATGTGGGAGTGTCAAACTGCGCGGCCGTGCCACTCGCGGGACGAGCAGCACGACCTCGCTTTGCGATTCTTAATTCGCGGTCACGTTCACGGTAGAACTTGCCAAACTACCCGTTGCATCGATTGACTGCACCTTGATGGCGTGCGCGCCCGCCGTCAGCGAAACCAGCACGCTGACGCTGCTCCCCGTCACCTGAGTCTTCAGCACCCCATCCACCAGAATCTGCATATTCGAGATGGATACCGGCCCCGATGCATCTGCTGAAACGGTGGCCCACCTTGATACTGTTGAATTGTTGAGCGGCGCGCTGATTTTCACGGTCGCTGGCGTCGTGGAGGCTTGTACCGTAACCGTCGCGGAAGTCGAAGCACTCGCGCCGGAGTTGTCAGTCACCGTCGCCTTCACGATGTAGGACCCCGCTGTCAAATAGATGTGTGTCCCTGATACTGCGCTCAGCACCGTGCCGTCGCCGAAATCGATCTTCGTCGAAGCAATCGTCCCGTCCGAATCGCTCGATCCCACTGTCGATGCAGTAACTGTCAGAGCAGCGGTACCGGTTGTTGGCGTCACCGTCAGCTTCGCGACCGGCAGTTGGTTTGGCGCTTTCACGGTTACCGTCAGTGAAGCCGATGCGCTTGCACCTGAGTTGTCAGTCACCGTTGCTTTGACGATGTAAGACCCAACGGTCGGGTAAGTATGTGTCCCCGATACTGCGCTCAACACGGTTCCGTCGCCGAAGTCGATCTTCGTGGAAGCGATGGTTCCGTTTGGGTCGCTCGATCCCGCTGTCGATGCAGTAACTGTCAGGGCAGCGGTGCCGGTTGTTGGGGTTACCGTCAGTTTCGCGACCGGCGGTTGGTTCGGAGCAGCGACCGTCACTGTAACCGAAGCCGAAGCACTGGCGCCGGAGTTGTCTGTCACCGTGGCCTTCACGATGAAGGAACCAGCTGTCGAATAAACGTGTGTCCCCGATGGTGCGCTCAACACCGTGCCGTCGCCGAAGTCGATCTTCGTGGAAGCGATGGTTCCGTTTGGGTCGCTTGATCCCGCTGTCGATGCAGTGACTGTCAGTGCCGCGGTGCCAGTTGTTGGGGTTACCGTCAGCTTCGCCACCGGTGGTTGGTTCGGAGTAGCTACCGTCACTGTGACCGAAGTCGAAGCGCTGGCGCCGGAGTTGTCTGTCACCGTGGCCTTCACGATGAAGGAACCAGCTGTCGAATAAACGTGTGTTCCCGATGCCGTGCTCAGCACCGTGCCATCGCCGAAGTCGATTTTCGTTGATGCGATGGTTCCGTCCGGATCGCTTGATCCTGCTGTCGACGCAGTCACCGTCAGAGCCGCCGTACCGCTAGTCGGCGTCACCGTTAGCTTCGCCACCGGCGTCTGGTTCGTGGCGGCCTGTACCGTGATGGTGGAACTCGTTGACGCGCTCGCGCCCAGGTTGTCGGTCACTGTCGCTCTCAACAAGTACGAGCCCGCTTTGGTGTAGCTGTGTGAACCGGACGCCGCACTCATGATGGTTCCGTCACCGAAATCCAGCTTTGTAGACGCGATCGTGCCGTCAGGATCGCTCGATCCGCTCGTGTTAGCCGATACCGCAAGTGTGGCCGTGCCGCTCGTAGGGGTTGCTTTCAAAACGACCGTAGGTGGAAGATTTCCCACCGTGTAACTAGCTGCGGCTGAAATCTTGTTGGTGAGAAATGGTTTTCCTACCGCCTTAACGAAAATTTTGTACGTCCCCGAAGCCAGCGAAAAAGATCCCAGGTTGAGCGATGTGGTTCCCGCGGCTATATCTGCCAATGGCATCAGATTCGTCCCGTCCAGCGAGATGAACACCGTGTAGTGGTCGATCGTGTTTGTCTGGCCGGTGATCGTCCAGTTGAGGTTTGTTCCACTCACGGTGGCTGACAGGCCGACGCAGTTATCGATGCCCATCTCCAGTGCTGTGCCTTCTTCGTAATCGTTCCACGTCACTAGTTGCAGCCACGGCAACTGTTTCGATGAAGAGAAATATTTGCCCGATTCAGCCATCGTGGTCATCCACGTCTGGCCGCACTGCTGATTTAGCAGTCGGTTCTTTCCCCAAGAGGCCATGGAATCATCGAATCCCTTGTAAGAGGAGCCGAAGATCTGTTGGGTGGGATACTTCAAGCCGGTTGAATAGAAGTTGTCTATATAACCCAGGCCCATGTTGTTGGGGTCGGAGCTTAGGCCGGTCCAGCCAAAGCCGCCACCGGTTTGAGCGTGCGAAAATGCGCCGCTATTGCGAAATATGAAAATAGGGTTCCCGGGTACGCCATTGCGGACCCGCGTCCAGTCGATCGTGTACGCCTCCACTCCGAAGAAAAACACCAGCGGCCGCCCACTCACCCGCATGTAGGCGGGCGACTGTTCGAATGTGTTGTAGGCGTACGTTAGGTCTAAGATCATGCGGCCGGTGAGGTCGCAACCAGCCGTTGCCGCGCAGGCGTTCAAGGCGCCTTTATCTTCGGTCACCGCAAAATCGAAGTCCGTATACTTTTCCGCTTCTTGCTTGATGTAAAGGCTGGTCGTGTTGGCTGGGTTCTTGTTCGGTCCATACCAATCGATGATCGCGCCTGAGAGACCGCGGCTGCGCATGTCGCTTACTTGGCGCGCAACCTGCGCCGGGTCGTCAGATTTATAGCCAACGTTCAAGTGATTCGTCCCACCGAACCAGGGCATGAAGTGGGCATAGACCTTGGTTGTCGAGCCGGGATACAGCAGAGATCGCACATCCATCTTGCTGATGTTGCGGTTCCCGGAGAGGTTTCCGTTCGTGGTCCCTGCAAAAGCCGCGCTGGTGCTGGTGTTATTGCCGGTCTCGGCGGCTAAGGTGGTGGTTGGGACGATCGCGTCGCCGCAGTCGCTGCGACCGGACTGAACGCAATCAATAAAACGACGATGCTCCTGCAAGAATAAAGCGAAAGACTTCGCATAATCCTCCGGTGGCCGTGGCGAGAGGCCGAGACCTCAAAGATTTGCCGCGCCCTTGCTGCAGCAAAGACCTACTCTTTGAATCTGGGTGCGTGCGGAACCTTAGCTACTCAAGTGCATGAATCCCAATGGGCTTGGTTCTGTTCTCAGTGTTTCGAGTAGCGTATTGAACTAGGGCAGAGCGGCCCAATGAGGGGAAGTGCCTGAGTACTACTTAGATTTAGACCTTGCGGAGTAACCGAAAGTGCGAGCCAATCGGACTACGGCCAATGTGCTAAAGGTAACCTAGTGTCTGAGAAACAACTAAAGGGGTAGAATCCGCTTCCAAAAGGTGGAGTTCAGCGGTTTCCCTTGGCGGCCAGGTCGTAAAATTCCGATCGGAGTTCCCCGAAATGCCTGCACCATCCAAACAGCAGAGTGCAAAAAACACAGCCGCCCTTACGCCGGCCGCCGGTGCCGATGGCGCCGCGAAGATGCCTCCCACCGCGAACAAGCAGTTGCGCTCTTTGGCCCATGATCTAAGCAATTCGTTGGAGACCATCATGCAGGCTTCGTACCTGCTGGCGCAGGCCGATTTGAAAGAAGCCGATAAGAAATGGTTGGAGATGGTAGAGAACGCCTCGCGCGATGCCGCCCGCATCAGCCGTGAGATGCGCGAGATACTGCGCTCCCTGAGCGAGTAATAGCGATCTGGTAGCCAGGAAACCTCGACGGCAATGCTTTGCCTGCCTCCTATTTCCTGCCTCCTACCGCCTGAATTTAAGCCGCCCGTACATCCCGAGGCCGCGGGATAAACGACTTTCTCCATACCGCGGTGACCACTGCGAAGAGTGGCAGCATGCGCACAAAGCCATCCACGCTCTCTTCGATCTCGCGCCATTGTTCAGGGCGAACCTTGCTGCTGGCGCGGTGATCACCGACCGGAAGTCCAGTAATGAGCCCAGCCGACCGCCGGCTCACCTCTTCCTGGGCCCGCTGTACCGTGGGGTTCTTCAGTATCTTCTTCCAATCTAGCCAGACCGAAGCCAGATAGCCGGGGTAAGGTGAAATAAAGCGCAGGACACTGAGCACCGATTTGGTCCCCATGGTCTTCTTGATGTCGTTATAGATCAGCCATGAGCGCAACCCTGCCTCGCGCTCATTTGGCACATGGATCGTGAGCGCCTGCGCGATCATGCTGGTCTGTTTGGTATGGCTGATCCTGCCGCGTTGCCCTCCGGAATATCCGGCTTGAAGCAAGCGGGAGAGCAACAAGATCTGCGGCAGCCCATGAGCGAAGATGGCCAACGCGTCAGCGATAAAGATACTGTCCTCGGTGGAAAATCGCTGGTCACGCAACTCGCGGCGCTGCTCGTTGAACTTCCAGCCGGCGGCTACCACGATCGAGTAGATGTACTCCTCTAACGCTAGCCCTGCGGAGTGAAATTCCTTGGATCGCGCCACCGGCGCGATGTCGTCCCAAGCCATCTTCAGGTAATCCGGAGAATTCGCCAGGATCTTGAAGAGTGTCGGGACGTAGGGAAGATTCAACGCCGAGCGGGCATCGATGAAAACCCGTTTAACGTCGCGGCTGACGTCATTCTCTTCCCAAGCGCGGGTGAAGGCCATCTTTGGGGAACCTCAGCAAGTAAGACGGCGAAGCCGTCTCTTTTGTTGCTCAGGCTTGGGCAGTTGCCGCCGCCGCGGCGCGCGTTAGATCGCAAAGGATAAGCTGCAGCCCGCCAAATTCAGGGTGTTGGTTCTCATCCAGCCGGAATGCTAGGTCGATTGATTCGCCTGCGATCAGGTTAAGAGCTTGTAAATTCTCGGCCATCCGCCACGCGAGCACATCGAATACGCGTCCATTCTGCCCGGCTGCGACCCGCAGCTTCATGTGCTTTTCTTTCAACAACTTTGGCGGCCCAACCATGCGGGCGCCTTTGATAATAAAGATAGGCTCGCGGTTGCCTTGCCCGAATGGCTCCAGTCGTTGCAATGATTTGTAAAGTTGGGGCGTAAGGTCCGCCATGCTGAGCTCCCCATCCACCTCAATCGCCGGTTCAAGATCGCCCGCCGAGAGTTTTGTCCGGGCATAGGTGTCCATCGCCGCCCGCAATGCTGGTATGCGGTCGCAGGGAATTCCGAATCCCACGGCATGTGAGTGCCCGCCGTAACGGCTGAACAGCGGTTTGCAGGATTTGTGATCCAGAGCATCCAGCAGATGGAAGCCCGGGATAGAGCGGCCCGAGCCGTGTCCTTCTTCGCCATCGCGCGCGATCACCAGCGTCGGCTTTCCATACTTTTCTACCAGCCTCGTGGCACAGATGCCGATCACCCCACGGTGCCAACCATCGCCGTCCACTACCAGGCAGAACGCGTTTTGCAGTTCCGCGTCCGTATCGACGCGAATCTGCATCGCCGCTAGGATCCGCAACTCTTCCGCCTGACGCTCCGCATTCAATTTGTGCAGCTTCGCCGCAAGTTCCTTCGATCTCTCCACATCTTTAGTGGTGAAGAGCTCGATCACATCGCGTGCCACATCCATCCTTCCGGCCGCGTTCAAACGAGGCGCGACTCGAAAACCAATGTCGGTCGCGGAGACCCCGCCGGGCCTATCGCCTACCTTCGCCACCTCGAACAGGGCACGCAACCCGGCGTTCACCGGCTTTCGCAATCCATCGAGTCCCAACTTCGCGAAGACGCGGTTTTCGCCGGTGAGCGGCACCGCATCCGCGATAGTCGCGATCGCCACCATCTTGATGAACGACGGCAGCAGCCGTGCGCATTCTGCTTCGCCACGCATCTTCGCCATCAACGCCTGCGCCAGCTTGAAGGCGACGCCCGCACCGCAAAGAAATTTGTATGGATATTCGCAACCTGGTTGATTGGGGTTCAGCACCGCCAGCGCTTCCGGAATGCTCGCATCATCCTCCGGCAAGTGATGATCCGTCACGATCAGGTCGACGCCCAACCGCTTAGCTGTTTGCGCTGCTGCAAACGCCCGGATGCCGGTATCGACGCTGATGATCAAGCGCACGCCGGCCCCGGCCGCCGCCTCGATCACGTCGTCCTTCATCCCGTAGCCTTCGCGGATACGATGCGGGACGTGAAAATCCACGACACCGCCGCAGAGCTCGATGGCTGTCTTCAGGATCACGACCGCGACCGTGCCGTCGACGTCGTAGTCGCCATAGATCAGCATGTCTTCTTTATTAGTGATAGCGACGGCAAGGCGGTCTACAGCCTTCTCCATTCCCAGTAGCAAATACGGCGAATGGAGTTGATCGAGCGAAGGCGTGAGAAACAAGCGTGCAGTTTCAACGTCACTGATCCCGCGCTGCACCAGTAGCTGCGCGACGATGGCTGGGACTTCGAGCTCAGTGCCGAGCCGGGCGGCCGAATTTTTGTCGAAGCTCTTCAGCAGCCAGCGCATCCAAGGTTTGTATCACAAGGGAATCATGAAAAACGATAAGGCGTTGCGCAAACACATCCTTTATCTACTGGAGGAAGGTGGCGCTCACTTGGATTTCGATACCGCCGTCAAAGACATGCCCTTTAAGCTCCAGGGCAAGAAACCGAAGGGTGGCGAGCATTCGCCGTGGCAGCTGCTCGAGCACCTCCGCATCGCCCTTTGGGACATAGTCGCGTTCATCCGGTCCGAGCACCTCGCAGGATGCCAGCCAGCCTGATCGCCGCGGCTTGACACCGGATGCGCCGACGGAGTGTTGTTGGTGTCGCTGAGATCCAGCCGGTGTGGACTCGAGATCGCCGCCATAACGCGACGATCTCGTGGGCACGTGGCTCGCCGCCCACAAGAACGTCGTCGTGCACGTCAGCCCGCCTGCCCGCCTGATGTGCGAGTCGGCTCGAAGGAAACGCGGCATGAGCGTGACGCGTGATCCGGCGCCGCCACCAGGCGAGCGCCGACTACCGGGGGAACAAGGTCGGTCGTCCAGTGATGACGCGATTGAGCCGGCGGCGATACGGGCCAGTTACCGCACTCAGCTCTCTTCCGGCGAGGATTTCGTCGACCCGAGCACGTGGGCGGGGTCTGTGCCGGTGGCTTATGGCATCGCCCCGCGGGTCCGGGTTGGCCGATCGCGGTGGTTCAACCTGTTGTGGCTGCTGCCCATCGGGTTCGTGCTGTTGATCGTCGCGATCGCGACTGCGAAGGGCTTGCGCAATATCGGTTCGGTCCAGCGGTTCATCGCCCAACATCCGGGCACAGTCACCTCGACGACAACCCCACAGACAGCTGCGTTGCCGGTCTGGGTCGGGGTGCAGCACTTCTTCAACCTGTTCCTGTTGATCTTCATCATCCGATCGGGTCTCCAGATCCTCACCGACCACCCACGGCTCTACTGGACACGTCACAGCACCCCGGGCAGGGACTGGTTCCGCATCCAGAAGCCGGTACCGGCCGATCCACTGTGGACCGCGAAGAAGGATTCGATCAGCCTGCCCGGCCAGGTAGGCCTGCCGGGGCTCCGGCACTCGATCGGGCTCGCCCGATGGTGGCACCTGGGCGTCGACACCCTGTGGCTGCTTAATGGGATCGTGTTCTACGTCCTGCTGTTCACCACAGGCGAGTGGCGACGCGTCGTTCCTACGAGCTGGGCTGTCTTCCCGAACGCCATCTCAACATTGATCCAGTACCTGTCGTTGACGTGGCCACCCGAGACGACCGGTGGCGCATACAACAGCCTGCAACTGCTCGCGTACTTCATCACGCTGTTCATCGCGGCGCCGTTGGCATTCATCACCGGACTCGGAATGTCTCCAGCACTGTCAACGCGATTCCGGCGCATCAGCTCCAGACTCAGTATCCAGACCGCACGCTCACTGCACTTCCTCGTGCTGATGTGGTTCCTGTTCTTCATCGTCATCCACGTCGCGCTGGTGTTCACCACCGGCCTGCTGCACAACCTCAACCACGTCTACGCCAGCCGGTCCGACTCCAGCTGGGCCGGCTTCTGGGTATTCGCCGCGTCGATGGTGATCGTCGTCGTGGGCTGGATCGCCGCCACACCGTTCACGCTCCGCCATCCCCGGATCGTGCAGCGAGCCGGGTTCGCCCTCATCGGCCCTGCGCAGCGCCTGTTCGAACATCTGGACGCCAAGCCCGGCCAGTACACCGAGGACGATGTCTCTCCTTACTTCTGGCACAACGGCGTCTACCCCGATTCAGCCGAGTACACCGCCCTACAGGAAGGCGGCTTCGTCGGCTACCGGCTGCGGATCAACGGCCTCGTGGCGAACCCGCTGGAACTCAGCCTCGCTGAGCTACGCGCGTTGCCGCACCATGAACAGATCACCCAGCACTTCTGCATTCAAGGCTGGTCCGGCATCGCCAAGTGGGGTGGGGTGTCCATGCAGACCCTCATCGACCTCGTTCGCCCGAGCCAGGACGCGAGGTGGGTGGTGTTCTACTCCCTCGGCGACGGACCGGACGGCGGAATCTACTACGACGCCCACCCCATCGAGCAGATGACCTACCACCTCACGATGCTCGCCTACGACATGAACGACGAACCACTCTCCTTCGGTCACGGTGCCCCACTGAGGCTGCGCAACGAAACCCAACTCGGCTTCAAACAGGTCAAGTGGATCAAGGGCATCGAGTTCATCGCCCACTACGCCGAGATCGGCGGCGGCTACGGCGGCTACAACGAAGATCACGAGTTCTTTGGTTACCGCCAATCCATCTGACCATCCCCGTCAGATCAAAGAGATCGCGGGACCATTACACGAAGGCAGCCACCATGGAGAAATCCTCGCTCACCGCCCTGGCACGACAGCAACTCGACCAAACCCACGCCGCGTCCAGCGGCCGCAGCGCCCACACCGTCTACGGCGGACACGAACACGTCCTCCGCCAGACCCTCATTGCACTCGCCGCTGGCCAGACGCTCGACGAGCACGATTCTCGGGCCTGAGCACATAGGCACTATTTTCTGGGCGTCGACCGCCTCGTGGCACCAGTGGCACGCGGCATCCCCGACCGACAGCACGATGGGCACGTCCCGACGACGCGCTGCCGCGAACGCCTAGTCACCCCAGGGAAACCAGTCAGCCGGATTGTCGGCGTGCTGGCGCAGGTAGCGACTGGTCGAACTCACCAGCGGTTCGGCGCGCTGCGCCCGTTCGGACCTATTCGACGTACGGGCCTGGGCCAGGCTCGACATAAGTCGTGCGGCCAGGCTGCTGGATGACGTCGGTGCGCCGACGCATCGACATGAGGATCAGGGTAAGGATCAAGCCGACGATGCCGATCACCATCAAGATGACGCCGACGACGTTCAAGTCGATTCCACTGACGGTCTTGGTGACCGCGAACTTCAAGATCGCCCCGACGGCGATCAGAAAGAGACTCGCGCCGATGCGCATGAGCGTGGACTCCTCTCGGCGCCGGCCGAACTGACCGGCTCCGGGCAATGGTGTACCCCAGGCGGCCCAACCGCTAACCCGCGCAGGCCCGCAGACCCGGACCGGGCTATCCGCTCCCACAGGCAGCAGACGTTCGTAGACTCGGGGAATGACCACCGAACAACGCCTGCAGAACGCCGTGCCATCGGTTACCGACGGGGAACAGCTGCCGGAGACCGACGACGCGACGAGCTACGACATCCCCCTCTCGCCGCAGCTGCAGGAGGCGATCGCCAAGGACTGGGACCCGGCACCGCGCATGCCGCACCCGGCCCGCCCGGACGCGGCGCCCACCGCGGCCCGGCACCGTGCCGCCCTGTCCGCCCGATTCGCCGGCCGCCCGGTCGTCGTGCCTGCGGGCGCCGACAAGGCGCGCGCCAACGACACCGATTACCCGTTCCGGGCGGCGAGCTCGTTCACCTGGTTGACCGGCGAGACGGTGGCCGACGCCGTGCTTGTCATGCTGCCGCGCGGTAGCGGTGCCGGGAGCGGCGGCCACGACAGTGCTCTCTACGTGCGCGAATACGCCCAGCCCGGCGAGGTCGCCTACTTCACCAACCGCCGGCACGGCGCGGTCTGGGTCGGCAACGTGCCGAGCCTGGCCGATACCGCCGGGGTGCTCGGCCTCCCAACGCGTCCCCTCGACCAGCTCGCCGCCGACTTGCGGCCGCTCGGCGAGGTCGAAGCCGCGGTGCTGACCGGTATCGATCCGGCGGTCGACGCGTTGCTGCCCCGCGGTTCGGGTACCGAGCTCGCCCAGGTGATCGACGACCTGCGGCTCACCAAGGACGCCTGGGAGATCGGCCGGCTGCGCTATGCGTGCGAAGTGACCGGCCGCGGGTTCGCCGACGTCGTTCGCGAGCTGCCCGCGGTGCGGGGGCGCGACGACCTGCGCGCCGAGCGCTGGCTCGAGGGCACGTTCTGGCGACGGGCCCGGCTCGAAGGCAACGACGTCGGGTACACCTCGATCGTGGCCGCCGGGCCGCACGGCACGACGCTGCACTGGTGGCGCAACAACGGACCCGTCCCACCCGGACAGCTGCTGCTCGCCGATATGGGCGTCGAATCCGACGAGCTCTACACCGCTGACGTCACCCGGACCATGCCCATCGACGGAGCCTGGACGCCGACCCAGCTGCGCGTGTACCGGGCCGTGCTCGAGGCGCAGACCGCCGGCATCGCCGAGGTGAAGGCCGGCGCCGACTTCCTGGCTGCGCACCGCGCGGCGATGTGGGTGCTCGCCGACCACCTGCACAGCTGGGGCGTGTTGCCGGTGCCGGCCGAGGTCGCCTGCGCCGAGGACCCGGAGCGGCCGGGCGCCGGCCTGCACCGCCGGTACACGCTGCACGGCACCTCGCACATGCTCGGCATCGACGTCCACGACTGCGCGCTGGCGCGCGCGGGGAACTACCGAGACGGCACGCTCGCCGCCGGGTACGTGCTCACCGTCGAGCCGGGCCTCTACTTCCAGCCGAACGACCTGAGCGTGCCGGCCGAGCTGCGCGGGACCGCGGTACGGATCGAGGATGACATCGCGGTCACCGACGGCGCTCCGGTAAACCTGTCCGGCTCGCTGCCTCGTGACCCGGACGAACTGCTCGCCTGGATGCGCGAGGTGCAGGGCACGCCCGCCGCGCCCTGACCCCAGCCCGTACTGGAAGCCGCCGTGCCGGATATCGTGCTGCCTCCCGCTCGCGGGCTGCCCGACGGACTGGTGATCCCGGACGCCGAACTCGCGGAACGGTTCAGCCGCTCATCCGGCCCGGGCGGACAGTCGGTGAACACCACCGACAGCCGGGTGGAGCTGAGCTGGTCACCGTCGACCTCCACCGCGCTCAGCGAGGACCAGCGGTCTCGGGTGCTCTCCCGTCTGGCCCCTCGGCTTGTCGACGGGGCGTTGACGATCGCGGCTGCCG
>CAVQGF010000021.1:0-16240 GCA_963711965.1 uncultured Acidobacteriota bacterium | reverse complement strand
TGCGCAGGCCGGACTGTATACCGGTCGTCCTCCGGGGGCACAACCACGCAGGGTTGATCCCCCGATCCCAAACTACTCGAGACCACGCTTCGCTGGCCGTCGTTCTTACCCGATGGCGAGCACTACCTGGTGTTCGGGGCGAACTGCACCGGGAATGCAAAATAATTTGATCTATGTTGGGAAGCTCGGTAGCCCGGAGCGGCAAAAGTTGGTGGAAACTACCGGGAACGCAATGTATGTGGAACCCGGTTATCTTCTCTACCCTCATGGCCGCACGCTGCTGGCCCAGCGCTTTAACCTGAAGGACTACAAACTCAACGGCGAGCCGCACGTTATTTCCGACAATTTACTGACGTTCCCAGCCGTGCTCCGGGGAGTGTTTAGTGCTGTGGATGGAAAAACTTTGATCGCGCAGACCGGCGCCGGGGCGAACATCTCGCGCATGACCTGGTTCGATCGCAGCGGCAAACTGCTTCGCACCGTGGGCGAGCCGGGCTGGTTCAACAACCTGCGTCTCTCGCCGGACAATACTAAGATCGCGGTCGACTCCACCGATGCCGACGGCCAGAACATCGACGTCTGGATCCATGATGCCGCCACCGGCACGCGACGTAGATTTACTTTTACCGGCGCGCTCGACCAGGCTCCCAGTTGGAGTCCAGACGGCAAACAGATCGCCTTTGCTTCGAACCAGGGTTTGGGCTGGGGCACTTATCGCAAGAATGCTGATGGCAGCGGTCAACTGGAACAGCTGGCAACTTTCAACATGGTGCTGGCCGGGGCATGGGACTGGTCTCCCGATGGGCGAACCATCCTCATCAGAAAACTCACCACCCTCTGGTCGCTCTCTCTGAAAGACAAATCGCTCACCCCCCTCATTGAATCGAATTTTAGTGTCAAGAACGCCCGCTTCTCGCCCAACGGGCGCTGGATCGCTTATGCCTCGAACGAATCCGGCAAGATGGAAGTTTACGTAGTGCCATATCCGATCAGCAGCGGCAAATGGCAGGTCTCGAACGGGGGCGGCGAGGAGCCGGTCTGGAGCAGGGACGGCAAAGAACTCTTTTTCATCTCATCGGACGGGACCTTAATGGCTACTTCGGTGACGGCCACCGACCATTTCGACCCCGGAGCGCCAGTGGCCTTGTTTCAGACGCATCGCCGCCAGGCGATCTCCTCGCAAGACGTCTTCTCTTACGACGTCAGCAACGACGGCAAGCGATTCTTGATCGCCGACAAAGGCGAGAAGACCGAGGCCGCCCCACTCTCGGTTTATCTGAATTGGACCAGCGAGGTCGAGAAGTAACCTTCAGGAAACTTGACGAACTGATGGCGGCTTCATCGAGACGAAAAACTGAGCTCGCGAAGCCGCCGCAGTTTCAGAACCAGGTTGTGACTAGCATCTTGTCGAAGTACACGGCGTACGGTACCGGCAACCTTTGTCCATCTAGTTGGAAGCTCGCTTTGTAGCTGTTACTGGTGCTGCCATCTTTCTGGGCGGGGTTCGACTTGCCCGTCACAGTCTTGCGCAGGCCATCAACTTCCACAAACAGATGTTCGACGCGGTGGTTACTCGAAGCGTCGTGGAGTCTTGTGCGCACGCGCACCGTGTGCCATTTTCCCGGAGTGAAGTTGTAGAGTGCGATTCCCATTGAGACCCACGCCTTTTTTACGGGATCGTAAAACCGCCAGCCATTTCCTTTTGAGAGTTGATACGCCGAGCGCCACCACATCCCCGACTTTCGTACCGAAACGCCCCACTCCAGAGCGTGCCAATCCGTGTCGTAAGTAAGCGGTATGTAGATTGAAAAGACATATTCAACGTAACGGTTATCGATCACCGTAGGCGATGCGGGCTTCGGAAGCGCGGCATACCAATAAAAATTTCCATAAGGGTCTCTGGGGTTGAGAGCAAACTGAGACGAGACCCCATCCAGATCGATACTGCTGACCAGGGTTTGCGAGCCGTAGGCGTCCGCGCTGGATTCCAGCGCTTGCTCCACAGCTGGTTCCGCAGTCCTGCCAGGTGAGTACTTCTTCTTGGCTAGGGGTGCGACTTTGAGCTATGACCAGGGAAGAGCCAAATATCAGGAACGAGAGAACAACTCCGATTTTTAAAAGCGGGGCTCCAAGGCAATAGGGGACAGCCGTCATCAAGTACTCCTCAAGGGGATTTCGGGCGGGCCAGTGTCGTCCGGGTTAGTGGAAGGTACCTAGTACGAGCCATCGAACCTATTGGGGAAGCGCCCTATTTTCAGGCAGCAGTTGCGCTTAGGAGATGTGACGAAGGTCGTGCGACGACTAGGTAAGCAGAATGCCTGAAACGAATCTAAGGGTTCCTCCGAACACGTGATCACCGGTTTGCGCTAGATGGCGCTAGCGCATTGGCTGTGACGCTTTAGCTGACCTGCTGGGGCGAAAAGGGCCATTTGGCGCTATGTTGGCAGCGTTCTTGCACCCCTATTTACGCAGCAGACACACGCGAAACATAGGAGGAGCAGTTCAGTGCAATTTTTCGGCAGTCAAAGCTCTCATAATTCCCATTCTCCTAAGGTCTCAAAAGCGCTCCTCGGGGGCGTCTTCTTCGCCAGCGCTTTTTTTGGGTTTTGCGGTAGCGCACGGGCGGCGACGCCTCCTTGTACTCTGAATTCCGCCGATCCATCCGTAACTATCTGCACCCCGGCCCCGAATGCGACCGTCACCTCGCCTGTCCATGTGGTGGCGGGAACCACCTCCAGCAAGACTGTGACGGTTACACAGATTTACGTTGACGGAGTCAAAGCGACTCAGGCTTCCGGAGGGACGATTGACACCTCCGTCAGCATGGCGGTCGGCACTCACCGGCTCACGGTGCAGGCGTACAACGGTGCTTGGTTCAAATCGACGGAGAACATCACGGTCACTGCGGGCTCTTCCAGCTGCACTCTGAATACGGCCGACCCGTCCGTCACCATCTGTACCCCGGCCCCCAACGCGACGGTTAGCTCGCCTGTTCATGTAGTCGCCGGCACCACCTCCGGTAAAACGGTCTCGTTCACACAGATTTATGTGGACGGGCTCGAAGCCACCCAAGTCTCCGGGGGAAAGATTGACACCAATGTGAGTATGGCTGCCGGAACACATCGGCTCACGGTGCAGGCTTACAACGGCGCGTACTTCAAATCCACCGAGAACATCACCGTGAGTGGCTCTGGCGGTGGCGGTGGAGGAGGAGGCGGTGCAGGAGGAAACTTCTCTGGCATCTTCACCTATAAGAACGATAACTCCCGCACCGGTGTGAACTCACAGGAGAGCTTACTCACACCAGCGAATGTCAGGACTGCGACCTTCGGCAAACGATTCAGTTTTGCGGTCGATGGAAATGTTTTCGCGCAGCCACTCTACGTTCCGAATTTCTCCATCAACGGCGTCACTCGTAATGTGCTCTTCGTTGCCACTGAACACGACAGCGTTTATGCCTTCGACGCCGACGGCAAAACCTTAAGCCCGCTCTGGAAGAAAAGTTTCCTTGACTCTGCCAACGGGATCACGCCGGTTGCTGCTTGCCAGTCCTGCGGAAGGACCGCTCTCGGGGCGGAAGTTGGCGTAACCGGGACTCCGGTGATCGATATGACCACCAATACCCTCTACGTCTCTGCGATGACCGATGAGAGCGGAACCATCAAGCACAAGCTGCATGCTCTGGATCTTCAGACCGGAGCCGAGAAATTCGGCGGGCCTGTGACCGTTGAGGCATCCGTACCCGGAAAGGGCGCCGGCACCGACGGTCTAGGTAATGTGCCGTTCGTCAACAGCACGGCAAACCAGCGCCCGGGACTCTTGCTGCTGAATGGAGTGGTCTACATTTCGTGGGCGGCTTTCTCCGACGTTGAGCCGTACCACGGTTGGCTGATCGGCTATAACGCCACCACCCTGGAGCAGACCGGAATCTTCAACGCCACGCCTGACACTTCTGCAGGCGGCTTCTGGGCCGGCGGCTGTGCTCCCTCCGCGGATGCGAACGGCAACTTGTACGTGATGACCGGTAACGGCCACTTTGATGCGGCTGGCAAGCAATATGGCCAGAGCTTCCTCAAGTTGAATGAGCAGCTGCAGGTGGTCGATTACTTCACGCCGTACAACTGGCAGACCATCAACAACACTGACCTGGACATCGGCTCCGGTTGTCCGGCGCTGCTTCCCAGCCAGCCAGGCACTGCGCATCCAAACCTGATCGTCAGCGGAACGAAAGACGGAAAGATCTATCTGGTCGACCGCGACATCATGGGAAAATTTCAGTCTGGCAGCAACAGCCAGATTCCGCAGACCATCAACCTGAATCCTGCGAACGTCACCTCAGGCAACCGGCCACGCATGTATAGCTCGCCCGCCTACTTGAACGGACATGTATACATCGCGACGGCAGATGGCAATCTGAGGTCCTATTCGCTGAGCAATTCCCATTTAACGCTCTCATCGCAGTCTAGCGATCACTTCACTTCCCGCGGGCCCATCCCTGTGGTCTCGGCCAATGGCACGACGAATGGGATCGTCTGGCTCGCGGACCGCATCACCAGTTCCGGGCAGGAAGTGCTGCGCGCCTATTCCGCGTCCAGCGTGACCACACAGATTTACAGCAGCACTCAGAACTCCACGCGCGATTCGATAGGAACTGGATTTCCATTCCTCGTGCCCACAGTTGCGAATGGCAGAGTGTACTTGGCATCCAAAGGGAAGATAAACGTCTTCGGATTGCTGCCGTAGTGGGGATGCGCTCGGCGAGCTAAAACAAAAATGCCACCGTGAATGCGGTGGCATTTTTTATTCAAGACGTCCGGTGAGCTACCAGTAAGTCAACTTCATCTTGTCCATCCATACCATGTAATCGCTCTGGGTGCGGTTGCCATTCAACTCGAAGTGCACGCCCACCGATCCCGACGCGTTCTTGGACTGGGGATAGAAACTCTTGTTCACGTAATGCTTAGTACCGTTCACGGTGATGGACACGAATTGCGCCTTGCCCGAGCTGCGCGCGTATTCGAAAATAACGTGGGTCCACGTCAGAGCCTTCGGACGATTGCAGCTGATGCCGGTGTTCACCCAGCCGCCATTTTTGCTGTCCCAAACTCGCCATTGATTTCCACCAAAGGAGCACTGGGTCGAAAATTTGTACCACTTGTCGTCTTTCGATTGATTAGCGGCAAACTCAAGGCCTTGAGAAGAGGAAGGGCTCTTCATGTAGTAATACATGTCGAGAACGAAATGCGTCGCTGTCGTGTTGGAGGACATCCGGCGCCACCAGAGCCCGTGCGAGAACGAAGTGGTTCCGCCCACGAAGAATTGGGCAGACTTGCCATCCAGCGTTGGCGAGGCGATTCCCTGCTTCATCCAGTAAATAGCATTCCCACCTGCGCCCGCACAGGCGGTGCAAGAGTCCCATCCGGTCATGTCTTCTATGTGAGAGAACGTGGTGGTGGTCGCGGACGCCGTCGCTGAGATCGCAAGCAACAGAAAGAATACAAACAGGGTGCCTTTTGCAGCGTTGAACATGAACTCGCCTTCTCCGTGAGGGTCGGAATGTGAAGGATGGTAAACGAGGATTCCGCCAGATCGGAGCGAATACGAGACGATGCGTCTGATTTTCAGAGAGAGGGACTACGAGGGGATTAAGGCGTCTTGCGTAACCGCCCTAAAACAACCTAAGGCGAAGAGTGGGCGGAAGCTAATGGGAATAATTGGCGGAAGCGTGTCGGAGTCGAACCGACCAGAGACGTCGAAGACACCTCTCGCTGGTTTTGAAGACCAGAAGGATCACCGGATCCCATGCGCTTCCATACCACAAAAGTTTCTCGTTTCTGGTTGCTCGTTTCTCGTTGCTTCGCGCGCAGCAGAATCATTGACGAGCTAAACCAGCACGGATCACGATTCGAGAAACCAAAAACGAGAAACGAGAAACCGTCCTTACTTGATTCCTCTCGTCGCCGCCTCGGCCAGCTGCTTCTTCGAGAAGTACCACTGCTTCACATCGAGACCGTTGCCGGCGGACGCAACCCGCTTAGCGGCATCGTCCTGCGTCTGCGGCGCGGGGACGATCACCGGCTCGCCCGGCTTCCAATTCGCCGGCGTGGCGCAAGCGTTGGCGTCGGCAGTCTGCAGCGCCTCGAAGACGCGCAGGATCTCGTCAACGTTGCGGCCCAGCGACAAAGGATAATACAGCAGCGCGCGGATCACGCCCTTCGGGTCGATAAAGAAGACAGCGCGTACGGTGGCGGTATCGCTCACCGCTTCGTGCACCATGCCGAACGACTTTGCTACCTTCTGGTCGAGGTCAGCGATCACCGGAAACTTAACCTGTACGCCAAAGTTTTCTTCGATGTTGCGCACCCACGCGATGTGCGAGTACACGCTGTCGACCGAATTCCCGATCAGTTGCACGTTGCGCTTCTCAAATTCGGCGTGATTGCGCGCGAACTCGATAAACTCGGTCGTGCAGACCGGGGTGAAATCTGCCGGATGCGAGAACAACAGCACCCACTTGCCTTTCGAGGTGTAGTCGCTCAGCTTGATGACGCCATGCGTTGATTTGGCTTCGAACTGCGGGGCCGGCTCATTGATACGCGGGATGTGGGGAGTGGTGCTTACAACGTCGGTGAACATATTCTTCTCCTGATTTTTTGGGATTCCCGGTGATCGCATGATCGACGATCACTGCGTCCCGAGAAAGCCGGAAACACGAAACCCACCCTTTCGATGCCGGGTGGGTAGCTGTGGACTTAAATTTCCATGCCAACGCACCCTGGCGCGCGAGCGCAACAACACAGGGCGTTCATGGACTCATGTCTCATGAGCGGTTAGGATACGCTCTGCCGGAAAATAGTGCCAACGCAGGGCCGCCAATGGATGCTGAGTTCGGACGCTTCTTCATCTTGCTAGGGGCGCTATTTTGGCTCGCCTCCGGCGTATACGTCACGCTGAATCCCAAAAACTTCCTTCGTAAAACGCAGTTTCCGTGGAGTAAATTACCACTCTGGGGCGCCAGGATATTGGGGTTCGGTTTCTTTGCAGGCGGAATCGTAATGATCTGCGCCTATATTTTTTACAGGCCAAACTGAGACAATAGCCCGCATGCGCACCTTCCCTTACGTGCAGCTCGACGTATTCACACAGAAGCCGCTGGAAGGCAATCAGCTGGCGGTTTTTACCGACGCGCGCGGCCTCTCCCCTGCTGACATGCAGGCGCTGGCGCGCGAGACCCGGCTCTCTGAGACCACCTTCATCTTCCCGCGCGACTTCGCCACCGAGCGCGAGCGCGGCGTCGAGGTGCGCATCTTCACTGTGAACGAAGAGTTGCCGTTCGCCGGACATCCGACCCTTGGCACCGCTTTCCTGCTGCACGGCTCGGGAAGACGCGGTAACGACGGCGGCCTGCGCCTGCGTGCAAGCGATCCCGTGATCAATTTGGAGCTGAAGGTTGGCAAGGTGCCGGTGGCTTTTTCGCGAGACGCGAAAGGACAACTGTTCGGCGAGATGACGCAGAATGATCCGGTCTTTGGCAAGGTCCATAAAAAAGAGGACATCGCACTCGCAACCGGACTAAAAGTTGAGGATCTGGATCCGAAGCTCCCGGCACAAACTGTTTCCACCGGACTTCCATTCGCAATCGTCCCAGTGAAGTCCCTGGCGACGATGCGCGCACTCTCCATCGATCCTAAGAAGTACTTCGATTACCTCAGCGCTAGCGACGCCAGGTTCATGTACTTCGTTTGCCGCGAAGTCGAGAACAGCGGCTCGACTCTGCATGCCCGCATGATTTTCTACAACGGCGAAGACCCGGCTACCGGCTCCGCCGCAGGCGACTGCGCCGCATGGGCAGTGCAGCACGGCGTGGTGAAGAGCGATGAACAGGCAGTGATCGAGCAAGGCATCGAGATGAAGCGCCCCAGCTTCCTGCATGTGCGCGCAACGAAAGCGGGCGACACGGTAAAGAACGTCCGCGTCGGCGGCTATGTGGTGGAAGTGATGCGCGGCGAGGCGTCGATCTAAACACCTAGGTTCCGAACTAGCTCGGGAAATGAAAGTACACATCGTGCTTCGATGCCACTGCCCTGCCGTCGACCCGCGCGGGCTGGTAGTGCCACTTGTGCAACGTCTCTACGATCACATCGTCCAGCCCGAAACCCAGTGACTTCAACACCCGGGTCTCGAGCACATCCCCTTTGTCGCTGATGGCGACCTCTACTACCACGTCCCCACGGATCCACTCCGGCAGCTTGGTGCGGTCAATGGGCGGGTCGGGCGCGAACACCGCGTATGCGATGCGAACGTCATGGTTGCTGCTCAGGCCGAAGGAGAGTGACCCGTTCTGCGTGCCCGGCGCGGTGTCTGCCACCTGGTTCTCAGTGGAGGCGCTGGCCTCGATCTTCTTCTCGGCTGGCTGGATCTTTACCTTTGGCGGCAAGTGGAGCTTCTTGTCCTGCTGCTCGGCGATGGTCTTGGCGCGGAAGGGGGCGCTGATCCCCGGCGAGAGCAGCGCGATGGCAGACTTATTTCCGTTGCGCCCGTGCAGCGAATCGATCTGGTGCAGGTAACGAGGCGCCGTCGCCCACAGCAGCAACCCGATCGCCGCCGCGTGCGCCAGCACCGACCACGCCACTGAGTTCGCAGGTCGCTGCCGCTGCGGGTTGTAATCGAATAACATTGCGTAATAGACGGTCTGCAGTCTTAGATTGTCACCTAAGTCGCTCATTTCCCCACGACAAATGTGACAAAAACGTCCTTTGGCGGCTGCTCGAGCCAAATAACAATTGCGCGACGCTCCATCGGCACGCTCCCACAATAGTTGTTTGCACCGCCTCCCACCCAAACGTAACCTTCCGCTTCAAAAACTTCCACAGGAAACCTGCGTCGCGCATCGCCGACCGCACGGAGAAGGTAAGGATTCGCGGAAACCTTCTTCGTCTCGTTTGTGCCAGAAAGCTGACTCACCTGCTGACCATTTAATTGAACCCATGCGGCATTCAAAAGGAGCCGCTCAGCGTCAGGCAGCTTAGATTGAGTCACGGGAACCCATTGCATCGTTTGGGTCCACGAGTAATCGTGCGCCGATCCCCAACCATGCAGCCATTGGCGTGCGGCTTCGTCTCTAGCTTTCGCCTCTCCCAATAGAGGCACGTGGCAGCAGCTGACCATCAATGTTGCCACGACGAAGAGCGCAAAAACTTTGGCAGCCTTCATACTCCGACATTATCCTTGAACCCTCCCTCGGTCAAAGACTGGTTGAAGGTCAAACTCGCCACCGTTTTACTCATTCGCCAACGCTGCAAAACGCGACGTCGTGCAAAACTTGTGGAAACGCCTGAATCGCCTCTGAAGATTTCCACCCTTAAGCACTCAAGGAAACATCAGCTTAAGAATCTCCACAGAAAAATGCATCGTTGACCCACTCGGCACTTTACATTCTTTCCTGTGCAGCCGTAGTATGCACGCAGTTTAGAAACAACTCTTCGCCCATTTTTTTAAACAATTGAATATTTCCGCGGCACCGCTTTGCGGGCGCCCTGGCAACTTCTGCGCTTCAAAGCATCTTTGAAGCGGTGCCTGGCGTCTTTGCTGGTTTGCCGTGGCTTGCGCCCAAGGACCCGGTGACCCGATGAAGCCGAAGAAAACGATCCTCTGTGTCGACGATAATGACCAGCTCCTCTCCATTAGAAAAGTGATCCTCGAGACCCGCGGCTACCGCGTGATCTCCTGCGCCAATGGCCGCGAAGCGCTCGAAATCTTCAAGCGCGGCGGCGTCGATCTGCTGCTTACCGATCTTGCCATGCCCGAGATGGATGGCAGCGAGCTCATCGAGCACATCAAGAAGCTCTCTCCGGAAACGCCGGCCATCTTGTTCTCGGGAAAGGTTCGTATCTACGAGCACAGCAATCGTGCCGACGTCTTCCTGCCGAAAGGTATGTTCGATCCGATGGAGCTGATGGAGCGCATCCGCCTCCTGCTGGTGAAGAAGCGCGGACCGAAGCGCGTGGTGCGCGTGGATCTACCACCGATTGCTGCCGCCGGCACCCGCATCGGTGCCGCGTAAATAGCTGCTGCGTCGCAAAGCGGCCTGCGGCCCTCGTGTAAAATCGGGGATTGCCATGACGCCGCAGCCCCCATTGATAGAGGCCGAGAAGGTGACGAAGGTCTACCGGATAGGCAAGGTAGATGTCCCCGCCCTGCGCGGCGTGTCGCTGCAGATCGAGCGCGGCGAGTTCGTCAGCATCGTCGGTCCCTCGGGCAGCGGCAAATCGACTCTTTTCTACATCTTAGGCGGCTTGACCGGCCCAACCAGCGGGCGCGTCAGCATCGATGGTCAGGACTTCAGCGCGCTGACCGACGCCGAGCGCACCAAGCTTCGCCGCAAGAAGATCGGCTTCGTCTTTCAGAAGTTCAACCTGCTTCCTACCCTGACCGCGCAAGGTAATATCGACATCGCCGCCGACATCGCCGGACGCAACGGTGGTCTCGACCGCGAGTACCTGAAGAAGATCACGACGATGTTGGGAATATCCGAGCGCCTCGATCATCGTCCGTCGGAACTTTCCGGAGGCGAACAGCAGCGCGTGGCGCTGGCTCGCGCGCTGGTGAACAAGCCCGCTCTCATCCTGGCAGACGAGCCCACGGGAAATCTCGACACCAAAAATTCCGACGCTGTGTTAAAGATGCTGCGTCAGTCGAACAAAGAATTGGGGCAGACTATTTTGATGATCACGCATAATCCCGAGGCGGCCGAGTTCGGCGACCGCATCATCCACATGCGCGACGGCGAGATCGTTTCTGCGGAGCAGGATCCGCAGTGGGCGGCGAGGCATTAGCGCCGTGGCAGAGCAGATCTATACGACAAAGCGCAGCAATCAGGATCCTGATCGCAGGCCATTCGGGCCCGAAGAGCGCGAGATCATGGAGCTGCAGCGCGCCTGGATGAAGGCAGTCATGGCCCACGATGCCGACGCGCTGCAAAATATCCTGGCCGACGAATTCACTCTGACCAGCGTCCATTCAGGTGGCGAGCTAGTGAGCAAAGCGCAATACCTGGCCTCGTTCGGCAAGGTGAAGAACTCCTTGTTCAGCTTTCGCGATGTAGTCATACGGATTTATGGCGAGATGGCAGTGGTGAACAGCCGCTTTCATCAGCAATACTCCGGGGACACCAAAGAAGCGGCCGGCGAGTTCCTGATGACTGACGTTTGGGTGAAGCGCGGCGGACGCTGGCAGGCCGTTTCCAGACATGCAAGTCGTCCGGCACTGATAGTCGAACGCGCCAACGCCACCACGACTCACGAGGCCGAATGAGCTATCACGATAACGATCTGCGCAAGCCGATTCTGCCCGGCACCGCCGCTACCGATTACGAACGCTATCTCCGCACTGACGACTTGTTTACGCTGCAAAAGCCGTCGGAGAAGATGTCGCACCCCGATGAGCTGACCTTCCAAGTCGTTCACCAGAGCTCAGAACTTTTAATGAAGGCTGTCATCTTCGACTTGGAGCGCGTGCGCACCTGGATCGCTGAAGGCAAGCTCGGCCAGGCCGCACGATTGATGCGCCGCGCGAATCACATGTTCGAGACGCCGATCGCACTGCTGCACATCCTTGAGCAGATCACGCCCAAGGACTACCACGTCATCCGCGCCGGCCTTGGCCATGGCAGCGGACTCGATTCGCCTGGATTCCTCGGGTTGCTGCACATCACAAAACCGCTCTGGGAATCATTTGAAAAATATATTCAGCAAGTCGGCGTGACCGTGCTCGATATCTACCGCGAACCGGGCAAGAACTTCGAGCTGCATCAGGTCGCAGAAGAGATGGTCGATTTCGACGAGGGCCTGCAGCTCTTCCGCCTACACCATCTCAAGTTGGCCGAGCGCATCATCGGGCCGGGAGTCATCGGCACCAGCGGCGTGCCGGTCGAGATCCTGAAACAACGCATGGACCACACCTTTTTCAAGCCGCTTTGGGAGGTCCGCAACCAGATCACCGCCGACGCCAATGCCGCGCTCGCGGAGAAGCCGCAGGGCCACGGCCGCGATTAGAGGGGTGCCCCATCCTACGCGCAGCGAATGCGAGCGTAGGGTGGGAAAGAACCTTCCCATCCGATATAATCAGTGTCACCGAGCGGGAGTAACTCAGTGGTAGAGTGCGACCTTGCCAAGGTCGAAGTCGCGGGTTCAACTCCCGTCTCCCGCTCCAGATCTTTCTTACCGTCGAAGTACACGAAGTTTCACGAATTTAGGATCTCTTCTCTTCGTGCTCCTTCGTGGCACCTTCGCGGTTCGTGGTTTTTGAGTTCTTTCACAATCAGGCGCGGTACCCAAGTGGTAAGGGAGAGGTCTGCAAAACCTTTATGCGTCGGTTCGATTCCGACCCGCGCCTCCAATCTTCCAACCGATCTGCCGCAGCATCCCCTGCAACAATTCAACATCTTCGCCGGAAACCTGCAATCGTCGAAGCAGGCGGCGTAGTTTCTGCGTGGTCGCAGCTTCGCTATTCGGCTTCACGTATCCGCTCGCGCGCAAGACTTCAAACAGCATTCCGGTGAGTCGCTCTGCCTGTCCTGATGTCGCGGTTTTGATCCTCTCGCGCGATTTGCCTTGCTTCTCTCCGCCACGCGCCAACTCATAGAGGCACACCGCAACTGCCTGTCCCAAGTTCATTGAGATATTGCCGGTGGTCGGGATGCGCGCTACGAAATGACAATGGCTGAGGTCTTCCGTCGAGAGCCCCGTCTTCTCCGACCCGAAGAGCAGGGCAACGTTGCCCGACCGCAGTCGTTTGCGGATCAGCGCTGCCGCACTTGCAGGTGTATGCAATGGCTGCTGTAGATCGCGGGTTCGGACTGCCGTGGTTCCGATGACCAAAGAACAATCAGCGATGGCGTCGGCAATGCTTCTAAATTTCTGAGCGCTCATGAGCACGTGGGCGGCGCCGACTGCAGAGCGCGCTCTACGAAAGGCAGCAGAGTAAGGGTCGACAAGTCGCAGACTCGAAAAGCCGAAATTGCTTAGAGCGCGCGCCGCCGCTCCGATATTCAGCGGGTTGCGCGATTTCACCAGGACAACGTGAAGGCGGGGAGCGGTCGGCATCGTTGAACGATGCTAAATCATTGCGCGGCGGGCAGCAGGCGGGTGAGTGCGCCCTCAAGCCGCTCGAAGTCTGGCGGTTTGCCCAGGAATTCGTCGGCGCCCATATCGATCACATTTTGCACATCGGCAGGATCAACGCTGCCACTCAACACGATCACCGGGATCAGTTGCGTCTTGCGCGAGGCCTTCAGCCGCCTCAGCACTTCGAAGCCGGTGCCTCCGGGCATATTGATGTCGAGGATCACGGCTGCAGGCGCAAGTTTCATCGCGTCCATAAATGCATGCAGGGCATCGTAGGAGACCACGACCGAATACTTCGCCTTCGACAATCGGCTGGAGAGCAATTGCGCCAGCACCCGGTCATCGTCCGCTACCAGGATGGTGCGGCGGGTGGCCTTGTGGTGCGCTTTTTCACAACAATAGTCTGGGTTCGCCATGGATTTTGAAAATAAGCGCCAACGGTCAGGCGCTTACCGTCGCATCGTATCGCGAAGAAATTGCGGCTTCCAGCAAACAACCTCACAAGCAAGCAGAAGCAGTTCCCATTCGGGAACTGCGGAAGACTTCGTCCCAAAATGGGATTCAGAAATCTCTAGTGAACCGTCACGTTGATCGTCGCTTTAGAAGTGGCATTCGCTGAGTTTGTACTCGTTACGCTCAACCGGTGTGACCCGACGGCCAGGGCCAGCGGCGTGCTTATCTGGTTCGCCTTCACCGTATATTTTGAAATTCCGTCGACATAGATTTGCATGCGGACGACGGGCAGCGAATCCTTGCTCTGGGCGATCACTTGAACTGGCGAGCTCAGACTCGCTCCGTTTGCTGGTGCGCAGATCGTGACCGAAGGGGTTGGGGCGCTGCTGGTATCGCAGACCTTTGCGGAGGGGACTGTGACATTGACAGTGGCTTTTGTGGTCAGGTTTGAGGTGTTCGTACTAACCACCGTGATGCGGTGCGATCCGCCCGCGAGCGGCAACGATGTGTTGACCTGATCAGAGTTTGCGGTGAACTTCGAAACGCCGTCCAGGTAAATCTGCGTTCGCTTGATCGGCTGGGAATCTTTGCCTTTGGCCAGCACTTGGACCGGCGAGCTCACGGTGGAGTTATTCGCCGGCGTGCAGATGGTGACGGAGGGTGTCGGCGCGGAACTTACGTCACAATCCGCAGGCGACGGCACCGATACTGCCATCGTGTTGCTGAAGAACACGCCGAGCGAATCACGCGCTTTGGTAAGCAAAGTGTGCGTTCCCGGATCAAGCGCTATCGTTGTGTCCAGCTGATTACTATTGCTGTCGAGATTCTTTACTCCGTCGACATATAACTGTGTCAGGCCGATAAAGCCGTTGGTCACTTTGCCTTGCACAGCCACTCGCATCGGTGACGTATTGGACGTTGATGTTGGCGCACAAAATGTCACTGAATGATCGGGCGCATTCGATACGTCGCACAAAGTCTGGCTGTACTGGTCGGGATACAGGAATAGCGGCGCATCATTGATGAAACCGGCATTCACCTGGGGATGGTCGGTAGTCGTTAAGAACCCTTCATCCGACGCCGTGAGTGTCTCCGCACCAGGTGGGGAGTCGAAGGTAAATTTGGCATTTTCATCGGCGGTCGTGGTGGAGGATGAAGTACTTACCGTCGCTCCGGTTACCGGCTTGCAGTCAGCTCCCGTGGCGCCGATGCGGGCCCGTCGCACATTCCCTTTGAGCATCCCGGTGCTGCTTGTATTCGCAACCGGCTGAAGATTCCACGTGAACTGGTCATCCGCGTCGGTGAGGTATTGCCCCAGGAAAGGTGAATACGTCTGCACCTGTACTTGATCGCGCGAAGGATGGAAGGTGAGTATCCGAAGATAACCGTTGCCGCCATTTGTCCAGCCCTGATAATCCACCAACATCTGGTTCACAAGGTTTCCGTTCACGCCCAGATCGGAACGCTGCCCCACCCCGAGCACGTGACCGCTCAATACCATCGTCATGTTCGGATATTGACTGGCAAATCGCCGCCATAGCGTGAGTCCGTCCAAACCATTCGTTTTGGTGCTGAATGTGTTGTCGGCTGTGTCGCACTGGTCGATGGTGGTGTTGTCCTTGTACATGTAGCTATGCGTCACCATGATGACCGGCTTGTTCGGGTTCGCCTTCAGGATCCCATCGGCCCAATCGATCGCGGACTGCCGCGGGATGTACTCCAGTGCGAGGATGAGGTAGTCGACGCCCCCAAGATTCACGTTGGCGTAGAAATTTTCGTTGCTGCCGTTGAGATTGCCGCCATACCAGGGATACGCCGCGTAACGCGACGGCCCGAACCATTGGTTGAAATTCGTCACCTGCCGGTCACCAGGCGCGAAATTGTCGTAATCGTGGTTCCCGATCGCCAGAACATACGGCACCACACCATCGATGAATCGCACGGCAGCATCGGCGTTCTGCCACTGTGTTACTTGCGTGGGCCCGTCCACGATATCGCCCACGCCGATCACGAGCTGGATGTTCAACCCATCGCGGTTGGCAGCAATCCACTGCGTCTGGGCATTAAAAATGTTGGGGTGGTTGGCGGAATAGAACTGAGTATCGGGCAAAACAACGATTGAAAAATCGCCCGCTTGCTCTTGCGCGACGGCAAATGAGGCCCAAAAAACCAGTAGCAGCAGCGCGAGGCCAGTCGCGCTGACTAGAAGGTGACGCAAAATGTGCACTTCGAGGGTCCGGTTCTACTCACAAAGTAAATAGATGCGCCGAATTGTAGCGCGGTTTTCGGGGTATGGACGGCTAGTTTGCGATTACTGCAGCCTTTTTTCGCTTAGAGGATTCAGCAGCTTCCACCCGGTTACGGCCTAGGTCTTTTGCTGAGTAGAGCGCCCGGTCCGCAGCCTTGATCACCTCGTGCGGATCGTGGGTGTCCGGCTGGGCAGCCGCCACCCCAATGCTTACCGTCACGCTGGTTTCGACAGCCGCTTTCCGGCGCTTTGATATCTTGGCCGAAACCCGTCTATCCGACCGCTTGCGCGTACTGCGTGCCGGGCCGCGCGCCACGAAACATCGTCCTGGATCGTGCGCCGTAGCTTCTGCGTGGAACACAGCATCTTCAATTGCCACGCCGCACAAGCAAGTACCAAACTGGTCCTTCGCAGC
>CAVQGF010000020.1:0-11766 GCA_963711965.1 uncultured Acidobacteriota bacterium | reverse complement strand
GTGACGCGCGCCAGATGCCCGGCAACGTTGCGCAGCACCTGGTCGCCGGTATCGTGGCCAAAGGTGTCGTTGAAATTTTTGAAGTGGTCCACATCCACCATTGCGACGGAATATGTCTCGCCTAGTCCCGCTAGCGCCTCGTTGAATGCCCGTCGCCCCGGGAAGGCCGGTCAGCTCATCGTGGTAGGCGATCCAATGGGAGCGCTCGATGATTGCTACTCCAATGGCGACCGTCGCCAGCCCGACGTAGATCTCCGCCGCAGCCGGACGTCGCAGCAGCAGGACGACCGCTGCCCAAACAAATCCGGCGCCGATCGCCTCCGGCCGGAACAAGAACTTGAGTACGTGAGCAGTCACGCAGATCAGCACCACCGACGGCAACGCCCCGATGTCGCCAAATGCGGTCTGAAAATGCCGAGTGGACGCATCTGGATCCATTCCGGGGCCCAGTCGTCACAGCGATGAAGCCCGTCCACTGCACCACTAGAAAGATGCTCCACCACAGGACTGCGTCCCAATCAAAAAAAGTGTCGTCGGCCAGAAGCGCGAGGGCGGCAAGGTCCAGCACGATCAACCCCATGGCGCAGCTCAGCGCGCCGGCGGTTGCCGGGGCCGAAGATCATCCACAACAACAAGGCAGATAAAGATAATGTCGCCAGGAAGGCGCGTAGCGAATGCAGTCGCACAGCCAACAGCGTCGCCGCGAACAGGACTCCCACGCACAACCATCGTGCGCCCGTCGGATATGCGTGGCCCGGCAGAAACAGGGCGAGCGCCATCACGGCGCACAACATCAGTAAGCCGTTCGGAAAGAACAACTGCCGCAGGATGGGATAGAGGCGATCTCGCACCGTGGGTCGAGCATATTGCATCGCCGCAGGTGGCGCGAGTAACCGAAGGGATGCGTACTGACGTTCGGCCCAAAACCATTTACTATCAGTGGTTCGCCGGAGAGCTGGGCCCGCGCTCTCTGACACCTTCCGCTGTTAAAAGGATGAGCATGCGCCGCATCGCGCCGTTGTTCCTTCTCTCTCTTTGCTGCTTCACGCTGAACGCACAAACAACAAAGCCATCTATACGCCTGGAAGTAGATGCTACTGATCCAGGACGTAACTTCTTCCACGCCAAGTTGACGATTCCGGCTTCGCCCGGCCCGCTCACTTTGGCGTATCCGGAGTGGATCCCCGGCAATCATCGGCCTTCAGGACCGATCGTGAATATGACTGGTCTTCACATCCAAGCTGGTGGCCACGAGATCCCATGGCAGCGCGACCTGAAAGATATGTACGCCATCCACGTGCAGGTGCCGGCCGGCGTGAGCGAGATCACCGCCTCGCTCGACGAGATCACGAACACGGGCGTAGCCGGAGGCTCGGGACCCTCGGCCTCGCAAAATGTCCTCGATGTGAATTGGAACCAGGTGGTGCTTTATCCCGCCAATGCAAGTTCCGATGACGTGCAGGTTACCCCTTCGATCCACCTGCCCGATGGCTGGAAGTTCGGCACCGCGCTCAATGTCGCCAGCCAAAACGGGAGCACCGTGACATTCGAGCCGGTATCGTTGACCACCTTGGTCGATTCTCCACTGATCGCCGGCTCGCATTACAAGCTGGTCGAGCTGACCGCGGTGGGAGAATCTCCAAAGAACGTGATGGACTTGGTTGGCGAGAGCGAAGCGGCTATCAACATGTCGGCCAGCGACATCGCTGCCTATAAGAAGTTGGTCGCCGAGACTGGTGCTCTTTTCGGGGCTCGACATTACCGCCAGTATCACATCCTGCTTACGCTCAGTGACGAAGTCGGCGGACGCGGCCTGGAGCACCACGAATCCAGCGACAACGCTCCGGGCGAGAACGCGCTCACCAATCCGAGCGCGCACTTGGTCAGCGCCGGCTTGATTCCGCATGAGTTCACCCATTCCTGGAACGGAAAATATCGTCGTCCCGCTGGCCTCGCCACGCGCAATTATCAGGAGCCCATGACGGGCGACCTGCTATGGGTTTATGAAGGGCTCACCGACTACCTTGGCAACGTGCTCACCGCGCGCACTGGGCTGTGGAGCGCGAAGCAGTATCAGGAAAGCCTAGCCGAAACCGCCGCTGCCCTCGACTACCGCGCCGGGCGAAGCTGGCGCTCGCTTGGCGACACGGCAGTCTCTGTCCAGCTTTTGCGACTGGCTCCCAGTGGCTGGATGAATTGGCGCCGCGGCCTCGACTACTATCCCGAAGGCGAGCTGATCTGGTTGGAAGTCGATACGAAAATCCGCCAACTGACCAACAATCAGCGCTCTCTGGATGACTTTTGCAAAGCCTTCCACGGAGGACAGAGCGGCCCGCCGAAAGTCGTCCCCTACAACTTCAACGATGTGGTTCACGCGCTGAACGAGGTCGCGCCGTACGACTGGGCAGCGCTGCTCAACGAGCGCGTCAACACGGTCCAACCGCATGCCCCTATGGGCGGGATTGAGCAAGGTGGATGGCGCCTGGTTTACAACGACACTCCCAATGAGCTGATGCGAGCCACCGAAGGCATGGCCAAATTTGCGAACTTCACTTACTCGCTCGGCTTTTATATCAATCAGGAGAGCGGCAACTTCGGCGACGTGATCGTGGGTAGCCCCGCATTCAAAGCGGGCATCGGCCCGGGGATGAAGCTGATTGCGATCAACGGCCGCAAGTGGTCGAGCAGTGCACTCAATGCTGCATTAGTCGCTTCACGCGACAGCAAGCAGCCCATCGAGCTCGTGGTCGAGAACGCGCACCACTTTAAGACCTATTCCATCGACTACCACGACGGTCCGCGGCATCCGCATCTCGAGCGCGTCAGCGACAAGCCCGATCTGCTCGACGACATACTGAAGCCGCGGGCGGGTGCGAGTGGCGGCAAGTTCTAAGGTCATTTCGCGCAGGTTCGTTCCTGCAGCTTGCATCTAACCAGGAGAATGGCTGCTCGTTCTCTCTCCTGCCCTGGGCGCAACCTCTTGATACTCCTAGGGCTCCTTATTCCTCTACTCTGCGGGCTGTCGCTCGCGCAGTCGGAGAAGCCGGACCTTTACGCCAAAGCGATGGCTGACTCGCGCATCAATGCGCGTGTGCTCGCCATGCAGGACTTTCTCGCCAGCGGTCCAAGTACTCGCAAGGTCGATGCGCTCGAGATCCTTGTCTGGGATTACAAGCAGCTCGGCAACCAGCAGAAGGCGAGCGAGTGGGCACAGAAGCTGCTCGATCTCGACGCCAACAATCCTCTCGCGCTCGCGGTGCTCGCCGATTCCGCACGCTACAACGATCAGCGCAGCGTCGACGAGAACATGGCCAAATCGCTCGACCTCGCGCAGCGCGGCCTGCGGCAGCAGGGCGCGATCCGTCCGCCTGAGGGCATGCTTGCGACCGAGTTCGTCCGCATGCAATCGGCGGTGAACGGATGGCTGAACGGCGCAGTCGGCTTCGCCTACATGCATCAGCTCCAGTTCGTTGCCGCGCGCGACTATCTGCGCAAGTCGGCCAACTCGGAGCCCGACAATCCGCAATACGTCTACGAACTCGCACTCGCCGACCTGATGGGCAAACAGCAGGAGCCCAAGGAAGGCTTCCTCTATCTCGCGCGGGCGGTGAACCTCACGCAAGGCACTCCAGCGGGACAGCAGATCGCGGCCTTCGCCGCCGCGCGCTACGCGCAAGCCGGCGGAACCGCGCAGAACTGGAACCAATATCTGGTCGCGACTGCTCCGGCAGGACGCGCGCCCGCGACCGTCGCCGCAGCGACAGCGGCGACAACCACGACAGCGACTTCGCCAACAACTCCGAGCGCTGCGCCAACGGCTCCGAACCCGACTATCGCCGCGAACCAGCCTGCGAAGCCGCAGCACCAGCTTCCGCAGACTTCCGCTCCGCAGCCGAAACCGCAACCTGACGCTCGCACGGAGCGTTCCGCGCGAACCCACATCAGCGACGAGCAGATCGCCGCGACGCTGATTCCGCCTCCGCTTCCGCCGGCGCAGACTGCGCCGAAGCCGGTGGTGCGCGCGGGAGCTCCAGTCTCGCTGGGTATTCTGCTGGAAGCTTCCGTCAATAACCACGAGAACCGTCGCAGCATCACTGCTGCGCTCAGCGATCTCGTCCGTCGTCTGGCGCGCGACGACGAAGCATTTCATCCTCTCCTTCAGCCACGATCTGGTCTTCGAGCAGGACCTGACCTCGAACGCGGATTACCTGCGCGAGGCGGTGGAATCCATCAAGCCGCAGTCGGGGACTGCGCTGCTCGACGCGGTCACCTTCGCCTCAGGCCATCTCGACCGCATTGCGCGCAAAGGGAGCCAGCGCGTGCTGCTGGTCATCTCCGATGGCAAGGACATCTCGAGCCACAGCTCGCCTTACGACGTTACGGGCGCGATCGACTCCAGCGGCGTGAAGATCTACTGCATCGGGCTCGACATCGGCGATTCTGCCGATCGCTCGCGCCTGCAAGCGCTCGCGCAGCGCAGTGCGGGACGCGCGGAGTTCGTCAAGCCGGAGAGCTTCCGCGACGCGGTGCAAAGCGTCGCGAAAAATCTCGGCATTTACTTCCCGCAATAGGCGTTCATTTTCGACAACAACAAAAAGCCCGCGGATTTTTCCGTGGGCTTTTTGTTTTTGAAGCGGGTGCCCCACATTTCCGCAAAGCGGCATGTGGGCTTTGATCTAGCTCTTAGGCTGCATTTCGCCTTTTTGCTTCTTGGCTTTCATCATGGTGAGTTTCTCCACGTTCATGGAATGGTCCGACTCATTCAGCTTCGCCTTCACCTTCACGTGGTGGCCTTCGTGGCCCTTCACGGCGTCCTGGTTTGCGATGTCCCAAGACTGTTTGTCTTTGTCGTTCACGAAGACGTCTTTCCCGCCTTCTTCTTTTACCCAGCCGGTCAGGCCCATGTCTTTGTTCTTGGCAGCGGCTTTGGCTTCTTTCTTCTCGGCCTTGGCTACCTTCTTATCGGTCGATGCGCTGGTTCCGCTCGTCGTGTCCTGCGCGAAACCCAGCATGCTAAAGCCGAGTACAAACGTGAATACTGCAGCATAAAATTTCTTCATCTCATTCTCCTCAGAAGTGAAACTCGGTGATGAGATTTAGGATGCACTTTTTGCCGCTTTGAGACGCTTGTCGCTAGATGGCACTAGGCCGCTGAGCCGCGGCGATCCTCACCACCCGCTCTTCCAGCGGATACTCGGCTGCCACCCACCCTTTCAGGCCACCCTCGAGAGGACGCACGCGTTGGAATCCCAGCTTTTTCATCTGCAGCGCCACCCGGGCGCTGGTCTCTTCGCTGGGTCAAGTACACACCAGCACGAACTCGCGTTCGAGCGGCAGCTCCTTCGACCGCGCTTCGATATCTTCCGGCAACACGTTGATGGCGCCCGGGATCCCGCGCGGATCATGCAGCACATCCAGCGGATGGCGAAGATCGATCACCAGCGGCTTGTCGTCCGAGGCGATGCGCTCGCGCAATTGATGCGGCGTGATGCGGTCCATCCGCAGCGAACGGATGAACGCGCGCTTCTGCGTGTACTTCCACACCAGGTTGCCGATGATGGCGCCGGCGATCAGCACCGGCAATACCGTCAGCACCATGGTCGCGATGCGCGCCCATTCCAATGGACGCATCGAGAGCCATCCCGAAATGGCGAGCGCGGCCGCCCACATCAGCGTGCCGGCAAGATTGAAGGCGGTGAACCGCCCGAGCGACATTCCCGACATTCCTGCCAGCGGCGGCGAAATGTGCGAAACGCCCGGCACGAACTTGGTATACAGCAGCGAGTAGTCGGAATGCTTTTTGGAAAACGTCTTGGTGCGCTCGATGCAGGTCTCGCGCGATAGCGAGATGCGGCACAGCAGGCCGACAACTTTCTTGCCGCGGCGGCGCCCCAGCTCGAACCAAACCCAGTCGCCGAGCAGCGTGGCGATCACCGTGATCACGATCACCAGCGCGAGGCTCAGCTTGCCGCTGGCGGCGAGCAGTCCCGCGCCCACCACGATGGGCGTTGTGAACACCGGGATCCCCAACCGCTCGACCAGGCTTGCCAGGAAGAGCGTGATGTATCCGTGTTCGATCAGGGTTTGGACGTTGTAGTGCATCTACTTACCTTCGCTGGATTGGATTCTGTCACGGTTCGCAAGGATTCGAAAGGACTAGCCGTCCAGGCGTGCGCGCTTGGCGCAAAACAAATATGACGCGCTGCATCGCGAGCGCCTCCGCTTGGGCCTTCGGCAGAGCGGAAGGACTCTGATTCACTTTTTTCCCGGCACTTACGTGCCGGGCTAGTTTCTTTCGTCGGCTAAAGCCGACTCTGCTCTTTGACATCCCGCAATCCCAGGACTTACGTCCTGGGCTATCAAGATTTCCTCCGTGGCTCCGTGCCGAGCCTGTCGCGAGCGAAGCCGAGGGATGGCGAAAGGCCTCACGGCAGATCCTGCAAGCACGCCTGCACGGCGGGCTTGTGATCGTCCGCCAGGGCGGATGTCCCATGCGCGTGCGCGCACAAGCGCACCGCGCCGCTGCTCGCGTCGTCGTCCGGCGCGAGCGCGTTGCGCGCCATGCGGTCGCGGACCTGTTCGACGGCGTCGAACAACTGCTGGTGCGAGTCGATGACGAAGAGCACGGGTTGCAGGTGGTCGATCTCGAACTCCTGCGCCAGCACGTCATCGAGCACAAACGGACGACGCTCGCAGTGCGGTCCGAGGGCGTTCTTGCAATCCGCATGGAGGAGATCAGGCCGGAACCATAAACTGCAGTTTCTAGTTTCGAGTTTCGAGTTTCGCGGATCAAACCGAACTCCACCGTGAACCAGAAGAGGCGGGTGAGCATGCGGACTTCGGCCGCGCTCTTCGCCGTCGCGGCGATGGCGCCGAAGCGTTGCAGGAAATCGGCGAAGACCGGATCGGCGTGCATGGGGACGTGGCCGAAGACGTCGTGGAAGATGTCGGGCTCGGGGAGGTACTCGAGCTGCTCCATGGGGCGGACGATCACCGTGGTTGGAAACCGGCGCTCGGCCAGACACTGGAAGAACAGCGTGGGCTCGAGGAAGCCATTCACCGCGACGGCCCGCCATCCGGTGATGGGCTCGAGGCGCGCGTTCATGGTGGCGAGCGAGGGGACGCGGTCGGGCATGAGTCCGATGGCGCGGATGCCGTTGAGAAACGCCCGGCTGCCGACGCTTTCCAGCTCTTCCATGCGGCGCTGGAAAAGCAGCTTCCAGACGGCGTGGTCCTCGCGAGTGTAGGCGGCGGGGACCTGGTCGATCAGAAACGGCGCGAGCGCCGTTTCAGTTTCGAGTTTCGAGTTTCGGGTTTCGAGAGCCGCCGGAGCCGCATCAGTTTCGGGTTTCGAGTTTCGAGTTTCTCGAGGCGGAGCGGGCGCGCTGGCGCCGGCTCCGGCGGAGATCGAGGCGGCTGGCATAGGGACTGGTTCGGTGCTCATGATTTTTTATCTCCAAAAAGAAAACGGCCCGCGAGGTTGACTCACGGGCCGTTTCGGAATCTTGTGCTGTCTAGCTAGTTAGCGCAGACGCCCCCACGTACCCGTGTCCGGGTAGTAGTAATAGGCGTAAAGAGCGCTGAATCGCATGTGGAAGATTATGAAGGAAAGCGGGTCTGGCGGTCAAGCAAAGCGCCACACATTTCACGGATTTTTTGAGACCTGAGATTCTGTCGTCCATCGGTGGCGCTTTTAGTTGCGCTGGCGGCGGCCACGGCCTCGGCAGAATGCAGGGCGAGCAAGTTGGCGACGGTGTCAGCCACCACGCTGAGGTTTTGCGCGGTCAGGGCGAGGGTCTCGGAATCTTCAGGGATCTGGGGGGCGAGGTCGGCGAGGTGCTGGGCGCAGTCGCGTAGGCACTGGACGTGCTCTTTCAACGGATGTGAAGAGGAGCGATCTCGCACTGCTGGCCTCCACTAGACGATTTAGACGCGTCACGGCGCGTCAGCGGTTGTCATCTCAGGGTAAATAAACGTAGCGGTTTCGAAAAGGTAACGTAACGCTATTTCGTCCGTCCGCTTTCGATCTTGAGCTTCGCGCTGGCTGCGGCTTGCGCGGCCGCCAAACGCGCGATGAGCACGCGGAACGGCGAGCAGGAGACGTAGTCCAGGCCGATGGAGTGGAAGAACTCGACGCTCGAGGGCTCGCCGCCGTGTTCGCCGCAGATGCCGACCTTGAGGTTGGGACGTGGTCTGGCGGCCCTCGTTCGACGCCGATCTGCACCAGCTCGCCCACGCCCTCGCGGTCGAGGACGGGAACGGGTCTTGCTCGAGGATGCCTTTCTCGAGGTAGGCCGGCAGGAACTTGCTGACGTCGTCGCGCGAGAAGCCGAAGGTCGTCTGGGTGAGGTCGTTGGTGCCGAAGCTGAAGAACTCGGCTTCCTCGGCGATCTCGTCGGCGATGAGCGCGGCGCGCGGCAACTCGATCATGGTGCCGACCAGATACTCGACCTTGCACTCCTTCTCGGCGAAGACCTCTTCGGCGACTGCGACGCACGATGCGCCGTCTGGTTGCGCCATCTCCTTCGACGGTGCCGACCAGCGGGATCATGATCTCGGGCATGACCTTGATCGCCTTCTTCGCGACCTGCGACGGCCGCTTCGATGATGGCGCGCGCCTGCATCTCGGTGATCTCGGGATAGGTGATGCCGAGGCGGCAGCCGCGGTGGCCGAGCATCGGGTTGAACTCGTGCAGCTCCTCGACGCGGCGCAGCAGCGCGCGCAGCTCCTTCAGCTTGGGCGACCGCGGCTTCTTGGCTCTCGAGCTTCGCGACTTCGACCATCAGGTCTTCGCGTCGCGGCAGGAATTCGTGCAGCGGCGGATCGAGCAGGCGGATGGTGACCGGGAATCCGTCCATGCGCGGAAGATGCCGATGAAGTCGGCGCGCTGCATGGGCAGCAGCTTGCTTCGAGCGCCGCGCGGCGGTCCTTCTCGTTGTCGGCCAGGATCATCTCGCGCATGGCGGCGATGCGGTCCTCGGCGAAGAACATGTGCTCGGTGCGGCAGAGGCCGATGCCTTCGGCGCCGAACGCGCGCGCCTGCATGGCATCGCGCGGAATGTCGGCGTTGGCGCGCACCCCCATGGTGCGGAACGGGTCGGCCCAGCTCATGAGCTTTGCGAACTCAGGATCGTCGGGCGATGCTGCCACGGTGTTCGAGCTTGCCGATGGATCACGCGGCCGGTGGTGCCGTCGAGCGTGATCCAGTCGCCTTCCTTGAGGTCGTGGCCGTTCACGCGCATCTCGCTTGCGTCTTCTCGTCGACGTCGATCGTCGCCGGCGCCGGCCACGCAGCACTTGCCCATGCCGCGCGCGACCACGGCCGCGTGGCTGGTCATGCCGCCGCGCGCGGTGAGAATGCCGGCGGCGACTTCCATGCCGTCAATGTCCTCGGGCGTGGTCTCGCCGCGGACCAGGATCACCGGCTTCTTGTGCCTGTGCCGGCGATGCTCGACCGCGTCGTCGGCGGTGAAGACGATCTGCCCGACGGCGGCGCCGGGAGAGGCGGGCAAGTCCCGTGGCGAGCACTTCGATCTTGCTCGCCCTTTTCGTCGAGGTGCGGGACGCAGGAAGTCGTCGAGCTGGTTGGGCTCGACGCGGATGATGGCCTCTTCCTTGCGTGATCAGGCTCTTCACCATCTCGACGGCGATGCGGACGGCGGCGCGGCCGGTGCGCTTGCCGTTGCGGGTCTGCAGCATGTAGAGCTTGCCGTCCTCGATGGTGAATTCGATGTCCTGCATGTCGCGGTAGTGCTTTTCCAGGCGCGTCGGTGATCTCGCGCAGCTGTTTGTAGACCTGCGGCATGATCTTCTTGCAGCTCGCTGATGGGCACGGGCGTGCGGATGCCGGCGACGACGTCTTCGCCCTGCGCGTTCATCAGGTACTCGCCGTAGAACTCCTTCTCGCCGGTGGCGGGATTGCGGGTGAAGCCCACGCCGGTGCCGCTGGTCTCGCCCATGTTGCCGAAGACCATGGCTCTGCACATTGACGGCGGTGCCGAGCGTCGTCGGAGATGTTGTTGATGCGGCGGTAGTGCTTGCGCGCGGTCGTTGTTCCAGCGAGCGGAAGACGGCGTCGCGCGCCATGGCGAGCTGCTCATGCGGGTCCTGCGGGAAGTCGTGCCGCGTGCTTGCTGCACGATCTTCTTGAACTCGGCGATGACTTCCTTGCAGCGCCGTCGGCGTCGAGGTCGGTGTCGAGCTTGCGCTTCTGCTGCTTCTTCTTGCGCGTCGAAGACGTGCTCGAATTCGTCCTTGGGGATGTCGAGCACCACGTTGCCGAACATCTGGATCAGGCGGCGGTAGGAGTCGTAGGCGAAGCGCGGGTTGCGGCTCTGCTTGGCGAGGCCTTCGACGCTCTGGTCGTTGAGGCCGAGGTTGAGGATGGTGTCCATCATGCCCGGCATGGAGAACTTGGCGCCGGAGCGCACGCTGACCAGCAGCGGCTTTCGCCGGCGCCGAGCTTCTGTCCCTGCAACTTCTTCCAGCGGGCGAGCGCGGCGTGCATCTGGCGGTCGATCTCTGGCGAGGTGTGCCGTTGCGCATGTACTCGCGGCAGGCTTCGGTCGGGATGGTGAAGCCCGGAGGCACGGGCAGGCCGGCGTTGGTCATCTCCGCCAGGCCCGCGCCCTTGCCGCCGAGGATCTCCTTCATGCCCTTGTGCCCTTCGGCTTTTCCGTCGCCGAAGAAATACACGTACTGCATGGAGGCTTTGGGTAGGGTTGCTGACGACTGCGGCAGGCGTACGTTGGGCATCGTCTCTCCGGGAAATCAGAGCGCAAGCGAATATACGTGTGTAGCAAACGCCGCGCAACCAGCTTCGATGCCGCCGGCCGCTCCGCTTTGGTCACGTATAATTGAGGAAAATCGAAGGATGTTGCTGAGGAGTTTTTTTATGTCCAATAATCCGGTCGCTGCTGGCCATACCGTTTTTTGCGTGAAGTTCCAAAAGGAAATGCCCGGACTGGAAGAGCCTCCGTTCGATACCGAGTTGGGGCAGAAGATCTATGACAATGTCTCCGCGGAAGCGTGGCGCATGTGGACGGAGCACTGCAAGATGGTGCTGAATGAATTCCGGCTCAATCCCGCGAATCCGAAGGACCAGGAAGTCATTGTGAAGCACCTGGAAAATTTCTTCTGGGGCGAGAACGCCGCGCTGACCCCGGGCTACGTGCCGCAGCAGGGCGGTCATCAGCACTAGACTTTTTAAGCCGCAAACAAACAGGCCTTCGCCGCGGCGAAGGCTTCTTCTTTTTCTGTCCTATTTGGCCGGTTGTTCCTCCTTCCGGTGCTGGTCGATCAACGCAATGGTCTTTTCGACGTCGGCCTTCATCGGACTGTTCGGATCGAGCTTAAGATATTCCTGAAACGCCACTCTTGCTTCGGGCGCCTTCTTCTGGCGCAGCAATGAGTAAGCAAGCACCACCTGGACGCCTGGGTTCTTTTCCTTCAGCTCGATTGCTTTGCGTGCATGCATCTCGGCTTCGGGAAATTTGTTGAGAGCGAACTCCGTTTTGCAGCTCGAAATGCCCGTCAGGATTATTTGGGTCCATGCTGATGAAGGTTGTAAAAGGCTCTTCCGCCGCAGGAGTGTTGCCCCATATTTGCCCGGGCGATCCCGAGGATGTAGTAAGCATTCGGCAGATTTTTTTCGATCTCAATGGCCTTCATCTCCGAAACTTCCACGGCCTTAAGGTCCTCGGCTTTTTGTGCCGCCTGCAACTGCGTGACTCCCAGCAACTGATACGCTTCAGCGTAGTTCAGAT
>CAVQGF010000019.1:0-33204 GCA_963711965.1 uncultured Acidobacteriota bacterium | reverse complement strand
CCCACCCCACCCACCCGCCGCCCCCCCCCCCCCCCCCCCCCCCCCCCCCCCCCCCTCCCTCCACCCGCCGCCCCACCCCCACCCACCCCCGCCCGCCCGCCACGTCACCGCGCCCACTCCACCTCCACCCCACCCCGCCCCGCCCCACCCGCCGCCCCGCCACCCCGCCCGCCGCCCCCGCCGCCCCCCCCCCCCCCCCCCCCCCCCCGCCGCCTCCCACCCCGCCGCCGCCCGCCCCGCCGCCGCCGCCCCCCCGCCGCCGCCGCCCGCCGCCGCCGCCGCGCCAACGCGGTTGACGACAGGCAGTTCGACGGGAGTTTGCTTCGGCATGGTCAGTTGATCCGCGATTATGGAAAAGTTTGAGAAGAGCAATACGTACTCGTAACGCGTCCGGCCGCCGGTCTATCGGCTCGACACGCCGCCACCCGATAAAGTGAAATTCACCATTCCCCATCCGCGATTGCCCCCAATAAAGCGGAGCACCCCACCCGTTCGCCGTCACCTGGTCCCGAGCCATCCGAGAGCCATAACTCCGCGCGCTTGTATCCTCCATCGTTGATGACTCGAGATATTTGCGATTGGTAACGGGGCGCGAAGCAAGCTGGAATGGCTGCAAATAAGTTTTGTGGCGAGGCTCCTCGTTGTCGAAGTACAGCCCGAACCGGTAGCATGCCCGATCTCATAAATGCCTTCGTCCCATGGTTTCCATGTAACCCGCGGCGCAGAGCAGCTGAGGTCTCGCGCGGCGTATATCCCGGCTGCAGCGGACTCGACCACAACGCGTGTTTGACGTCGGTGACGATCAGCTCCCGGTGCTGCCTGCTCGTCGATCCCCCCGAGCTCCCACCAGGTAAAGCAGTTCCTGCAGAGGCGTGCGGGGCAGAAACGACCGCATAGCGGAATCCACCTGCGAGCGATACGCGAGGACTTCTTGCAGATCGGCACGCGATATCAATCCGCGGCGCGAGCGAAGCGGATGTCCGTGCAATTGCTTGTAATAAGAGTTGAAGAGATATTCGAATTCCGGGACGCTCGCGCTGATAAGACTTAGCGTGTGGCGCGAGGATGAACGTCTCGTAGAACCAGGTGGTATGGGCCAGGTGCCACTTGGTCGGGCTGGCCTCAGGCATGGACCGGATCAACTGATCTTCCCGATGAGAGCGCGCAGCAAGCGCCTCGGGTCTGGCGACGCACCGCGGCAAACCGCTCGAGCAGCTGCTCTGCTTCGGACGACCTTTCCCGACCTGTGCGATGGTCGCCAAAGCTGCCTCTTAATCCATCAACCTGCGCACCCGCGCCGGCACCATTTCTAGGCTCAGCCCGTATACCAGGTGCGAGGCCAAGCCATATAGATGCGCCGAAGCAGGATACTCCTTCGGAGGTTTAGAGAGGCCGAAAGCCGGCACCGCGATCTCATCGGCACCAATGAAAACTGCTGTCCCGTACGGAAGACCGGCCCCAGAGGTGACGCGTGGCTCGAGTTCGGCAAGGGCGCCATAGACTGCGCCGGTGCCGGTTCCAAATGCATAGTGCACGACCGGCCCCAATTTCTCTTTTCCTCGCGCGAGAGCTCGCGATTGAAGATCGATTCGGAGATCTTGCCGGCAGCCTTCATGGTCGCATCTTCCGCATCGTCATCGGACTGCCGCTCCTGCTCGCCTTGCGGAGTCTTGGAATGCTGGAGCTTTTCAGCCGCTTTGCTCCATCCGGTCTGAAACTGGTTCATCGCCCAGGCGGCTGCCAATCGGCCCGCAGCGCCCGCGACGAGACCTTTCCAAAGATGACGTTCTCCGTTGTTCATTTCACCGCTTCCTTTGATTCCCACTAAATTTGAACGACTCTTTGGATCAAGCAGCTTCCCGCACACCGCCCTGCGCCGCCGGAGTCACAATCTCGCCGCCGAAGCGTACGAACAATTCGCGCGCTCGCTCAAGCTCTGCAGCATCGTCTGAGTGCACCGCGACCAGCGCGTGGCCATCTTTGATGCGACCAAGATAGCGATTCACTTCGTCATCGCTGAAGCCAAGTCCGGTCAAACCACCGGCAACTCCGCCGACGGTGCCACCGATCGCCGCCCCGCTGAGCGCTGCAACGATCGGACCGGCAGCCAACAGGGGGCCGATGCCCGGCAAAGTCAGCGACCCGATCCCCACCAGCCAGCCCAGCACACCGCCGATCACTCCGCCGGTGCCTGCGCCAATGGCCGCGCCTTCCGCACTCTTGTTGTCTTCCACCGGTTGCAGCGCCTGCGCAGGCGCCACGTCCGGAAGTACGACTGAGATCCCAGCGTTCGAAAAATTGCCTTCCCGCAATGCGGTCACGATCTGCTCGGCTTGCGCCCGGTCGTGCGTCATACAAACGACGGTATTCGCCATTTTTATTCTCCTGAACTCCAACTGAATAGGAAGTGCCCCTCTTACAGGAGGATGGCCGGAGAGAATTGACAGGCTGGGCAGAGCAGCCACACAATCAACCGATGCCAACAACCCTGAGCAGCCGCCTGGCGGATATTTCACTGCCCGATGTGGATGGGAAGCCGATCAGGCTGGGTTCGCTTTGGGCGGATCGCCCCGCGGTGGTCGTGTTCTGCGGCACTATGGTTGAATCTTCTGCCGCGAGCATGTCGCGCAGTTGCGCGAACACCAGCAGGATCTTAAGCAAGGGCGCAAACCTGGCAGCCATTGGCTGGGGGATGTGATCTATGCCCGCGCCTTCCGCGAAGAGACCGGAATCACTTTTCCCTTGCTGATCGATGCCGAACGCAAAGCCTATCGCGCCGTCGCGCTGAAAAAGGCAAACATTTTCCATCTCCTCCGCGGCGACAACGCCGCCTACCGCAAGCGCGCCAAAGCGGGCGGCTTCCAGCAGAAAAAATTAGGCGAGAATCCGTTTCAGTTGGGAGCAAGTTTTGTTTTCGCGCCGGGGAACGTGGACAAGTTCGTCCACGTGAGCGCGATCTTTGGCGACAACGCCGCCATGGCAGACCTGCTGGCGGCCATCTAGCGAAGCTACTTGCGGCTGCCGGCGATCATCAGCCCGACTCCGCCGATAAGTAGCACCGCGCTCACGATCGGTGAGACCTTCTCGTCATGCCGTACCTGCACGCCGATGTGAACGTCACCGGCGTCGAGGCCCTTATTTTCGTTGTGTGGTATGGGAACAAACAGCGAGGCGATGCCGAGCACGACAAGCAGAACGCCCACTATCATCATTGCCTTCATTCAAACCCCCTAAAAACAAATCGACGAGCCAGCAGAGTAGCTCGTCTATCTTGATGCGGACGAATCAGGTCGGGTGGGCAGCTATTCAGGCGGCCAGACGCTCGGCTTCGTCATCCGATTCGTCTCCGTTGATTTCCTGTTCCTTCTTGGGCGGCTCGTAGTCTTTGAATACTCGTTCAGTGACTTCGTCGATCATTTCTGGGTCGTGGGGATCACGCTCAAGGTTTCGCTTTTCAGCTGCCATCGTTTGCTCCTCCACATCGGTAGGTTAGCAATACGATGGCCAACGCGAACGTTGAAAATACGGCGATTAGCCGAGACGTTTACGCTACGAGTACGGTCGGAGCCCTAGTCCCGGGAAATTTTGCTCACCTTAGCTGGCGCGGGCCGCCTTGCGCATCAGCAATTCGGAAACTTTTTCCAGCAGGGCGTCAGGCTCATCGGATGTAGATACAAAACCGTCAACGTACGCCATCACCATCTCCGGTAAGGTGAACGTTCCGGAAAAGATGATGATCGGGACGAACGGTTGCAGCCGTTTCATCTCCATCGCGACTACGTCGCCGTTCATGCCGGGCATGTAGTAATCGACGATGGCGAGATCGATCGCGGTCTCCTTGAATTTCTGCAATGCGATGGGGCCGCTATGCGCGGTCTCAACTGAATAACCCAACTGCCCGAGACGCGCCTTCATGATCTCAAGCCGCTCGACCTTATCGTCTACGTAAAGGAGCTTCATACACTTACCCCTGCGGTTATGTGACGCCTGTGCGCTATGTCATGCAAGTTACTTAAGGGGTGTGAACTTAATAGCCGCTGGTGAGGGCATCCTGAAAAGCAGCTCTGCAATCGTGTGGCCTGAGGCTGCAGAGGTTCACCTCCGTGTCTCCGTGGTTAAGAAGGCTGTCCCTATACGCGCGATCGCCCCAAGTACTCAGTTGCCAGTTTTTCCTCACGCTTCCACAAAAATCCGAAAAAGTCACAGCTTCTGCACAGCTCAAATGCAATTCGTGATTGCCAGCAAAACTGAGTACGCTTACTCTGCTTCCACAAGGGAAGTGCAGCGCCGAAGACCCGCAGTCTGAGTGCTCAGGTGCAAAGACGGAGCGGGCCCATGGGCGGAGCGAGTAGCACGAGACGAGTTCTCGACGCCCGCATCGCCAAGCCTCACGGCACGGGGCTGCACCAACGGAGCGTCTCCTATGCGGCTGGCGTGGGATTCGCGATTCCGAAACCGGGCGGGTTGTTCAAGCAGCCCGCCCGCGTTTCCCTTAAGTTTGGGCGGGTGCCCCACCTTTTCGCGCAGCGAAAGGTGGGTTCGGAAAAGTAGTAGCGAAACAAAGGCGAATCATTCATAATCCGACTTAGCGGTCGGATTTTTTTGTGACGTACAGCTTGGCTACCGCAGATCTCAATCTCGAACGCGGCATGCCGGCATCGCTCGATGCCGAGCGCTCGACCTTGGGCGCCATCCTTCTCGACAACGACATCTTTCCCCAGGCCGCCGAATCCATCAAGGCAGACGATTTCTCGCTCGACTCGCATCGCCGTATCTATGCGCGCATGCTGGAGCTGAACGAGACCGGCCGCCCCATCGATCTGGTCACGCTGAGCGAAGAACTCGCTCGGAAGAAAGAGCTCGAATCAGTCGGCGGCGTGACGTATCTCTCCACTCTGACCGAAGGCTTGCCGCGCCGCGACAACATCGAGCACTACGTCAAGATCGTTAAAGATAAGTCGCTGCTGCGCAACTTGATCCATGCCGCCAACGCGTCGGTGGCACGCGCGCTCGAGCAGACGGACACGACGGAAGAGATCATCGACGCGGCGGAATCGGCGATCTATCAAATCTCAGAGAATCGCATCGGCCGGGGATTCATGGGGATCCAGGAGATCGTAAAAGAGAGCGGCCTGTCGCTCGACGATCTTTACAAGAACGGTCAACGCATCACTGGTCTTGAGACCCACTATGCTGATTTAGATGCGAAGACGAGCGGCTTCCAGCCTTCCGATCTGATCATCATCGCCGCGCGTCCTTCCATGGGCAAGACGGCATTTGCCATGAACATTGCCGAGAACGTTGCGGTGATGGACAAAAAAGTAGTGGGCGTCTTCTCGCTGGAAATGTCGAAGGAAGCGCTTTTGATGCGCTTACTGTGTTCGCAGGCCCGGATCGATTCGCACAAAATGCGTACTGGATTCTTAGGGCGCGAAGATTTCGACAAACTCACCCACGCGCTCGGTGACTTGGCGGAATCGCCCATCTTCATTGACGACACGCCCGGCATATCGCTGCACGAGATGCGTGCTAAGTGTCGTCGCCTGCAGCAGCAGGAGAAGCGGCTGGACCTGATCATCGTCGACTATCTGCAGCTCATGTCCGCGACGCCGATGACCGGCGGAGGCAAGCGCTACGAGAACCGCACCCAGGAGGTCTCGGCTATCTCGCGCGGATTAAAAGCGCTGGCGAAAGAGATGCGCGTTCCCGTGGTTGCGCTTTCGCAGTTGAGCCGCGCACCTGAAGCGCGGACCGGAAACCAGCGCCCTCAACTTTCAGACCTGCGCGAATCAGGATCGATCGAGCAGGACGCCGACGTGGTGGCCTTCATCTTCCGCGAAGAGGTCTACAAACAAGACGACCCTGACTTGGAAGGCGTCGCGGAGCTCATCATCGGGAAGCAACGCAACGGACCGACCGGCACGGTGAAGATGGCCTTCTTGAAGTCCTCGACCCGCTTCGAAACCATCGAAGGCGGCGGCAACGTACCCGATTAGGCGATCTTCTCTACCTCGACGGCTGTTCCATAACACAACACTTCAGTAACGCCGGCTCCGATCTCGGTCGCGTCATAGCGCACGCCAACGACGGCATTCGCGCCGAAAGCTGCGGCGTGTTGCAGCATGAGGTCGTAAGCGTCGTTGCGGGTCTGCTCGCACAGTTCGGTGTACATGCTGATGTTGCCGCCCACGATGGTCTGCAGTCCGGCGACAAAATTTCCTACCACCGAGCGCGAGCGCACGATGATGCCGCGCACCAGCCCCATGGTCCGCAGTACGCGGTAGCCCTCCAGGTTGAATGTGGTCGTGGTCATCGCGTGCGAGACCCGTTGCACTGCGGTTGCATTCATAAACACCTCCGCGTCGCAGTATACGGGGCGGAGAAACCGGAGCCGCGGCTGGCGCATCTTCAGTCATATGGCCAGCGGAACTGCACGATGGGTATTACTCGGGGCGGGAATCCTTGGACTGGTGCTGGTGTTGTGGAACTGGAACCTGCTGCTCAGCCAGCACCGCTTCTATCCGCGCACGGCGCTGTTCGGGCCGCTCTCGACCATCCTGATATTTCTAGCGTTCAATCCAAAATATTTGGGACGCATGGAATCGCTCACCCCTAGCCAGCGCTATGTCGTGCCCATCGCGATGTTGGCCGCGCTGGGCCTCGGTGTCTTGAACCTGCTGCTGATGCAGAAGATGGCGTAGCGAAACGCTATAATCACTCTGCTCTCACACTCTCCTGCACACACATGCGACCCACATGGGCTGAAATCTCGCTGACCGCCCTGCGCCACAACTTCAGAACTATTTTGGATTTCGTTGCTCCCAACGCCACGGTTTGCGCGGTGGTGAAAGCCGATGCCTACGGCCACGGCGCTGCTGATTGCGCGAAGGCGCTCGAGTCAGAAGGCGCAACCTGGTTCGGGGTAACCGGCCCGGATGAGGGAATCCGGTTGCGGCAGGCGGGGATCACTAGCCGCATCCTTTTATTGAGCGGATTCTGGCGCGGCGAAGAAGGTGCGGTCGTCGAGCATGACCTTACGCCCGCGGTTTGGGATTGGGAGCACATCGAGCTACTGGAGAATGCTGTCGAAAAATTTCGCAAAGGCAAAGCCAAGAAAGAAGACCGGCCATTTCCCGTCCATCTGAAGGTCGATACCGGGATGAACCGGCTCGGGGTCCCGCTCGGCGATCTCGATCTCATGGCGCGCGCGCTGAACTCGGCGCAGCACGTCACGCTGGAAGGATTGTTCTCGCACATCGCGAGCTCTGAGATCATCGATTCGCCGGAGAGCGCGGCGCAAGTGGTGCGCTTTGAGGACGCGTCCACGAAGATCATCGCCAGCGGACTGGAACCCATCTACTTCCACCTGGCTAACAGCGCCGCCATTGCCGCCCGTCCGGATACGTGGAAGAACATGGTCCGCCCCGGGCTCTCGCTCTACGGCTACTACCTTCCATTTACATCAGCTGTGACAGGGCATCCGGATTCATCGCACGAGCTGCCGGTCATCCCGGTGCTGTCTTGGAAGACGCGCATCCTCGCCATGCGCGATGTGCCCGCCGGACAGGGCATCGGTTACAACTCCACCTACATCACGAAATCGCCGGCGCGGATCGCGATTCTTCCGGTGGGATACGCCGACGGATTGAATCGTCATCTCTCCAACAAGGGTCGCGTGATCGTGCGCAACGACTACGCTGCGATGGTGGGACTAGTTTCGATGGACCTCACCGCCGTGGACGTGACTGGGATTCCCGGCGTGAGCGTGGGCGACGAGGTAGCGCTTGTCGGCGGCACGGAAGATAGAAACATCACAGCGTGGGAGATGGCGCAGATCTGCGGGACGTCACCCTACGAGGTGCTGTGCAATATCTCCAAACGCGTGCCCAGGAAGAGTGTGGAGTAGAGATGAACCTTCCTGAACCCATCTCCGATTTTCTCGACGTCTACCGCCAGCCGTGGAAGCCGGTCTCGGCTCCGGCGGTTTCCCTCGCGGCATTTCTTTACGGATGGTTCCTGCTTTACGCCTTCACCCACACCGGAGCGATGTTCATGCTCGACAATGTGAACCTGCCGATCCACGAGGGCGGTCACATCATCTTCGGAGCGTTCGGGTCCGAAGAGTTGATGGTGTGGGGTGGGACGCTCATGCAGTTGCTGGTGCCGTTCTCGTTGGCCGCCGGTTTTGCCTACCGCCGTGAGATCTCCGGCACTGCGTTCTGCGCATTCATGTTTTTCGAGAACTTCCTCGGCGTGGCCACGTACATGGCCGACGCGCGCGAGCAGAACCTACCGCTGGTCACCGTTGGCCCGGCCGAGTACGTGGAACACGATTGGAACCACATCCTCACTCACTTGAACCTGCTGGAGTACGACCGCATCTTCGCCAGCTGGCTGCGTGCGGCGGCGTACGTCGGGATTCTCGTGACTATCAGCTGGCTGATCTGGAAGTGGTGGCAACAGAGAGCTGAAGCCGCCAACTCGGCTGCTGCCTAAAACAAAAGCCAACCACAGAGGACACAAAGGCAGCATGGAGGCCTTTGTGAAATCCTTCGTGTCCTTTGTGGTGAGCTTTTCTAGCCGTTGAATGCCGCGCAGGCACCGTTCACTGCCATAAGGTTCAAGCTGCCGTGTGGCTTTGCTAGGCTAGAACCATGCCCCTGAAGAAGCTCTATTCCAAGTGGATGTTCCGCTGGGAGACCAAGCTCACCACGCGCGACACCAATCGCGTGGAGCGTCCGTTCGAGTGGGGGCTGGATTGGATGCACGGATGGCCGTTCGTCAACGGACATCAGCCGCACGCGGCCGAGATCGAGAGCTACCTCCACAAGCTCAACGACAAGATCGTCGCCGAGAGCGATACGTTTTTTTGTTACGAAGTCCCGACAGACTTCCGGCTTGAGAACCGCAAGGTCGAGCGTTACCACACCGGCTCGGGGCCGGCTCCCAAAGATAAAAAAGTCACGCACGCGGATTTCTTGCGATTCACCTCACCGGTTGCGACGCCTTATCCGGAAAACAATCTGGTCAATGCGCGCTGGTTTGCACCCAATCCAAAGAAGATCGGAAAGAAGAGGCGCGCGGTGATCGTGCTGCCGCAGTGGAACTCCGACGCAATCAGCCACAACGCACTGTGCGGAGCATTCAGTTATTTTGGGATCGCGTCGTTGCGGCTGAGCATGCCGTATCACGATATCCGCATGCCAGCGGAGTTGAAGCGCGCCGACTATGCCGTTTCGGCCAACATCGGCCGAACGATCGACGCGACGCGCCAGGCGGTCATTGATATTCGCTGCTGTATCGACTGGCTCGAGCAACAAGGCTACGAAGAGTTCGGCATTCTTGGAACCAGTCTTGGCTCCTGCTACGCATTCCTGGCCAGCGCGCACGATGATCGCATCAAGGTGAACGCCTTCAACCACGCCTCGATCTACTTTGCGGACGTGGTGTGGACCGGCCAATCGACGCGCCACATTCGCTCTGCCATCGAAAAAGAGATCTCGCTCGAGAGCCTGCGGCAATCGTGGCTGTCAATCAGTCCCGTGTCGTATTTTGAAAAGTTCGCCGCCAAGCAGAAGAAGATACTGTTGATCTACGCCAAGTACGACCTGACGTTCCTGGAAGAGTTTTCAGTGAAGGTTGCGGAGGCATTCAAGGAGCACCGGCTCGACCACAAGACTGTGGTGCTTCCATGCGGTCACTACACGACCGGCGAAACGCCGTACAAATACATCGACGGGTACCAGATCGTGAACTTCATTGCCCGCGCCTTTTAATGCCAGGAGGCTGGAGGCGTTCGAACTGGGTTTGAGGGCGAGCTCAGGAAGCCCACAACTTTGACGGAAACCACGGCTTTGAGGGAAACCCGCGGCTGAGGGAGACCCACGGCTGAGGGAAGCGCACGGCTGAGGGAAGCCCATGGCTTTGACGGAATTCCCGCTTTGAGAGAAGCCCACGGCTGAGGGAAGCGCACGGCTGAGGGAAGCGCGCGGCTGAGGGGAAGCCCACGGCTTCAGCCGTGGGTTATAACGTGGTAGAGGCGGCTTTAGCCGCTGAGGAACGGCGGCGAATCAAGTTTATATCCCGGATAGGCAGAACCGTATTTGTATTCACGCGGATCAGATGCCAGGCCTGCGCGAACTGAGTTCTGCTCGATGTATGTCTTGTGAGTAATGAAATCTTCTTCATCACGGATCCGATGATCCGTGTATCCCCTCTGCCAAACTTCACGCCTGCTGACTTCCTTCCCATATCGATGCGAAAATCCGCCCCGAATCAGCTGGATCGCGCGTTCCAAGGTTGTGTCGTTCGAAGGCGAGATGATTAGATGAAAATGGTCGGGCATTACGGTGAAACAGTGCACCCGAAACTTTCCTTCGTTACGGTAGTGGAAGATCGCTTTCAAGAAGATGCGTACGACATTTTCGTCGCGAAATAGAGGAGCGCGGCCTTTCGTGTTGGCCGTCACGAAGTAAGTCCGCGCTTCGACTGGATGGAATTCGCGCATTCCTCAGCGGCTAAAGCCGGCCTCGAAGCAAGTTTTCACCCGACTGAAGTCGGGTGCTTCCCTCGAAGACAAGAACGCATCCCGCCTCCTGTATCCCGATTTACTTATTCTTCCAAACAGGCTTGCGCTTCTCGATCATGGCGCGACGCGCTTCCTGCACATCCTCGAGCGCCATCAACTGGTTCAGATAGATGTCCTGCGACTTCTTCATAGCTTGCACCAGCGGCAGGCCGAGCGAGCTTTGGATAACGGCCTTGGTCATCTCGAGCACCGGCGCGCTGAATTCATTGATGCGAGCCAGGAACTCGTCGACGGACTTCTTCAAATCGGCTTCCGGTACCACGCGATTCACGAAGCCGAGGTGCAGCGCTTCTTCGGCGGAGAGGGCCTGCCCGGTCAGGATCAACTCATAAGTCTTCTTCGGCCCGATCAGCGCGGGCAGCATGATGGCTGCGAACGGCGGGAAGACGCCCATCTTCACTTCCGGCTGTAAGAATTTTGCGTTGGGAGTTGCGATCACCAGATCGCCGAACGCCACCAGCTCTGAACCCGCACCAACCGCCTGTCCATTCACGACTACGATCAGCGGCTTGGAGATCTCGCGGATGGCTTGGAATATGCGGTTGAATGTGTCGAGCGTCTGGAAGACGCGGTCGGACTGTGAATCTTCGAGCGAGATCCCGGCCGAGAACATCTTCTGCGGGACTTTGGGGTCCTGTACGGCGTCGAGCACGATGCATTTGATCTCGCCGCGGCCGTTCAAGCTCTCAATGGCTTCCGCTAACTCCGTCATCAGCGGCACGTTGAGCACGTTGTACGGCGGATGGTTCAGCGTGATGTGCGCGGCGAAGCTGCTGGTCTCAAACTTGATGAATTTCGGGACCTTCGAGACTGCGGGCGCGCTAACTGCTTCAACGGGCATGGTTCACCTCTGGTGTGAGCAGGGATTATCCGACGAAAGCACCTTTTTCTCAAGATAGATGGTGGCAGGCGCGACTTTCCCCACGCGTAGGGGTTTTTTGCTGACGCGGCACTCCAGCCGCTAATTCTTCAAAGGAGTACGTATGCATCGCATCGTTACCGTTGTGCTGCTGTTCGCTCTGGCCGCTTTCATCGCCGCCCCCGCGTTGATGGCAGAAGATCAACCCCATATGCAGGCTGCGCTTGAGTCTCTCCGCCAGGCCAAAGAGCATTTGCAACAGGCCTCACGCGACAAAGGTGGACATCGCGATAAGGCCATGAAGAGCGTTGACGCCGCGATCAAGCACGTTGAAGAAGGTATGAAGTACGACAACACCCACGAATCCAGGAAAGAAGAGAAAAAGAGCACAGCCACTAGATTGACGCCTGCTGCATCCGCCGCCCTGATCAGGGCGGCTTTTTTGTTGCTCGTTCGGTATTTCACGAAGTCATTTAAAATGGGCTATGAAGATCGCGTTGGGTGCTGACCATGCCGGGTTCGAGTTGAAGCAGAAGATCAAAGCCCACCTTGAAAAGCAGGGCATCAAGGTGGAGGATCAAGGGACGGTTTCGACTGAATCTGTGGATTATCCCGATTTTGCCAAGAAGGTCGGCGAAGCGGTCGCCCGAAAGCAGGCTGACCTGGGCGTACTAGTCTGTGGTTCCGGGATTGGCATGGCCATCGCCGCCAACAAAGTGCCTGGCATCCGCGCCGCCAATGTTTCTACGGAATATGAAGCGGAGAAGAGCCGCGAGCACAACGATGCCAACGTGGTCACCATCGGCTCGCGCATCCTGGAGGACCAGAAAGCGTTCACCATCGTTGACACCTTCCTGAAAACCGCCTTTGCCGGCGGGCGCCACCAGCAGCGAGTGGACAAGATCGCCGCCATCGAGCGCCAAGAAAAGCTCGCCGCCGGCCGCCGCTGAAGCTACTGCTTGAAGACGCTCCCATCTTTCATGACAAAGCTGGTGCTCTTCAGTGCGTCCACATTCGCCAGCGGGTCGCCTTGCACGGCGACGATGTCCGCATAAGCACCCGGCGCAATCACTCCGATCTCGCCTTTCATCTCCAACAACTCCGCCGCGCGCGAAGTCGCAGACTTGATGGCATCCATCGGCGCCATGCCGAACTTTACCATGTAGCCGAACTCCTGCGCGATTGGATCGGTCCAGGGGATTCCGCCGATGTCGGTCCCGAAGGCGATCTTCACGCCGGCCTTAGCGCCTTTTTGAACGAGACTTCATGCTCGCCGCTGCGCGCGCGGTCGCGCTTGCCCGCCTCCGTGTCGGCTGGACCTTGGTCGAGTAGTAGACCGACAGCGTTGGAACCAGCCATGTGCCTTGCTTGAGCATCTGCGCGATGGCCGCGTCGTCGAGCGAGAGGCCATGCTCGATGGAGTCGCAACCACCGTCAAGCGCGCGATGCAAGCCGATGCCGCTGTAAGCATGACACGCGACTTTGTGCTGCTGCCCGTGGGCCTCATCGGCCACAGCCTTGATCTCATCGAGCGTGAGCGTGGGCTGGGAAACCAGATGGCCTTCTTTATCCACCCACGAGCGGTGGGTCATGTACACCTTGATCCAGTCGGCGCCGTTTTCCAGTTGCTCCCGCGTGATCTTGCGCATCTCGACCGGCCCGTCGCCTAGCTGCGCACCCTTGGGTACGACGACGTCGGGATTGTAGCCTTCGAGCGGATATCCGCCCGTGACCGAGATTGCGCGGGTGGCTACGAACATGCGCGGGCCGGGGATATATCCGGCGTTGATCGCTTCCTTGATCCCCAGATCGCCGTAGCCCGCGCCCTCGGTCTCGACATCGCGGATCGTGGTGAATCCTTGGTCGAGCGCGCGCCGCGCTGCCACAACTGCGCGTGCCGCCCGGAACGATGACGGATGCTTCAGCAGCTGCACGTCGTAGCCACCTTCCGCCGGATCTTCGCCCTGCAGGAAGATGTGGGTATGCGCATCGATCATGCCCGGCAGAACTGTAGCGCTGGCATCGAAGTTGATGACCGTCGCTCCCGCCGGCGCCGTGCCACCCTCCGTAACACTCTCGACCTTGTTCCCCCGCACGACGACCATTACGTTGTGCCGAACCTGCGAAGCCGATCCATCGATCAGGTTAGCGGCATGGATGGCAATGACCTTTTCCGGCTTAGCCGAGGCGGTGGGATTCTGAGAGAACGCGAATAACGACAACGCAACGATGGCGACTACAAGGGCACGGCGATTCACGGGAAATTCCTCCTTTGGAGACCGCAAAATGAATACGCCTTCGCTGGCATTTGTGCAATACATAGCTGCGGAGAGACGGCACTCGTGCCGTCTGACGTGCAACCGCCTGCGAGAACCGTGTATAAAATGGCTCTATGAACCCCATGTCCAGACCCCTCGCCGACGTTGATCCGCAGATCGCCGACGCCATCGATAACGAAGTTCGCCGCCAGCATGAAGGGCTGGAGCTGATCGCCTCAGAGAATTTCGTGAGCGAGGCCGTGCTTGAGGCCATGGGCTCGGTGTTCACTAATAAGTACGCCGAGGGCTATCCGGGTAAGCGCTATTACGGCGGATGCGAATTTGCCGATATCGTGGAAAATCTAGCGCGCGACCGTGTGAAAGCGCTGTTCGGCGCCGAATACGCCAACGTTCAGCCGCACGCCGGCTCGCAAGCGAATATGGCTGCGTACTCTGCGATCATCCAGCCCGGCGACACGGTCATGGGACTCAACCTGGCTATGGGCGGGCACCTCACCCATGGACATCCGCTGAATTTCTCGGGCAAGACCTACAACATCGTCCCCTACGGCGTAACCAAAGAGACCGAAACCATTGATTACGACGAGTTGGAGAAGCTTGCCAAAGAGCACAGGCCTAAGCTGATCATCGGCGGCGGCAGCGCGTATCCGCGAACCATCGATTTTGCACGCATGCGCAAGATCGCGGACTCGGTCGGTGCGCTCTATCTGGTCGACATGGCGCATTTCGCCGGACTGGTTGCAGGCGGAGCGCACCCTTCGCCAGTACCGCACGCGCACGTGGTCACTTCCACGACGCACAAGACGCTGCGCGGTCCGCGCGCGGGAATGATCTTGGCGAAACAGGAATTTGGCGCCGCTATCGATAAAGTCGTCTTCCCTGGAATGCAGGGCGGCCCGCTGGTGCACATCATGGCGGCGAAGGCGGTCTGCTTCCTCGAAGCGGCGCAGCCCAGCTTCAAGGACTACGCCCGCCAAGTCGTCGCAAACGCGAAAACTCTGGCGAAAACTTTGGCAGACGCGGGCTTCCGTATCATCTCCGGCGGCACTGACACCCACCTTATGCTGGTCGACGTTTTCGCCAAGGGCATGCTGGGCTCGGAGGCCGAAAAAGCGCTGGGCGAAGCCGGGATCACGGTGAACAAGAACGCAATACCGTTCGATACGAATCCTCCCATGAAGCCGAGCGGCATCCGCATAGGAACACCCGCGCTCACCACCCGCGGAATGAAAGAAGCAGATATGAAGACGGTAGGTAACTGGATCGCCGAGGCGCTCGACCACCGCACCGATGCGGCGGCTCTGAAGAAAATTCGCAAACAAGTGGAAGAATTGGCGGAGCAGTTCCCCCTGTATCCCGAGCGCCGGGTGCGTATCCAAGTCCGGGCATAGAGTCGTGCAGGCCCACGTCCAAAGTAACGTCAAATTCTGACTTTGTTGAGCCTACTTCTGGCGAACAGATTGCTTCTAACTCTTTGGTAGTAAGGTCCGGCCAAAGGGTCAGTAGTGCATCGTCATCAGCAAATATCGGCAGTTGTATTCCTACTCTTATTCCTTGCGACGATCCCTTCGTTCGCCCAGCAAGCCGCTGCCCCTTCGTTCGCCCAGCAAGCCGCTGCTCCGGACTTGAACACCATTCTCTCTCGCATGGAGCAGGCACAGGCGCAGTCGCACGCGCACATGTCGCCTTATAGCGTCACCCGCGAGTACAAGTTTTTTGGCGACGACCAGCAGCATGCAAAGTCGCAGGTACTCGCGAAGGTAGATTTTGCGCCGCCGAACGAGAAGAACTACACCATCGAGCAATCGAGCGGCAGCGGCCAAGGCGAAAAGATCACTCGCAAGGTTTTAGACCATGAGAAGCAGATGACCAAGGGCGACAGCTCCGGGGCCACCCTCAGTCGCGAGAATTACGATTTTCAATACCTGCGCTGCGAGTCGATCAACGGACGTCGTGCATACGTGCTGCAGCTCCTGCCCAAACGCAATGAAAAGAATTTGATCAAGGGATTGGCGTGGGTAGATGCGGAGACCTTCCATCCTCTCAAGGTCGAGGGTGAGCCGATGAAGAGCCCGTCGTGGTGGGTAAAGAGCGTGACCTACTCGTTCACTTTCGGTCAGGTCGCGGATATGTGGTTGCAAACCGGCATGCAAGCCGATGCGAACGTCCGATTGCTTGGGCGGCACACCATGGTGGCGCGCGACGTGAACTATCGACTTCCCGTGCAGATGGCCGCGCTGTCAGCACCGAAGTCTTTGCCTGCTCCGCCGCCCGTCCAAGTGGCCGCAGTGAAGAAGCGCCCTACCCGGCCGGCGCTCGGGGCCGGCGCAAGCATCATCGCCGTAAGAAGGTAGTAACTCCTCAAGCAGCCAAGAATTCACCACGGAGTCACGGAGCCACTGGGAAGACCCAAGTTCATTCAGCGCAGATTCCCGCCGATAACACCGCGCCAAAAAATCCCTGAGACTGATCCAGAATTAGTTCGCGCTATGGCCGCTTGAAAAAAGGGAATTCGGATTCCTCCGCGTCTCTGTGCCTCCTTGGTAAAGGTCTCCTGAAAATTGAATGCCCTTCGTCCTCTCTCGAGAGCGAAGGGCATATTGTGAGTACTGGACCTGTAAGCCGAATTCTGTCGAGGACGATCATTCCTCTAGGCCCGCCATCGCGGCGGATCAAGCGACCTACCCGGAAGTTCCGCGCACCGAGCCGGCACGCATGCAGCCGTTAGGCTGCATTTCTTCCCTATTTGGTCTTGCTCCGTGTGGGGTTTGCCATGCGCCGTGCGTCGCTGCCCGGCGCGGTGCGCTCTTACCGCACCTTTTCACCCTTACCACCGCGTTTGGAGCCGATCGGCGGTATCTTCTCTGTGGCACTTTCCGTCAACCGGGCTCGAACCCGGCCGCCCAGGCGTTACCTGGCACATTGCTCTTTGGAGTTCGGACTTTCCTCTCCCCTCGCGGCTCAGCCCGGTGAAACCGGCGTAAACCATGAGGGCAGCGACCGCCCAGTCCAGCAATCTGTATCTATTATAAGGTAGTTTGCCGCATTTGTTAGTCTCTCCTCACCTGTGTTCATCGCTTCCATCGTCTTTGCCGTGCTTGCTCTTTGCGGTGCCGGCTATTACGCCGCGTGCCTGCTCGCGTCGCTGCGATTCTTGTCGGAGCCGGTTCCAGAGGGGAAGTACACACCTGCCGTCACGATTTTGAAGCCGGTCAAAGGTGCCGACGCCGAAAGCGAAGCCTGCTTCCGCTCGCATTTTGAGGTCGACTATCCACAGTTCCAGATCGTCTTCGGAGTGGCGGACGAAAACGATCCGGCGGTCCCGATCATTGAAAAGCTGAGCAGCGAGTTTCCGAAGGTGGACTCGCAGCTGGTTATCTGCTCGCAGCAACTCGGCGCGAACCGCAAAGTCTCGAATTTGGCGCAGATGTTGCCGGCGGCCAAACACGAACATTTGCTCATCAATGACGCTGACATGCTGGTGCGTCCGGAATACCTGCGCGAAGTCATGCCGCCATTCGCCAATGAGAAGGTCGGCTTCGTCACCTGCGTCTATCGCGCGCTGCCTGGGAAGACGATCTGGTCCAAAGTGGAAGCACTCGGCATTTGCACGGAGTTCATGCCGGCGGTCCTGCTGGCGCGCATGATCGAAGGCGGGGTCAACTTTGGATTGGGCGCGACGCTGGCCTGTACCCGCAAAGCTCTCAGCGCAATGGGCGGCTTCGAATTTTTGCTGAACCGCCTGGCCGACGACTACGACCTCGGCACCGGCATCAAGCGCGCCGGTTTCGAGACTGCACTCTCCCGCTACGTCCCGGAGACGCACGCGCCGGATTATGACCTGCATCACTTTTGGAACCACCAGATCCGCTGGAACCGTACTGTGCGTGATGCTCGCCCGGGCGGCTATGCAGGGCTGCTCTTCACTTTCGGGATCTTTTGGTCGCTGCTGGCCATGACGTTTTCGCACGGAGCGCTGTGGTCGTCGCTGCTCTTCGCGGCTGTCTTGGGAATGCGCCATCTCATGGCCATCGGTGCGGGTGGAATCGCACTCGGCGACAGGTTCCTCCTCCGCGATCTCTGGTTGCTTCCCCTGCGCGATGCCATGAGCATGGCTGTGTGGGTCGCAAGCTACTTCGGGAAGACGGTGGTGTGGCGCGGCGAAAGGTTTTTGCTGAACAAAGGAACGATTCGGCAGGCTTGACCGCCTTCAACCCAAACGGAGGTCATCCCGAGCGGAGTCGAGGGATCTGCATTTCCAAGTGCAGAAGAGAGAGTTATAGCCTTCGCGGCCCAGTCGGCTCAGGCTCGCGTACCGGTGCCGACGGCTCTGTCTGCGGAGTTCCCGGAGGCTCTTTGATGGGCTCGGCCGGATCATGCTCCGGCGGAACTGGGAATGTCGGGTTCCTGGCGAAGTCGCATTGCAGCTGAGATGCTTGCTACATCCCGCCTTCTGCCTTGGCTTCTCGCCAGCTTTTAACCAAAACGCTGGAACCCTTCGCACGTCTATCTACGTATTCCTCTCTGAAGGGGTCTCCCCATGCCGAATCTTCTCCGCGATTTCGCTATGTGCTGCGCCAATTCCGCCTCTCGCCGGTGTTTACCGCAACGGCTGTACTCACTTTGGCTCTTGGCATCGGCGGGCACCACGGCGATATTCACCCTTATCCACGCCGTGATGCTGCGCTCTCTACCGGTGGCAGAGCCTGCGAGCTTTATCGCATCGGCGAAGGCGACGATTGCTGCGTGGAAGGCGGCACGCAGGACACTGGGGATTGGTTCTCTTATCCGCTCTATGAGCGCCTGAAACAGGAGACGCCGGAGTTCGAGCAGGTGACCGCGTTCCAAGCCGGTCAACGACAAGTGAGCGTCCGTCGCGAGGGTGCGCAAACCGCCGCTCAGCCGCTGCGCTCGGAATACGTTACGGGGAATTATTTTTCCACTCTGGGAATCGGAGCTTATGGCGGCCGCGTGATCTCTCCGCAGGACGACACGCCGGGATCAGCTCCAGTCGTCGTACTCAGCTATCACTCCTGGCAGACCACCTACGGCGCAGATGCTTCCATCGTGAATTCGACATTCATGATCGAAGGCCATCCCTTCACTGTGGTCGGAATCGCCCCGCCTGGCTTCTTCGGTGAGACCTTGCGCAGCGATCCGCCCGATGTGTGGATCCCCGTGCAACGAAGACCGTTGATCAATGCCGATCGGACTCTTCTTCACCAATCAGTCTCGGCATGGCTGCGCGTCATCGGACGCGTGCGTCCCGGCGCCTCCACCGCCGGCATGTCGGCTCGCCTCACCACAGTGCTGCGGCAGTGGATCCTCCACGACTCGGGCTATCCCGCGAACTGGATGCCAGACATCGAACGTGACCTTTACAAGCAGGTGCTCAACGTTGTCCCGGCAGGAGCTGGGGTGGCCGTGATGAAAGAAGAGTACGGCCGCAGCTTGAATATCCTGCTGGGCGTATGCGGCCTGGTGCTGCTCATCGCCTGCGCCAACGTTGCCAACCTGCTGCTGGCGCGGGGTGTGGCGCGTCGCGGACAAACCGCCATTCGCATGGCCATTGGGGCTTCGCGCCGGCAGATCGTCCTGCAGGCGCTGATGGAAAGCGTCATGCTTTCCGTCGGCGGGGCAATGGCGGGACTGGTAGTCGCGTTCGGCGCCTCAAAGCTGCTGCTGGTCTTAGCCTTTCAAGACGCGGAGTTTCTCCGGTCGATACAACGCCTTCGCTGGTCGTGCTGGCATTCGCCTTCGCGCTTGCACTTATTACCGGCGTCCTCTTTGGCGCAGCCCCAGCCTGGTTCGCTACGCGTACGCATCCAGCCGATGCTCTGCGCGGCGCAGGCCGTAGCAGCAAGCGACCGTTCATCTTTTGCGCGCAAGGCCCTGCTGGTGCTTCAGGCGACCCTATCGGTGGTTCTTGTCGCTGGAGCCACATGCTGGCGCGCAGCCTGAACAAGCTCGAGCATCAGGACTTTGGGTATCCCATCGACGGACGCGTCGAGGTCGAGCTGCACAATCCGCCCGCGAGCTATTCGCCAGCAAAGCTTGCCTCGCTCTATCGCGACTTAGAGGCGCGACTTAACCGGATTCCCGGAGTTCAGGGTGCTGGACTTGCTGTCTACAATCCGCTCACTGACAACTGGGGCGAACTGGTTTTGGTCGCCGGCCATCCCGCTCCCAAGATGGACGAGGAATCCGGGGCTTCCTGGGACCGCGTGAGCACTAACTACCTCCAGATCTTGGCGTGACGCTTCAGCGCGGGCGCTTTTTCAATTCGGCCGACAATGACACCAGCGAGAACGTTGCGGTCGTGAACGAAGGCTTCGTCAAGCGCTTCTTCAAGAACAACGAAGATCCCCTGGACCAGCACTTCGGTCTCGATATGCCGGAGAATGTTTCACACGCTTCGCATCGTCGGAAGTTGTGCGAGATGCCAAGTTCGCGGGTTACGCCCTGAGCAGAGCCTGCACGTCCGATGTTCTACGTCTCGCTCGCCCAAACCGTGAATTACGCGAGATCCCTCATGAAGAGGCTCGAACTGCAATCACACTTCGTCGGCGGGATCCTGCTGCGAACGCAGATTCCACCCGGCACACTTGAGCCCGAGGTCACACGCGCACTGGCGGAGGTTGATCCCAACCTCACCGTCGGCAGCATCAGGACCATGCAGCAGCAGGTTGCCTATTCCTTTGAGCAGGAGCGTGCCGTGGCGAGTCTTGCGGGATTGTTCGGATTGGTGGCGCTGCTCTTGGCTGCCATCGGCCTCTACGGCGTAACGGCCTACACGGTTGCGCAACGCACGCAGGAGATCGGTATCCGGATGGCGCTCGGTGCCGACCGCGTGAAGGTAGTGCAGCTTGTACTTGCTGGCGCCGGCAGGCGTGTGCTGGCTGGACTGATCCTGGGAGTGCCGCTGGCCATCGTCGCCGGAAAGCTGATCTCCTCGCAGCTTTATGGAGTCTCCATCTATGATCCGCCGGCGCTCGGCCTGGCGGTTGCCTCCCTGGCGACGGCGGCATTCTTTGCAGCCATCATTCCGGCGAGCCGCGCTGCTTCGATACATCCGATGACGGCGTTAAGAACGGAATGAACACCGCTTCCGGTCCTTCGTGAATTTCTTTGTGCCCTTCGTGGTGAGCTTTTGATGGCTCTGCGGTCTCTGCGTTCTTTGCGGTGAAAGGTTCTAGGCAGTCGCCTCTTCCGCCTTCGCCCCTTGTGCGGCAATCTCTTTGATCTTCCGCAGGTCCAGCTTGCCCGTCCCCAGATACGGGATGGCTTCGATCTTCACGAACTGATTCGCGCGCGGACGCCACAGCGCAGGCAGATCCGTTTGCGCGAGCTTCTCTGCTGCTTCTTTAGCTTGCTCTTCGCTTAAAGTGTGCAACACCATCAGGCGCTCGCCCTTTTTCTCGTCCGGAACTCCGGCGACAACAAATTTCTGCTCGGTCAGCTCCATTACTTCGTGCAGCTTTTCTTCGACCTTGATGTGCGGCACCATCTCTCCGCCTATCTTGCTGAAGCGTGAGAGCCGGTCGGCGATGGAGAGAAATCCGTCTTCATCCACGGTAGCGATGTCGCCGGTGTGGTACCAGCCGTCCTGCAGGACTTCCGCCGTCTTCTTCTTCGTTCCCTAGGTAGCCAACCATCACGTTAGGTCCTTTCACCAGCAGCAATCCGGCTTCGCCCCATGGGATATGGGTTTGCCCGTCTCGGTATGGACGATGCGGACCGAAACTCCAGGCAATGGATGCCCGATCTTGCCGCGTTTTGCGCCTACTTGCCTGAAGCCGGGAGCGCGGAAATCACGAGCGTTCACGCTCACCACCGGCGCGCACTCGGTTGCTCCATAACCTTCATAAGGACGGATGCCGAAGCGGTCTTCAAATGCCTGCGCCACTCGCTCCGGAAGTTTTTCAGCGCCGGCCATCACGTATTGCAGGCTGCCGAAGTCTTCCGGCGTCGCAGCGGCGGATATAAGACTGCAGAAATGTTGGGGTCGCGAGCAGGAATGTTGCGGCGTGCTTCTGCGTCGAGCGCACCGATCACACGCGCATCCAGCGGACTGGGGTGGTAGACGGCGCCGAGCCCCATGCGCGGCGGGAGCCACAGCGTTCCGGTGAATCCGAAGGAGTGGAAGAAAGGAAGAATGCCGAGGATGCGGTCTTGCCCGCCGAGAGAAAGATCTGCCCCATCTGCTCGATGTTCGAGCCGATGTTGTAGTGCGAGAGCATCACGCCCTTGGGCTCGCCGGTCGAGCCGCTGGAGAAGATCACCGTCGCCAAATCGTCGAGCTCGACCTTCTTCGTTACCCCAAGGGCGAGTTCGAGAATGCGCTTGGGCAGGAACGCGGCCATTAAGAGGGCGGTGAGCTTTTCAAATGCGCCGGGATCTTTGCCGATTTCTTCCAAGAGAAACTTCTGGCCGGGAACTTCGAGCGGCACCTTCTCAAGAAATGCCTGCGAGGTGATGACAGTAGTGATCTCGCATTGCTTCGCCACTGAAGCAAGCGATTCATTCGAACCTGTGTAGTTCAGGTTTACTGGCACCTTGCCCAGCACCAGCGCGGCCAGGTTCACCAGCGCTCCGCCGACCGACGGCGGCAGCAAAATGCCGACCATCTTCTGTCCCGCCCAAATTTTCCTCAGTCGCCGAGCAAGGAAAATGGTCTTGGTCAGCGCGGAGAAGAAATTCACATTCTCCGTACGTCCATCCGCCATCGCAAAGCGGAACGGATGTCGCCGCCCGGTGCCGATAAAGCGCCGGTGCAACGGCTTCATGTATGCCTTGTGCAGCGCGTAAGCGTTGGAATGCAGCTCCTGCACTGCCTCGCGAACCTGGAACGGAGTTGAGCTTGCCGACATCGGCTCGCCGAAGCTGATGGTGACGGGATACGGGATCTTGCGCGGCAGCTTCCACAGGAAGCGTCCTTTCTCGAAGCTGAAGATCGAGCCCCACACGCCGTCGAGATGCACCGGCACGATGGGCGCGGTGCTCTCCGGCGAAACGCCTTTCATGATGCGTTCCATGCCGCGGCGGAAGGGAAGCATCTGCCCGATGCGAGTGATCTGGCCTTCGGCGAAGATGCAGACGATGCCCCCGCTGTTGATGGTTTCGCTGGCCTCGCGCAGTGACTTGATCATGTCGCGCGGGCGCAGCGCAGAAGAGATGGGGATGGCCGTCCCGAGCTTCGCCAGCGGATGGACCAACGGGTGGTCGTAGATGTCCTGGAACATGATGAAGCGGATGAAGCGGTCGGTGGATGCGGTGAGCAGCAGCGCGTCGACGAACGAGAGGTGGTTGCAGACGAAGAGCGCGCCGCCTTTTTCTGGAATGTTGTCGCGTCCGACCACGCGAATGCGATAGAGCGTGTTGCGTGACTGCCCAAAGCACGAGTCGGACCAGCCAGTGCGGCAGCAGAATGACGATGTAGATGGTCGCAGCCAGAGTGAGCACGCCGCTGGCGAGAAAGACACTCTCCGGACGCAGGTGCGGCAACGAGACGGAGCCGATCTTCGCGGTCGCAGTCAGGGCGAAATAGACGAAAGAGGCGCCGAAGATCCCTACAAACGAAAGCAGGTTTGCGGTCGCAAGCACGCCACCTTTTTTGTCGTCAGCGGGGCGGTGCTGCAGGATGGCATTCACCGGCACGATGAAGAATCCGCCAAAAAATCCGAGTCCCGCTAGCAGCCAGGCAATGGATTGAAATCTCAGTGACGGGTTAAAGAGGGTGAACCCGAAGATGGCCATGCCGATTGAGCCCAAAGGGATGAGCCCGTACTCGATCTTGTTGCGCGAGACCAACCCGGCGACCATGCTGCCGATGCCGATACCGATCCCAAGCGATGACAACAGCGCCGCGCTCTTGCTCTCGCCGATGTGCAACACGTCCGAGCCGTAGAACACGATATTGAAATTGATCAGTGCTCCGATGAAGAAGAAGTAAGTCGATGCGAGCAGCGCCATGAAAAGCGGCTGATCTTTTTTGATCTCGCGGATGTTGGCGAACAGGTCGCCGATAAAATTTATCCTGATGCGAGCTGCGGGATTAGCCGCAGGAACGCGGGTTATCGCAAAGCTTGTAGCAAGGCCGATCGCGCCGAGAGCGACCAGGATTGCTCCCGAGTAGATCTGCCGCCCATGGAAGTGCTCGGAGAAGATTGCGCCGACGGCCGTACCGAAGATGATCGCAGCGAACGTTCCGAGCTCGATGATGCCGTTGCCCCAAGAGAGTTTTTTCTCCGGCAGCAGCTCCGGCAGTAGGCCATATTTTGACGGCCCGAATATCGCAGCCGGGGTGCTGGCGAGGAAAACCGCAGCCAGTTCCCAATAGATATTATTTTTGGCCAGGCCGGCAAGCGCGAAAATCATGACCGCGAGGCTGATGATTTTCGTCCAAATAGTGACCCTTCGTTTGCTGAAGCGGTCGGCGAGATTGCCTCCGACCATCGAGAACAGGATGAAGGGAAGAGAGAAGCATCCACCCACGATCAGGACGAAGCGGTCGCGCTCAACCGGGTCAAGCCCCCTGCCGGCGATCAGGAAGACGACCAGAGTCTTCAGCGTGTTCTCGCTGAAGGCGCCCTGGAATTGCGTGACGATCAGCGCCCAAAAGCCGCGCTGGGAATGGTGAGAAGACGCAGATCGAGTGTCCATGGCTTCCATAGGAGAACGCGGCGACCGGGAAAACTTGCGGGGCGTATTCTCCTACGAAACCGACGCTTGGGAAAGTCAGGATATTGGCACTCCCCGGGGGCCGTAGGGCGCCCCTTCGGGCGGGAGTTCCGGTTACAATAGTGGAATCCCGCTCAGATCGATGCTGCTGCGGTAATTCAGGTGTTTATGCGCATTTTTACTGCTTACAAACGTAGCTCCTCGAGTGTTATCAAGATTGCGGCAGCTTTCATGCTGCTCGCCATGTTCGCGCTGCAGGCCTTCGCGGTCAGCACCAAGGGCCTTCCTAAAACGTATAAGGACTGGCTGGAAAAAGACGTCCGCTGGATCATCAGCAACGACGAGCGCGACGCGTTCCTGAATCTGTCGGATGACGACGCGCGCAACAAGTTCATCGAAGAATTCTGGGAGGTTCGCAATCCGACCCCGGGCGCTCCGACCAATCCGTACAAGGAAGAGCATTACAAACGCCTGGCCTACGCCATTCAGTACTTCAGCACGGGCGCGCAGGACGGATACAAGTCCGATCGCGGGATGATCTGGATAACCCTGGGAGAGCCCAAGCAGAGGGCGCACTATAACCATGCGGAAACGCGCCCCATGGAGATATGGTTCTACCAAAACACCCACCCGGCGTTGCCCACATTTTTCTACGTTGTCTTTTATCAAAAGGACGTAACCAGCGACTTCAAACTCTACAGCCCTTACTTTGACGGACCGAAGGCGTTAGTGACGTCGCACCACGCAGAGAACGGGCCTGTGGACGCCATCCAAGCCGTGGATCGCGACCTCGGTCGAGAGGTGGCTCGTACCGCGCTGTCGCTGATTCCGGGCGAACCAACAAGCTTGACCGACCCTACGCCCAGCTTGGAATCGGACACGATGCTGTCGACGGTCCGAAACCTGCGCAATCATCCGTTCACCATCGATGCCATCAATCTGCATCGTGATCTGACTCACGTGACCACCCGGATCATTCTTCCCGGGGAATATCTCAACGTGACGACCGCCGCCTTACGGAATGGCCGGGGGGATATCAACCTGCATTACGCGCTTCGCCTGAACAAAGCCGAGGATTTTGCGGTGGCGCAGGCAGACGAGCGTTATTACTACTCGGTCGAAATGCTGGCGAGAGTGATGTCAGCAGACGGAAAACCCATCTACTCGCAACTCAAAAAGACCTCGCAATATCTTTCCAAGGCGGAGATCGCCTCCGTGCAGTCGAAGCCTTTCGGGTATGAAGGATGGCTGCCGCTTGCGCCGGGTAAATATAAGCTGGAGTTCCTGCTGACCAACGTCCTGAAGAAGACGACCTTTAAGACTGAGAAGGATGTCACCATCCCTGAAGCTCCCAAGGCCGGTTTGCAGGTGGGAGAAGTGGTGCCGTTCATCACGGCCGAGACTGTCCCCCCGGGCGAAGCCGGATTGCTTCCCTTCAACTTCGGAGACGTGAAATTTGTTCCCTACGTCGCGCCTGACATGTCGGTGAATCCTGGCCAGGATCTACAGGTCTTTTATCAGATATGGGCACCGGCGGGGGACGCCGCAGCCTACAAGGGGAAGATGCTGACCGTTGATTACTCCTACGGACAGCCTGCTCTCGCCGGATCTACCAAGACCATCCACGACCAGGTCCAAAAGGAGCAGTTCGATGGCGGCGGCTCGTTGCTGAACGGTAAGAAGATACCGACCTCAGAGCTTACGGCAGGAAACTATCGGATGGCCATCACGGTGACCGATCCGGAAACCCATGCCAAGGCGGCGACAACCATGACCTTCCGCGTTTTATCGAATTCGGGAGCGCCGACCACCGCCTGGGACGTGACCGATCCAGAAGTCGCGAAGTACGTGACCTCAGGCGGCGCTGATTTCGACAGGGGACTCGCATATCTATCCGCCGGGAATCAGGCCGCAGCCGCGGACCATTTCCGGCTCTCGCTTGAAAAGAACCCGAACAATGAGCTGGTGCGAGCCAAGCTGGTGGAGTACTACTTCGGCCAGCAGAACTTTGCGCAGGTCGCAAAGCTGTACGACCACATCGCCGTCACTAAAGAGACTGCGGAAGATACCTTGCTGCGGGTGGCCGACAGTCTCGACAAGACCGGCAACGTGAAGCAAGCGGCGGCGTTCTTGGAGACAGCGCTCTCCGTGAAAGGACCTAGCGGGCCGCTGTATTTGACCCTGGCGAGCTACTACCAGAAGTTGGGCGATCCGCAAAAGGCGGAGGAGATGGATCGCAAGGGGAAGTCCATCATGCGCCCCGCGACACCCGCCTCCTAAGACGACCTTGAACATTTCACAGGGCATCCACCTGGCGGGTGCCTTCGTTTTTCATTCGCAGTCTGCAAACTCGATTTTCTCCGTCGCACCGGCCCTGCCGTTGGTCCTGAGTTCCCGGCCTTCCATCGCAAAATCCTGAATTTCATACCAATTTCCATAGACTCTATCCGGTAGCTTTATGGATTGGCGTATCAATTTACCCTCAGCGCAACAATAAATTTCTAAGTGACTGAAAACAAAGTCGCTACTTGGGACGAATGGCGACCAAGTTGGCACCAGCGGTGCTTTAACAGGGTTGGATTCCGTTCACCAGAAACAGGCGAAGTGTGCGGTTGATTGCAAGAGCCGCAGCAAGTCCAGGAATCAAGTTCTTCGAAACAAAACACAATTAGAAGTTAACAACACAAGGAGTGGCACAATGGCAAGAAAGTTGGTAGTGGGCTTTGCAGTACTGGCCCTGCTTACCGCCTTTACAGTGCCGGCATTTGCCCAAGGATCGGCGGAATCGTCGGTTCGTGGCAACCTGTCCGGCACTGTTGTCGACTCTTCGGGCGCGGTCGTTACCGGCGCGAAGGTCACCATCTCTGGTCCTACCGGCACCAAGTCGGATACGACCAATCAGGATGGTCAGTTCCTGTTCCCCTTGCTCAGCCCCGGCTTTTACGGCGTGAAGGTTGAGAAGGGCAGCTTCAAGACGGCTGATGTCAAAGGCATCGAAGTCGTCACCGGCAAGACCTCCAACGTTCGCGTTGGCATGGTGGCCGGTCAAGCAACGGAAGTTGTCGAAGTCTCGGGCAACGCCATCACGGTCGACACCACGTCCACCGCGGTCGCAGCCAACCTGACCGACACCTTCTATCAATCGGTTCCCGTAGGTCGCGGCGTCACCGGCTTGTTCTATGCATCGCCGGGCGTTACCGCGGGCGGCGGCACCGGCGCCGGCAACCCCTCGATCTCGGGCGGTTCCGGTCTTGAGAACCTCTATGTTGCAGACGGCGTAAACATCACCGACGGCGGCTTCGGCGGCATCGGCGTGTACTCGCGTCTGTACGGATCACTCTCCACCGGCATCAACCTCAGCTTCGTAAAAGAAGTCCAGGTAAAGACCGGCGGATTCGAAGCCCAGTACGGCAAGTCGACCGGCGGCATCGTGCAGATCGTGACCAAGTCTGGTGGAAACCAGTACCACGGTTCGATCGGCGGCTACTTCGCTCCGAGCTCTTTCGAAGCGGAACGCCTCCATCCGGATGATTTCCAGATCGGAAGCTCGAACCAGGAATTCAACCTGGTCGGCAAGAAGCTGCACCAGACCAACTATGACGTGGACGCCCAGTTCGGCGGACCGGTCCCGGGCCTGAAGAACAAGCTGTTCTTCTTTGGTTCGTTCAACCCGCAGTGGAACACCGCTAACGACAGCTATGCAAATTTCCGCACCGGTCCGGATTGCGGCACCTTCTGCGCCGGCTCCACGGTACCGCTAACCCTGGGCAATGTTGACGTTACCCAGCACGTTTACAGCTATGCTGGCAAACTGACCTTCAAAGCGAATGACAACCACCAGTTCGAGACGTCGATCTTCGGCGACCCGACCTATGGCGACAATTCGCCCAACGCGACCTTGGCGGCATTCAACACCACCGCCAACGACAAACTGCAGTTCGGTACCCGCAACTTCGTTGTGCGTTACAACGGCGCCATGACCCCGAGCTGGCTGGTCAACGGTTCGTTCACCTGGGGCCACAACAACCTGTCGGATAAGCCGACCAACCCTGACGTTTACCAGGTCTGCGGACCTTCTGCAGCGCTTCCCTTGCGATTCGCCGTTGGCACCCGCTTGCGCGGCGCCTGACAGCGTTCTTGCGGGTAACTTCAACCGCCAGGGTCTCGGATACTTCGAGAACACCACCGGCGAAAACTACGGCTTCAACGTAGACACCTCGAAGACTTTCCGTTTCCTGGGTGAGCATAACGTAGGCGTTGGTTACAGCTATTGCCCGTTCGCACTATGACGGAACCAAAGCCCGCACCGGTGCTTTCTTCTCTCCTCCAACGACGATCTTCGACGGGTCTTCCGCGGACGGTCTGTACAGCAGCGATGCTGCAACTTTGGCTGATCTTTATGCTTCGCAGTCGAATGCTGCATTCCAGCTCCGCGCGAGCGAACTTGCTGCATCGGCGCCGCGGGTCATGATGCGGAAATTTACGTCTCCGGACTCGGCGGGCCTTTGGCCTGCGCTGACGGCGGCGTGGGCGTCTTCCTGCGTCAGATGCGTGGTGAATTCGGCAACCCGGTCTTCAAGACTCAGGGCGACTATCACACCCTGTTCGCACAAGACACCTGGTCGATCAACAAGTACGTAACCCTCAACGCTGGACTTCGCTGGGAGCAGCAGAAGGTTGCGGGTGTGAACTCTTCATACACCTTCACCGACAACTGGTCTCCGCGCGTCGGAATCAGCTGTGGATCCTTGGGGCAACCGCAAGACCAAGATCTTTGCGAACTTCGGACGCTACACGGAAGCCACTCCCTTGGACATCGCCATCCGCTCGCTCTCGAACGAGAAGGACATCGCGACTTTGACCTGGATCCCGCAGACCGACGGTGCAGGTCACGTGGTCGTCAATCCTGATGGCACCGTTCGAACCCCGTACTGGACGCGACCACACCTCGTTGGTTCGTTGGGCGGAGTCTCGGCCAGAGCTGGTCGCGTTCGGCCCCGGCACTCGCAGTGAGTACCTGGACGAATACGTGGTCGGCTTTGAGCACGAGTTCGGCAACTCGGGCGTCATCTTCAGCGCGCGCTATCAAGATCGCCGGATCAAGCGCATCGTGGAAGATATGGCTGCGCTCTTCGCCGGAAGCCTTCCAGAACAACATGACCCAGAATTACCTGATCGCCAACCCGCAAGAACACTGGATATTTTCGTCAATCCTCATCAGATTGACTACGTTCTTGCTGGTGGCGCATCCGCCCAGGTGCGTACTGGCACCGGGCCCGGGCTTCACGCCGCTGCTGACGCGCAAGCCACGGACGCCAATGGCAACATCGCGGTCACTGCAACCGGCAACGATGCATTCTGCATCTCGAATGCGTTCGACGCCACTGGCACCATCCAGACCGCTGGAGTCCGGCGCCGACGGGATTCCCGACGGCTTTGCCGATCCGGTCCGCATCTACAAGTCGATGGAGTTCGAAGTCAACAAGTCGTTCTCCAAGAACTGGCAGTTGCGCGCGAACTATCGTATTGCCAAGCTGTTCGGCAACTACGAAGGTTCGTTCCGTAATGACAACGGTCAATCCGATCCGAACATCAGCTCGCTGTTTGACTTCACCCAGGGCGACTTCAACCTTCTCGGCCAGCAGTTCGTCCCGGGCGTGTTGAACACCGACGTGCGTCACCTGGGAACGGCTTCGTGAGCTACATGTTCGGTAACCACTTCATGAAGGGCCTCACCATCGGCACGCGGTGCACTTCCAAACCGGCACGCCGATCAACAACCTGTTTGCCCACCCGGCATACAGAATGCTGGCGAAATGCCGTTCTGCGCCGACAACACCGCTAACTGCCCGTCAGCTCGCGGCTCGTTGGGACGCACCAAGAACTGGGGTCAGGTGGATTTCCACGCTGACTACCCGATCCGGTTGACGGAGCGGACCAAGATCCGCCTGGCTGCTGATCTGTTCAACTTAACGAACAATCGCACCCAGCTTCGCGTCAACCAGTTGGCTCAATCCTCCTTCGGCGTGCCGAACCCGGACTTCCTCAAGCCCCAGGGCGATGGTGTTTCCATCAACCCCGGCTACGAGCGTCCGTTCTACGCCCGCTTTGGAGTACGTTTCGAGTTCTAGTCTTTGGCTAGGATTCTTTACCGGGGAGGGCGCAGCCCTCCCCGATTTTCTTTTCTGTCATCTAATGCAGCAGTATCATTGTCAGGACAGGGGTGCTATATGCGGTTACTCCGTTCCTTCCTGGTCGTCGCCCTGCTTTCGGTTGCAACCTCCGCATGGGCAGGCACATAACCGGGCAAGTTCACTTCGATACAGGCCAGATCGTGGACAATGCCCGTGTCCAACTTCGAAGCGACATGATCGCGTTTCAAACCGAGACCACAACTGACCGCCAGGGCAAGTTCTCATTCGACGGTTTGCCATTAAGTACCTTCCACTTGATCATTGAGTTTCCCGGCTATCACCCTTACAACGGCTCCATCGACATCAGCATGTCAAAGATGTCGTACGAGGACGTTACCCTGCGCAAGGACCGCTCTAAAGAATCCAAGGAAGTCCCCCCTGAAGGGCCGAACGGCACGGTTGACGCGCGGGTGGCCCAGATCCCACCCGAGGCGAAAGACGAGTTTCAGCAGGGCCAGAAAAGCAGCACCGCGAACGACCCCGTGGGTGCTATTGCTCATTTCGAAGAGGGCGATCGAGCTGTTTACAAATTATGCGGAGGCCTTCCAGTTGCTGGGCGGGGCCTACCTGCAGCAGGGGCATCTACCGCTGGCTGAACAGGCATTTGCTAAGGCTGTAAGTATCGAGAATCGGCTTGCCAACGCTCAGCTGGCGCTCGGACTTACGCGCAATCTGATGGGCCATACTCGCGAGGCGGAGCCGCCGCTGCTGCGTGCGGTCGAACTCGATCCCAAGAATCCTGATGCTCACTTCGAGCTGGCCAAAAACCAGTTTGCATTGCAGAAATACCCCGACGCCGAGGCACAGGCCCAAAAATCACTGGAATTGAAGCCGCAGAATCCGCCCGTTTACGTTGTGCTCGGCTACAGTTTGTTGCGGCAAAAGAAGGTAGCAGAAGCCGAAGAAGCATTCCGCCATTTTTTAAAGCTCGATCCGGCTAATCCCATGGCGGGTGACGTCAAGCAGGTTGAGGCGATGATCGAGCAGCATGAAAGGCAGACACGGCAGCCTTAGCCCCACATGCTTGCTGTCAGAATGTTTCCCCCGTCGTGGAAGTGACTCCGACGCGCTGCGTATGCAGCTGCGTACTTAACGAGGTTCCCATGAAAACTTTAGTCCGCGCTTTTATTTGCGTGCTGGCTGTTTGCGTCTGCGCGTCGGCTCGCCCACTCACATCTCCGGCCGCGTGAGCTACCCGAACGGGGCTTCGGCGGAATTCGTCAGGGTACAGCTATGGAGCGACATGATCGCCTTTCGCACCGAGACCAATACCGACAAGCAGGGAAAGTACTCGTTCGATGGAATCCCTAACAGCACCTATCACCTGCTCATAGAGCATGTGGGATATCAGGATGTGCAGCGGACGGTCGACATCAGCATGAGCGGGATGGCATACGAAGACATCGTTCTAAAGCCCGAAGCCAGGCACCAATCCGCCTGAGGCAGCTGCTGCGCCGGCGACTATCGATGCTCGTGTGGCCGCCATCCCTGCGGGGGCGGAGCACGAATTCGAGTCCGGCCAAAAAGCGATGGGCATTGATGACCTGGTCGTTAAGACCCAACATTTTCAGAAAGCCATTCGCTTATCCGAACTATGCGGAGGCCTATCAGCTCTGGGAGTGACAAGCTACAGGGCCGCCAAACAGAAGACTCAAGGCCGGTGAAGCTTCTGAAATGAAAGCCATCGAGATCGAGAAAAATCCCCCGAATGCCTACTACATCCTCGGGATCGACGCGCAAATCTGGGCAACGCGCCGGGAGCGGAAGAGCCGCTACCACGTCTCGTATCCAAAGACCGCCACCAACCCCGACGGACATTTTGAGTTGGCGAAGACTGAATTTGCCCTGAATAAGTTCCGCTGAAGCCGAATTACACGCCAGGAAGTCGATCGAATTGAAGGAAAAAATCCCGGCATAGAAGTCATCCTGGCGTATCGTTGCTAAGACAGAAGAAATCGTCGGAAGCCAAGGCGGCGTTGAGCAGTACCTGCAGCTGGATCCGAACAGCCCGATGAAGGCAGACGTTGAAAAAACCATCGCCGCGATCAACGCAGCCGAGAAACAGGAAAAGCAGGCTAAGTAGCTTCACTCAAAATGCAAAGGCCTTCGCTTTCGCGAAGGCCTTTTTTGGTAGAACCGACTTTAGTCGGGTTACAGGAGGAGTGGGGCTCTAGCCCGGTTTTCTTCGTGGTGGTGTCCGCCACCGCCCTGTTGCGGAACATTTCTCCTGAGGCAGCGCGGCATTCTCTCCCCAGAAGAAATTCTCCAGGTGCTTTACGATCACTTCCTGGTCCTTGGGATTCGCCGGATTCAGGCGGAATTCATTCAGCACCATCTTGCAGTGCTCAGTCCACATGCGCCAGGCTTCCTGCGAGACGTTGTCATAGATTTTCTGCCCTAATTCGGTGTCGAAGGGCGGCTCGTCGAGCCCGGGCATCTCCTTCTGGAATTTCACACAAAACACGCTATGGCCGGCGACGACTGGGTTGCTTGACATAAACTCTCCTTGCTTATCAGGCGATGCTCGAGCACTGCGACGCGAACGGCATCGAGTGGCACCGGATGATGCCGGTCCGGCCGTTCCACCGGGGGATGACCTAGGCC
>CAVQGF010000018.1:0-35301 GCA_963711965.1 uncultured Acidobacteriota bacterium | reverse complement strand
ACCAAGATCCGCGACGCGTCACTGCGCGAACTCGCCGACGCTCGCACCGCATTCAAGGCAGAGGTTGGCCCGTGTCCGCCGGTAAGCTCGCGGATCGCCGTGGTCCTCTCCGGCGGCGGCGCCCGTGGCGCCTATGAAGCCGGAGCGCTGCTCGCATTTCAGGACGCGCAAGTCCCCACCCACATCCTGGCCGCGACTTCGGTTGGCAGCATCAACGCCGCCGATTACGCGGCGCACTCCGACACCCTGGTCGGCAATGCCGAGCCTTTGGTCGAAGGATGGGCGCAGATCACCTCGCCCGCCATGGGCATCGACTGGTCGCGCTACATCTTCATGCTCGCCGGGCTGATCGCTGCCTCGGCCGGCGCGGGAAATTTCGTCCGCGAGTGGATCGAAGAAAAAGACCTGTTCCTGCACCTGGACAATCCGCTCGTCACCTGGCTGGCGCTGATGTTCGCCGGCCTGATGTTCCTCTTCCTCTTCGACAAGATCTCCTACGCCTTCTACGTCGCCGCCAATGCCATCCGCGGGCAGAAGTGGGTGCCAGACAAGCGCAAGGCCTGGATGTCCCTCATCGCGAACATTTTCGTCTGGGGATTCGTGCTGCTCTTCCTGAGCTCGAGCCACTTTCATCTCGCGCGCAACCAGATCGTCGAGTTTGATTCCAACGCGCTCTGGGTCACATTGGCCGCGCTGCCCCTTGCGTGGCTCGTCTGGAAGCTGTTGCGCCCCTGGACCAGCCAGTGGAGCCACAAATTCCTGCGGCTTCCATTCCGCAGCAGGATCTTTCCCGAACTTTGAGCGCGCAAAGTATCTGCGGCGGCGCATTCCGGAAGAGGGAATCCGGAATTCACCCATGCGCCTGCTGATGACCGCGACCGATCTCGAGTCCGGCGTCGGCCGATATTTCACAAACAAATCCGCCGAGGTCCTGAAAAATGATCCTGACGCCGAAGCATGGTTCATTGACGGCGAGACGCAAGAGGCCAAGGATTTGTTGCAGGCCGCGGTCGCATCCTCCGCATTCACGCTCGCCTACGAGGCGGTCCCCATGGAAGGACACTTATGGACCGACGGCGGCATCGTCACCAATCAGCCCATCCGCCCGGCCGTGCGGCTCGGTGCCGACTGTTCTTTTCCTGGTGATGCTCGATCCGCTCACAGAAGATCGCGCACGCGGCCAAGCCGGAAATAAAAACATTTCTCGACGTCGGCGTGCAGGCCACCGCCATCCTGATCTCAAAAAATCTTAAGACCGATCTGAAAGCGCTGGACCGCGTCAATAAACTCTGCGAGACCTATGCCGCCGAACTGGGTGTGCGTCCCGAGCAATTGCAACTTGAAGTTGGAGCCGAACAGCTTTCGTTACGTGAAAGCGTTTCCGGTGTGCCCGTCGAAGCCGCTGGCCGCCACCGCGCTCGATTTCGATGGCGAGATCACCACGCCGATGATCGTGCAGGGATATAACGACGCGACCGCGTCGGTGAAGGAATTTTTCAAGTATGAATCGGATCGGCCGGCGAGCCACTCGCGACAGTCGGTGCGCCTCTCGGCGGAACGTCCGGAAGGGAACTATCAGGCCGCGGCGCGGCCCTGATTTGTAATATGTAATTGGTAATTTGTGATTTAGGATCGCAGATTTTAAAAATTGTAAATTACAAATTGCCAATTACCAATCCCATCTTCAATCACACGATCTCCAGATAGTCTTCCACCCACTTCTTCACTTCACGGCGACGCTCATCGTCGGCCTCGAAGCGGATGCCGATCTGGCTCTCCGGGCCTTCGTCGATCCAGCTCACCACCGCCCGCACGCTGATCGGCTTCGATTTGCGGAAGGTTCAGCGTCACCTCGATGGTGTCGCCGATCTTGAGCTTGCGCGGCGAGGTCAGGGACATGCCGCCTCCGCTCACCTCTACGCTGGTGCCGATGGCGCGCGCGCCGTTCTGCAGGATGCCCACTTCAGTGATCACCGGGATGCGCGCATAGCGGCGGTATTCATGAAGAACCAGGAGATGTGTGGCGCGCACCGACTTCATGGCTGCCGAGCGGTCCAGCGGATGATTCATTACGGCGTTTATGCCATGACGGGAGAATTTTTTGAAGTCCGCGGCAGGCATGTTGACGCCGTAGATCACCATGTGACGATTCAGCGGAGATGAGCGCATGGTCTCCAGCAGCGGCTCAGCCTCATCGTTGAGCTGCACCACGCAGGCGTCATACTTTTGTTTGGTCGGGCTGCATGGACTCGCGGCGGTGCACTCCACCGCTTTGATCTTGAATTGGACGAACACCTGCCGCATCATCTGCGACGCTTCGGAGGGTAAGTCCACCAGCGCTACGCGGCACTCGATTTTTTCTGTTGTTCGGAGCATGAACTGAAGAGACTTCCATTAAACAATGAAACTCGAAACGGAGCAACTCGCTGCGCCAAACCAAAGTACGTGGGTTCTCGTCCCGCACGGACCGCGTGGTTGAGGGGTGCCCCATCCTTTCGCGCTTTTGCGAAAGGGTGGGAACCTGCCGGTGGTGGAGTAGGCCTTCAGGCCGGCATTAGAGTCCCGCTGAAATCAGGGCTTTAGCCCCTAAGGGACCTCTCAACCGATTAGCCGCAACATCTCTTGTTCGCCGATCACCGCGACCCCTAACTCCTTCGCTTTATCCAGCTTCGTTCCCGCATCATCACCCGCCACGACGTAGTCGGTTTTCTTGCTCACCGATCCTGCCACCTTACCGCCGGCATCTTCGATACGCTGTTTTGCCTCGTCACGTTTGAGTGTCGGCAGTGTGCCGGTAAGAACAAAAGTCTTTCCGGCGAGCGCGGTTCCCCGCTTCTTGCGCTCCTTCTTGAATTGCAGCCCTGCGGCGCGCAGGCGGTCGAGCAGTTCGCGGTTCTTCTTCTCCTGAAAAAATTCATAGATCGCCGAACGCGATGCGCGGTCCAACCTCGTGCACCTCTTCCAGCTCTTCCAGTTTGGCATCGCGGATCTGCGTCCAGGCTTCCGAAGTGATCGGCGAACAATTCTGCGGTGCGTTCTCCGACGAAGCGGATTACCGAGTCCCATGATCAACCGCTCGAGTGGAAGTTTTTTTGAGGTGTCGATCCCAGCCAGGATGTTCTGCGCCGACTTGTCGCCCATGCGCTCCAGCGAGAGCAGCTTTTCCTTATTCAGCTTGTAAATATCGGAGATGTCGCGCACCAGTCCGCTGTCTGCGAGCTGATGCACCAGCGATTCGCCCATACCCTCGATGTTCATCACACCGCGCGAAGCAAAGTAGATGAGCATCTCGCGCAGTTTGGCTGGACAGGCGACGTTCACGCAACGATGGTCGGCCTCACCCACCGTGCGCACGATTTCCGAGCCGCACGACGGGCACTTCTCCGGCATTTTGAACTTCTTGCGGGGACGCTTGTCCTCGGAATTCTGCGGCTCGGCGATCTGCACGACTTTGGGGATCACGTCTCCGCCGCGCTCTACCTGCACCCAGTCGCCGATGCGCACGCCGAGGCGTTCGATCTCGTCTGCGTTATGTAGCGTAGCCTTCACGACGGTTACGCCGCCGATACCGACCGGTTCGAAGTAGGCGGTGGGCGTGAGCTTGCCGGTGCGTCCAACGGTGATGCCGATGTCCACGATGCGCGTGACGGCGCCGCGAGCCGCCCATTTGTAGGCGATGGCCCATCGCGGAGCGCGTCCCGTGAAACCAAGTTCATCCTGCAAGTTGGATTGATCAACCTTCACCACCACCCCGTCGATCTCATACGGCAGTGAAGCGCGCTTCTCCTCGAATTCGTGCACGAACGCGAGCACCTGGTCGATATTTTTCGCCATGCGATGGTTGGGATTCACCTTGAAGCCAGCGGCACTGAGCGCCGCCAGCGCTTCCGAGTGTTTTCCGAAAATACTGCCGCCATTCTCGAGAGCGAAGTAGGCGAAGAAGTCGAGACGCCGCTGCGCAACGATGTTCGGCTCGAGCGTCCGAATCGTCCCCGCCGCTGCGTTGCGCGGATTGGCAAACTTCGAGAGCTCGAGCTTTTCCCGCTCCGCGTTCATGCGCGCGAACTATGCCAGCAGCATGATGATCTCGCCGCGCACTTCGAAATCTGCAGGAAGCCCGGCTTTCTTCAACACTGCTGGTGAGATCGAAAGCGGCACCGAACGTACGGTGCGGATATTCGAAGTCACATCTTCACCGACGGCACCGTCGCCTCGCGTCACTCCGCGCGCCAGGCGCCCATCTTTATAGGTGAGCGCCATCGACATGCCGTCGAGCTTCAGTTCGTTCACGTACGCGATGTCTTTACGCCCGCTGAGCTCGTGCACGCGCCGCTCCCAATCGCGCAACTCTTCTTCCGTGTAGGCGTTATCGAGCGAGAGCATCGGCCGCGAGTGCGCGCACCTTGGTGAATCCCTCCGCGGGTCGTCCGCCAACGCGCTGCGTCGGCGAATCCGGCGTTACGAGCTCAGGGTGCTCCTTTTCGAGCGCCATCAGCTCGCGGACGAGCAGATCGAACTCGGCATCGGAGATCTTGGGCGTATCCAGCACGTAGTAATAGTGCTCGTGCTTGCAAATCTCCTCGCGCAGCTCCTCGATGCGCTTCTGTGCCTGTTTCGCCGCCATGCGAAGGATTATACTTGCGGGTTTCATGGAGACTTACGCGCGGGTATGCGTCCGCAACGAACATTATTCGCAAACCGAGGAGGAGAAATGAGAGCTCTAAAAATCACCATCCTGATCATGGCCATGTGCGGGTTCGGCCTGGCCCAGACCAAAACTGCAGACAAGAAACCGGCGGAAAAATCCGCCATGGCACATGACCATGACAAGGCCCCTGCCGCTGGCATGGAGATCCAAAAGCCGGCCCCTGAGATCCAGAAGATGTACGACATGGTCGGCAACTGGGCCGCGACCATCAAGACCGAGCCCGGCCCGTGGTCACCAAAAGGTGCCACCGACAAAGGCACCATGATGGTGAAAAAGGGCCCCGGCGGCCACTCCATCGTGCAGGATTTCAAATCCAACGGCTCGATGGGCGCCTTCACCGGTCACGGCAACATCTGGTGGGACAAAGCCGCCAACCACTATGGCGACCTGTGGTGCGACAACATGGCCGGCTGCACTATGGCTTCCGCCAAGATGGAAGGCGACAAGAAGTGGACCGTCGATATGAGCGGCGAAATGCAGGGCAAGAAAGTGAAGACCACCATCAACGGAAGCATGAGCGACGACGGCAACTCCATGCATGAAGACTTCATGCAGTCGTTCGACGGCTCGCCCGCTGCCAAGACGATGTCCATCGACTACAAGCGCGTCGGCAAAGCCATGGCTGCGAAAGCGGCGGGCAAAGACTAATTGGATCCCGTCACCCACATGCTCACCGGCGCGTGCATCTCGCGCGCCGGTTTCAATCGCGCCACCGCATATTCCACCGCGGTCTGGGTACTCGCTTCAGAATTTCCCGATATCGACGTCGCATACTATTTCCGCGGCAGCGTCGAGGCCTTCGCTCACCATCGCGGTTGGACGCACACTTTCATTGCCGCTCCTTTGAACGCCGCCGTAGTGGTTGGCGGCATCTACTTGTTTTCGCGCTGGCGAAATAAAAAACATTCTCACGCCGTCCCGCCGATCTCCGGGAAGCCTGACAACCCGGACGTAGAGACGCGGCATGCCGCGTCTCAGGATCGCGACCAACCCCGCTGGGGCCTGCTCTTCCTCTTCGGCATCCTCGCTTCCTTCGGCCACATCCTGCTCGATTACGTGACCGCCTACGGCGTGCGCCCCTTCGAGCCATTTAACTTCACGTGGTATTCCTACGACATCGTCTCTATCATCGAGCCGTTGTGGCTCGCCGCCATGGCCGCTGCGCTCGTGCTGCCATTCTTCTTTGGCTTGGTGAGTGAAGAAGTTGGCGAGCGCAAGCACGGTCCGCGCGGACGCGGCTGGGCCGTCGCCGCCCTGATTTTCATGCTCGCGCTCTGGGGATATCGCGACTATCAGCACCGCCGCGCTCTCTCGGCGTTGAACTCGGTCCTTTACCACGGCTCAACCGCGAACCGCGCTTCCGCATACCCCTACATGGTGAATCCGTACACCTGGCATGGAGTGGTCGACACGCGCGATTTCTACCAGACCGTCGAGGTTAACTCGCGCACCGGCGAGACCGACGACAGTGAGAACGGCCACACCTACTACAAGCCTGAGGAAACGCTCGCCACTCTGGCGGCAAAACGCACGCGCCTGGGGCAGGTGTATCTGGACTGGGCCGTCTACCCCATGTTCGAGACTCTTCCCGAGCCCAACGGAGGCTGGGAGGTCCGCTTCTACGATCTGCGCTATGCCTTCCCGGGCAGAAGTTCCACCGTACTCGGTGGGTATGTCTTGCTGGACAAGGACCTGCATGTGATCGAAGAGCGTATGGGCAGGCGGGCGGCCGGGAATTAACTCCGCAGCGTCGTTAAGCGACTCTCGAGTAAGTTGCCGGAAACAACCAGCGACGAATAATGTCCCTCTAAGGTTGGGGGCTCCCTCACTTGGCGATCAAGATCCTAATTGTTGACGACGAAGCTTCCATCGTTGAGAGCCTGGCGGAAATTCTTGCTTCGGCGGGATATGAGGTCAGCACGGCGACCTCTGGCGGGGAGGCGATCAGCAAGGCCACGCAGGTCTCCCCTCAGGTCTTGCTGAGCGACGTGTTGATGCCGGCCATGAATGGTTTCGAATTGGCATTGGAGATCAAAGACCGGTTCCCCGGCTGCCAACTGCTGCTGTTTTCAGGGCAAGCTTCCACGGCGCAGCTGGCGCAGAAGGCGATCCGATCGTTCAACAACAAAGGATACCGGTTTGAGCTGCTTCCCAAACCCCTGCATCCCGACGCGCTCCTGAAAAAAATCCGGCAAGCTTTGACGAACGTGATCTGAGTCTTTCTTGGGTCGCGAGGTTGAAAATCAAAAACTTTGAACAAACTCGGATCGATGAAGCTGCGTGGCGGCTGGCGGCGATCGTGGAGTCTTCTGACGATGCCATCGTCAGCAAAGACCTGAACGGCATCGTGACTAGTTGGAACAACGCCGCCGAGCGCATCTTTGGATGGACGGAAGAGGAGATCGTAGGACGTTCCATCCTGACCATCATTCCGCCCGAGCTGCACGGCGAGGAGCCCATCATCCTGGCGAAGATCGCCGCGGGTGAGAGGATCGAACATTTCGAGACGGTACGCATGCATAAGAACGGCGACCGGCTCGCCATTTCTCTGACCGTCTCGCCCATGAGAGATCGAAGCGGAAAGATCGTCGGCGGCGCCAAGATCGCCCGCGACATCACGCAACAGAAGAGGGCAGAGCACGCTGCCTTGCGGCTGGCGGCGATCGTGGAGTCTTCCGACGATGCCATCGTCAGCAAAGATCTGAACGGAATCGTGACCAGTTGGAACAAGGCCGCGGAGCGGATCTTTGGATGGAAGGAAGAGGAGATGGTGGGACGCCCATCCTGACCATCATTCCGCCGGAGCTGCACGGCGATGAGCCTGGCATTCTGGCGAAGATAGCTGCGGGCGAGAGGATCGAGCATTTCGAGACGGTGCGCATGCACAAGAACGGCGACCGGCTCGACGTTTCTCTGACGATCTCCCCGATGAAAGATCGAAGCGGAAACATCGTAGGCGCCGCCAAGATCGCGCGCGACATTACCCAGCAGAAAAAACTGGAAGGCTCTTTACGCACCACGGAGCGATCTGGCGTCCGTCGGCCGTCTTGCGGCAACGGTCGCTCACGAGATCAACAACCCGCTGGAAGCGATCACCAATTTCATCTACCTCGCGAAGCAACAGCCGAACCTTTCAGAAAAACTGCAGCGCTATCTGAATAATGCGGACGAGGAGCTGCGGCGCGTGGCGCACATTGCCCAGCAAACGCTTGGTTTTTACCGTGACAACTCCATGCCCACCAGGTTGGTGGTGGCTGATTTGATCAGCGACGTGCTGACCATTTACGAGCGGAAACTTGCATATAAGGATTTGCAGCTGGGACTCGAAGTCGATCCAGATTTGACCATTACCGCCATGGGTGGAGAGTTGAAGCAGATTTTGTCGAACCTGCTCTCCAATGCCATCGATGCCTCCTCTAACGGAGGCAAGATACTGCTTCGCGCGCGGCCCTTTCGAGACCTGCGTTCCGGGAGTTCCGGGGTCAGGATCACCATTGCCGACAATGGTGTCGGAATAGCTAAACATCACAAGCCGCAACTGTTTGCTCCGTTCTTTACCACCAAGAAGGATGTGGGGACCGGTCTGGGTCTCTGGATCACGAAGGACTTGGTACAGAAGAAGGGTGGAACCATCCACCTTCGTAGCAGCGACAAGAGCCGTCTGGTACGGTTGATCTATTTTCCTGCCCGAGCCGAAGCCGCCAACACGCGCCAGGAGAGAGCGGCTGAGAACGTCGCCTGAAGACTCGAATGCTTGACGCACTCGCTGCAAGCGGCGAGAATGAAGATTCGCCGAGGTGGCCTGATGCTCGCCTATGTGTTCATCGTCGTGCTCTCTTGTTCCGCGCCCTGAATGTCAGCGGACTGCCACTTCATTCGCTGAACTTTACCCCGGTGGCCGCGGCGCTGTTGTTCTTCGGCGCCCGCCAACCGCGCACCCGCATCTGGATCCCCGTCGCCCTGCTGACCGTTCTCCGACTTTCTGCTGAACCTTCACTACGGCGACAAGTTCACTCCTGACTTCTTCGTGACCATTGCCTGGTATACAGCCATCGCGCTTCTGGGCAATGCGCTTCTTCACAAAGATTCAAAGCCCGTGCGCATCGGCGCGGCATCTTTGATCGCTTCCATTTCTTTCTTCCTCATCTCGAACTTCATGGTGTGGATTGTTTGGGACATGTACGCCAAGAGCTTCCGCGGTCTGCTCGCCTGCTATGTGGCCGCGCTTGCCATTCTTCCGCAACACGGTCACCGGTGACCTCATCTTTTGCGCGGCGTTCTTCGGCGCAGCTTACCTGCTGAAATCACATGCTCGCGACGAGGCCGACCACACCGCCGCGGCGTAGAAAATCAAAAACGCCACGGATGAACGCAGATTCAAGGGATTAGCAAAATTGAATCCTTAGAATCTGTGTAAATCTGTGGCGCCTTTGCTGTTGCCCTTAAATCCCGATCGGCTCGTAATCATCCGTGCCGGTCCGTGCAGCGCGTTGCCCGTCGTAGTAGCGATAGGGCTCGCGTCCGCGCAGGCGCTTCTGGCGCAATTTCACGCCGGCGTAGATGCCTCCAACCAGCACGCCTGCAGTCAGCGCAGCGGCCGCTGCCGTCTTGCCGGGATTTTCCACCACTGGCTGCGCGATGCGACTGCTCGCGACCGCCAATTTGCCCGGCATGCCCATGGCTTCCTCGAAGTCGAGGATGGCCTCTCGTCCTCCGCGTTTCAATGCGCGATAGGTGTAGAGCAGCGGGAACGATTTCGGCATGCGCCTATCTTCGCCGCCTGCGACTACCTCCTGGTCTTTTCCAGTTCGTTCCTGGACATCCAGCAGCTCGTTGATCGCGTTCTCGATCACGATGGCTGAGTCCATTGACAGCGGAAGGCGACGCGGCCCGAGCGGTCGATAAGATAGCTTGGGTTCGGGAGTTTGCCGTATTTGCGATGGACGCTGCCGCGAATGTCGTCGACCAGCACCGGCATCTTCAGATCTTCTTCATCGCGAAAGAGTTCGCGCGGCACGGAATTTGTCTTCCATCGATTGGTGTGCCGGCAGTTCTTCCCCGGGATGCGCCTCGCGGACGTAAACGAACAGGAACTCCACGTTGTCACCACGGATATTTGTCGTAAAGATGGTTCAGGCCCGGCGATGGATCCGAGCGTCATGGGGCAAGTAGCGGAGCCGAAGGTGAGCAGCACATTCTTGTGCTCCTCGAAATCGCTCAGGCTAGTTTGTCGCCATCGATGGTACGCAGGGTAAAATCGGGAGCGATGTCGCCGGGCTCGGGGCCCGGATTGGCTCTTACGAAATCTTTCAACAGATCGCGCGTGAAATGTTCGTAGTTATAAGTGCCGAGTCCGAACACAGAAAGCCTCCTTAAAATCGGGATACTAATTTGGTTGTCCATCGGGCGGCTAGAGATGGCCGCTGGTCGAAGATAACCGGCTACGCTGCCCGCGCCGTGGAGATGTACTTGTCTTTGCATGCCATCGGAACAGAAATGGATGGCGCCGAGCTCGAGCACGCGGCGATCGTCCCAATGATCGAGAAAGCGCATGGAACGTTGCAACGCGTTTGGGCTCTGCATCTCGACGTCGTACCCAAGACCCATTCAGCACCGCCGTTGGCCGAGCCGTTTCCGATATCGGCCTTACCTTACCACAAGTATCACAAGAGATCTCGATCATAAGGTGCCTCCCAGCAACTATTGAGATGTCGTCGACAGCCGTGCAGGTTGACCTTCGTCGGTTCCCGACAGCCATCATGCCCGACTACAATCGATGCTCGAATTCGATCGTGGAGGAAGCAAGCGCATGGCGCTCGAAAGTTGGAGATGTGGCGCCGGACTTTGAAGTCCCGGCAGTCACCGGCAAGGAAAAATCTAAACTCAAACTGAGCGATTTCGCGGCAAGAAGAACGTGGTCATCGCCTTCTATCCGCTGGATTGGACGCCGGTTTGAACGGCGCAAATGCCGGCGTACAACAATGAACTTGATAAGTTCGCCGGTTTCGATGCCCAGGTCGTGGGCATGAGCGTTGATAGTATCCCCAGCCACATGGCGTGGCAGGAAAAATCCATTGGGATGCTGAAATATCCTTTGGGAAGCGACTTCTTTCCGCATGGCTCCGTCGCGGAGAAATACGGCATCCTGCGCCTCGGCGATCCCATTCCCGGGATCAACGAGCGCGCCATCTTCATCGTCGACAAGCAGGGCAAGATCGCCTTCGCCAAGATCTACGATCTCGGCGAGCAGCCCGACAATGAAGATTGTTTTGAAGTTTTGAAGAACCTGAAATAAAAAACGCCACAGATTCGCACTGATAGTCGCGGATATAAATCCGTGAAAATCTGTGTAAATCCGTGGCGTTTCTGTTTTTTGGCCTTTGACTATGTAGCGCGCACGTCCACGTGCGCGCAATGTTTCGGGCTCACCACAGAGCAAGATCGGCGTCATCCTGAGCCCGACCGGAGGATCTTGGGTTGACTTACTTCTGCGCGACGCTCTTCTTCGCAACCTTCTTCTTCGGAGCCGCCGCTGCTGCCTTCGGCTGTCCCTTCGGCAGCATGCCATCGATGGTGGTGTAGAGCTTGTCCATGTCCTGCACTTCCACCGGAACGCTACCGTCGTTCTTCACTAAGTAGACGGTCGGCGTGTGCTGCACGCGGTTGGTAACACCGCAGGCATAACTCAGATTGATCTCTTTCTCCAGCTGACCGTTGGGGTCAACGTTCGCAGGCAGCGTCACGCCTTTGCTCTTGGCGAAGGTGTCAGAGTAAGCGCGCAATCCGTCGGCAGTGATGGCCGGCTGGTTCTCGAAGATGTACTTGCGATATTCGTCGCCCAGGTTCTTGTCTTTCGCACCGGGGGCGGCGGATAGATGATCGAGGTACCGGCCGATGATCGAGGCTTGCTTCGACCAGTTGTGGATCGCCAGCGGGAAGTCGTAGCGTACTAGCGGGATCTTGTAATCGCGAGCGGCGCTGTGCACCACTCCGGTCACGGCCGCGCAGCGCGGACATTGCAGATCTTCAAATTCAACGATGGCAAGGGCGGCACCGGCCGGCGGCTTCACCGAGCAACTGTCTGCGGCAAAGGCGCCGAGCGCGCCCGTAAGAATGATGGCAAGGCTAGCAAGTATCGATTTCATAGGCATTTTCATTGTAATAGAAATATCGTACGTAGAGACGGGGCATGCCCCGTCTCAGCCCCGCGATTCAATCGCACCGGAGGTCATCCCGAGCGCAGTCGAGGGATCTGCATTTCGTACTTCCTACCCTAGTAATGAAACTTGTATCTCACCTGCAGCGCCACCCTCCGCGCATCGTAAAAGTGCGTCCCGCCGAAGGTATTAGATTCATCCAGGAGATAACGGTCATTGGTGACATTCGTGGCCGCCAGCTTTAACCCCCAGCGCTCGCCAAAGTTCTTGCCCACTGCCATGTCGAGGGTGGTGTGGCCAGGGAAATGGTCCGGCCCATCACCCGCCAGGAAACCCGAACCGTAGAGCACATTGCTCGAGAGCCAATACCGCGACGGTAACTTCACGTCCACGCCGAAATTCAGTGTGTCCCGCTGATCGTGGTCAAGGAAGAAGTAATCGCTACTTTCCGGTGGAGTGAAGTCAGTAAGCCCGCCGGTCACGCCGCCGCGTCCTTCGACATACTGGTGCGAGTAAGCCAGATGCGCACCGACGTGGCCGAGTACCTGCGGCGAGCGCAGCGTAGCTTCCCATCCGCGGATGCGGGCGCGGTCGATGGTGAGCGGGAAGAAGATGTTCGAGTTCTCCAGCGCATCGTGGTCAAAGAAATTGCGCGCGAGTGTGTGGAAGTACCCGCCGTCGATCGCCCATCCTCTGAACGGGATCCCGATGCCGACCTCCCATTGCTCATCGCGTTCGCCCCGCAACGGCAGAAACCCGACGCCGTCGAGCGCAGCCACTCCCAGCAGCGGGCCATTCAAGGTCTCCAGCGGCGGCGGTTGATAGTAACGCCCATAAAAGCCGCGCAGCACCGCCCCGATCTTCGGGATTCGGATCGCAGCGCCCACTCGCGGATCGGCGGCATTCTCATTGATGAGTCCACCAAAGTGCGTGAGGCGAACGCCGCCATTCAGCGTGAGCCAGTTCGCCGCCTTGAAGCTGTCCTCAAGAAAGATTGTCTCGATGTTTCCGCCCAGCGAGTTGCGCTGGTTCACCGCATCGGTGCTTATGCCGTCATTCGCGGTCAAACCAAAGCGGTGGTTCTCCGTCTCGCCGAACGCAATGAACCCCACGCGTGCATTGTGGCGTCCGCGCGTGATGGCCAGCGCTCCTTGCCCGCCAAAATAATTCGAGGCGCGCTCGTCCGCGGTGATCACCGGAGTGTCGTTCAATCCACCCCGAAAGTTTGCGCTGTTGAAATGGTAGAAAGGCGAAAGCGTGAACAGCAGCCCATTTTTCGTCGTGTGTGCCCAGGTCAGATTCAAGAAGCTGTCGCGCTCCGACTGATTGTCGCGGACCCCGTCCGCCTGCTGCTCGGGAGTATTCGGCACCTCATACTCGTCGCCACGGGACGATCCCACGATCCGCAACTGGTCGCTCGGAGTGATGTTGTAGATGACGGTGCCGAATCCGCCGAGTCCCCAGGCTTCGTCGTGAAGCGTTTTCGCGACCGGAGTTTCCAGGCCAAGCTCCGAGCGATTGCCGCTCAGACTTCCAAAGTAAGCAAACTTTTCCGTGTGGCTGCCGAAGTTGAGCTGATTGTCGGTGGAGTTGTAACTGCCGTAACTGGCGACAAGCTCCCCCTCGTTGTTCCGCTCGAAGCCCGATCGCGGAACTACGTTGAAGGTTCCGTAAGCGCGGTCGCCATACTCAGAGGACATTCCCCCGCGCTGTACTTCGAGATAATCAATGTCTTTGGGATCGAACTGCGGCCCCACGTTGCTGGCGATGTTGGTATTCGGAACCGGCACGCCATCGATCAGCCACGAGATCTGGTGTCCGCCGCGCACGTGCAACTGATCGTGCGTCATGTAGGCGCCCGGCACGTAGTCGGTGATCATCGACAAACTGTTGGCGCGGTCTCCTCCCGGCGTGCTCGCGATGTCGCTGCGGCTGATCAGGCTCTGCGTGGTCGAGGACGCCGGATTCACCAGCTCGGGCGTCGCCGATACCTCAACCTTCTGCTGCACCGCCGCTAGCGCAAATTGAAAATGTAACTCGCTTCCCGTACCTGAGTTCACCTCGATCTGTTTGGCTTCTGCGGAGAAGCCTTCCGCCGAAGCCGTCGCCTGATACACCCCCGCCGGCACCGCCGTGAACAGGAACGCCCCGTTGTTGTTGGTGAGCGTCTCCTGCTTCCATTCGGAAGTGGTGGAGTGCAGCACCACCTTCGCCCCCTGTACCGGACGATGTTGCGGATCATGGATGATGCCGCGCACGTTGCCAAAAATGGTGGCGAATGCCGCCGCGGAGCAAAGAAGTATGAATGCAAACGCGAGCGTAAAGTGTCGCGCAAAAATAGATGACACAACTGCCTCCTAGATTGAAAGAGCAGGGGCCCGATGTTTGGTTACAGATTGGCTACTGCTTGGCAGGAGGAGCGCGTTCGGAGAGTTGTGAGGATTGGTCTTGCGAAGACTGCGACGGAGTGAATTCCGTCAGAAACGGATGCGGATCGCTGCCCACGGGAGAAATGCCTGCGGGTAGCGGCTTTGCAACTTTAGAGATGGTCGAGCTTACGGTGAGAGCAGGGCAGCACTTGCCGCAGTTTGCCATGTTCATGCCGTGCATGGAATCGCGTGGCACCACCGGCATATTCATGCCGTGGCAATGTGCCTCTTCTTCTAGTTGGGCAGCGTGAACTTGGGCGCAGCAGTTGTGCTTTAGCGTGTACGAGGCCATCGCCGCCGGAGTGAACACGGCCACCACGAACAAGGTGAGCACGATACTGGAGAGGGCGCGGCGCATTTTCAATCTGGATAGTTTAGCGCAATTTGTACGAGGAGGCTGAATGGCGATTCATTCCCGGCGGACAGAATCTCTATGGAAACCCGGCAGCCACGTCTTAAGGGTAGTGTCCCTACTTACCTCGTCCTTCACACAATCGTCCTTCGTACTTACCCAGCAGCGTTGAGCCGCCATTCGCGCCTGTGCTAGCATTCTTGCCCCGATTCACTTCGGACTCGCTCTGCCCCAGGGCGAATCGGGTGAGCGGAGGACACGCGCTGTCGCGCGCGTGCCGGACGTGAGGGCGAAGCGGATACACTGCGTAGCCCTGATAGCGATAGGTAGGAGAGTCTGCTTTGAAAGTCTACGAAGGCGCAAACATTCGCAATGTCGCCCTGGTCGGCCACTCGCATTCGGGCAAGACCTCGCTCAGTTTCCGCCATGCTGTACACCGCCGGCGCCACCCAGCGCCTCGGCCGCGTGGACGAAGGCAACACCATCACCGACTACGACGAAGAAGAGATCGCGCGCGCAGATGTCGATCTCCGCCGCCATCGCCGTACGTCGAGTGGGACAAGACCAAGATCAATTTCCTCGACACGCCCGGCTTCAACATGTTCGTCCACGAGGCCGAGATGGCCTGCCGGCGGTCGAATCCGCTCTGGTCGTGGTCGATGGGGTCAGCGGCGTGGAGGTGGTCACCGAGCGCGTCTGGAGTTATGCCGACAGAGTTCGACTTGCCGCGCGTCATCGTTGCCAGCCGCATGGACCGCGACCGCGCCGACTTCAACCGCGTCATGGAATCGCTTGACCGCCGCCTTCGGACGCACACGTGGTTCCGGTGCAGTTGCCCATCGGCAGCGAGAAGAGTTTGAGCGGCGTGGTCGACCTGGTGAAGATGAAGGCCTACACGTACGAGATGGGCGGCAACGGCAAAGGCAAAGAAGGTCCACATTCCCGCCGAATCTGGCCGAAGCCGCCAAAACAGCGCACGAGCGGCTGGTCGAATTGGTCGCCGAAGGCAACGACGCGCTGATGGAAGAGTTCTTCGACAAGGGCACCATCCCCGAAGAGCACCTCATCGCCGGCTCTGCACGATGCCATCCGCGAGGACAAGATCTTCCCCGTCCTCTTCGCTTCCGGCCTGGGCAATATCGGCATCGACCAACTGCTGGACTTCATCGTGGATTACCTGCCGACCGCCGACCGAGCGTCGCGCACGTTCACGGCCGCGCCGACGCCGAGCAACGGCGATCCGCCGAGCGCAACGTCAGCGACACGAGCCGGTTTCGCTGTATGTCTTCAAGACCATCAACGATCCTTTCGCCGGACGCATCTCCTTCTTCAAAGTGTTCTCCGGCGTGCTGAAGAACGACGCCACGGTGCAGAACTTCACCCGCAGCAGCTCGGAGAAGCTCGCGCACCTCTCAGTCATGCAGGGCAAGAACTGCGATGCCGGTCAACGAACTGCATGCCGGCGACATCGGCGCCATCGCAAAGCTGAGAGACACCCTGACCGGCGACACGCTGGGCGACAAGAGCGCGCCCATTCAGTATCCGCTGGTCAACTTTGCCCGAGCCGGCCATCACCTTCGCCATCGAGCCCAAGACGCGCGCCGACGAAGACAAGCTTGCCAACGGCATTCACAAGCTGATGGAAGAAGACGCCATGCTGCGCTTCTTCCGCGATCCGCAGACCAAGGAATTCCTGATCGCCGGCACCGGACAGCAGCACATCGAGGTCGTCGTCTCCAAGCTGAAGAAGCGTTATCACACCGAAGTCAATCTGAAAGCGCCGAAGGTGCCGTATCGCGAGACCATTCGCGGGAAGGCCGACGTGCAAGGCCGCCACAAGAAGCAGTCCGGCGGTCACGGCCAGTTCGGCGATTGCAAGATCAAGATGGAGCCGCTGCCGCGCGGCGGCAAACTTCGAGTTCGTCAACGACATCTTCGGCGGCTCGATCCCGAAGAACTTCATTCCCGCGGTGGAAAAGGGCATCGTGGAGGCGGCGCAGCGCGGCTATCTTGCCGGGTTTCCCGGTCGTCGACTTCCGGGTGATCCTCTACGACGGCTCGTATCACGATGTCGATTCCAACGAACTGTCGTTCAAGACCGCCGGACGCATCGCCTTCAAGAAAGCCATGGAGCAGGCCAAGCCAACCCTGCTGGAACCGATCATGAACGTCGAGATCACGATTCCCGACGAGTTCGCCGGCGCCATCATGGGCGATCTGAACTGCCGTCGCGGCCGCATTCAGGGCATGGACAACAAGGCCGGCAACACCGTCGTGAAGGCCGAAGTCCCCATGGCGGAAATGCTGACCTATGGCACCGACCTGACGTCGATGACCCAGGGCCGCGGCAGCTTCACCATGGAGATGGACCACTACGATGTTGTGCCCTCGCAGCAGCAGGAAAAGATCGTGACCGCCGCCAAAGCCGCGCGTGCGGGCATTGTAGAGGAAGAGGAATGATGTAGGCGCGATAGCCTGTCCCGAGCGAAGTCGAGGGTAATTCCTAGCGCGTGTTTTCTCTCGGCGGTGCCCGGCCATTGCGAGATCCCGCACGTAGAAACGCGGCATGCCGCGTCTCAGCCCCGCGAAAATTTGTACGTGAGCTATCTTCATTCTGAGGAGGGCGGAAGCCCGACGAAGATCGGGCCTTCCGGCAGATGGTCGCCGCTAAAAGGCGTGTGCAAGCCGCGCTTGTGCTTTTTCCACAACCACCTTGGCAACACACTTGCCGCAGCGTCATTTCCAGACACTTTTAACCTTTGTCTCTCATCCTGCATCTACTCCCAATAACAAAGTAGCCCACGCCAGCATCGCACGTAAGCCGAAAAACTTCTCTCAACTGGAGCGCATATGTGCCAGGTCCTTTCCATCGAATACTCCATCCCTTATCTAGTGAAGCGGCATGTCACACTGCGGCGGGCGGAGATCCCGGTGGAGAGCGCCAGCAGTCTGCGCGAAGCACTGGCATTGTTGCGCTTGGGAGACTTCGACGTTGCCGTGCTCCTCGGTCACGGCATCCCTGACGAAGAGCGCATCCGCATCGCCGACACTCTTCTCCAGACCAAGCCGAATATCCGCATCGTGATGATGTATTCCGGTTCGATCGCTCACGCCGACCATGCCGACGCTGTCCTTAGCGTTGAAGGCGAGCAGCATCTCGTGCCGACCATCAAATCCTTCGCTGGGCGCGGGAATGTGTTGAAGCGGGCGGCGGGGTTCTAGGCCATCTCCCGCCCCGCAGAAAACTGGACAGGCCAAGGCTAAAGTTTGATGTTGACGTGCCAAGCGCCGCGGCGTAGAACGGTCGCGAAGCCGCCCCGCTCGTCTAGGCCACAGTCCTACCATTCACGTTCGTCACGCTTATGTCCGCACCCCCAGGAGGATGCCATGACTCAGACCAGTGCAAGACAAAAGTCCACCAGGCAGACAACTGACAACACCACCATTCGCCCCTTCCGCGCCAATTTTCCGGAGGCGGAACTCACCGAGTTGCGCAAGCGCATTAAAGCAACCAGGTGGCCTGAACGAGAAACAGTTACAGAACGCGTCCCAAGGAGTACAACTCGCGACCACTCAAGCTCTCGCCCGCTATTGGGCCACCGATTACGATTGGCGGCGAGTGCGAGGCGAGACTGAATTCTCTTCCACAGTTCGTTACCGAGATCGATGGTCTCGATATTCATTTCATTCACGTGCGTTCAAAACACGAAAATGCCTTGCCGCTGATCGTTACGCACGGCTGGCCCGGCTCACCCATCGAGCAGCTGAAGATAATCGAGCCACTCACCGATCCCACAGCCCACGGCGGAGATGCATCCCGACGCCTTCCCACCTGGTGATCCCTTCCATGCCGGGTTATGGGTTCTCCGGCAAACCGAGCACCACCGGGTGGGATCCGGACGCATATCTCCCGGGCCTGGGTCGCCTTATGAATCGGGCTTGGTTACACACAATTCGTGGCTCAAGGCGGCGATTGGGGCGCGATCCATCACGGAACTGATGGGCGCGCAGGCACCACCGGAATTGTTGGGCATCCACACCAACATGCCGAACATTGATCCATCAGACATTACAAGCCGCCTTTTCGGGCGCGCCTGCACCGGCGACTCTCAGCGGAAGAAAGATTCGCTATACGAGCGTTCTGCAGTTCGTCTACCGAAAGGGAATCGCCTACGTGATTCCAGCGGCTCTTCCGTCCGCAGACGCTGTACGGAATCGCGGACTCGCCAGTCGGCCTGGCGGCCTATTTCCTTGATCACGACGCGCGTAGCTATGAGCTTGATCGCACGTGTCTTTGCGGGAGGAACCGAAGGGCCTCACGCGCGACGATATCCTCGACAACATCACTCATCACATGGTTGACGAACACGGCGCTTTCCGGCGGCCGTCTCTATTGGGAGGGGAAAGTCGGGTTCTTCAATGTTAAAGGCGTTTCCATCCCGGTCGCCGGAAGCGTTTTCCCTGATGGTGTCTTCCCGCCCCCGCGCCGCTGGGCAGAGCGGGCGTATCCAAAGCTCATCCATTACAACAGGCTCGAGCCGCGGGGGCCACTTCGCAGCGCGGGAGCAGCCCGAGCTCCTCTCAGAGAGGTTCGCGCGCGGGGTTCCGTTCGCTACGTAAGCAGGCCCCTCGCAGAGCAGAAGCCGAAACTCAGAAGCCAGTGCGGAGAAGCCGGCAAGCCGATAGGCCAATCGCACCATCCTCTGACCGCCGCAGCGCGAGGGCTTCCTCGGACTGCGGCGTTTTTCCTTGTGCGCAATCGAGGGGCTGCTGCACCGCTAAACACTGTAAAATACTCACAGTGCAGAAGTTCTGGAAAATCCCGTCGAAAAGCGCGCACCCGCAAATGCGGTGCTGCCGCAAATCTGTTCGCATCGGCAACGTCGATATCGCCCCCGCGACTCTGTCTACCCATGGCCGGCGTGACCGACACCGTCTTTCGCCGCTTCATTAGCAACCTCGGCGGCTGCGGCCTGATCGATGACCGAGTTCACCTCGGCCGACGGCCTCTCCCGCATGCGCGAGATCCAAGCGCAAGCGCTACCTCACCTTCTACGACGACGAGCACCCTATCTCCGCGCAACTCTTCGGCTCCGACCCGGAACGCTCGCCGACTCAGCACGCATCGTCGAGGACGCTCGGCTTCGACATCGTCGACCTCAACCTCGGCTGCCCCGCCAAGCGCGTCGTCGAATGCAACGGCGGCTCCGGCCTGCTACGCGACCTGCCACTGATCGGCAGCATCTTCGAAGCCAGTCCGCTCAGCGGTCACCATCCCGTTCACCGTGAAGTTCCGCCTCGGTTGGAACGATGATCAAATCGTCTGCGTCGAGCTCGCCAAGCTCGCCGAAGACTGCGGCCTGGCGGCCGTCGCGCTGCATGCGCGCACCCGCGAGCAGGGATACAGCGGCCAAGCGCGCTGGGAGTGGATCGCCGCGGTGAAGGAGGCGGTAAACATTCCCGTCATCGGCAATGGCGACATCCGCACGCCGGAAGACGCCGCCGCCATGGTCGCGCAGACCGGTTGCGACGCCGTCATGATCGGCCGCACCGCCGCGTCGAATCCCTGGATCTTCCGCCAAATCGCGCAATACACGCAGCTGACGCGGCCAGCAGCTTACGATCACCCCACCGACCGCGATCGTTACGAGATGATCCGCCGCTACTTCTCCATGCTGGTGGAAGAAGAGATGCACGGCGCTCCCGGCAAGATGAAGCAGTTCGTCGCCTGGTTCACCCACGGGGTTCAGGGCGGCACCGCTTTGCGCCAGGCCGTCTATCACGCGAAGACCGGCCCCGCCATCCTGGAATCGGTGGAACGATTCTTTGAGGCGCACCTGAATCGTCCGGCGTCGGGGTCCGTCCAAGGTATAAGCCCCAATGCTCAGCCAGAATCCATGCCTTTCGTCACCTGTGGATAACTTTTTAGCTCCCTCAGGCCGGTTTGAAACAGGCGTACAATGTTAAAAATCCACCCCGGCGCGGGGCGCAAGCATCCAATCCGCCAGGGTACTTGCTCCGGCGTGTCAACAATGAAGATCTATCGGGTCGTCCTCTCTTGCGCTCTGCTTAGCGGCATCACTCTAGCCCAGGCTCCGAACTCCGCCCCTAAGCCTGCTGTGAAAGCCGACAAGGCGCAGGCCTATTACCACTACGCGCTCGCACACTATTACGAAGATCAAGCCACCATGACCGGCCGTTCCGACCTGGTGTCGAAGGCCGTTGACGAATACCGCCTCGCCGCGCAGTACGATCCCGAATCGCCATTCCTCGATACCGAGATGGCCGAGCTCTACGCGAAGACCGGCCGCATCCGAGAGGCCGTCGATCAAGCCGATGCCATCATCAAGCGCGATCCCAACAATCTCGACGCGCGCAAACTTCTCGGCCGCATTTATTTGCGCTCCATGGGCGACACGCAGGCCGGTCCGCAATCGCGCGACGTGCTGCAGAAAGCCATCGAGCAGTATGAGCAGATCGTTCGCATCGAGCCTGCAGACATCGACAATCATTTGTTGCTCGGCCGCTTGTATCGCTTGAACAATGATCTGCTGAAAGCTGAAGCGCAGTTCAAGGCCGCCGTGAATCTGCAGCCGGATTCCGAAGAAGCCGTCACCAGCCTCGCTTATCTCTACAACGAAGAAGGCGACACCGCCCATGCCGTGCGCGTGCTCACCGCCATCCCCGCCTCTGGGCAGACCTCGAAGACGTTTGCCGCTCTTGGTTACACCTATGAGCAACAGAAGGATTACAAAAAAGCCGTCGACGCTTATAAGAAATCCATCGAGCAGGATTCTGACAATCTCGATTCTGTCCGCGGCCTAGCGCAAAACCTTTTGAACGACGGGCAGACCGAAGCCGCTCTCGAACAGTACAAAGCCATCACGGAAGCTGATCCGCAGGACGCGCAGGCGCATCTGCGCATCGCGGAGCTTTATCGCCGTTCTGGAAAATTCGACCAGGCACTCGAAAGTCTGAAGAAAACCGGCACCCTGGTGAGCGACTCGCTTGAGGTCCCTTACAACACCGCGCTAGTCTACGAAGCGCAGGGCCGCTACGACGAAGCCGCCGAGATCCTGCAAGGTCTGCTCAAGAAGACCGAGAAGCCGAACTTCGAATACACCAGCGGCGACAAGAACAATCGCTCCGTTTTCCTCGAACGCCTCGGCACAGTTCTGCGCGAACAGCACAAGACCGATGCCTCAGTCGCTGCTTTCCAGCAGATGCTCGACATGGGCGACGATAACGCCTCGCGCGGCTATCAGCAGATGATCGAGACTTATCGCGACGCCAAGCTGTGGCAGAAGGCCAGCGATGTTGCCCGCGCTGCAGTCAGAAATTCCCCAACGACAAGCAATTGAAGATGGTGCTCGCCTCGCAGCAGGCTGACCTTGGCCAGGGCGATGCCGCCGTCTCGCAATTGAAATCACTTCTGAAGAACACGCCTGAAGACCGCGAAGTTTACATTGCGCTCTCGCAGGTGGAGGGGCGGTTGCGCCACTGGCCGGAAGCGGAAGCTGCCATCGACCAAGCCGATAAGCTTTCCAAGCCCGACGAAAAGGATTACATCGCCTTTGTCCGCGGCTCTATCTACGAGCGCCAGAAGAAATACGACCAGGCCGAAGAAGCCTTCCGCCGCGTCGTCGTTAGCGATCCTCACAATGCCACCGCGCTCAACTATCTTGGCTACATGCTTGCCGACCGCGGCCTGCGTCTCGATGAAGCGGTCACGCTCATCAAGAAAGCCCTCGCCGTGGATCCGCAGAACGGCGCCTACCTCGACTCACTCGGCTGGGCCTACTACAAGCAGGGCAACTATGACCTGGCGGAAGAGAATCTGCGACGTGCATCGGAAAAGATCGGCAACGACGCCACCATCCAGGACCATCTTGGCGAGCTTTACTTCAAGACTGGCAAGATGAAGCTCGCAGCGGCTCACTTCGAGCGCGCCCTCGACGAATGGAATCGCGGCGTCCAGACCGATGCCGACCCTGGTGACGTTGCTCGCGTGCAGAAAAAACTCGAATCCGCCAAAGTAAAGCTGGCCAAGGAATCCGCCCAAGCCGTCAAGCAATAGGCACGCCGACCGCGTGCTACACTCCCGCCATGCTGGCTGATTTCGCGGTGCACGTCGAGAACACTCGCGGGCGCCGCTACCCCCAAGCCCCGCATCCCTTCCGCAACGACTTCCAGCGTGACCGCGACCGCATCATCCATGCCCGCGCCTTCCGCCGTCTCAATAACAAGACTCAGGTCTTCACCCGCCGCTACTCCGACCATTTTCGCAATCGCCTCACTCACACCATCGAGGTGGCGCAGATCTCGCGCACCATCGCGGGAGCGCTCGGCCTCAACATCGACCTGACCGAGGCATTGGCGCTCGCCCACGACATGGGACATCCGCCCTTCGGCCACGCCGGCGAGAAGGCGCTCGACACCATCATGCGTGCGCACGGCTTTTTCTTCGATCACAACCTGCACGCGTTGCGCATCGTCGAGGATTTCGAGCTGCGCTACATCGGATACCGTGGTCTGAATCTCACCTTCGAGATGCGCGAAGGCATCATTAAGCATTCGCGTGACTATGACGCAGCAAAGTTTCCCGAGTTGAAGGAATATCTGCTTGACCAGCGTCCGCCGCTCGAGGCACAGTTCATCGACCTCACCGATGAGATCGGCTACAACACCGCTGACCTCGATGACGGCTACGAAGCCGAGATCCTGACGCTGGATCAGATCCGGCAGGGTGTTCCTGTCTTCGATCGTTTGTACCGCGAGACCCAGAAGGCGAATCCGCAGGCCAGCGAAAAGCTCATCTTCAATGCAGTCATCCGCAAGATGCTCGACCGCATGGTGAGCGATCTGGTGGGGAACACTGCGAAGCGGGTGAAAGAAGCAGATGTAAAAACCCTCGACGACGTTCGCAAGTTTCCAAAAAGACTAGCGGCTTTCAGCGACGAAGTAGAAGCCGAGCGGGCGCAAACCAAGGCATTCTTATATGAGAATCTCTATTTCAGCCGCCAGCTAGATTCCGAAAAAGACGCGGCCGAGCGCGTCATCACCGAATTATTTGAGCATTGGGTGGCGCATCCCGAGGCGCTGCCGGCGACCCATCGCGAGAAGGCCAGGCAGGAGCCGCTGCCAAGAGTAGTCTGCGACTACATCGCCGGCATGACCGACAATTTCATCTTGAACCAGCACGAAAAGATGCTGGCTCGACTTTAGATCGTCACTTTAGATTGAAAGCCGGAAACATATCGAAGGGGTGCCCATCCTTTCGCGTTCTTTGCGAAAGGGTGGGAACTAGGCTTTCATTGCGGCGGCTGAATCTTCCAGCGCGATTGCCTGCTTGAAGTAATCCATCGAAAGCCGCAGACCGGTTTCCAAATCCACCTTCGGCTCCCAACCTAAAATCCGCTTGGCCTTGGAGATATCAGGACATCGTTGTTTTGGATCATCCTGCGGCAAGGGCTGAAATGTCAGCTCGCTTTTCGATCCGGTGACTTTTAAAACTCTTTCCGCACATTCCAGCATGCTGAACTCGGCCGGATTGCCAATGTTGGTCGGCTCCTGCTCGTTGCTCTTGGCCAAACGCAAAATGCCTTCAATCTCGTCGCTCACATAGCAGAAGCTGCGCGTCTGCTTGCCGTCGCCGTACACGGTGAGGTCGTCTCCCCGCAGCGCCTGCTTCATGAAATTGGAAATCACGCGGCCGTCGTTCAACTGCAGCTTGGGACCATACGTATTGAAGATGCGCACGATCCGCACCTGCAGCTTGTGATATCGCCGGTATGCGACTGTTGCCGCTTCGGAAAATCTCTTGGCCTCGTCGTACACCGAGCGCGGGCCAACCGGGTTCACGTTGCCCCAGTAGCTTTCTGTCTGCGGATGCTCGTGCGGATCGCCGTAGCACTCCGAGGTGGATGCCAGAAAGAATGTCGCACCGTACTTGCGCGCGACTTCCAGCGTGTTGAATGTCCCCGCCGAGCCCACCTGCAGCGTGGGAATGCCGTGCGTCATGTAATCCACCGGACTCGCAGGGCAAGCGAAGTGGTGAACGTACTCGACCTTGCCGGGATCGAATGGCTCGCAGATGTCGAGTTTGCGGAATTCGAAACGTGGCTCGCTCTTCAGGTGCTCTAGGTTTTGCATGCGCCCGGTGATCAGGTTATCGACCGCGATCACTGAGTGCCCCTCAGCGAGCAGGGCATCGCAAAGGTGGGAGCCGAGGAAGCCTGCCCCTCCAGTCACTAAGATTCGCATTTTGCTCATGCGCGCGGCGCCTTGACTGCTGCTTTTTGCGGAACCGCGTCCGGCCTGCCGACGCTCACGTAGGTGAAGCCCGCCTCGGCCATCCGTTTCGGGGAATAAAGGTTGCGGCCATCGATGACCACAGGGAACTTCAATACCGTCTTCATGCGTTCCAGATCGAGCGCCCCGAACTCTTCCCAATCGGTCAGGATCAGCAATGCGTCGGCGCCTTTCGCCGCGGCATAGCTGCTATCCGCAAACGTCACCGAGCTATTCAGCACCTCGCGCGATTTATCCATCGCCGCCGGATCGTACGCCACCACCTCGCAACCCTCTTTGATCAGGCACTCGACCAGCGCGACCGCCGGCGACTCGCGCACATCGTCGGTTCCGCCTTTAAATGCCAGCCCGAGCACCGCCAGCCGCTTGCCCTTCAACGTCCAAAGCGTAGCGCGGATCTTTCGAAGAAACCGCAAGCGCTGCTCTTCATTGATGCGGATCACTTCATCGAGCAGCCGGAAGTCCGATCCGAACTCGCGCGCCACCGCGTGGAACGCCTTCAAATCTTTCGGGAAGCACGAACCGCCGTACCCGATGCCGGGATTCAAGAAGCGCTTGCCGATGCGCGAATCCGCGCCGATGCCTTCGCGCACCTGCTGCACGTCGGCCCCAACGCTCTCGCAGATGTTCGCGACTGCGTTGATGAACGAGATCTTCATCGCGAGGAATGCATTCGACGCGTGCTTGATCAGCTCCGCGCTCTTCGCGCTGGTCACGATGATCTCCGCCGGCACGCGCGCGGCATCCGGTCGCGGTATCGCATCCGGCCGCTTCTGATATTCACCACTGGTCAGCGGTTCGTAGATGGCGCGCATGATCTCGGCGCAGCGTTCTTGGTCAGCGCCGGCAACGATGCGATCGGGATAGAGGAAATCTGTGACAGCCGAGCCTTCACGCAGGAATTCCGGATTCGACGCCACGTCGAACGAGCCTTGCGGAGCGCCATTCTGCTCCATCACGCGGCGTATCCACGCATTGGTGTAGACCGGCACCGTGCTCTTTTCGACCACGATCTTGTAATCGTCCTTGGCTTCTGCCAGAGCATGCGCCAACTCGCGCGACACTGCTTCAACGTAGGAGAGGTCAGCTTCGCCGGTCTCCGACTGCGGGGTCCCAACGGCGATAAAAACGGCAGCGCTGGCACGCACGGCATCGTGAACCGAGCCGGAAAACTTAAGGCGCTTGCCGCGGTTCTTCTGCAGTAACTCCGGTAAAAACTTTTCGTGGATGGGGACTTCGCCGGCGTTGAGGGCAGCCAGTTTCTCCGCGTCGTTATCCACGCAGATCACGTCGTGGCCGAGTTCGGCAAAGCAGGCTGCCGCCACCAATCCGACGTATCCCGACCCAACGACGCCTATCTTCATGCGTCCATTATAGCGAAGTGAGTTGATGTCCTGATCGAACAATGCTCAATCAATGCGCCGGTAATAAATGGCCGTATTGTCCCCCGCCGAATAGATGGACTCACGCCGATAATGGTTGCGCAAATACACGCGCAGGTCGGGATAGTTTTCCATCGCATGATTCATACCGAAGTCATGGACTGACGCCATGTCCACGATGTAACGAGCCCTCGATCGCTCCAGATCTTCGAGCAGCAGCTTGCGTCCCAGCACCCACTGCGACTGCTCTGAGAAATCCAGGGCAGCCGGCATCCCGTGCGTCCATCCGGTCAGCGGGACAAATGATAAATAACGCGACGCAAGCGGACGTTTGCTGGCGTAGTAGATCTCTGGCTTGAAACCCCACACGAAGATCGGGTCCTGCGGCGAGGTGTGCGCGTCAACGTATGCGGCGATGGAATAGATGTCGCGATTGAAGCGCGTCAGCAGCCAGCGATCCGAGATCGGTTTCCTCGTGATCGTGTCCCACGCAAAAACTAGCGTGCGCTCGTGGAAGCGATAGAAGCTGAAGATGGTGAACAGCAGCAGCATCGCCGCAACCAGCTGCAGCCCTGGGTCGCGTCTGCTGCGTAAATGCTTGACGAACTCGCGCAACCCGATCGCTGAGAGCACTGCCAACGGCGGAAGCAGCTGAATGAAGTAGTGACCGTAAAATCGCCGCCCTGCTGCCGCTCCAAGCAAGCTGGCGACCAACCACAACAGCATCCAGCGCGATTTCTCCGCCCGCTTGCGAACGGCGAAGGCGGCCAGAACGAAGAATGGCAAGTTGTAACCAAGGTAAGAGAGCAGCCCTGAACTTCGCCGCAACGTTTCTGCCCAGGTCTGATCAGTAACGTAATGCGCGCCTGTCAGCAGCGCGTCGCGGACGAAAGCTTCGCGAGCTTCAGCGAGATCAAGGATGAGATAGAACGCCGCCAAAACAAGGATCGATCCCGCGGAGGTAGAAAACGCAGCTGCCGCGAAGGTGCGTCCGTCGCGCCGCGACTTTGGGAAGAATGGCGCAAGCGCGAAGAAAAGAAGATTGAAAAGGGCCACGGGCTTGATGAGCGTAGCGACGGCCGTGAGCATTCCGGCGGCGATGAAATACGCTACCCGATCGTCATCGCGAATCAGCGCGCGTAGGAAACACCAGGTTGCCGCGCAGCAGGGAAGCAGCATGAGCAGCTCGGTGTTGAGCAGGATCATGTCTTCCGGAAAATAGTTGATGCTGAGGAAGGAGAAGAGGAACGCAGCCATCCATCCCATGCGCTCGTCAAAGAGCTGCTTCCCAATGGCGCGCACCACCAGCGCTGTCACGAAAACATAAACAGGCGTGAAAACGCGGATCGCAACCATCTTCACTCCGGTCACCGCAAAGACCGCAGCGTAGATCAGTGTTGCGCCCGGAGGCTTGTCCAGCCACACATCGCGATACAGAGCTTTACCCGCCAGGAATTCCCGTGCGCTCACCGCCCACAACAATTCATCGGGATTCAGCAGGAATTCAAAGCGCGCATAGACGATGCGTAGGAGAAAATTGAATGCGAGAAGAGCAAAAAAGAGGATCCAACGCCCGATTTCGCGGCACGGATTCGGTCTGCGGCGCGGCTGCCGTCATCGTCAGAAGAAAGTCGCAGCCAGCGTAGCACATCGAATACAATCACACGCATCCCGACATGCAGCCGCGCACAAAAACCGAGGAACCGGAAGTCGCCGAGGCGCCTGAGCGGATCGGTACCAAGATCGAGCGCGGGTTTAAGTATTTTCTTCTCGCCTTGATGCTGCTGATGGTGGCCACACTCTCCGGCCTGCTGGCGATGCGTTTCGCCATCCATGGCGGCGAAGTCAAAATCCCGAAGATCATCGGCATGACGCCGGAAAACGCTGCCAGCATACTCACCGACCGCGGGCTTGATCATGGACGTGCAGGACCGCTTCTATAGCCCCGAGATCTGCCGAGGGAAAGATCATGTCACAGGCGCCTTCGCCCGACGCGACCGTGCGCCGCGCTTATCGCGTTCGCGTTGCTGTCAGCCTGGGACCACAGCGCGCGCTCATCCCCGATCTTCTCGGCAAGAGCGGACGCACCGCCGAGATCAGCGTGCAACGCCGCGGACTCGAAGTCGGCACGGTCGCCGTGCTGCATCTTCCCGACGTCCCCCCCGATACAGTCGTCGCGCAAAGTCCCGCCGCTAACGCGAATACCATGACGTCGCCCAAAGTCAGCCTGCTGGTCAGTGCGCCCGCAGACGAGCAGAGCTACGTGATGCCGAACTTCGTTGGCCACACCTTGCCGACGCCAGCCACGCCATCAGCGAAGTCGGGTTGCGCATCGGGAAGATCGAAGGACTGGATACGATGAAGTCGACCAGAAGCCGTCAGCGGCGCTGATCATCGCGAGCCAGTCACCCGCGCCCGGCGCGCGCGTCTCGCCCGGAATGACGGTCACGCTGGAAGTCGCGCGCTAAGATTACTGTCAAACCGTGAGGATGTCAATCCTGAGCGGAGCGAAGGACCTTGCGGAGGTTCTGACCTGAAGCCAAAAAGCGGACTTTAGCCCCCGAGCGGTCTCTCCACTTTTCGGCTTATATCCATTCGCAAAATCCATCGCTGACATCTTCTTCTTGCCTTCCGGCTGCAACTCTAGGATCTCGAGCGCCGTATCGCGCGCCGCTCCCACCAGCAGCCGCCCTTCGAGTAGTCGAATCCGCTCCGGCGGAACCGGTTCTGATGCGGGCGCGCACGTCTTCGCGCGCGCTATCACCAGCGACTTCCCGCGAAACGTGGTGAACGCTCCCGGCCATGGCTGAAATCCACGCAGACGATTGTTGATCTCCTGCGCGCTGCGCGAAAAATCTATCCGCCCATCTTCTTTCTTCAGGATCGGTGCGAGCGTGGCGCGAGCATCGTCCTGCGGAGTGGGCGTGAGTTTCCCGGCCTCCAGACGTTGCAGCGTCTCGATCATCAACGCTGCGCCCAGTTGCGCCAGCTTCGGCGAAAGCGTCACTGCGGTATCGTCCGCCGCGATTGGGATTTCCGATTGCAGCAGCATGTCACCCGTGTCGAGTCCCGCGTCGATGTGCATCGTGGTTACACCGGTGATGCTTTCTCCGTTCGCGATCGCCCACTGGATAGGCGCTGCGCCGCGATATTTCGGCAACAGCGACGCGTGCGCGTTCAGGTTGCCGAGCGGCGGCAGGTCGATCATCCATTGCGGAATGATTCGTCCGTACGCCACCACGATGATCGCCTGCGGCTTTAGCGACTCAAGCTGGGCACGAAACTCTGTGTTGTTCTTGATGGATTGCGGCTGCGTGATGGGCAGCTTGAGTTCGAGTGCCCGCTGTTTTATCGGAGGCGCCGCGACTTGCTGACCACGACCGCTGGGCCGATCGGGTTGCGAGACTACGAGCTGCACCTTGTGTCCCGCTGCGACAAGGGCGTCGAGCGTGGGTACGGCGAATTGCGGGGTGCCGCAAAAAACTACATCCACTCTCCCGCCTTTTGCAGCTTCTTGATCTTGTTCTTGATCAGGTTGCGTTTGAGCGCGCTGAGGTGCGAGATAAAAAGTTTTCCGTTCAGGTGATCGGTCTCGTGCAGGAAGGCGCGCGCCAGAAGCGCTTCACCCGTCATCTCGAATGTCTTGCCTTTCAGGTCCTGCGCGCGAACCGTCACTTTGTTGGCGCGGGTCACGCGCTCGCGGAATTCCGGGATGCTCAAACAGCCTTCGCCGCCGCTCTGCTGTCCCTCTGTCTTGATGATCTCCGGATTCACGAACACTAGCTTTGCGCCGTCGTCTTCCTTAAAGCTGGTATCGATCACCGCGATGCGCCTCGCGATGCCGATCTGCGTCGCCGCCAGCCCCACTCCGTGCGCCGCGTACATCGATTCGAACATGTCTTCGGCGAGCTTTTCCAACTCTTTGTCGAAGGTCGTGACGGTTTTCGCCGGTGTCTCCAAAACAGAATTGCCGTATTTAACAATGGGATAAATCATGAGGTGGTTCTTCGTTGGTCCTTACTTTCAGTACCCAAAATTCTGCCAAAAACGTTTACTTCGTCATCCCGAGCGAAGCGCGCCGCAGCGCGCGAAGTCGAGGGACCTTGCGTTTGCCGGTACTAACTTTGACGGCTCAAAACTCCTTCAGCTGCTTCAAATATCCTTCAAAATTTCTTTTCAACTCGCCGACCGAATCGCCGCCAAACTTTTCGAGCGCGCAGCGCGCCAGCGTCAGCGCGACCATCGCCTCTCCCGCCACCCCCGCCGCAGGGACCACACAAACATCCGACCGCTCATACGCCGCCTTCACCGGCTCGCGCGACTTGAAATCGACTGACCCCAAGGGCCGCCGCAATGTCGAGATCGGCTTCAGGTATCCGCGCACCACGACGTCTTGCCCGTTCGAAACCCCGCCCTCGAGTCCGCCGGCATGATTCGATGACCGGCTGAATCCGCTCTCTCGCGAAAATCCAATTTCGTCCTGTGCCTTCGAACCCACGCCGCCGGAGACGGCCACGCCTGCACCCACTTCCACCGCTTTCACAGCTTGCAGCGACATGACTGCCTGCGCCAGCAAACCGTCCAGGCGCTCGTCCCAATTCGCGTACGTGCCCAGTCCCGGGGGAACTCCGTGCGCGATCACCTCGAAGACTCCGCCCACCGTGTCGCCGGTGCGCAACACCTCATCTACTTCGGCCTTCATCCGCTGCTGGGCTTCAGCATCTTCGCAGTTCAGCAAAATTTCTTCGCGCTTAGACAGCTCCACGAGCTTCTTCCACTCGCCAGTACACGAGCACCGCGCATTTCCCACTTGAATCACATGGCTCAGCACGCCGATCTCTAGCTCGCGCAACAGCAGCTTCGCGATCGCACCCACGGCCACTCGTGCCGCCGACTCTCGTGCCGACGCGCGCTCCAAAACGTACCTTGCTTCAGGGAAGTTGTACTTCAGCGCGCCCGCCAAGTCGGCATGTCCGGGCCGCGGCGACTTCACCTCTTTATGCTTGGCCGCATCGCCCGCCGCAACCGGCAGGGCTTCTTCCCAATTCTTCCAATCTTTATTCTCCAGGAGCAGCGCGATGGGCGAGCCGATCGTCTTCCCGTGCCTGACTCCAGAGATAACATGCGCCGAATCCTTCTCGATCTTCATGCGCCCGCCGCGGCCGTAGCCCTGCTGGCGACGCCACAGCTCCTGATCGACGAATTTCTGGTCGAAATCGAGCCCCGCCGGCACTCCGGAGAGGGTCGCGACCAGGGCTTCGCCGTGGGATTCGCCTGCGGTTGAGAAGCGCAACATGCACTGGCATTGTAGCAAGCTGAAAATTTACTCCCGCTGGTGCTCCGCCCATGCGAGATATCTTCAAAAATAATGACTAATTAGTAGACACTCGCTTCCTTGACGGGTATATTACTTAGAAAGATTTAGGGGAATTCTTGGTCGCCGCTCTAAGGCGGCGATGTTCGCGACGGAATCTTCCTCTGGCCCCGGGAGCAGTAGCAGTGTCAGCAGTTTTGCCTCTCAAAGACAGCTCTCGCGAGCTGATCATCGAAGTCACTAGGGCCCTGGAGCCCTACTTTCCCGACATTTCTGCGAAATGGCGCGAGAAGATCGCGCAAGAATTCCAATTCGAAGGCCGCATTGTCGTCGCGCTCGAGCAACTGCAACTTGGCGCTGCCTGCGCGTTTATCTGCGCTAAAAATGATTTCAAAGGATTGCTCGAGAACCTGAGTTATCACGGCTCGCGTCTCGCCAAGCTTCAGGTGGACACCCGCGTCATCGCCCGTTCGCTTGAGCTTTATCTGAATGTCTGCGAGCCTTACGTCGGCAGCCTCTTCGGCGAGCGCCGCAACGAACTCATCGCCACTCTCGAGACCTTGTCGTCCGCCTGCTTCGTCGTCGTCAGCGGCGCTTATTTCGACGCCAAGAGCGAGCAGAACGCGGCGCTTCTTTCCATCCTCGACGCCGAGCTCTCTGCTGCCGATCTTCCGTCGGTATTCCATCAGGTCCTCGCCATCACCGCCAAGCTCTTCGGTGCCACCACCGGCGTGCTCCTACTGAAGGAGCCAGGCACAAACCGCATGCAGGCCAAGGCAAGATTAGGTTTCAAGTCCGAGGACGACCTCACCATCGAGATCGGCCAGGGCTTCTCGGGCGCCATTGCTGCCACCGGCGTGCCCGACATCATTCTTGATCCGGCTCATGACGAGCGGGTCGCCAGCCCTGCCCTTCGCAATGCGGCCGCCACTCTCTGGGGAATGCCGCTGAACGCAAATGGCGAGATCATCGGTGTCCTTGTCGTCGGATTCACCAAGCCCTACGAATGGCTGCCGACCGAACGCGAGATGATGCGCGCCATCGCCGACCGCTCCGCGCTCGCCATCGACCGACGCCGCATGATCGAGGCTCTGCGCGAACGCGAAGTGCGCATCGCCGAACTCTCCGGCCACTTGCTCCGCGTGCAGGAAGATGAGCGCAAGCGCATCAGCCGCGAGCTGCACGACGAGACCGGCCAGGCGCTTATGGTCATCCGCCTGTATCTCGGAATGCTCGAATCCACCGCCGCCGGCCGCGGCTCGCGCTCGCAGAAGAACAAGATCCGCGAGACCGTCGAGGTCGTCGACCGCACCATCGAAGGCATCCGCCGCATCATCGGGCGCCTCTCGCCGCTGGTCCTGAAAGAACTCGGCCTGGTGGCCGCCATCCGTAAAGAAGCCAAAGATTTGGCTAAAAATACTGGCATCCGCGCCCGCGTCATGGTGGCGGAGGACGTGAATCGCCTCGATCCCGAGGTCGAAATGGTCATCTACCGCGTCGTCCAGGAGACGCTGCACAACGTCGCCAAACACTCCCACGCTAAAAGCGCCAACATCATTCTGAATTATGACGATAAGAACCTCCGCCTGCTGGTGGAGGACGACGGGGTGGGGTTTAACTCGAAAAGCAGCAACTCCCGTGGTAACTCGTTCGGGCTGGCTGGAATCAAAGAAAGGGTGCATTCGATCGGGGGCGAGGTGCGGATTGCCTCTTCCAAAGAACGGGGCACAAGGATTGAAGTGGCAGTGCCGCTCCGAGAAGCGACCGCGCCATTAGCAAAATCCGCGGAGGCTGGAGCCATCTCCACGCGGATCCATTAAGAATTGAGGGTTGTACATGCCTAAGATCAAATGTCTGCTGGTTGACGATCACACATTGTTCCGCCAGGGCGTCCGTCGCCTGCTGGAGATGGAGTCTGATTTTGAAGTGATTGGCGAGGCCGGCGATGCTGGCGCTGCCGTCGAGAAGGCGCGCGACCTGCGCCCGGACATCGTCCTGATGGACATCGGCATGCAAGGTCTCTCGAGTTTCGAGGCCGCCCGTCACATCCGCAAGAACCGTCCCGAGACCAAGGTCCTTTTCCTCACCATGTACGAAGATGAGGACTACTTGGTGCAGTGTCTCGAAGTCGGCGCCGCCGGATACGTTCTGAAAGACACGCCCGCGCCGCAGCTCGTCACCGCCATTCGCGACGTCTACAAGGGCGGAAAATATCTCAGTACCCAGGTCCTGGGAAAACTCGTGGAAGATTTCCGCTCACGCGTGCGCGACCAGAAGATGCGTCCACGCATGTCGACGCTGACCCCACGTGAGCGCGAGATCCTGAAGCTGCTTGCCGAAGGCAATTCGGTGAAGGAGATCGCGGTGCTGCTGGGATTGAGCGTGAAGACCATCGAGGCGCACAAGTTCAACCTGATGCGCAAACTCGACATTCACAACAAGGCGCAGCTGGTGACCTACGCCATCCAGAAGAAGATCATCAAGATCCCGGTCAACCAGTAAAGTTTTCGAGCAAACAAAGGGCGGCGAGAAGCCGCCCTTTTCTATTCCACCGCAACTTCGGCCAGCGTTTTTATATCCGGCACTTCCAATCCCGGGACGGCCGGAATATCGCGCGTGGCCCCCGGCTTCCCGCCGCGCCGATTCACCCACACGTTGGCGATACCCAACTCATTCGTCGGCGCGACATCGTGATACAGGCTTTCCGCCGCATGCAAAATCTTCTCTTTCGGCAGCCCGATCTTCTGCAACGCCAGATTGAAGTTGTTGAGCGATGGTTTATAGCTTTTAGCCCGCTGTGCAGTGATCAGGAAGTCGAATGGCACACCCATCAGCCGCAGCGAGAGCGCCAGCAAGTCGTCATCGATGTTTGAGATGATGGCCAGCTTGTACTTCGTCTTCAGCTTGCGCAGCCCGGAGGTCGTATCTGGGAAGGGCGGCCAATCCTTGAGGGACTCGGCCAGGGAATCGATCTCCTGCTGCGTCGGCGTGAACACCAGCTTCTGCCCGAAGCGTCGCACCACTTCGGCCAGGATCTGCCGGTACGGTTTGTACTCGCCGCTCTGTATCTGCGGCTCAAAAGTTGAATAGAGTTCGAGAACACCGGCGTCGGATAGATTACGCCCGTGCTTTTTCAGGATGGGTCGCAGCGCACCCAGTATGCCGACCTCCCAGTTGATGAGAGTGCCGTAGCAGTCGAAGGTGATGACGGAGAATTGGTCGAAGTTGAGGGCCATGATGGAGGTACCGATCTCATTCAGCACCTCCACCAAAATAACACGCTACATCTTGATTTCGATTGGCTGCAGCAGCTTGAACGAAACCACGGTCTCGACAGGAAGCACAATTTCTTTGTTTCCGGTGAAATACGTCCCTGCGGTTCCGGCGCCGCCACCCACCAGAGCCCCGATAGCCGCGCCCTTACCGCCGCCTGCGAGTGCTCCGATCAGCGCGCCTGCTCCCGCTCCACCGCCGATCATCACCGCGCTACGCTTGCCTTTGCCCTTGGCAACGCGATTTACCGATTCCGTCTGCACCTTGTAGTCCTTGATCGAAGTCAGCACGATCTTCAACCCCCGGTGGCGGAGGAGGAGGAGGAGAGAGAGAGAGAGAGAGAGAGAGAGAGAGAGAGAGAGAGAGAGAGAGAGA